>VXQP01000069.1:0-7119 GCA_009838965.1 Chloroflexota bacterium | reverse complement strand
CCGGCGTAGGGGGGAGTGCTGCCGGCGGGCGGCCCACCCCGCGAGGCCGGCCGGCCTCGCGCTGAACCGGTGACCGACGAACGTTCGCTGACACGCCGGGAGGCGCTCCGAACACCGGCATTCTGGCTGCTGCTTGCAGCATTCAGTCTGGTCGGGCTCGGAATCACAGGCTTTCAGAGCAACTGGCACCCCTTCCTCATTGAGACAGGGTTCGGACCCGCGGAAGCGTCGTTCGGCATCGCCATATACGGACTCGTGTCAGGGCTGGTGCGGCCCGGCTGGGGACTGCTCGGCGAACGCTACCCGGCCCGCTATCTCTTGGGAGGTGTCTCCGTCGCAACCGCCGTGCTCATCATGGTCTTTCTGAACGTGCGGGGGATGGCTGCGCTGATACCCGTCATGTTCATGGCCGGTTTCATCATGGGTGGCTACCTCATCCTGCGTACTCTGCTGACCGCCAACTACTTCGGCAGAGCACACCTCGGTGCGGTGAACAGCCTCTTCAGACCAATCGTCATGGGTACTGGCGCGGCGGGGCCGATCCTGTTCGGCGCGCTTTACGACCTACAGGGCGGCTATACGCTCGCGTTCCTCACGGCCGCTCTGGCATGGGGAGCATCGGGTGTTATCGTGCTGCTGGCGAAGCCTCCACGCGCTCGTTAATAACCGCATGTGTAGACCGGGAACGTGCTACAGAACCTGCGACATACACACGGAATGGAGAACATCACTTCAGCATCGATCGGATATCTTGTGCAATTTACATAGAAGTATGCTATTGTTAACCGGCGTAGAATCAGGCGGCTATGCCTGCTAGCAACAAAGGTGGTCCATGCGCCCTGGACTCGTTTTCATAGGCCTCTTCGCTCTGCTCATGGTCGTGTACTTCAGCTTCCAGAGCACACTTGGTACCGTGACGACCGTTGTGCTCCAGACAGCTATCGTACTTGCGCTCCTGGGCTCCGCGCTCTGGCTGCGAAAGCGGTTCTCGCCTCCTGAAGGCTAACGCTCAAGAACGGCTGGCGATTGCCCGTTTCACTCCATGGGTTCTCCACCTGTCTAGAAATCGACAGGCAGTGTCGAAACAGTCCCGCTGGCGACGTCGAGTACGCGCACCGCATGGTTGTTCGTGTCTGCCACGAATATCTTTCCGCCCCATATGCTCAATCCACCCGGTTCATGGAACCGCGACGATGCAAACGCTCCGTCCTCATAACCCGGCTCCCCAGTGCCTGCCATTGTTGCGACCGCGAACGTCTCCGTTCCCACACGCTTGATCTTGTTGTTGTACGTATCCGCGACGTAGATCACTCCCCCTTGAACCGCAACGCCGAGCGGATGCTGCATCCGCGCCGATGACGTGGCCCCATCCACGTCACCGAAGTCGAACAGACCCGCGCCGACCAGTGTAGTGACCTGATGCGCAGTGATGAGGTCGGCTTGGCGTATCGCGCTCGTCTCGCTGTCCGCGAAGAAGAGCACGCCATCCTCATCAGCGGCGATGCCGCTGGGTTGTGCAAGCAGCGCATCTTCGGGTGGCCCATCAACGATGCCTTCGCCGCCGGTGCCCGCGATCGCCTGCACCAGGCCGTTCTCCAGGTCGTACATCCACAGCTGGTGGCCGCCCGCCATCGCGATGAACAGCCTTCTCCCGACGAGTGCCACGTCCCACGGCGAGCGCAACGGGACCGTGGGCCCAGGCCCGCCATCGACCCTCCCGATCCCGCGTTCGCCCGTCCCCGCCACCGTCTCGACCACCGCCATCTCGAGGTCTACCGAACGGATAGCGTGGTTACCCGTGTCGGCGACGTACAGCACTTCATCCGCCAGCGCCATGCCTTGCGGGTTGCTGAAGCGCGCGCCTTCCGGCACGCCGTCCACGAAACCCTCGTCTCCGCTGCCGATGACCGTCTGTATCTCACCGTCCGGGTCGGTAACGAGTACGCGGTGATGGCCGGAGTCCGCGATGAACAGCCGCTCTCCGACAGGGTCGGCAAGCACCTTGCCGGGGTAGCAGAGCACGCCGGAGCGAGGGGTCTCCACGTCGTACGCCTGAGGCCCGGGCCTGAGCGTTCCCTCGGCGCGAAAGACCTCCAGCATCTTGCGGATCAACTCCGCGCCCTGCTCGAATCCCAACTCGCCTTCCACCTTCCCGATGACTCTTCCAGCCGGGTCCACGAACATCAGCGTCGGCCAGGCGCGCACGGCGTACTGCCGCCAGGTCTCCATCGAAGCGTCGTTGAGCACGGGGTGGCGTATCCCGTAGCGCATCACGGCCTGGCGCACGTTCTCCGTAGCGCGCTCCTCGTCGAACTTCGCGGTGTGCACGCCCACCACGGCGAGCTCCTCCGGGAACTCGCGCTCCAGCCGCCGGAGCGTCGGCAAGAGGTGCATGCAGTTGATGCAGCAGTACGTCCAGAAATCGAGCAGCAGCAGTTTCCCTGCGAAGTCGGACAGCCGCAGCGGGCGGTCCGTGTTCAGCCAATCGGCATCCGCGGGGAAGTCCGGCGCGTTCACCCTGCCGTAGTCAGTCGTCATACCGGAATTGTACTCGCGCGCTCTCTCAACGCGCCGCTGCTCTTGGCGCGCCCCGCTCCCGACATGCCCTGCGCTATAATCGAAGCCCCATGACCGAGTACGAACCAGTCATCGGCCTCGAAGTGCACGCGCAGCTGCGAACCGACAGCAAGATGTACTGCGCATGCCCCGCCGACTACCAGGACGCCGAGCCCAACACCCGCGTCTGTCCGGTGTGTCTCGGGCTGCCTGGCTCTCTGCCCGTCATCAATCGCGAGGCGATCCGCTCCATCATCATGATCGGGCTGGCGCTGCACTGCAGCATCGCGCCTCACAGCAAGTTCGACCGCAAGAACTACCCCTACCCCGACCTGATGAAGGGATACCAGATATCGCAGTACGACCTCCCCCTCTGTTCGGATGGCTACCTGGACGTGAGCGTGGACGGCGAGCGCCGCCGTGTCGGCATTGAGCGCGTCCACATGGAGGAGGACGTCGCCAAGCTGAGCCACCTGACCGACCCTGCCACCGGCGAGGGCTATTCGCTCGTGGACGTGAACCGCTCCGGCGTTCCGCTCGTGGAGATGGTCAGCCGGCCGGACATCCGTTCTGCGGAAGAGGCCCGGCAGTACCTAATGTCCTACCAGTCCATCCTCCGTTACCTCGGGGTCTCGACCGCCAACATGGACGAGGGCTCGTTCCGGTGTGACGCCAACGTCAGCATCCGCCCGAAGGGCAGCAGCACATTCGGCACGAAGGTCGAGGTCAAGAACATGAACTCGTTCCGATCGGTCTTCCGCGCCATCGAGCATGAGGTCGAGCGCCAGGCGAAGGTGCTGGAGTCCGGCGGACGCGTCGTACAGGAGACGCGCGGTTGGCTGGAAGACAAGGGCGTCACAACCTCGCTCCGCAGCAAGGAAGAGGCGAACGACTACCGCTACTTCCCGGAGCCGGACCTGCCGCCGCTCAACGTGAACCCTGCATGGGTTGCCGGGATAGAGGAGCTACTTCCGGAACTACCGGAGGAGCGCAGGCAGCGATTCGTTGACGAGTACGGTCTTCCGGTCTACGACGCCACGCTCCTTACCGCAACGCCCGGCCTGGCCGACTACTTTGAGGCCACCGTCCGGCATGCCAGGGCGAACGGCAGCTCGGACGCAACGACCAAGGCCGCAGCGAACTGGACGCTCACTGAACTGGGACGCCTCGCCAACGAGACGCACACCGACATCCACGGATCGCCGGTGACGCCGGAGCGGCTCGCGGAGCTGCTGGGCATGCTGGAGAGCGGAGCGCTCGGCACGCCTCAGGGAAAGCGTGCCATCGAGGAAATGTTCCACACGGGCAAATCCGCGAAGGAGGTCGTAGCCGACCTCGGGCTCGTTCAGATCTCGGACTCGAACGCGCTCGCTGATGCGGTCGCTCAGGCCATAGACGGGAACCCCCAGGCGGTTGCAGACTATCTGGCGGGGAAGGAGACCGCGGCCAAGTTTCTCGTAGGACAGGTAATGAAGGCGACGCGCGGCAATGCCAACCCGTCGGTCGTGGCCGGCCTCATCGTCGAGCAGTTGGACACGATGAAAAGCTAGGGGGAGCACTTGGGAACCTACATCAGTTTCGCAGTAATCATCGTGGTCGTGCTGCTCGTGGCGAGCATCCTCATGCAGGTGCGCGGCGCGGGGGGTGGCCTCTTCGGCGCAGGCTCCATCCAATCCTACCGGACGCGGCGTGGGGTTGAGCGCACGCTCTTCCAGTTCACCATCGGACTGGGCGTCATCTTCGTCATCCTCGCAGTCCTCAACCTGACCATCACCTAGCCCCCAGCGACGCGAAGTAGTCCTCCAGCCGCCGGTCACCGACCACAGGCGCGACCATGTCGACCGCCGACTCCGCGATCCGGTAGACCGCCGAGTCGTACCCGTGCCGTCCCGTGAACCGCCTGAACGCTGCCCGCAACTGCGCCCGCCACAGGTAGGAGAAGCGCACGTCCGCATCTCCGGCAGCGGCCGCAGCCATCCCGGCTATCTCCTCCCAGGTCAGCACTTCCGGCCCGCCGACGTCCACCTCCTCTTCTCGCCCTTCCAAACCATCGGCGAGCGCCTTCGCCACGTCCGCCTCATGAACAGGGTTCGTCTGCGCCTGCCCCGTGCCAACTATCGACAGCTTCCCGCGCTTCCGTGCGTGCTCCACCAGCGGGGAGAGCCGGGCGAACGTGACGGTCGGGCGCACGATCAGGTGGTCGATGGAGGACAGGCGCATCGCGGCGGCGAACGACTCGTGCGCCCGGACATACTCCATCATGCCGAGGAAACGCCCACCGTACACGGAGACGTACCCGAACCGCCGCACTCCCGCTTCCTCAGCCTCACGCAGCAGGCTTCGATTGCCTCCGTCGTCCACTGCAAAGAACGCCTCGGCCTTGTAGGTGAACAACTTCGACGCGAAGCTCGCACCCGCGCACGAGACGACGGCGTCCGCGCCTGCGCACGACCCTTCCAGCGTCCGCGGGTTGAGCAGGTTGCCGACGAATATCTCCTCCGGCTCCGTGGTCAGGCGTGCGGGCTCACGGACCAGCGCACGGATGCGGGTGCCACGGGACTGCAACTCCCGTACGACTTCAGCGCCGATGGCGCCGGTTGCGCCCGCGACCACGACGAGCGGAAAGCTCACAGCCCCAGCTTCTCCGGGTTCAGGATGCCGTTGGGGTCGACCGCACGCTTGAGCCGGCGGGCGAGCAACAGTGCGTCGCCCCACTCCCGCTCGGCCCAGCCGCCCAACTTCACGCCGAGGCCGTGGCAGTACTCGACTCCTCCACCGAGGCGCAGCGCCTCCTCAAGCATGGCGTCGACCGCATGCCGCAGCGCCGCAGCCGATGCTTCGCCGTTGCTCTCACCCTGCGGAACGCGTACGAACACGGAGAAGAGCTCAGGGTGCGTCCAGACGGCGGACTCGCGTATGTCGAGGCCGTAGCAGGCGGCGGTCTCCTCGCAGGTGCGCTTGTAAGCGAGCACCCGCGAGACCGGCATCGCCACGTGCAGATAGTCGGCGTAGCGCCAGCGCTGCTCCTTCCAGCGTTCGGTCGGGCGCAGTGGACGGGTGTGGTCGCGCCAGCGTTCAGCTACAGCGTGCCGCGTCTCCCAGTACTCGCGCGTCGGGCCGGGGCCGAGGTCGCGCCCGCCCGCCGCCAGCGCCTCCACCATAGTGCGGCTCCGCTGCGCCTCCACCTGCTCGCGGTAGCCCTCGAAGCCGAGGTAGAGGATGCAGGGCGCGGCGTTCTCCGGGGTACCCGATTCCTCGGTGAGGTCTATCAGCGCGGGCACGAGGCCGATGTCGAACAGCCGCGCAACGACCGGGTAACCCTGCTCGAACGTGTCGAACCCCACCGACGCGAACTCACGCGCCTCCGGAAGCACGCGCAGGTCAATCGTAGCCTCCGTGATGACGCCCATCGTGCCCTCAGCCCCGGCGAACAGCCCTTTCAGCATCGGGCCGCTGCTCTGCCGCTGGATGGGCCGCGTTCGCACGACTTCGCCGCTCCCCAGCACCACCTCGAGCGCACGTATCTGCTGCCCCATCGAGCCGTACCTGCTGGCGCGGTAGCCGACGCTGTCCGTCGAGATCGCACCGCCGACGGTAGCGATCGGCACGCTCCACGGATCATGCCCCAGCATCATGCCGTGGTCGCGGGCGGCGGCATCGAGGTCGGCGAGGTAGGCGCCGGGCTGCACGCGGGCCGTCCTGTCCTCACGGTTTACTGCAAGGATGCCGTTCATGCGGCGGAGGTCGAGCGCGATGCCGCCGCACACCGGCACGACCGCGCCCATCACGCCGGTGCCGCCGCCGTAGGGCACGACCGGGATGCCGCGCTCCGACGCGAACGAGACCACCGCAGCGACCTCCTCCGTGACCGCTGGCCGCACCACCGCGTCCACGCGTGCCGATGCCAACTCCGAGCGTCCGCCGAGCCGGTGCGCCGTCACCGCATCGAACGACAGCCGCTCGCGGGACTCGTCGTCGGTCAGCACGTACTCCCCGCCCACGATGGCAGCGAGGGCGTCGCGAAGCTCGGTAGCAGACGTGGTGCTCATGTCCGCAGGCCAGCCTACCCGACGACGCGCCAGGTGGTGCCGGAGGGGGAGTCCGTGAGCTCGACGCCCATGGCGGTGAGCCGGTCGCGGACGGCGTCGGCGCCGGCGAAGTCGCGGGCGGAACGCAGGACGGCACGCTCCTCGACGAGCGCCGCTACCCGTGCAGCGAGGTCCGCGTCGACCGAGGCTTCGCGCTCCTCGAGCGTCAGGCCCAGCACGGCGGTCAGTTCACAGAGCGTCTCCTGGGCCGAGGCGACGTCCTGACCTTCCGTGGAGCCCCGGTTGATGTCGCGCGCCAGGTCGAAGAGAGCGGCGACCGCCTGCGGGCTGTTGAGGTCGTCGTCCATCGCCTCGATGAAACGCACCCGCGCTTCAGAGGCATCGAGCGCGTCGCCCGCACCCGTGTTGGGTGCGGCCGACGCCGCCAGGCGGTGCCCTCGGGCGGGGGGTTGGGGCACGGCAAGCGGCGCCGGGCCGGAGTAACCGGGGGTGGGGTTGTGGGGGTTGAGCCCGG
>VXQP01000017.1 GCA_009838965.1 Chloroflexota bacterium | reverse complement strand
ATACGAGCCAGGGGTCGGGGTGTGCGTCGGGGTCGGTGTGGGCGGTTCGGGCGTGTAGGCCGTGGAGGTGCACCCTGCTACGAGGAAGGCGGCGACAAGCAGAGTGGTGAGGGATAGTCGTGACATGTTGCCCTGCAACCAGTATACGCCCCGTCGCTCGCCGCGCGCTTTTGCGATAATGCCCTCATGACCACGGTCGGAGAACTGGGTGAAACGGCGCTCATCGAGCGCATCGTCGAGCGCGTGCGCCGCGCCAGCCCGCTGCAGACGATGGGCGGGCGTGTCATCACTGCTATCGGGGACGACGCTGCGGCGTGGCGTGTGGCCGGCGTGCAGGCCGCCACGACCGATACGATGGTCGAGGGCGTCCATTTCCGCACGTCCACCGCGTCATGGGCGGACGTGGGCTGGAAGGTGTGGGTCTCCAACGTGAGCGACATCGCCGCTATGGGCGGTTCGCCCTTCGCTGGTCTGGTAACGCTTGGCCTGCCCGCTGACCTCGACGTGAGCAACGTTGACGCGCTGTACGACGGGGTGCTGGAAGCGTGCGCCGTCTACGGGACGGAGCTGATGGGCGGAGACATCGTCGGCTCGCCCGTACCGTTCGTTACCATCGCCATGACCGGCGTGTGCAGCGCAACGCCGCTGTCCCGGTCCGCAGCCCGCCCCGGCGACGCGCTCGCCGTCACCGGCCCGCTCGGCGGCTCGCGCGGCGGGCTGCTTCTGTTGGAGAGCGGCGCCGAGCTGGACACCCCCGCGCGACAGGCGCTTGCGCTGGCGCACCGCAGGCCCGCGGCGCGGACGGACGCAGGCGTCGTGCTCCGCCGTGTCGGCGTGCGCTGTGCGATGGACCTGTCGGACGGGCTCGCCGCCGACCTGCCGAAACTCACGAAAGCGTCCGGCGTCGCGGCGCGGGTCGAGATTGAGCACGTGCCTGTCGCGGATGCGCTCCGGAGCGAGTTCCGCCCGGATGCGCTGCGGATGGCATTGGGCGGCGGCGAGGACTACGAGCTGCTGTTCACCGGCCCGTCGGACCTCGTGCAGGCGGCCGTGTCCGAGGTCCCCGGCAGCGCGGTTATCGGTGAGATCACAGAGGGCCCCGTCGGCAGGATATCGTTCGTCGCGGGGCGTGGCGAACCTGTCTCAATCGAAGTCGAAGGATGGGAGCACTTGCGGTGACGGATACGCGGTTCGAAACGTACAGTGCGGAGGAGACGCAGGCGCTCGGGCGCAGGCTCGGCGCGCTCGCGGAGCCCGGCGACCTCTACCTGCTGCGCGGGACGCTCGGCGCAGGCAAGACGACGCTGACGCAGGGCGTCGCCTGGGGAGCGGGCGTGACCGGCTACGCGCACAGCCCGACGTTCGTGCTCGTGCACGAGTACCAGGGCCGCATCCCCGTCTACCACGTGGACCTCTTCCGGATGGATGGAGGCGACCTGGAGATAGACGATCTGGCGTTCGGCGAGATGCTGGAGGAAGGAGCGTGCGTGGTCGAATGGCCCGAGCAGGCGCAGGCCGTCTTTCCGGACGAGCACCTCGCGGTCGGTATCGCTTTCGGCGACGCGCCGGATGCCCGGGTGCTGACACTGGAGCCGCACGGCGAGCGCTACGTCCGGCTGCTCGCCGCGTTGCAGGCGGAGGCGGGATGACGGCGTACCTCGTCATAGACACCTCCACGCGCTATGGGGCGGCGGCGGTCTGGCGGGACGGGCTGTCGCGCTCCGTCTCGTGGCGCTCCCGCAACAACCACACTGCGGAGCTCATGCCTGCGGTCCGGTGGCTCACGGAAGCGGAAGGCGTCGCGCCGGATGCGTTGGACGGCGTCGTGGTGAGCGTCGGGCCCGGCGGGTTCAGCGCGCTGCGCACCGGCATCGGCGTTGCGAAGGGGCTGGCGGTGGCTTGGTCGCTTCCGGTGGCCGGGGTGAGTACGCTTGAAGCCTCGGCGTATCCCTACCGGTTGACGGCGGAGCGCATCTGCTCGGTGCTTCCTGCGGGCAGGGGAGTGGTCGCCTGGGCCGTCTATGGCATGGATGACGGCTCGTGGAGTGCGCTGACCGAGGAGCAGGTCTCCCCCATCGCTGAGTTTGCAGCCGCGCAGTCCGGCGGCACGCTCTTCTGCGGCGAGTCGGCGGCTGACGTGGAAGAGGCGTTGCGTGAGCGCATGGGCACCGATGCGTGGTTCGTCGTCGAGTCCGCACCGCTGGCGCGCCTGTCGGGCGCGGCGGAGCTCGGTGCGGCGATGCTGGCGTTGGGCGAGGCAGGCAGCGCGACGGCCATCGCTCCGCGCTACCTCCGCTCACCGCGCATCACGCCTCCGGGTGCGCCGAAACCCGTCTCGGGCGGCTAGGCACGCCCGTTGTGATAGCCTACGAAAACCCGCCGCCTCGCTGCGACGGGTCATCTTGTGAGCCCGCTGGCGCCCCGGCTCAGCGGCGCGAAGGAGTAATCACTCTTGTCCGAGCGTTCTCTCGTTCTGCTCAAACCGGATGCGCTCCAGCGCGGCCTCGCGGGCAGGATCATCTCTCGATTGGAAGACCGTGGACTGAAGATAGTCGGCATGAAGCTGATGCAGATGGACATGCCGACCGCGCAGCTACACTACGCCGAGCACGTTGAGAAGCCGTTCTTCGCGGGGCTCGCCTCGTTCATGATGTCCCGTCCGATCGTCGCGATGGCGGTGGAAGGCAAGAACGCGGTGGAGGTCGTGCGCAAGACGATGGGGGCCACGAACCCCCAGAACGCGGAGCCCGGCACCATTCGCGGCGACCTGGCGGTGGACATCGGGCGGAACCTGATACACGGCTCCGACTCGCCGGAGTCCGCGGAGCGGGAACTCGCCATCTTCTTCGAGGACGGCGACCTGCTGGAGTACTCCCGCGAGATCGAGTCCTGGGTCACTGAATCCTGACGAGCTCTCTGCCTGCCCGCCACACCTGCTCCAGCCGGTAGAAGTCCCGCTGCTCCTCGCTGAAGACGTGTACCACCACGTCGCCGAAGTCGAGGAGCACCCAGCCGGACTCTGCGGAGCCCTCGCGGTGGTGGAGCGAAGGCCCTGCCTTCTCCACTGCCTCGATCAGGTCCTCCGAGAGGGCGTTCAACTGCCGTACGCTGCCTGCCGTGAGCACGACCATGTAGTCGGCGAACGCGGACACTCCCCGCACGTCCAGCAGCACGATGTTGGAGCCTTGCTTATCTGACGCGGTGTCTACGGCTTGGCGTGCCGCTGCGCCCGCGTCCGGGGGTGTGCTCTGCTGCGTTGCCATGCGGGGAGATTATAGGCGGGGCGCTGCTATCATGGACACCGGCGGCGGGAGGTCGCCGCAGCGTATGGGAACGAACGACGGCACAGCGGAACGAGGGAAGCGCATCATCGCCGCGATGTCGGGCGGCGTCGACTCGTCGGTCGCGGCATACCTGCTGCACCGGCAGGGATACGACGTTATCGGCGTCACGATGCGGCTCTGGTCGGCGGATGAGGACGACATATCGCCGGACCACCAGGGCTGCTGCTCCATCCAGGACATCGAGGACGCCCGCCGCGTCTGCCAGGCGCTGGGCGTGCCGCACTACGTCGTCGACGCCCGGCGCGAGTTCCGTGAGCACGTCGTCGCCTACTTCGTGAGCGAGTACGAGCGCGGGCGCACGCCGCACCCGTGTATCGCCTGCAACGACCGCATCAAGTTCGACTTCCTCATGCAGCGCGCCGCGATGATGGACGCCGACTACGTCGCCACCGGTCACTACGCCCGCATCGAACTCGACGCCTCCAACGGCGCGTGGACGCTCAGGCAGGGCGTGGACGAGTGGAAGGACCAGTCCTACGTGCTGTTCGGACTCGGCCAGGAGCAGCTGGCACGCGTGTTGCTGCCGGTGGGCGGCTACGCCAAGGAGGAGATCCGCGCGCTGGCGAGAGAAGCCGGGTTCCACCTCGCCGGCAAGGCGGACAGCCAGGAGATCTGCTTCATCCCCAGCGGCGACTACCGGCGCTTCATGCGGAAGGAGTCCGCGCCGGAGCCGGGCGAGGTTGTGGACGCGGCAGGCCGCGTCGTCGGCGAGCATGCGGGCATCGAGTTCTACACCGTCGGCCAGCGGCGCGGCATCGGCGTTGCGCCGTCGGCTCTTGGTCTGCCCGAGGGCGAGAAGGTCTTCGTTACCGCTGTCGACCCTGAGACACGGCGCATCACCGTGGGTGGAAGCCGGGACCTGCTCCGGCACGGTGTGCGGGTGGGTGACGTCCGCTACGTCGCGGGCACCCGTCCCGCTGACAGGCGCCGAGTCTCCGCCCGTATACGCTACAACGGACGCCCTGCCTCGGCCGTCCTCCACCACGACGGCGACGGCGCGGTGCTATGGTTTGACGAGCCGCAGCGGGCCATCACGCCGGGTCAGGCCGCTGTCTTCTACGACGGCGACCGTGTGCTCGGCGGTGGTTTTATAGAGGGTCCGGCGGAAGCATGGCTGCCATCCATCGTTGAGAAGAACGGCTTGGCCGGGGCACCGGCTGCCGTCTGAGGCCGGACGACGAACGGACATCCGATCCCTACGCAGAACGAGGAGCGCCGCCTCCTGCTGGAAGGCTACGCGCGCGTCGCGGGCGTGGACGAGGTCGGACGGGGCCCTATCGCCGGGCCGGTCGTCGCCGGCGCTGTCGTCCTCCCGGACCTGACCGGATTCGAGCATGACGACCTGCCGCTCCTGCGCGACAGCAAGACGCTCAAGCCCACCGAGTTGCGCCGCGCCGACCGGCTCGTGCGCGGCGTCGCCCTTGCCATCGGGATCGGTGAGGCGAGCAACGAGGAGATCGACAGCGAGGGCATCGCGCCCGCCTCCCGCATCGCGATGCGCCGGGCGCTCGAATGCCTCGACGAACCTCCCGATCACGTGCTCGTGGACGCCTTCCCCCTCGACTGGAAGCGCAAGCCGTGCACCGCCATCGTGAAGGGTGACGCGCTCTGCACTGCCATCGCTGCGGCCTCCATCGTCGCGAAGGTCTACCGCGACAGGGTGATGCGGCGGCTGGACAGGCGCTATCCCGGCTATGGCCTCAGCGCGCACAAGGGCTACGCGTCCGCCCGGCATCTCGCCGCGGTTGCGGAGAAGGGGCCGTCGCCGGTGCACCGGCGCACGTTCTCCCCGTTCAGACTGACGCTGTTCACCGATGCCTAGCCCGCGCTCGAAACTCGGCGCGCAGGGCGAGCGGATCGCAGCGGCGCACCTGGAATCGCTCGGACTCGTCATCGAGACGCTGAACTTTCGCACGAGGTTCGGCGAGATAGATATCGTCGCGCGGGACGGCCTGGCGACGGTGTTTGTGGAAGTGCGGACGAAGCGCAGCACAGCCTACGGCACGCCGGAGGAGTCGCTGACTCCCCGGAAGCAGGCCCGGCTCGTGATGACCGCGCAGCAGTACCTAGCTCAACACGGGCGGATTGGTTCTTCGTGGCGCGTTGACCTCGTCGCCATCACTCTGCAACCGGACGGCCCCGCGCATATCGTGCACATCGAGTCCGCGGTCGAGGCTTCGGGCGAGTAGACCTCCCGCCGCTACCCCTCTTTCACGAGTGCGAAGCCGAGCACGCCGGGACCCGCGTGCGCGCCGATAGACGCCCCGATCGAACCGCTGACGACCGGGTTCGCCGTGAACTGGGCGATATGCTCAACCATGGCGTTGGCTTCCTCGTCGCTGACCCAGTGCATCACTGCTGCCTCGCGGTATGGCCCTCCGGACGCAGCGATCTCGCGCATGCGTTGTACCGCCTTGGCCTTGGTACGGACCTTCTCATGCGGGTGCACTTCGCCGTCCACCAGCTTCAGCACCGGCTTCATGGAGAGCAGCGACCCCAGCAGCGCCTGCGCCCCGCCGATGCGGCCTCCGCGCTTCAGGTACTCCAGCGTGTCCGGAACGACGAAAACCTCGGTGCTGGCGGCGGCATTGCGGGCGGCCTCGGCTGCCCCTGCCGCGTCTGCGCCTGCGCTGACTGCGTCTGCGGCGGCCTTCGCCGCGAGCGCGACTCCCATCGAGGCCAGTTCCGTGTCCACGGTCTCCACCGTGGCGTCAGGCAGTTCCTGGGCGGCGAGTCGCGCTGAGTTGACTGTTCCGCTCAGCTTGCCCGAAACGTGCACCGACACGATGTCGTGTCCTGCCTCCGCAAGCGGTCTGTAGACGTCAAGGAAGTCCCCCACCGACGGCTGCGTCGTCGTGGGCATGACGTTGCCCGTGGTCAGCCGGTGGAAGAACTCCTCTTTGCTGATCTCCACCCCGTCCTTGAACCCATCCGCGCCGAAGAAGACCGTGCAGGGCACGATGGAGATGCCGAGCTCCTCAGCGAGTTCCGCCGGTATGTCCGAGGCGCTGTCGGTTACGACTTTGACTGCCATGCTGTCCTCCTTGTCTCTACTCGATGGAGACCAGGTAATGATAGTGCGGTTGCCCGCCTTCGTGTACTTCCACCTCGATGCCGCCGGTGCGCGCGCCGATGGCTGCCCCTGCTGCTTCCGCCGTCTCCTCGGCCAGCCCTGCTCCGTAGAAGAGCGTCACCAGCGCCCCGTCGTCGAGTTCGGCGGCGTCCAGCATCGCGGCGAGCGCGTCGTTCGGACTTGCCGCGGCTGCGGCGAGCTCTCCGTCGAGTATCGCTATCGCCTGTCCCTCCTGGACGTCCACGCCGTCTATCGTTGTGGAGCGCACTGCCGTCGTGATTTCGCCTGACCGCACGCTGTCCAGCGCGCCCCGCATCGCCTCGGCGTTCTCCTCGCCGTCAAGGTCGGGATTGAACGCCAGCATCGCTGCCATGCCCTGTGCGATGTTGCGCGATGGGACGACGGCGATGGGCGTGTCGGAGAGCTCCGCCGCCTGTTCCGCCGCGAGCACGATGTTCTTGTTGTTCGGCAGCACGATGGTGAATGCGGCGTTCGTCTTCTGCACTGCGGCGATGATGTCCGCCGCGCTCGGGTTCATCGTCTGGCCGCCGGAGACCGTCGCGACCGCTCCGAGGCTGAGGAAGACGCGCGCGATGCCGTCGCCCGGCGCGACTGGTATGACCGCGAGTTCCGTGGCCTCGGCCTGCTCCGGCGTACCCTCACCGTAGCCGTGGAGCGACATGAACTCCTGGTGCTGCAGGTCCATGTTCTGGATGTTGATCTGGTCGAGCGCGCCCAGCGCCGCCCCTATGCTCAGCAGCGGACCCGGGTCCTCCGCGTGCGCGTGGACGCGCACGATGCGGTCGTCGCCCACGACGACCGTCGATGCCGCCATCGCCATCACCTGCTCGCGCACCGCGTCCGGGTCGAGCCCTTCACCCTGCACGACGAACTGTGTGCAGTAGCCGTACATCTCCTCTTCCGTGTGCTCGAGGAACTCGTGGCTCACGTTCGCGGCAGCGCTTTCCAGCCCGCCCTCGGGCGCGGTGATGCGCAGGACTATCTGCTCCTCGCTGACGAGGTTGACCATCCCCGCGAGGAACGCCACGACGCCCTGGCCGCCCGCGTCCACGACACCCGCCTGCTTGAGCACGGGCAGCTGTTCCGGCGTGTACGCCAGCGCGCGCTCGGCGGCCTCGTAGGCGGCGCGCAGCACGTCCGGCGGGCCCGCCGTGCCATCCGGCGGATGGACGGCCTCTGCCGCTGCCCGCATGACGCTCAGCATCGTACCCTCGACCGGGTTGCCGACCGCCTGGTAGCCCGCGTCGGCTGCGGCCTGCAGCGCCGTCGCGAACGCTGCACCGTCCGCGCGTTCGCACTCCGCCAGCCCGCCGGCGAGTCCCTTCATGAACTGGGAGAAGATGACGCCGCTGTTGCCGCGGGCGCCGAGCAGCGCCCCGCGCGCGATCGCGCTGCTCATCGAGCTAACGGTGGCCGACGCGGCGTCAGGCACCTCTGCGGAGGTCGCGGCGCGCAGCGTCAGCAGCATGTTGATGCCGGTGTCGCCGTCCGGCACCGGGAAGACGTTGAGCGCATTGATGGCGTCGACGTTGACTTCGAGACAGCCTGCGCCGGCGAGGATGAGCTGACGGAAGTCCTGCGCGTCGAACGTGAGAGAGGCCTGTTCGTTCATGGGTTCGCCAGCGGCGCGAGAGCGTGCTACACTATGCGTCTGCGCCTCGTTGAGGGTGCGCGCATTCTAACCCCGCCGGGTAGTCCGGCGACAGAGAGCGTCATGGCCAGCTGTGAACTATGCGGAGCCCGCCGCCGGGCGGGCAAGAACGTCAGCCACTCGAACCGGCACACGAACCGCTGGTTCTTCCCGAACATCCAGCGCGCCATGCTGACCATCGGCGGCAAGACCAAGCGGATGAAAGTCTGCACCCGCTGCCTCCGCACCATGCAGAACAAGCGGATGCTCTCGGTCTAGGCCTCCGCTCCTTCCTACCCCTCACCCAGTTCGAACGCGTCGTGCAGTGTACGCACGGCGTCATTCACCTGTGCCTCGTCCACGACGCACGTGATGCGTATCTGCGACGTCGTGATCATCTCGATATTGACGCCCGCCTCCGCGAGCGCGGAGAACATGACTGCGGCGACGCCCGGTGCGTTCTGCATGCCGGTGCCGACGATGCTCACCTGTCCCAGGTTGTCGTGCGAGACGCACTCCCCCGCGCCGATGGTCCCGGCGACGCCCTCCGTCACCTCCAGCGCCGAGCGCAGGTCGCTCCGGTCGACGGTGAAAGAGAGGTCGGTGAGCCGCTCGGCGCTTGCGTTCTGGACGATGGTGTCCACGCTGATGTTGGACTCCGCCAGCGGCTCGAACACCGCGGCGGCGATGCCGGGACGGTCCGGCACGGCGCGCAGCGTGATGCGCGCCACCCCGCGCTCGTAGGTCACTCCCCGCACTTTGTTGGCGACTTCCATCCCTTCTCCTTCCGGCGCAACCTCATGGATCAGCGTGCCCGGCACGTCCCGCGCGCTCGACGCCACCAGCACGGGCGTGTTGTACCAGGCCGCCAGCTCTATCGAGCGCGGATGCATCTTCGCGCCGTAGCTCGCCAGTTCCAGCATCTCCTCGTAGCCGATCTCCGACAGCTTGCGGGCGTCCGGCACGATGCGAGGGTCGGCGGTGTAGATGCCGTCCACGTCCGTGTACACCTCGCACCGCTCGGCCCCCAGTGCGGCTGCCAGGGCGACGGCCGTCGTGTCCGACCCTCCGCGCCCCAGCGTCGTCACGTCCATCTCGTGCGTGACGCCCTGGAACCCCGCGACGATGACGATGCGCCCCGCGTCCAGCGCCTGCTGCACGCGCTCCGCGTCGAACTCGACGATGGAGGCGCTTCCGTGCGCAGTGTCCGTGCGGATGCCCGCCTGCGCCCCGCTCATGCTCACGGCCTCTTCCCCGATCTCCCGGAGCGCCATCGTGACGAGCGTGCAGGAGACCAGCTCCCCGGTCGAGAGCAGCACGTCCAGTTCGCGCGGATCCGGCGCGGCGCTGATCGACTCCGCAAGGTCGATAAGCCGGTCGGTCGTGTCCCCCATCGCAGAGACCACGACCGCGATGCTGTTGCCCGCGCGCCGCGCTGCCGCGATGCGCTCTGCAACGTGGCGGATCTTCGCTGCGTCGCCGACGGACGTGCCGCCGTACTTCTGCACCAGGACGGCCATCTACTCGAGTCCCTTGGGGTGCGGTATCACTTCCGCCCCGCCCCGCGCGGGCTTCAGCACCTGGAAGGTGCCGGTGAGGCCGGACTTGTCGCCCGCGTCCGCCATCTCGTAGCCGATGGTGAACGCCCGGTTCTCGCCCTGTTTCGTGAACGCGACGACGGACGACCCCGCGCCGGAGAGGAAGACCCCGCGCGCGCCAGCCGCCAGAGCGTGGTCGAAGATGACCTTCATCTGGCGGTACACCTGCTGACGCTGCGGTTGGTGCAGCCTGTCTTGGGTCGCCAGCCGGAGGTACTCCGGCCTGTCCAGCGTGAGGCTCGCCACGAGCAGGGCGGTGCGGCCGGCGTTGAAGACGGCGTCCGCGCGCGGGACCTCGGGGCCGAGGATGTTCCGGGCCTCGTGCGTCGCCATCGGCGTATCGGGGATGTAGACGACGCACTGCAAGTCCTTCGGCACCGGGACGGGCGCCGCGTGCACCGTCGTGCCGTCCGCGACGACGATGCTCATGCCGCCCATGAGCGCCGGCGCCACGTTGTCCGGGTGCCCCTCGATCTCCGTTGCCAGCTCCAGCAGCCGGTGCGGCGAGAGGGGGTAGCCGAGCAGCGCGTTCGCGGCGTAGATGCCGCCCACGATGGCCGCCGAACTGCTGCCGAGCCCCCTGCTGAGCGGTATCTCCTGCCACGCCTCTATCGAGAGGCTGCGCCCGGCGTTGCCGGTTTCGATGAGCACGCGCTCGGCGGAGCGGTACATCAGGTTGCCGGGGTCGCGGCGCAGGTGCTCCGCGCCCAGCCCGTGCAGGCTGAGCGTTGGATTGTCGGCCCAGCCCACGCGCATCGTGTTCCAGAGCGACAGCGCCATGCCGAGGCAGTCGAAGCCTGGCCCGAGGTTCGCTGTGGTCGCGGGAACGCGGATGGTGAGTACGTCTGACATGGGAGCGGGGCGCCGTCTCCGGCTGCCCCGCGATTATACAGGCTGGGGGGTGAGGGTTGGCGGGGGGGGGGGGTTTAGCCCCCGGC
>VXQP01000039.1 GCA_009838965.1 Chloroflexota bacterium | reverse complement strand
GCCCGACTGCTACCCCGTTGCCGGTTGACCCCGGTTTCGATGCCGAGGCGTACTTCAGCGGCAAGACCATCAGCATGATGGTCGGCTTCAACCCCGGCGGCGGCACCGACGCACAGGCGCGGTTCATGTCCCGTGCATGGTCGGAGTACATCCCCGGCAACCCGCGCATCGTCGTCAGAAACCTGACGCCGAACGTCGTGCAGCGGAACTTCGTCTGGAACGCCAAGCCGGACGGACTGACGATCTCCGTCGAAGCCACAGCAGGCATCTTCGACCAGGTTACCCCAGCGGCCCAGTACGACATGCGGGAGGTCTCCATGATCGGTGTGACCTCGGGCAAGGACCAGTTCTGGATGATCCGTGGCAACCTGCCCTACGACTGTGTCGACTCCGCATTCAACGCGACCGGTCCGGTGCTGACCATAGGATCCAGTGTTCCCACTCCCGCTGACCTTGGCTCACTGGTATCCATTCCATGGTTCGCAGACCACTACAACATCCCGCTTGAGATACGAAACGTTGCCGCAGCAGGGTCTGCAGAGCAGTACCTCATGCTGGAGCGCGGCGACGTGAACTCCTGGACGTCTTCAACCGTCTGGGCCCAGCTGCCCATCACGCGGCCCGGCTGGATCAGGGACGGCTTCCTGCGCCCGTTCGTGGACCTCTCGTTCCCCGGCTATGAGTTGGGGTCGAATGCAGAGGGACCGTACGACTGCCCCAAGGCAGAGAGCTTCTTCGACTCGGACGAGATGCTTCAGGAATGGATCGCCATCACCGGTCCGCGCACCTACGCCTCGAAGAACATCATCGGCCCGCCCGGCATCCCGGCCGGTCCGTTGCAGGCATTGCGTGACGCGCTCACCGCGGCGATGAACGACGAAGAGTTCGCAACGAACATGACGAAGTTCACGGGTATCCCGAACAACTTCACGGACGGCGCAACCGCTCAGCAGGAGCTGCACGACACTACTGAGCAGTTCCTGAGCAACCTCGACCTGATCGCAGAGATCCAGGCGATCGCGTTCGAGAAGTACGTCAAGTAACAGACAACTCCTGGACGTATGAGCAGGCCCACCCCGCGACATGCGGGGTGGGCCTTGCAATTGGCGTTGACACCCCTGCAATGAGCCGATAGGGTTGCGCACGCCTGCGAGCACACGCTCACAAGGCTTGTTGTGTTGCCAGCGTACGCAGTACCACAGGGAGGTTATCGGGATGCTGAACACGTTCAGGAAGATCGGAGCGATCGTGGCCGCAGCCCTCGTTCTCTCCGCGCTGTTCGCCGCGTGTGGCGGCGAAGACCCGACGCCCACGCCGCGTCCTGCTGCAACCCCGACACCAACGGCAGCGATGGCAGCAGAGCCAACGCCAACAGCGATGATGGAGGCAGAGGCTACGCCGACCCCGCAACCCACCGGCGACACCACAGGCCCCGCCCCGACCCCAACGCCTGTCCCGCGCCCCACTGCAACGCCATTGCCGGTTGATCCCGGCTTCGATGCTGAGGCGTACTTCTCCGGTAAGACCATCAGCCTGATGGTTGGCTTCAACCCCGGCGGTGGCACCGATGCACAGGCGCGCTACATGTCCCGCGCCTGGCCGCAGTTCATCCCCGGCAACCCCCGCATCGTAGTCAGGAATCTGACACCGGTCGTGGTGGAGCGCAACTTCGTCTGGAACTCGAAGCCGGACGGCCTGACGCTTGCTATCGAAGCGACAGCCGGTATCTTCGACCAGTTCACCCCGCAGGCGCTGTTCGACATGCGGGAAGTAACGATGATCGGCGTCACCTCCGGCAAGGAGGGGCTGTGGGTCATCCGTGGCACGCTGCCATACGACTGCATAGATTCCGCCTTCGGCTCAACCGATCCCGTCCTGACTGTTGGCACCAGCGCCCCGACACCCGCCGACCTCGGCTCGATGGTGGCTGTGGGCTGGCTGGCTGACAAGCTGAATGTCCCGTTCGAGATCCGGAACGTCTCTGCTGCGGGCTCCGCCGAACAGTACGTGATGATCGAGCGCGGCGACGTGAACTCCTGGGTCTCCGGCACCATCTGGGACCAGTACCCGCGGACGCGTCCGGGCTGGACGGCCAGCGGCTTCATCCGCCCGTTCGCCGACCTCTCCTTCCCCGGCTTCGACCTCGGTCACAACGGCGAGGCGGACTTCCACTGCCCGAACGTCGCGGATGAGTACTTCGAGGGTGACGACCTTGACCTATGGGTTGCGATGCGCGGACCGCAGGTCTACGCATCCAAGAACATCATCGGGCCGAACGGTATCCCGAACGAGGTGACTGCGACGCTCCGCAAGGCGCTCGCCGACGCGATGGCGAACGAGGAATTCGCCTCCAAGATGCAGGCATTCACCGGCATCAAGAACTCCTTCACACATGGCGACGTCGCCCAGCAGGAGTTGGCCGACACGGTCAATTCGTTCATCGCTAACTCGGACAGGATCAACGAGGTGACAGAATTGGTGTTCGACAAATACGTGCGCTGAGTCGACCGCACAGAACGCTTGGGAGAGAGGCCTGCCGTTGTTCGACAGGCCTCTCTTTGTGCTCCGCATCAGCCCCGATTCTCACTGTAACGGGTTCCTCCAATTGACAACACTCCCACTTGACCGATAGGGTTCTACATCGGCCTGCGGGAAATTCCCGGAGGCTTTACTACATATAGTCGTTCGCAGACGATATGGAGGTTTCGGATGGTGAAGATGTCCGGGAAGATCGGAGTCATCGGAGCCCTCGGCCTGATGCTCTCCCTGGTACTTGCTGCCTGTGGCGGCGAAGAGCCTACGGCAACGCCGCGCCCTGCAGCGACGCCGACGCCGACGGCGATGATGGAAGCGGAGCCCACTCCGACGGCGATGATGACAGAAGAGGCAACGCCGACTCCCTTGCCGGAAGGTGTCACTGCGGCACCGGCAACCCCGACCCCCACGGCACGCCCCACAGCGACTCCATTGCCGGTCGACCCCGGCTTCGACGCCGAGGCGTACTTCGCCGGCAAGACCCTCAGCCTGCTGGTCGGCTTCAATCCTGGCGGCGGCACCGACGCGCAGGCGCGCTACATGTCCCGCGCGTGGCCGAAGTTCATCCCCGGCAGCCCCCGTATAGTGGTCAGGAACCTGACGCCTGTCGTGGTCGAGCGCAACTTCGTCTGGAATGCGAAGCCGGACGGCCTGACCCTCGCGATTGAGGCAACGCCCGGCGTTGCGGACATGTTCACGCCCCAAGCGCAATTCGATGTGCGTGAGTCCACCATGATCGGTGTCACCTCCGGCGGCGAGGGCGCCTGGGTCATCCGGGGCACACTGCCCTACGACTGCATGGATTCCGCCTTCGACTCAGCCTCCCCCGCGGTCACGGTCGGTTGGAGCGCACCCACGCCCGCCGACCTCAGTTCGAACGTCTCCATCGGCTGGCTGTCTGACAAGTTCAACATCCCCTTGGAGATTCGGAACGTCTCAGCCGCAGGCTCCGCCGAGCAGTACGTGATGATTGAGCGCGGCGACGTGAACTCCTGGGTTACCGGCACGATCTGGGACCAGTACCCGGTCACCCGTCCGGGATGGACCAGAGACGGCTTCCTTCGCCCGTTCGCCGACCTCTCGGTGCCCGGGTTTGACCTGGGGCACAACGGCGAAGCCGACTTCCACTGCCCGAACGTTGCCGACACATACCTGGAAGGTGAGGACTTGGAACTGTGGCTCGCCATGCGGCCAAGGGCGGTCATAGCAAAGAACATCGTCGGCCCGCCGAACATGGCTCCGGAGGTAACGCAGACGCTTCGCGACGCTCTGGCGGCAGCCATGGCGGACGAGGAGTTCGCTGCATCCATGCAGGGCTTCACCGGCATCAAGAACCTGTTCACCGACGGAGCGACCGCTCAGCAGATCGTCATCGACATGGTGAATGGTTTCGAGGCCAACCGGGACAAGATTGACGAGTTGCTCGCGATCGTGCACGAGAAGTACGTCCGATAGGATGAACCAGAGGGCGGCCTGATGGTTGTCAGGCCGCCCTTCCTGTGCATAGAATCCGCCCGCCCCACAGGAGCCGAGGACGACCACTGAGGGGCGGGCGTTTCGCGTCCCAGGATGCGGCACGGTAAGCAGCGCGACGGCGCGCAGGGAGGCAACCCTTGGGCGAACTGTACAGCGAACTCGGGCAGGCGGCAGGTTACCTGGCCGACCCCCTCTACTGGATCGCGGTCGTAGTGGCGGTCTTCGTCGCTGGGCTCACCGGCATGGTGCCGGGCGCATCGGGCGTCATCATCATGGCGCTTTCCATCCCGTTCATCGTCGAATTCTTCAGAGGTGACCAGGCGGCGATCGGTCTCGTCATGCTCGCCTCCATGACCGGCGTGAACAACACGCTGGACTCTATCCCGGCCGTACTCTTCGGCCAGCCCTCCGCCGCGACCCAGGTGACGTTCCTGGAAGGGCACCAGCTGGCGCGCCAGGGTAGAGCGGCCCATACGCTCGGTGCGGTCTATGCCGTCTCTGCGATGGGCGGCCTCGTCGGCGCAGTCGTCCTCGCGATCCTGATACCGGTGGTGAAGCCCGTCATCCTGCTGTTCGGCTTCCCCGAGATCGCGGCGGTGGCGTTCTTCGGCATCGCGATGGTCTCCGCGCTGAGCGCGGGCGCGATGGTAAGAGGACTCGCAGCAGGCGGACTCGGGGTGCTGTTCGGTACGGTGGGGATCAACGCCATCACCGGCGACGTGCGGTTCGTGTTCGACCAACCCAATCTCTGGGAAGGGCTGCCCATCATCGTGGTGACGCTCGGATTCTTCGCGCTGCCGGAGATGATCGACCTCGCCATCGCACGCCGGCCTGTTGCACCACCAGGCTCGGTCGTCAATACGCGGGAAGTGTGGCGTGGTGCGCGCCACGGCTTCACGCGTGTGCCGATGGTGGTCCGCCAGTCTGTGTTCGGCGTCGTGCTCGGCGCTATTCCGGGCGTCGGCGCTGCCGTCATCGACTGGCTCTCCTACGCATTCGGCATCTTCTGGACAAAGGACAAGAGCCAGTTCGGCAAGGGTTCGCTGGACGGCGTGCTCTTCGCGGAATCGGCGCAGAACTCGAAGGAGGCGGGACAGGCGCTCCCGACGCTGGCGCTGGGCGTTCCGGGCGGCCTTGCATGGGCTCTGGTGCTGGTGGCGATGATCGCGCTGGACTTCACTCCCGGCCCGCGACTCCTGGGCGACCAGGCCGACGTAACCATCCTCTTCGTCATAACGCTCGGCATCGGCAACTTCATCGTCACCATGATCGGCATCGTTGCCACTGGACAGTTGGCGAAGCTCACGCGCATCCCCTACCCGCTCATCGGGGGCGTGTTCATCCCCATCTCCATACTCGCCGCGGTCATCAACTGGACGACCTGGCTCGCACTTCCTGTGATGGCGGTCTTCATGGGCATCGGCATCATGATGAAACTGTTCCAGTGGCCGAGGCCGCCGCTCCTGCTCGGCATCATCCTCGGTCCCATCATCGAGGAGAACTTCCTCTCCGCATTGAACGTGGTGGACCCGGTCTCGATAGGCGGCCACGAGAGCGACGTGCTTGGCGTGCTGCTGCGGCCGCTCACCATCGCACTCATCCTGATTGCACTGGCCACCGCCTACTTCTTCTCCCGCGCCGCGGGAAGCCAGACGCTTTCCACCGCGGCGGCGCAACCGCCTGCAGGTGGATCGGGCACTGGCCAGGAAGAACGACCAAGCTTCATGAAGCGACTGGTTGAGATCCGGAACTTCCCCATCTTCCTGCTCATTGCAGGAGGCATAGCGTTCTACTGGGGCAGCCTGGGCTTCGAGGCTACCGAGTCCTGGTTCCTCACGAGGCTCATGGTCGTCTTGATCATCCTGCTCGCCCTGGTGCAACTGATGTTCCACCTCCGGGAGCGCGGCCACCGACACACCGAGATCATGGACCTCGGCATGCACAGCCTGGCTCTCCCAGGCGCCAAGCAGGCAGCATTCCTCATCGCCGGCGGGTTCATCATGTTCGCGCTGCTGACGGGCACTATCGGCCTGCGATGGAGCGTCATGGCGCTGGCAGGCTACCTGCCGTTCACCCTGCTTGGGCGAGCGAGTTTCCCGCTTCCCAAGGCCGTCGGCGCAGGCATCGTGGTGGGGGCGCTGGCCGGTATCCTCGCTGCACTGATAGGCACAGCAGACACCGGCCAGATCATCGCCACCGGCGTCGTTGTGGCGCTCACTGTCGCATACATCCTCTCGATCGGGGCGCAGGGCGTCGGCGGCTTGCCGGGTATCCCGGGCGTCATGGGCGTCGTCGCACTGACATTCTCGGTTGTCGTCGCCATCCTCTTCCTGGCTGGCTGGCCGGACGATTACCTGGGATGGGCATTCAGGTTGGTGCCGGGCGTCGCGCCGATGCTCCTCCTCTTCTCTCGCCCTGTCCGGGAGTTTCAGCCACCTGCTCGCATCGAATGGCTCTTCTACTGGCGTGTGCTCGCGGCGGTCATCACGATGTGCTTCGTCTTCCTGTTCGAGTTCGTGATGGCGGACAATGTGCTGTTCGTTATCTGGCCGCAGCCGGCCCTCCTCGAATGGATCGGACGGGAGATCCTCGGTACCGGCATGTAAGGACTCAGGTTCGGCGTGGCAACTGCGGTTGCCACGCCTGCCGCGCTCTGCTACCTTGCTCTCGTGGCTCGACGACGCGGTTCGTCCTCATATCCCAGACGATCATCCGGCAGGCCCAGGACGGGCGGACGGCAACGGGGACAGCAGTCCCCGAAGTTCCGAGCGGCGTTCTGTGCCACCTGTCTCGTCGACCAGTTCTACCCGGAGGTCGGCGTAGCAGCCGTGAAGGTGCTGCGCCGGCTCGGCGTAGACGTTGGGTTCCCTGAGGACCAGACCTGCTGCGGGCAGATTGCCTTCAATGGCGGCTTCCGTTCCCACGCCGCCGATGTGGCGAAGCACTTCCTGGATGTTTTCGAGAACGAGGAGCAGGTCGTCGTCCCGTCCGGCTCGTGCGCCAGCATGATCAAGGTCTATTACCGCGAACTGTTCGAGGACGACCCCGAAACGCTGGAGCGCGCCCAGGCCGTCGGTGAGAAGACGCGCGAACTCTCCGACTACATCGTCAACGTCGTTGGCACGTCGGATGTGGGAGCGGCGTCAGAGGGGCTCGTCACGTACCACGACGCCTGCCACCTGCTGCGGGAGTTGCGCATCAAGGAGGCTCCGCGCGACCTCATCGGCGGCGTTCGAGGTATCGAGTTGCAGGAGATGGAGGACTCGAACGCCTGCTGCGGGTTCGGGGGCCTCTTTTCCGTGAAGTTCCCCGAGATATCGACCGCCATTCTGGACGAGAAGCTGAAGAACATCGCGGAGTCCGGCGCGGGCGCCGTGGTCGCGAACGACTGCGGCTGCCTGATGCACATCCGCGGGGCGATGGAGCGGCGCGGCATGAACGTCCGTGCCATGCACATAGCCGAACTCCTGGCCGAGGACGGGACTGATGGCTGAGGTCAAGAGCGCTGAGTTCAAGAAAGCGTCCGGCAGGGCATTGCGCGACGAGAAGCTCCAGCATGCGCTGGAGCACGTCATGGAGCACTTCGTCGGCGCACGCGCCAACATCATCGAGAGCGACTTCGGCGACGAGAGCTGGGAGTCGATGCGCACCCGTGCCGCCGCTATCAAGCAGTCCACCCTGGAGCATCTCGACTACTACCTCGACATGGTGGACAAGAGCGTGCGGCGGAACGGCGGCCACGTCTACTTCGCGGACGATGCAGCCCAGGCGAACGCCATCGTGCTCGATATCGCGAAGCGCAACGGCGTGAAGACCGTCATCAAGAGCAAGTCCATGGTCTCCGAGGAGATGGGCGTCAACCATATCCTCGAGCGCGAGGGCATCGAGCCGGTCGAGACCGACCTCGGCGAGTACATCATTCAACTGGCGGGCGAGACGCCGTTCCACATCATCGCCCCGGCGATGCACAAGACGCGGCAGGAGGTCTCCTCACTCTTCCAGGAGTGGCTGAAGACCGCGCCGACGCAGGACATAAAGCGCCTGTGCGTGTATGCACGCGACGCCCTGCGTGAGAAGTTCGCCGCGGCGGACATGGGCATCAGCGGCGCGAACTTCGTCGTGGCCGAGACCGGCACCGTCTGCCTCGTCACGAACGAAGGGAACGGGCGGATGACTACATCCGCTCCGCGCATCCACGTCGTCCTCGCGGGCATGGAGAAGATCGTCCCCGCCATCGAGGATCTGGCGCTCTTCCTGCGCCTACTGCCCCGTTCCGCCACCGGTCAGCGCATCACGAGCTACAACACGTTCGTCGGCGGACCGCGCGCCCCGAGCGATGAGGACGGGCCGGAGGAGTTCCACCTCGTATTCGTGGACAATGGACGGCTCAACCTGCTGCGCGACGAGGTGATGCGGGAGGCGTTGCGCTGCATCCGCTGCGGCGCATGCCTGAACCACTGTCCCGTGTATCAGAAGATAGGTGGACACGCCTACGGCTGGGTCTACTCCGGTCCCATCGGCGCGGTCGTCACGCCGCCCATGACCAACATGAAGGTCGCTCGCGACCTGCCCTACGCCTCGACGCTCTGCGGCACCTGCAAGGACGTCTGTCCCGTGAAGATAGACATCCCGCGTCTGCTTCTGCACCTCCGCCACAAGGTTGCGGAAGGCGCCTTGGGCGAACGGAGCACGACCTGGATGGAGCGCCTGTTCGTCGGCCAGTGGCACGGCGCGATGCGGAACCGCAGAGCGTTGGAGGGCAAGGCGAACCTTGGCAGGCTGCTCACGCGTCCGTTCGCGCGCGGAGGCAAGGTTCGCAAACTGCCGTTCGCGCCGATGGTGAGCGGCTGGACAGCGAGCCGCGACTTCCCGGCGCCTGCCCCGAAGTCGTTCGCACGGCTCTGGCGAGAGGAACTCGCACAGGACAACGTTCACCCCAACGGGATGGAGCAGAGGTAGACCGTGGCCCCGACGCCGGAAGAGCACCCGAACAAGGCGGCTTTCCTGCTGCGCGTCCGCTCGGCGCTCGGACGCACTGAGCCCATCGTCCACATGCCCGATCACCCGTCGCTCAAGTCGAACGCCATGCGCCAGCAGGAGAAGGTGCGTACCATCGTTGCAAGGAACGAGGCGCGCAGGAGCCCTACGCTGGACCGTCTCGCGCGGACCGCCGCGGCTGCCTCTTGGAACGTCCGCAGGGCGGGCGACGCGGAGGAGGCCGCGAGCATCGTCGCGGAGATCGCGCAGCAATCGGGAGTGAAGAATCTCGTCCGCTCCGCCGAGGACGTGTTCAAGCGCGTGAACATCGACACCGCGCTTCGCTCGGTGGGCGTTTCCCCCGCGATTCTCGCGTCCGGTAGATCCCGGAGCCGGGGAGCGCTGCGCGACATGGCGTTCCGGGCGGACATGGGCGTTACGGGCGTCTCCTACGCCATCGCGGAGACGGCGAGCTGCGCCGTGATACCGCGCAAGGGAGTGGCCCGCCTCGCCTCGCTCGCGCCGCCCAGGCTCATCCTGCTCATCGAGCCGGAGCAGGTGCTCGAAACGCTGGACGACTTCTTCGCTGTCACCCGGCTGAACCGCATGCAGGCCCGCGGGCGTGCAACCAATTACTTCAACTTCATCTCCGGGCCGTCCCGCACGGCGGACATCGAGCAGACGCTCACCATCGGCGTGCACGGCCCCGGCGAAGTGCACATGGTCATCCTCGGCTGACCGGGACTGACACAGGAGGCGACGTATGCGCCTGGAAGGCAAGGTCATCATCGTTACCGGCGCGGCTCGCCACCTCGGGCAGGCTTACGCCGTGCGGCTCGCGAAGGAGGGCGCGAAGCTCACCGTCGCCGACGTGCTCGATTGCTCGGAGACGGCGCGCCTCTGCGAGGCTGAGGGCGCCGAAGTGCTCCCGCTCAACATCGACGTTTCGAGCGAGGAAGAGACGATGGCGTTGGCGCGCCAGACCGTCGAACGCTTCGGACGCATCGACGGCCTGCTCAACAACGCCGGCCTGATGCGGAACATCACCGGGCCCTCGCTCATGGATGTCGACCCGGACTGGTGGGACAAGGTCTTCTCGGTGAACGCGCGCGGGACGTTCCTCTGCGTGCGCGCCGTCTTCCCCTACATGCGCGACCAGGGCGGCGGAAAGATCGTCAACGTCGGGTCCACCACTATGCTCCGCACGTCCAACAACGTGCGCGACAGCAACCCGCACTACGTCGCGTCCAAGGGCGCGGTGATGGCGTTCACCCGCGCCATCTGTCGCGAACTCGGTGAGCACAACATCAACGTCAACACGCTCGCGCCCGGTGGCACGGACCAGGACCCCTCGCTCACCGGCGATGAGGCCACCGAGGAAGCGTCGCGGGCGTTCGGACGCCGCGGCGTGCCGAGCGACCTCGCGGGCACCGTCGCGTTCCTCTTCTCCGACGACGCGGACTTCATCACCGGCCAGCTCATCGCGGTCAACGGCGGCAAGGAAGTGTCGTAGGCGCACGGAGCCGGCTCGTTGATCCCTCGATGGACATACGCTGCGCTCCTCGCGTGCCTCGCTGCCATCCTCATGCTCGCGGCATGCCAGGACAGCGCCGGCGAGGAATCGGTAGACGAACCGACCCCAACGCCCGTCGCCTCACCCACGTGGACACCCGCGCCCACATGGACGGCTGCGCCTACCTGGACCCCTGAGCCGACGTGGACGCCGACGCCCACGCCGGTCCCAACATCGACGCCGACCTCGACGCCCCCGCCGACCCCGCCCCCTACCGGGGGCGTATTAACATCTCCGCGCCCACGAGCCCGGACGTGAGGGCGTTTGGGGGGTTAGGGGGG
>VXQP01000098.1:5128-11082 GCA_009838965.1 Chloroflexota bacterium | reverse complement strand
CGGGTCGGGCGGTGGCATCGGGGCGGGAAACCCCGTTGGTGGCGCCGTTGGCCGGGGTGTCGGAGTGGCAGGGGGAACGGGCGTTCTGGTAGGGGCGGGGACGGGGGTTGCAGTCGAGGCCGGCACAGGTGTGGGCGTCGGCTTAGGTTTTGGAGTCGGCGTTGCCGTGGGGATGGGAGTAGAGGTAGGCGTAGGAGTCGCGGTGGGAGCGGGAAACGGAGTCGCGGTCGGTGCCGAGGTTGGCGTCGGATCGGCGGCGCAGCCGCCCACGAGAACGTTCACCAAGAGGGCTCCCGCGACCAGCAACGAGACGATGCCTTTCTTCACTGTTTGCTTCCTCCGATCAGACATATCTGAGCCCCCAGGTGGGTGTCCCAAGAGACAGCGGGCTAGGTAGGAGTCCTGCTTCTAGGATAGCCGACCGTCCGCACCCAAGGCGAACAGGCCGATCACCGTGCACCGCAGCAGCCAGCACCACGCAGCACCACCATGGACACCGTAGTCACCCGGATCCGCCGACCTGCCGATACGCTGATAGACCCATGTCCGACAGCTCAGCGGGACTAGCTGATCGCCGTCAACAGGATCCAGCACGAAGGCCACTCCCCCGGTCAGGAATGGGATGATAGCCAGCGGGAGCAGGTATGTTCTTCGCCATCGTCCGGCCTCTGTTCAGAGTGCGGGCGAGGATATCATCGCTGATGGTCACGCTCTACCCGCCGCGAGAAGCGTTGCGGGTGTTCGCTGCTCAACAGGGCAGGGTGACGCTGCGTGGGCAGCAGTACCCGAAGATGCAGGTGCTGAGCGTGCAGGAGATGCTGGCGAAGCACACGCGGCCTAAGTTGCCGCCGGTCGCCCCCCGCTACTTCGTGGGAGACACGCAGACCCGTCTAGCATTGGCGTAGACTGGGGGTAGCATCGCCATGGGAGTTAGGCAGAATATGACAGGCTTCTCGGGCAGAGCAGTCATCATCTGGCCCAGCATCAATGAACCGTCTAGTGACGAACCCATCGAGGTGAGAGCATCCAAAATGGCAGCGGAGGCCATTTCCAATGGGGCGCGGAAGGTGTGGGTCGTGCCGCGTCGCTACTGGGGTAATGAGGAGCAGGTCTTTTTCGGAAGAAGAAGTCGCCTCCATTCAATCGGAAGCAGAGCCGATGGCGTTCGTGGACTCCAACGGGGCTGTCAATATCCGCGTGATAGGGGCTGCGAGGAACATCCAGCGGCAGTTCCGACGTGCTTTCGAGAGGGCGACTCTCTAGCCTTGGTCATTGCCTCGCCGCCAACCCCACAGGGGAAGGCGTCGGCGGGCTTGACCTTGAGGTCGGTGGCCGACTCAGAGACGGGGCGAAGAAGCGGCCCAAACTGGAGCTGGATCCGCCCGCCGATGCGGTGGTTCGCCGCATGTTCGACATGGCGCTGCGCGGCTCCTCGACCCTCGACCATCGCCAAGGCGCTCAACGCCGACGGCGTGCAGAGCCCGTTAGGGGGCGAAGTAGCTGAAGGCCACCATCTACCGCATGCTCTCCAACGAGGTGTACACGGGAACGCTCGTGTGGGGGCAAGAGGGCGAAGGGCAACGTGCCTCCAGTGCATGTCGAGAACGCCTTCCCGGCCATCGTCACGAAGCAGGAGTTCAGGCGGGCTGCCCACCTGCTGGGCTCTCGCACGCCAAGGAACGTGCACCCGAGGCGAATCGCCAGCCCGTACCTGCTGAGCGGCCTGCTGAAGTGCGAGGCGTGCGGGAGGGCGCTGTCGGCGTCCGAGTCGGGCCGGGGTAGGTACACCTACTACGTGTGCCACTCGCTGCTGAACCGGGGGAAGGGGACGTGCGAGACGCCGCGACTGAGCGCGAAGCGGTTCGGGCGGTTGATCGTGGAGCAGATACGCGAGCACATGCTCACTGAGAGCAACATGCGCGACCTCGTTCGGCTGGTGAACGAGGAGATGGACAGTGTGATCGCGGGAGAGCATGAGCGACAGCGTCCTGCACAATATGGCCTAACCCTCCCTATTCCTGCCCGGTCAGTCCTCTTCGATCGTGATGCTGGGTGGGACTTGATTGAGGCGCAGGTCTGTCAGCGCGGCATCCAGACCGTCCCTGAGTTGCCCTGCCTCTTCGGACGTGAGGTCGAAGGTCTGCCATGCCCCTGAATCGTCGCGGGTCTCCAACCTGACGCTCCGAGGGGGTGCGTCTATTGCATAGGCGATGGCGACTCGTTTCTTCGTCACGTCAGGCCTCCCTGCGTCCGCAGCGTTAGAGCGGGCACACGTTGTATGCGACCGTCGCGTGCGGCTCAACCTGCTCCACCAGCCAATGCCTGGCCACCTCAACCGTTGGTACCTTCCACGACTGATAAGCGTCCAAAGACAAGGGGAAGCCCGTGCTCCCTTCCAAGGCCCTACATCAAGAGATGCCACGGTACGACTCCCGCCTCTCCAATTCCTGGTCGATGTTGCCGAAGTAGGCCTGCGGGATCGGCCATGCTGGCGGCTGCGCGCCAGCGGACGACCCGAGGCGGTATCGCCTCCGGTGCTCCTCGTCGGTCATATTCCCCTTCCGCCGGCTGCACGCCGAACAGAGCATCTGCAGGTTCTCAGGCTCCTCGGCGGCGCCTCCACGCGCAATCGGCACCTTGTGGTCTAGCTCGAACCCATCCTGGGGTAGACTACAGCCGCAATACATGCAACTGCCCCCTTGATCCCGGTAGACCGCGTCGCGTTCGTCTCCCGATGGGACCATTCAGCTACCTCCGTCCTCGCTGATGAGCTTCAAAGGGAGTCTATGAGAACGGCACCTGCATTCCAACCCCCAACGAGTTTGCCTGTCGGGAGCCTGGAGTCCTTACCTCGCCCCGACAGGGACGATGCGAAGAAGTTCGTGGACAAGTCAATCCCCCTGCTGCTCGTCGAGTCTGCCTAATGCGCGCAACCATTTCCTGAACGGCGTTGCAACTGCGCTGCTGAACAGGAAACTGACCACGATGCCTGCCAAGGCAATCCAGTGCTGCCCGTCCGTGACAGCCATAACACTCAGTATGGTGAGTGTGACGAGGGGCACGGCCACTAAGAACATCGTAAGGCTTTCCATGAATGGCCCCATGCGGTGACAGTCCTGAGTGTGCTTAGCGCATCCCCAAGAGCATCTCAAGGCGATTATCCAAGGAATCCCCGATAACATGGCAACAAGCAATGGGCCTAAGAGAAATTCCACTCCTATGCCAGCATTCAGTATTTCGAGGGCCAACCACAGCCATGCAAACCCGATGTTCAGCGCTACAGCCGTCACCAAGAAAGGCTCTTTTGCGGCAATCCGATAGTAGATGTACGCAGGAAACAACATTATAAACATGAAGCCGATGTTTAACACCATCCAATCAGGCATAAAGGATATCAGTCTTTCGAGATACATATCAATCAGCACAGCTACAAGCAAAGTGAATGGAATCGAGATCCACAAACTGACCATCTGCAGCTTGTGGAGTTCAAGCCTTTGCCTAATCTCCCTAAAGAAGAGCATCATCAGAAGACAAACCGTCAGCAGAGTAACTGGAATCTGGACGTAGAGTCCGCCAGAAATGCCGTAAAACCACGCAAAGGCAAGCACCGATACCATGGAGAACAGTATTGCGGCGAGGTTGGCGATGATGCTCTTGCGATTCATTGTGCTCACCTCCTGCGTGTGCGCGAATCGAACCGGGTTGCCATCATAACCCACGCTACGCTCATCCTATGCTTCTCGTCACTGGTGCGCTCCTTGTCACCCATGCCCCAGTGCCTGGATTCAGCTTCCGCTGGAAGACGGAAGAGAACGCAGGAACAATCCAGGTGGACGTGAGTGGCGTTCTCGTTGCAGGAGGAACGATTTAGGGAACCAAATGGCTCCCTGCATTGATGGTTGCGCGAGACAACCGGTGGGCGTAGAGCGTCTTCCATATTGGTTGGTCGTGAACCAGACATTGAGAGCATGGCTGACGCTGTGCCTCTACATCACGAGCAGCCGCCGCACGACGAGCACACCGGACCAGCAGTGCCCCCAGCACGGCGCAGGCGACGGCGAGCGTGTCCACCCATCGACTCGTCCCGTCGTGCTCCGCACACCCCCTCAGGTACTCCTCCTCCAGCTATTCGATCCGTTCTCCCAGCCAGCCACTTCACGCTTCGCCTCGTCGCGCTCACACGCCAACGAACACGACGTCAGTCTGGAGGCTATACATAGCGTGCTGCGGTAGCCCTCAGAGCGTCGGCGTGGGCGAATATCTCATCAACGTTGTCGATGGGCAGACGCGTCTCCTTCTTGTTCTCATCGAAGACGCCAAGGTACTTCTGCTTCCTGCCGAACCAGAAACGGCAGACAGGCCTACGCTGGGTGTTGTCAAGGATGACGAAACTCGCCCTTTTTGAGTCACGTAGCGTAACCCGCTGAGGCTCTACAATGTCATGCAGGATTGCTTTGACGGCGTAGAGCCCGGTGAGTTCAGCTTCAGTAGTAATTATTTCGTCCTCGGTTTCCTCGGTGCTGGGGCCGAGGTCCGAGGCAGGGTCGGCTTCGGAGGCAGAGTCTCCCTGGGCCAGTGCAGTGTTCAAGGTTCCCCTGAGTTCATCGCGGATGAGTTGACGGGCGGCTCGTCTGCTCATCGCTGTGAACTGGTCGATCTTGGCCCTTGTCTTGACTCCCGAGTAGACGCGGCCCATGAGCAACTTGACGAACTCCTCCGAAGGGTTCGTCATCTCCTGTTGCAGTTCAGTCTTGATGGCCCGCGTGTATTTCAGGTCGGTTGCCGATGCTCGAATCTCCTCAGGGTTGAACTCCGACTTGACGAATCTGCCGACCTCCTCCACTGAGGCAGGGTCGGGGTCGAGAAGGTCGAGGATCAGGAAGGGACGGCGGTCCATGAGGTTGTCCTTCTCCAGATCGGAATAGAAGAGATACTTGGTGCCGTCCGTGTAGATTCCGAACTGCGCGGAAGGGGTTGTAGTGAAGTAGCGGTAAAGTTGGCTTGGTTCCTCTTCGTGGAGCCGCACTCCGGCCTTCTTGGCTTCTATGAGGATGAGCGGAGCGCCATCTTGCAGGATTGCGTAGTCGACTTTCTCGCCCTTCTTCACACCCACGTCCGCTGTGTATTCAGGCACAACCTCGGAGAGGTCGGTAGTGTCGTAGCCAAGCACTTCTCTGATGAAGGGGTTAATGAGGGCAAGCTTGGTTGCTTCCTCTGTTTGAACGCGGGGCAGTTGGTGCTGCACCTTGTCAGCAAGGTCTCGAACGCGTGCGGTGATGTCCATTGCGATGGGCTCCAGAATGGAATGGCGACCTGCGGAGATTCTACTACATCCGCAGCCGTCTACACTCCTGTGCGGTGCGCAGTGTCGGCTGGCAGCGCTGATGCCGTGAACGAGCCCCCCCCCCGTTCTTCACACGTGGCGTCCGCTTGTCAGCATGGGTTGGGTGCTGCAACAGAAGGGGCGTAGCCCTTGTCCAATGTAGGCTGTTGCAGTTAGCCGTGGCTTGGTATTGATGGTGCTTGTGCTGCGGCTCTTCGCTGGCTGCGTCTCTGGTGGAGAAGGCGCACTACACCCTGGGCATCGGGCGCCACTCTTCTCCCGGAGGAGGGACTCCGATCGCCATAACCGCGTCGTCCAGCTCGTGGCGATGCCGCTTCAGGACAGCGAGCGCTTTGGCTGCTGCATCGGACCGCGGCTTCATCTTCTGCACTCTCTCAAGGACCCTGCCCGAGTAGAGTGCATGGATATGCAGGAGGTTGGCAATCTCCTCGGTGTGGACGACCGTCCGGGTCTGCCCCCACTCAGCCTCGGTGAGAAAGGCGGCCCATGCCCTCAGCGCCGCCTCCCACTCGTTGCGGCTGCGGCCGTCTTCGCGCTCGCAGACCCAGCCCAGGTAGAGGGCCGGGGCGGCGAGCGCCGCCCCGGAGCGCCGGCTCCAGCCGAAGAACCC
>VXQP01000098.1:0-5118 GCA_009838965.1 Chloroflexota bacterium | reverse complement strand
GGGGGCCCTTCCCCCCTGGGGCGCGGCCCAGGCGTTGGGGCGGCGCCGGTGTCCCGGCCCCCCCCCCGTCCGTGGTTGGGGGGGGGGGGGGGGCCCCCCCGCGCCGGAGCGCCGTCTCCAGCCGATGAAGCCGCCGTCATCGACAGGTCGGATGGAGCCGAGGCGCACGTCGTCGGCGTAGACGTCGAGGTCGTGCGCCCTGCCCGGAGCGGTTGACTCCTCCAGCTGGATGGTGGGCTCTACCACGGCCTGATCCTCCGTCTCACGTGTTCTGCGTCTATTCCAGCCTGGTTGTGCGAGGGGCTCGGGCGATGCGTTTGCACCACCACGGACGGTAATCCCAAGAATGTCATCGACCTCCCCTAGACTCGCTCTATTCGATGGGGCTCTTACGAGGCCTTCCGCGCCGCCGACCATCCGACGCCCAGAAGTAGACAGCCTCAGGAATCCGCCGGAACTCCAGCCGCTTCCCCAACGCATCCGCCGCCGAACTGAGCCTGCGCCGGATCGCCTGCGTCGTCTCGCCCTCTCCGGCTTCGAGCTTCCCTGCCTCGCCAGGAGCAACGCGCTCCGATGTAGCCGACGTATTCCTGAAGCAGAGCCGCCCGCTTGCCCGTGGCGCTCCTCGCGCGGGCCTCGGCGACTGGAATCGTGCTGAACGTGGGCATAGGTGTCACCTCCGTTGCGGGCGGCTACGCGGTGTAACCGCCTCCTGCGGCGAACTATAGCACCGGAGAGCCTGGTTCCTCGTATAGGCTTTGAGTCACCCCCCTTGTGGCGTGCGGTCTTCCTCCCGACACTCACACACTTGGGAGGACTAGTCGGAGGCAACTGTGAGAACACGAACCGAAAGACACCAATTATGTCTTAAGGCGGGCCAACACCAACAACAGTCCCACCAACTGGCTCTGAGGGGCAATATAATGCTCGCTGGGGTTGTGTTGAGGAGGTGCAGTGCACACTGCGCAACGTACTCGCCATCAGCTCGCTCGTTTCAATCCTCACCCGACCATGAGGCCGAGTGCGACGAGCAGCATCATCGAGCCCTGATTCAACCCACCAACCGCCCCGTGAGACGAAAGGACAGACGGCAACCTCAACTGGCCCCCAGCCAACCAGACTGACATTTCCGCAGGCCCGTCTACCCTGACATAGTCGCTGGACAACGAGAGCACTAACATCGCTGCATGCCGAAGCGGCGAGCAGCGACCTGAGGCTGCTGAAGGCACACCCTGCGGGACAAGGCCACGGTGGACTTCGGCCAGAACACCGGTGACGACCGAGTCCGTGGTCACCGACATCCCAGAGCCACCTGCGGCAGGCCCAGCCATGCCGCACGGCGACCACATGGACTCTTTTGTCCAACAGGGCAACAGGCGAACAGGCTTGCTACAGGCCGCGCAGGTCGTCAATCACGTTCGCCAGACGTTCTGCGAGAATGTCCTGATGCTCTACCACCTGTCTGAAAGTGAGCGTACGTGCCTTGGTGCTGTTCCCATGCTGCACATCTTCACCGAACCCGTCGTGCGCAAATTGGTTCAGCCAATCTTCCAGGACGCCCCCTAGCCGTTCACCGTGCTCAAAGTGAATAGGCATGCCGAAGGAGAAGTTCTTGAGCGACAGCCCTCCAGCGACATCCGGTATCGGGTTGAACCAAGCAACCGAGACTTCCTTCATCTGGTCAGCATGCACGCCTACGCGTATAGAAATGGACGCTGGGCCCCGAAAAACCCGCGCTTCATGGTCCGTGGCAACCTCTACAAGACGCTTCGCCGCATTGCGAATGCCATCGTCAGGAAGTCGTTCGTAGAATTCGTCCATCGTCATCGCTCTGCGTGCCCGTGAAGAGGCATTCTTTGTTGGTAAGGTAGCAGTATGTCCAATGACACGAGAAACCAGAGTCTCGGTCTGATCGTTCCCCTTGAACTGCTTGATCTCGACGGCCAAAACCTCGATGTCGCGCATCTGCGCGTTCAGGAACTCCACTATCCGAATGAGTTCAGGAGGTATCGTGTCGGCTACGAATACGAGGCGCATCCGCCTGGCAGCAAGGTTAGTGGCAACCCTTGTCCAGAATTCGTCGTCGGTCGAATACTCCTCTCCTAGGAAGTCTTGCAGCACGGCATCGGCCAGTTCGCTGGAACTTTCGTGCTCACGCTCGAACGCCTCCCTGATCTCATCCTGCGTCCAGAACTGTGAGCCGTTCGCAGCGTAGTCCAGCATTTGTCCGACGACCTCTCGCCGGATCTGTGAGTTGCGGCCTCGCTTGACTTCGACGAGCGTGGGAACGGCATCCTGATCGACGAAGAGGTGGTCCAATGACCAGCGGTCTGCTCCGTCAGGCGCATCTGCCACTCCCTTTTCGCGCGTAACGAGGAGCCAACTCCGAGCGTTGCCCAGTAATCGCGGGTGCTTCGCGAGAAGCTCCTGTAGGTCATCCTCAAGTTCGAATGGCTGTTCATCCACTGGTTCCAGCGTGTCTCCCCTCATCACAAAGACCTGCTCAGCCATAGGCCACACCTCCGTTGGCAGCGAATTATACCAACAGTCAGTCCACCCTTACCCTGTGCATCCTGTCCATCGCCCCCTTGCTGCCCATAAAGGCGGTGCGGGATGCGGTCGTCCTTGTACGAACGCCAGTCCCGCGCGCCAAGGAACGGCATCGGCGCCTTGGCGCACTATGCGCGCACCTCCATTCCTATCGGACTGATCCCTGTCTTTGCCGCCGAGGCGGAGCCGCGCAGGGCCTGGTTCGCTCGTCCGGTCTGACGGTCCGTCAGGCGGGACAGAGCCTCCTTGGTTTAGTCGCCATGGCAGATGGGGTGGCAGGGATGCGGGGGTAACAGTGGTTGAGTACCCGTTGCCGGAGCGCATCGCAGAGGTGGTGCACGCGCCAAGCCAAAGCGGGTTTGGCGGTACGAACAGGAGACCGGACGGAAGCGGACGGGCTAGGCGTGCGTGGTACCCACATATATAATCCCCTTTTCAAGCAAGCCGTGGGTGTCCTGTCGGCTGCTCCTTCTGCATCGTCAGGCAGAGGGCGTGCCTCTGCTGGACGCCAACTCCGGCTTCGAGCCGCGCACCTTCGACGAAGAGGCATGGCGACGCTGGAAGCCCATCAACCGAGGCCCGTGGCGATTTGCGATGGACGACCAGGGAGACGTGCCGCACGAGCTGCGCGTCTTGGAGTTGCTCCGTGACCGCGTGACAAACTCGCGCAAGAAGATCGTCTACGTGCTCATCGGCAACGAACCCTTGGTGCGTGCATGGAGCGCATCCGGCTTGTGCTGGACAACGGCGCAGAGCCGTACTGCCAACCGGTGATGAAGCTCAGCGCGCCCGTGAAGCGTCCGTGGGTGCGCTTCGACTGGACGGAGCAACTACTCAATGACGTCGCACGGTGGGTGAATCGGCGCGTGTGGAAGAGCGGGCCGTTCGACGAATACCGGCGCTTCTACTGCAGCGAGCACAGTGAAAGGAGGACAGGCATGGGAATCCACAACCTTGACCCTTCCGTGATCCCGACAGTGGGAAAGGAACCGACGTCGAAATGCGACCACCGCGGCAGCCTGCCAGCAGGCAAGTACCGGAAGGACGGACGCCCCTACTGCTACCGGTGCGGACTCTTCCTTGACCTCAAACGCGCCGGGACCGTCGCCGTGCTGCTCGCGCTGCTCCTGCTCGTCGCCTGCTCTTCCCCCACGCCCACGCCCACCCCTGAGCCAACGCCCACGCCCATCCCTACGGGGAGCTGGGTCACTTGGGAAGAGGTACAGCAGCGGACGATACAGCCCTACGGCGTCGGTCCGGTTATCGCATTGAAGGCGCGGGGCGTCCCCGTCTGGCTCTACGTCGAGTGCTACTGGGGGGGAACTCCGGACGTCATCGAGTTGAGCGTCCTCTGGCCCAATCGTATGCGCATTCCGACGCTCCCCGACGAAGAGCCGCCCGCGCCGCACGTTGCCTACGCCCTGGACGGCGAGTTGCGCGAGGTCGCGGCGTGGAGGCCGTCCGCGTATGACCCCACATGGGACGGAGCCTACGCGCCGCCGACGCAGGCCGACGATATCCTCGACGCGCTACAGGCCGGTGCGTCCGAGTTCGCGGTCCGGGTAGAGGGGGGCGCAGGCGGACGCTTCATGTTCTACACAGAGGGCTTCACTGAGGCATTCCTGCCGGTCATCGGGAAGTGCGGCGCGGTATGAGCGTTGACTGCGTGAGCGTGAAGCGCAGGTACGAACGCTGCGCAGAGTGAGACGAGATCATCCGGTTCACCGTGGAGTCGGCCTCTCATCCAGTCGGGCTCTACTCGGACTGTGCGCACGTTCATGGAGAGCCTGTTTCGCGACGCCACGCCGCTGCGGGAGGAAGCCGAGTGCATCAAGTGCGGCAGGTTCCATGAGATACCCCACGGCGTCCGGCACGATGACCGGCTCCCCACGCCCGATAGGCCGTGCCGCCCGCTCCGCCGACAACGTCCACAGCAACCGGCTCGACGCATCCAACCTCGTTGCCGACTCCAACTCCGACAGGAACCACGTCACCGCGTCCGCATGCCTCGTCTGGCGCGCCCACGTGTCGCTGCGGCCACCGCGGTGGTCGGTCATGAGCACCGTGGTCCACGTATAACGCGCGGGAGGAAGTTGGGCGCGGTCCCGGTGGGCGACATGGCAGATGCCTCCGTCGGAGAGCGTGTAGCGGATCTCGCCGCGCCGTCCGTGGCGCTCGATCAGGTCCCCATGTATCCACGAGGCTGCGCATCACCTGGCTCACGCGCCCCTCGGAGACCCCAGCCAGCACCCCGAGGTGCCCGAGCAACAGCATTGGGTGGTCTCACGAGGTCGAGGACGCGCTTCTTCGACGGACTGAGGCCGAACGTGGTCGCCGCTCGCGCATCCGCTCCGGATAGGGCAGCGAGGCGCGTCTCTGGCCACCCTGCTGTATCAACGACCCTCTGCCGCGTCTCCTTGAGCGTGCGCCGTCCAGCGTGTGGTAGCTGTTCTCGAACGTCCATGTCCGCTCCATCCGATGGCGGAGACAGAACACGCCTGTAGAACTCCGGGCTAGTCGTCGTCCACGATGGTCATGGTCCCCACGGCGTCGGGCGTGAAGAAGCTT
>VXQP01000080.1 GCA_009838965.1 Chloroflexota bacterium | reverse complement strand
CACCACGGGAAGACCGCGGATCGCCACGCGCCATAACGGGTGTCATGCATGACACCGCCCCCGGGGTGCCCCGAGTCCGTCCACGGGGCCGGGCGGCTTCGTCGGGCAGGCCAACGGCGACATGCCCGCCGCTCCGAGTCGGCCAGGTTCAGGACGAAGCGCCTCGCAGCGCTCAGCCCCACTCGCAGTCACCAACGGAAGGAGCAGTCCCCCCCCCAACCGCTGAGCCGGCATCCGGCGGGTTCACGCGGGAGCGATGTCAACCGCGATCAACCGCGAACCTACCGGACTGAGCCGAGGATGACAGGAGACCAAGCGTCTCCTCACTGTCGCTCCCGGCCCGTGCTGGTTGCAGAGGACCACGTCGACTCCGCAGCGCCAGCATTCCCTCTTGGCCGACCCTTGTGGTCAAGCCCGTGCAACAGGGATCACGCACCCAGGGTTTGCTATGGCGGGAAACCCTGGAAAGCCAGACAACGCAGCCATTATCAACGTCCGGCGCCGACAAGAAGAGGGGCTGCAGCACCCCATCGCGACGTTTCCCCCAAGTGTTCACAAAAGTGAACAGCGCGGCGCAGCGCTCCAGGGCCCGGTCAGTCCCACCACAGCCCGAGGGTGAGCGCGCGCCTTACCTGTCGCCGCCGCTCCTGCCCGGCCCGCTCCCTCCGCGTGTTGAGAAGCGCGGCCCTGCGCCACGTGGTCTGCCCGCCGCGGTCGAAGCCCCGCAGCGGCCGCTTCTCCGGCGGGAGCGTCATCCCGTGCTCTTCGAGCAGCGCCAGCTCCACCTCCAGCAACTGCTCCTCCGCCGCCAGCCACGCGAGGCCCTTGCCCCTGTGAGAGTGCTTGTTCTTCAGCTCCCGCCATTCGACGATCAGCGGCCAGGCGTCCCCGGACACCTCCTCGTCGTCGTCAGCAGGCTCGAGGGTCACGAGGTCGGGATACTCGCACCGCACCGACGGTCTCGTCGCCCGGCGCTCGCCGTCATCCCCGCCCGCGCCGGACCGTGCCTCAGCGGGATCCTCCGCACGAGGACTGGGGCCGGTCACGCCGGCCCCGGTCCTCTGGGCGGCATCCCTCCGCAGGGCTTCGATTCCCCCCCTCGACGACAGCCATGCGCCTGCGCAGCTCCCTGCCCAGCTCATCCTGCCCCTTCTCCAACGCCGCATGGCCCCGTTCCAACCCATCGATCCGCGCCGCCAGCGCCTCGGTGCGTTGCCGCTGCCGCTCCGCCGCCGAGCCGCCGCCCTCCTGCAGCGCCCGCTCCAGGGCCTGGCGCACCCGGCGCGACAGATGCCCGGTTCGCACTCGCGCTCGCCGTCTGCGGGTCGATCTCCAGCACCCGCGCCGCGCCCTTGTACCCCTTCTCTCGCACGAGCTCCTGCAACAGCGCCATGAGTCGCAGGCGGTGCAGGTCCTCCACGTCCCTGCTGCTCTCGATGCCGTGTTCAGTCGTCCTCATCGCTCATCTCCCCCTTGCCCGGCTCCGGGCTCCGGCGTTGACTCGCCTGCCTCGGCCCCCGCCACGACCGACGTCATGCACCCCCACGTCAATCGCCGTTTCTTCCCTGTTTTCCACCGCGGACGCCTTTCGACGGAAGTGGAAAATCCCATTTCTCACCTCTGGCGATACCACTGCCACCCGGAACCCGCCTTTTCGAGAAGTGTTCACTGGTTCCACCGGCGCGGTGCCCCGTCCTATAGGCCACGGCCTTGCCCACGACTTCGTTTTCCCTCTCCGACAGATCTCATTCTCCTGTACACCCCCCATACTGCGCGAAAGGGGCCGAAAAAAGGAGGGGCTGTAGCACCCCGCACCCGTGCGGGGGCTTGCAGGCGGGGGCGGCTTCCTTGCATTGGGCACACGGTTGCGCATCAAGCACCGCGTCGCCATCCGTGTACGGTAACCCCGGAAACTCTAGAGCAACGCCTAGTTCCGCTTGGTCAACGGATGGGTCGGTGTGATTCACTGTAGCAACGAAGTCGGAAGGTCGGAGAACATCTATGTCTGGGGCATGGATGCCGCAGACCGTGGGCTGCCATGCACGACCCTCCTCATACCTGTCGTACTGGGGGCGTTCTAGGTTGTCTCTGTCTGACGCCTGCCAATAACCATCCATAGCCGCCTTCATTTCTGGGGTCTGTCCGTAGCAGTGGACAACTCGCATCAGTCTGCGCTCCTGGATTTCCGGTACTTGAGGGCGTATCCCCACTCATCCTTCCGCTTCGGCGATGCACGGAACACCACGTCCACGATCTCTTCCATTGGACGCCTGATAGGTTCCGGCAACGGCGACGAGTCTGCAATCAGAGGTTCGCAGGACTGCGATGCTGAGTTGTCCGAACGTATCAGGGCAGTCATCGCACATGATCCTTGCTGAGAGGTCTCCATCCCTGCCGTCCGCCACGTGGCCACCGACGGCGTGGTCGTCCTCACCCGGGATGTTTCGGCCAGCGCTTGACCTCGCCGGCGTCTCCGTCCGTCCAGACTCCTTCCCTGACACTACGACTCCGGTCGTTCATCGCATACCCCAAGCGGTGGAGGGGCGTGGATAAGAGGGGCAACGCGACGCTCCACGGCCTTTTCCCATCGGTGCCAGGCAGAAGGAGCTCCCATCCGTTGCGGGCACTGTCTCGCTTGGAGCACTCGTAAAGTGAAGCCTCTATAGTCTACCGGTCGCATTCCAATCAGGAGGTGGAACATGACCGGACAGAACCGCAGGCGTGCATTCCAAGTGACAGCCTTGGTGGTGATTATCTTCGCTGTGCCTATCTACGGAGACCTCGTGAACATAGCAGCAGGTATTCGGATAGAGAGCCTCACGCTCGGTATCGCTGGTGGCGCGATAGTCGCGCTGGTGAACCGTATCCTTGATTGGTGCAACCCGCGGAGGGCTGCGCCCTGCGCGGGCTGCGGTGGGGGGGTGCCTTGGGGGTGAAGCCGAGGATGTGCGCGGTTCGGCCTGCGCGCAGGAGCACGGTGTTGTCGATGCAATCGCCGCCCGCGAGCACGGAGGTGATGAGCGTCATCACCTTGTCGGATGTGTTGGCGTACCCGGGGGTGTCGCCAAGGTTGAGGTGGTCTCAGACGAGTTGGGGGAGGTCGAGATGGTGGGCAAGGGTGACGGGCAGGATGCGACCGCGCGTTGGCGACGGCGCGATGGTCGTCGAAGGCCATCTGAATCACTCAGTATCTTGTGCCTACCATGTGTTCATGCACGAACCCAGCCTGCGACCATCCTCCCCCGCCTGTCCCTCATGCCGGAGAGGCGTTCTTCTGGGAAAGGACTGGGAGGTCGGGCCCGTTCTTGGGATGCTCGCAATTCAGGGGTTTCCCCTCGTGCCGGTGCACGAGACCGCTGCTCTAGTGCCGCCGGACTGCAAGTAATGGCGTGGCTGCTATAATGCTGTCCATGACGACCGAAGAACGCATCAGCCGTCTTGAGGGTGCTTACGAGCACTTGGCAACCAAGGCGGATGTCGCGGAGCTCAAGGCGGATGTCGCAGAACTCAAGGCGGATATCGCGCACATCGAGGCGCGGATGCTGCGCTGGCTGCTGCCGACGATTATCGCGAGCATCGGTGCGACTGCGGCGATAGTTCGGCTGGTCGCGGGAGGGTAATGGCATGAATGATCAGGATTGCCACGCAGTTAAGGTGATGGGTTCGACTACGACAGCCTTCGTTGGAGCGGTCGCATTGTTTGGGTGGTTCCGAGCGGTTGCTGCCGGTGCGGAGGTAGGGTTTCTGGTCTTCTCCCTTGTATTCCTCATTGTGGCGGTTCCGCTGATGAACTTTGGACTGGCAGGCGTGTTTGTGGAACTGTCTGCGCATGAGTGCGATAGGCCGGGCCGTCGCCGACACCGCTAATGGCGCGGTTCGCTGGGCCGACCGCTGGTGGAACTGCTGGGTTGCACCGGCGGGTATCTGGCTGACAGTCATCTGACTGACAACCTTGGCCCTCAGGACCCCTGGTCTTCGAGCGTCGTCTGGGAAGCGCCGAGCGCGGGCGACTGCTACATCACGGTGCAATCATATTTGGCGGTCTCCACCGGCAGCTACTCGCTGACCGTCTCGCTCTCCGACACCGTGGATGACCATCCCGGCTATATCGAGGCCGCACACGCTATCCCGGTGGGATCGCCCGTCCCCGGAGCCATCGACTACGTTGGCGACGTCGACATCTTCCTCTTCACCGCAGAGGAAGGGCGGACCTACCAACTCGACGTGGAGGTCGGTACACTGGGAGCCTCGATCCTGAATCTGTACGATTCCAGCGGCGGCTTCCTGGCCTCCGATCGCGCCCTTTATGAGAGGGCGTTGAGCATCGTCTGGGAAGCGCCGAGTACGGGCAACTACCACGCCGTTGTGGGAGGGCAGGGCTACAGCGACAGCTACACCCTGACCATCTCACCTTTAATCTAGGACGCGCCGTTCGTTCCTCCAACAGGCAGCGCGAAGATACCACGGCGGCGGGCGAGGAGGAGACAGCACAGCACAATGGCACGGAGCAGCGGAAGTAGGGTCCTCGCCCCAGAGGCCGCCGGCATCCCGCTATTCGCCGGAGCAGCGGGAGAGACTCAGACAACGGAGCTCTCCAGCGGGCAGACGGTGATGGGCCTGCCTCTCCTGCGAGAGATGAACCCGCGGTCGTGACGGCGGCGCGGTCCTGGGGATCGACCGCCCCTTATGCGTCAACCGGCGATACCCCCCTGCGAAGAGGTCTGTCCCGCCGGGGCGGTCTTGCGGGGCCTGCCGCGACGACGGCCCTCCTGCGCCCAGAAGTAGACCGCGTTCCCGGAGCGGCGGACCTCCAGGCTCCTGCCCAGCAACTCCGCCGCCGCGCTCAGCCTGCGTCGGACCGCTTGGGTTGTCTCTCCCTCCCCGGCCTCGAGCTTCCCCGCCTCGCCGGGCGCCACGCGCTCGATGTAGCCGACGTATTCCTGGAGCAGGGCCGCGCGCTTCTCGTTCGCGATGCTTGCGCGCGCCTCGCTGGCCATGACGACGCTGAACGTGGGCATCCCCGTCACCTCCCGATGGTCAGGGGAAACTCTATCAGTTTGTGCCGCTCTATCGCAGAACCGCCATCGAGTCGGAACCTGTAGCGAGGTGGGCCTATGGGGATGGCGAGGGCCACTCTCGCACCTGTACGTTGAACACTGCCCTCGGCGTCGCGTATCGTTCTCCCGGTGATTGGCTCCGCTGAACGTCGCCCAAGGCCGCCTGCTTGCGAATGGCTGCTCTCGGGGATGGGCGTGCTCCTTGGACTCGCCGTTGCTTGCTCCGCCCCCGCTCCGACTCCGCTGCCGACACCCACGGCTACGCCAACACCCATACCGACGCCTGCGGCCACCCCAACTCCTACGCCAACACCTTCACCGTACACCGGCTACCTTACGGAGGAGATCCCTCCCTGCACACCTCTGCCCAACTCCTCCGTAGACCCGTGCGCTCCCGCCCCTCCGATTGAGCCGGTCTTCAGTGCAGTGGCGGGTGGCAGCCCTGCGTCCTACACAGAGGATCCATTGACCATTCGCTGGTTCCTCGACGGCTCGTCATTGACCTACATCCCCCACATCGTGCTTCGAGGCGTCTACCTTCCCGATACCGTGCGCTGCACATCCGGCGATCCATACCGCACTCCGTCCTATGTAGAACCCGATTACACGCAGCATTCGATCCTCATAAATTGCTACGCCGACGTGCAGGTGTATGACTACATCCTGGGCAAGGGGCCGCCGAGGCTTGCCGTGCTGGTGGATTATCACCACTACTGGCACGGCTACTATGCGCACGATGCGGCGCAGGTCAACATGACCGAGGAGGAGTTGGTCGAACAGCTTCGCGCTGCTTTTGTGCTGTACCTTGAACAAGGTTACCGAGACACTGGTGGCATCTACGGTCGGGAGGTCATCCTGTTCGTCGGCCCCGGACACAGCCATGCGCACGAGGTATGGGAAGTATTCACGACATGGGACGTGCAACGGAAGGGCGGCAGCGCCATCGCGGTCCATCCCCATAGAGACGATTGGGAAGCAGTGAAGTTTGAGAAATACTGGGCGCACCTCGCGAGGTTGGAGATGGAGCTTCCCGACTTCGAGAAGGAGGTTCTGGCAGCCCATCAGGCCAGGGTGAAGGAGCACGGAGGACGCGTCGCGTCGGAGGGTGAGCCGTATAGAGCGGCGGGCGTGGCGTTGCCGATGCTGGTGTCCGACATCCACGGTCTGGGCGACTTCATGGCGAGCGTGGGGGCATATGACCATCCCGACGGCCCTCCGACCAAGCCCCCTCTCGCAGAGGGAATGGACGCCCCTGCGTCGAGCATGCCCACGGACGATGTCGCTCCCGCCCCGTCATCGATGGAAAGACTGCATACCCCTGCGGAGAGCCGCGTTACAGCCGATACGAGCCAACCCCGTTGGACCGTCGTGGAATGCTACGAGCTAGTTCAGAACCCGCCGCCGTCTGAACCGGGAGGGACCACATACCCAGCGGGACGCGAGGACATTCTCCCCAGACAGGTTATCGCTCAAGAGGAGGACCGGGGGAGACATTGAACCGCCGACGCGTGCCCACTGACGAGGGCCGCACGGATGCGCCACGGTGACTGAACGCCGAGAGGGCTCGTATGCAGGCAGCAAAGGTGGGCTCCAACAAACGGAAGAAGGGTGGAGATGCCCTGGACAACGAAGCAGCACCTGAAGAATACCGTCGGCAACCGGGTGGCGATCTACGCCCGAGTCTCCGGCCAGAGTCAGGATGCCGAGGACAGGGCGTCCGCCGCCGAGCAGACCTCCGACACGGAGGCGAGAAAGCTGGCGACTCCAGTCCATCCGCGCTGGGCCGCGTTCCACCCACACATATCGAGATGGCCCGACGCCTCGTGGGCGCACACCGGTCCGCTTTCGCCGCCCAATGTCTACGTCGCCGTCGCCGAGGACCGTACCGGCCTCGGCGTGTCCGTGGACGAGGCGGCCCATGGCGAGGCCATCGAGATGGTGTTCGACGCCCGTGAGGGCCTGGCTGCCGAGACTGAGCAACGCGACGACGTGGTGGTGGTCACGAGTCGACGCGTGATGCGGTACGGCGCTGCCGGAGGCGGGCGCGTTGTGAGCGTGGTCCCGCTCAGTGACCTCGCCTCTGTCGGGGCACGAGCGTTCATTCGGACCGTTGGGCTGGGGCATGGCGCTGGCGGCTGCCGGTCTGGCGCTTGGATGGTTCGGCTGGTTCGTCGTGGACCAAGCACCTGCTTGTCGTGCTCCTGGCCGGGTTGTCCATCGCGACGGGCATCCGCATCGCGGCTGGCTGGGCGCTGCGGGATGCGGCAGGGACTCTACGCCTGTACGGGCGGGGCCATGTCTTCGAACTGCCGTTGCGGACTGCCGTCGCCAGGCGAAGCGCCTACACGGCCCTCCGGCGCATCTGCGAGCTGCGGTGGGGAGACCCTGATGAGGACGAGCGGTCAGTCGCAGCGTCGCGTGTTCCGGCGGCGGTGGAGCCCAGACGGCCAAGGATGCACCGGAGGCGATGGAGGAGGCGTGCTTCAGGCCGGTCGCGGAGGCCCACGAAGGGGCATATCCGTCCTCCCCACGGCCGGGGAAGCACTCCGTAGGAGGGAACCAGCCCTATGGACATTGAGAACAGCGCATGACGTCCTCGCGTGAGCCGGTTGCGGTGCGGTTACGCGAAGGCATGGTCGCATGACGCCGCTCGCGCTCCTCCTGACGGCGTGGTCGTCCATCGGCGGGAACCGCCTGCGGACGGGGCTGACGTTGCTGGGGATCATCATCGGCGTGGCGGCGGTTATCTCGCTGATGTCGATCGGCAGGGGTGCGCAGGAATCGATACGGCAGCAGTTCGAGTCGCTCGGCTCGGACCTCCTCTTCATCAACCCGGGCAGCCCCTTCGAGAGGGGAGAGTTGACGCTGGACGATGCATTCGCGCTCGTCGACCCGGTATACGCACCCTCCATCGCGCGTGTGGCGCCGGAGGTGACTGAGTTCGGTGCGGTGGCCTATCGGGACATCGAGACGTTCGGGCAGGTGAGCGGCGTGACGGCAGAGTTCGCGCAGGTGCGGAACTTCGAGGTCGCCATCGGGGAGTTCATCTCCCCTGCGCACGTGCTGAACCGGAAGAACGTAGCGGTGCTCGGGTCCCGGATCGCCGAGAACCTCTTCGGCGACCGGAACCCGGTGGGGGCGGAGGTCGCCATCGAGGGTATCCGCTTCACCGTCATCGGTGTGCTTATGAGCAAGGGCGCCAACTCGTTCGGCATCGAGGACGAGCAGGTGTTCGTGCCGCTCACTACCGCGTTCTACCGGCTGATCGGCGGCCGCACCAGCCGTGGCGACATCCCGGTCGACGCCATCAACATGCAGGCGATGAGCGGGTTGACGGATGAGGCCGAGCGGGAGGCGACCACGGTGCTCCGCCTCCGGCACGAGATAACGGAGGCGGATGACTTCAGCATCAACACGCAGCAGTCGGTGATCGATGCGCTGAGCGAGTCGATCGGGACGCTGACGCTCTTCCTCGGTTCCGTGGCCGGCATATCCCTCCTGGTGGGCGGCATCGGAATCATGAACATCATGCTGGTCTCGGTGACGGAGCGGACGAGGGAGATAGGCATACGCAAGGCGCTGGGGGCGAGACGGCGGGACATCCTCGCGCAGTTCGTGACGGAGGCGGTGCTGCTGAGCATGGGAGGCGGGCTGATCGGGGTGGCGACCGGCGCGGCGGTCTCGCGCGTGCTGAACGAGTTGGAGTTGCTCGGAGGGGAGCTGACGACGGTCTTCAGCGGGGACATCGCGGCGCTTGCCCTGGGGGTGTCTGCGGGGATAGGGCTGTTCTTCGGCATCTACCCGGCCGTCCAAGCTGCGCGGCTGCACCCTATAGAGGCGCTGCGGCACGAATGAGCCTCGTGCCCGCCGCCAGGAGCCACGCGTCGGCTATGCGGATGTCCACGGTGGTTGCACCCCCTCAATGGTTTCCCGTCGGTGCGCATCGCAACATGCAGACAAACCCCGCACGAACTGCGAGAATTCGCAGCCACGTCCCCGTTCAGAGCGAAGGAGGTGTGCCTTTGGCGTTCAGGAGCTTCTTCATGCTCATCCGCACGTCGTTCGGCCCATGTTTCCTCGCCACGCTCGCCTGCACAGCCCTCGTAGTCGCATGCGGCGCGGAGCCGCAGAGGACCGCAGTGTCCTTCGAAGCCCGGCCGACACCCACCCCGGATGCGATGAGCACCCCTGCGCCGACGGTGTTCGGCGGACCTCGCCCAACGCCTGCTGTATCCACGCCGACGCCAACACCCGAACCTTCACCCACGCCCGAGCCTCCGGCAGCGCTGATCACCGACTGGAACCTCGATGCATCCTCGACCGGCGCCGACCTGCTCGCCCTCGTCTCCGAGGACGAACGTTCGTGCATGGAGACCACCCTCGGCGATCGGTTCGATACGTTCCGGAACGCGGCCTTCTTCCAGAACCTGGGTGAGACGACAGCCCCGGCGCTGGATTGCCTGACGCCGGAGAGCAACGCGGGCTTCGCCGTCTGGATGTACTCGGCGACTGCGGGCGGCCTCAGCGCCGAGACCCGCAGCTGCCTGGCGGACGTCTTCACCGCCGACCCTCGCGCAGCGCCTGCCTTCGCAGGCCAGGGCGCTGCGGCCGAAGCCGTGCCCTTCGATGTGCTCTCGTGTCTCACCCCGGAGGAAGCAGCCGCCATGACACCAGAAGGAGAAGGGCCGTCTCCCGACACGGAGGGCCTGCGGTGCCTCATCGAGGAGTTGGGGAAGCTGGATGGGGGCGAGGAGGTCGGCCGCATCCTGAGCACCGCCGACCCCGGCAGTCTAACGCCCGAACAGGGCGCGCTCCTCGGCCAAGCTGTGGCGGCCTGCGGGATCGAGACCGAGTTCACCTTCCCCGCCCCGGGCTCCACGTCCCCGGACGACGGCTCCGCAGCCACAGACGGGGAGACGGACACGCCTTTTCAGCAGTGACGGCGGCGGGGTGTGCTACACTGGGGCAGGTCCAGCAGAGGAGGTGAACGATGGACAGTGGTGGCGGTTCTGCCGGTTCTGCCGGGATGCCGGAGAAGGCGGAATGGCTCGCGCGATTCGTCGCAGAAGTCATCGACTGGATAGTCTGGACGATTGCGCTCATGCCGCTGCTGTTGGGCGTCGCGATCGGATTCGGCCTCGTCAGGGATAGCTGGCTGGTCGTCGGCCTGTTCTCGCTCGTGGGCCTGCTCATGACTCTGGCCATTCTGACCCTCGTTTCCCTGACGTATCGCAACGGGCGGAGCGTCGGGAAACGGGTGACTGGGACGCAGGTGATTCGGGTCGACGACAGCCCCGTCAGCTGGGCGTACAACTTCTGGCTGCGCACCTTCCTCTTCAAGGGGATCATCATCGGGACAGTGGGCGGCATGACCTTGGAGTTGCTGTTCCTGGCCAACTACCTCTGGCCCCTTTGGGACCGGGACGCGCAGGCGCTCCACGACAAGATGGTCGGCACCCGCGTCGTGAAAGTTCCTCCTCAGTCCCAGCCGTCCGCGCGATTCAGGACGTAACGCCGATGCCGGGCGCGCTGGTGTGAACCTGGGCGCAAGGGGCGGCCTACTAATCCAATTCGCCTCCCACGTCGCTCGTGCCACACACCCGTTGACGGTGGCCGGAGGTTGCCCCACAGTAGACGTATGGCGGACACGCCACGCCGAAGCGATAGCAGAGCAGAAACACCCAGCGACCCCACGACGAGGAAGGACACACCCCCATGAACGAGAAGAGCACTTACACACCCGCAGCCGTCTACGCCCGCGTCTCCAGCGACCGACAGGACGTCGACCTCTCCGTCGCCGCCCAGCTCCGCGCCCTCCGCGAATACGCCGAGCGCAACGGCTTCGTCATCGTCCGCCAGTACGTCGACGAGGCTGAGAGCGGGCGCGTCGCAGACAGGCCACAGTTCCGCCGCATGATCGATGAGGGTGGCAGGTCTAACTCGCCCTTCGAGGTCATCCTCGTCTGGAAGTTCTCCCGCTTCACGCGCAAGCGCGAGCACGCTGTCGCCTTCAAGTCCATGCTCCGCAAGAAGGGCATCCGCGTCATCTCCATCACCGAGCACGCCGACGACACCCCCACCGGCAAGCTCATGGAGGCCAT
>VXQP01000042.1 GCA_009838965.1 Chloroflexota bacterium | reverse complement strand
CCGCGCGCGGACCATCCCCCGTAGGTTGGCGGTTCTTACCGCCCCTCCGAAAAGTGGGCCCCGGGGGGCCCGGCGGCGCACGAGCGCCTGCGAGCCATGCAGGCGCGCTTCCTCGGCGAGTGCGGCTCGCAACTGGGGGTTCGGCGGAACGGCTGGTGCATGCCAGCCTTCGACGAGTCCCCAGACGTACTGTCCGGTGCCGCCCACGACGACAGGGACGGCATCCCGCGAGGCGATGTCGGCTATGGCGGCGCGCGCCTCGGCAAGGAATCGCGCGAGGTTGTAGCGCTCGTCCGGCGCGGCGACGTCGATGAGGTGATGGGGCACCGAGGCGATTTCGGCGGGCGCCGGTTTACCTGTGCCGACGGACATGCCCCGGTACACCTGGCGGCTGTCCGCGTTGACGATCTCGATCCGCGCATGGGATGCAAGCTCGAGCGACGCGGCGGTCTTGCCGCTCGCGGTCGGCCCGACGACGAAGAGCACGCGCGGTCCGGCCATGATCAGGCCGGCGCGAACGCCCTGACGATGGCGGCGAAGTCAGCCGCGGCGAGGCTCGCGCCGCCCACGAGCGCGCCGTCGATGTCCGGCTGCTCCGCGAGCGAGTCCGCGTTCCCGGGGTTGACGCTGCCGCCGTAGAGCACTGGCACGATGGCGCCGTCCGCGTCCAGAGCCGCGCTCACCTCGGAGCGCACGACCGCGCACATCTCCTGCGCCATCTCGGGCGTCGCCGCCCTGCCCGTGCCGATGGCCCACACCGGCTCGTAGGCGACGACGATGCTGCCCGCCTGCTCGGGCTCCACGCCCGCCAGCCCCGCCGACACCTGCCGCCGCACGACGGCCTTCGCCCGGCCCGAGTCGCGCTCGTCCATCGTCTCGCCGACGCACAGGATGGGCATCAGCCCAGCAGCGAGCACGGCCTGCACCTTGGCGTTGATGAAGGCATCCGTCTCGCCGAAGAGCTGTCGGCGCTCCGAGTGGCCGACGATGACGTACGTGCACAGGCCGCTCAGCATCCCCAGCGGTACCTCGCCCGTGAACGCGCCCTTCGCCTCCGGGTGGACGTTCTGCGCGCCGACCCCTATACCGGAGCCCGCCAGCGCGCCCGCGACCGTGGGCAGCGCCACGAACGGCGGGCAGGCGACGCGCGTCACGCCGTCGATGGAGTCGATGGCGTCCACGAGCTCCGAGGCGAGCGTCTCAGCATCCGCCACGGACGCCGGGTTCATCTTCCAGTTGCCTGCTACGAATGGCGTTGGCACGTTTTCTCCTCAGTGCAAGGTGTGTCTGCCGCCTACACGTCGTCCAATGCGGCGACGCCGGGCAGCTCTCTGCCTTCCAGGAATTCGAGCGACGCGCCGCCGCCTGTCGAAACGTGCGACATCCGCTCGGCGAGTCCCAGGTGTGCGACCGACTCCGCCGTCGAGCCGCCGCCGATGACCGTGACCGCGTTGCTCGACGCCAACGCCTCCGCAACGATACGCGTTCCTTCGTGGAACGGCGGTACCTCGAACACGCCCATCGGTCCGTTCCAGACGACCGACCCCATCGCAGCCAGCCGCTCGGCGTAGGACGCAGCCGTGCGCGGCCCGATGTCGAGGATCATCGCGTTGGCGGGGACCTCGTCGATACCGACAGCCGACGTCGGCACGTCCGGTTCGATGCGCTCCGCGACGACGACGTCCTCCGGCAGCGTGATGGGCGTCGATGCCGCAGCGGCGCGTTCCATCGTCTCGGAGCAGAAGCCGATGAGGTCCTCTTCCAGCAGCGAAGCCCCTATCTCGTAGCCCTGCGCCTTGAGGAACGTGCCCGCCATGCCGCCGCCGACGAACAGTCCGTCCGCGTGGCCGATGAGCCGTCCGAGCACCTGCAGTTTGTCACTGACCTTTGCTCCGCCGAGCAAGGCCGCGAGCGGGCGGGCGGGGTCCTCCAGCACGCCGCCGAGGAACGTGATCTCCTTCTCCATCAGCAGGCCCGCCATGGCCGGAAGATGGTGCGCGACGCCCTCCGTGGAAGCATGCGCACGGTGCGCGGTGCCGAACGCGTCGTTCACATAGCCGTCGGCCATCGAGGCGAGGGCGGCAGCGAACTCCGGGTCGTTGGCCTCTTCGCCGGGCCAGAAGCGGATGTTGTCCAGCATCAGCACACCGCCTACGTCGAGCGCACTCGCAGCCGCCTTCGCCTCGTCGCCGGCAGCGTCGTGCACGTAGCCGACCGGCGCGCCGAGCAGCTCGCTCAGACGTTCCACGATGGGGCCGAGCTCGAGTCCAAGCGAGCGCTTACCGTCGGGACGACCGAGATGCGTGCAGAGGACGACGGATGCGCCCTGCCCGCGCAGGTACTCGATGGTCGGCACCGCCTCGCGGATGCGCACGTCGTCGGAGATGCGGGTCGTGCCACGCTCGAACGGTACGTTGAAGTCGACGCGGACGAGCGCCCGCTTCCCCTGCCAGTCGAAATCCCTGAGCGTTCGTTTCATACCCATGGCTCACCTGCGAGTGCGCTGACGATCTCACCCCAGCCGTCGATCTGGATCATCGTAAGGTCGGTCTGTTCGAGCGCAACGATGCTGGCGCGCATCGCCCTGTCTTTCGCGGTCCGCGTGCGTTCCCGCGCGCCCGACTCTTCCAGCACGTCGCGGATGCCTGCGAGGTCGTCCGGCTCCATGACGCGCTTGAAGTAGTAGCCGCCGAGCGCGCGCTTCTGCGCGAGCGTCCCATGCTGCAGCGCGGCAACCACCGGGTAGAGCTTGCTCTTGTTCAGCGCACGCCCTGCCTCTCCGCCCTCGCCCCAGAAGAGGCGCTCCTCGCTCGCTATGAGCGCGGCCACTCCCATCTGGATGCCTGCCTCGCGGAACGCCAGCACCGTGGCCTCGTCCGCTCCCGCGGCGACCGCGCCGAGCGCCAGCGCGCCGCCGGTGAGCGCTCCGTACTTGCCGCGCGCCATGCGCATGTACTGCTGCTCGGCCACGTCCACGCGCTCCTGCAGTTGCAGGTCGTGGTACTGGCCCTGGTAGTACTCCAGTGCGGCGGTGTCCAGCTCCGTGAGCGTTGCAGGCAGGCGCGCCACCGCATCGCCGCTGAGCGTGTCGAGTATCGAGAGCCGCGCGAGCGCGTAGAGGCCGTCGCCCGCGTTGATGGCCTGCGCCGGGCCCCACACCCACCAGACCGCGTCCTGCCCTGCCCGCTGCTGCGTCGCGGTCTGCATCTCCTCGTGCACGGCGGCGGACTCGCCGAGCAGTTCGACGGCTGCAGCGCTCGGGGCACACTGTTCGGGGTCGCCGCCCAGCGAAGACGCCGCTTCCAAGCAGAGCGCGCCGAGGGTACGGACCGTCTCCGCGTGGCGCTCCTCGCCTGCGGCGTCGATCCAGCCGAGCTGGTAGCGCATCATCCGGTAGAGCGGGAGCGAGGGGTCGTCCGGGAGGTCGAGGCTCGCGCGCAGCGCCTGCTCGACGAGTGGCTGGTGGGCGTGCAGGCTGTCGGGTGTCCAGGGTGCGTCAGGCATCGGGTACGTGTCAGCAGGCAGGCGCGTCCGGGCCTGCGACCTCGCAGACATCGCGCATCTGCTCCAGTGTGATACCACCGAGGCGGAGCACCTTCGGCGGGTCCTGCGTGGTGTCGACGATGGTGGACGGGACCGCCACAGGGCTCTCGCCGCCGTCCAGGATCATGCTGAGGCGGTTGCCGAGCTGCCGCTGCACCTCGGCCGCGCTCGACGGCTCCGGCCCGTTGTGGCGGTTCGCGCTCGTGCCGGTGATGGGCTTCCCGAGCGCCTGCACGAGCGTCTGGGGGCACGGGTGGTCCGGCAGCCGCACGGCTATCGTGTCGCCGTAGCCTGCGACGAGCGCGGGCACGTTCGGGTTACGCGGCACGACGAGCGTCAGTCCGCCCGGCCAGAAGCGCTCCGCTAGCGCGTAGGCGCTGTCCGGCACCTGAGACGCCACTTCCGGCAGCTGGGACTCCGATGCGATGAGCACCGGCAACCCCTGGTCCCTGCTGCGGCTCTTGATGACGAACACCATGGAGACTGCGGCATGGTTGAACGCCGACGCGCCGAGCCCGTAGACCGTGTCCGTGGGGAACGCGATGACGCCACCCTCGCGCAGCAGGATGGACGCGACGGAGCGGTTGTTGGGGTTGTCGGGGGCAAGAGGCATCAGGGGACCGTCCTTACGGGTACGACGAGCACGAGTATAGCACCGGCCTCTTCCCTCCCATGCGGTTGTCGCCGAGCGGAAGAGGTAACACAACCCCGCGAGTGATGTTCCGGGGGGAAACGCTGCTCATTTCTGCTCATCACCCTGATCTCACCTCTGGATCCGGCCCCCTGGATGAGCACCCGGACTGCTCATTGCTGCTCATCCCCTGCTCATTCACCATGCACGACTGCTCATGCCTGCTCATATCTGTTCACCTGCCGCCTGCCGTGGCGCGTCCATACGTGTGAGCGCCAGAACCAGCGTACGCGGGCGCAGGACGACCGCGAAAGTAGCGCGTGTCACATGTCGGTGTGCGTTGACCGCTGGCCGCGCGGCATACTAAATTGCGATATACCGCATGGACTCGCCCAACGACAACGCCCCACCGCCGCTCACCGACGGGACGCACCGGGTGTCGACGAGCGGCGACGTTGAAGTGTCCACCTACCTCGGCATCGCCCAGGAGCGTGAGCAGGCGTCCGGCGCGCGCCGGAGCATCGGCGAGTCCGAACCCCTGAAGCCCGAAGGCATCGCCGTCATCGACTACGGCTCGCAGTACAGCAGGCTCATCGCCCGCCGCGTCCGCGAGCAGAACGTCTACTGCGAACTCATCTCCGCCACCGCTCCCCGCGCAGCCGTCGATGGCCTCGATCTGAAAGGCATCATCCTGTCCGGCGGCCCTGCGTCCGTGTACGGCGAGGGCGCTCCGCTGGCCCAGCCGTGGATATTCGAGAGCGGCGTCCCGGTGCTCGGCATCTGCTACGGCATGCAACTGCTCGCGCACCAACTCGGCGGCAGCGTCATCCCGGCCACGGAGCGCGAGTACGGCTTCGCGGTCGTCCACAAGAACGACCCCAGCCCGCTCTTCGACGGGCTCGACGGCGAGACGGCTGTGTGGATGAGCCACGGCGACCGCATCGCCACGATGCCTCCCGGCTTCCGGGCCGTTGCCTACACGGAGAACTCCCCCATCGCGGCGATGGCGAACGACGCCGGCATATACGGCATCCAGTTCCACCCGGAGGTCGCTCACACGCCTCAGGGCGCGGAGATCATCCGCAACTTCGCCTACAAGGTCTGCGGCGCGTCCGGCTCATGGACGCCCGGCAACTTCGTCGCAGAGACCGTGCAGCGCATCCGCGAACAGGTCGGCGACGGGCAGGTCATCTGCGCACTCTCCGGCGGCGTGGACTCGGCGGTTACCGCACGGCTCGTTCACGAGGCCATCGGCGACCAGCTGACGTGCATCTTCGTGAACAACGGGCTGCTGCGCCGCGAGGAGCCGGAGCGCGTGCGCGCCGTCTTCGAGCGCAACCTCGGCCTCAATCTCGTCTACGTGGACGCCACCGAGCGGTTCCTCTCCGCACTCGCCGGCGTGACCGACCCCGAGCAGAAGCGCAAGACCATCGGCGCGGAGTTCATCAACGTGTTCGAGGAGGAGGCCCGCACGATGGGAGCGGTGGACTTCCTCGCGCAGGGCACGCTCTACCCGGACGTCATCGAGAGCGAGACCGCCGAGCACAGCGCGTCACACAAGATCAAGACGCACCACAACGTCGGCGGGCTGCCGGAGCGCATGCAACTGGACCTCGTCGAGCCGCTGCGCTACCTCTTCAAGGACGAGGTGCGTCTCGTTGGCGCGGAGCTCGGCCTCCCGCCGGAGATGATCAACCGCCAGCCGTTCCCCGGCCCCGGCCTCGCGATCCGCATCATCGGCGACGTGACGTACGACAAGCTTGAAACCCTGCGTGCCGCCGATTGGATCGTGATGGACGAGATCAAGGGCGATGGTCTCTACGACCAGCTCTGGCAGAGCTTCGCCGTGCTGACCGACACCCGCACCGTCGGCGTCATGGGCGACCTGCGCACGTACCAGCACGTCGTGGCGCTTCGGGCGGTCACGAGCGAGGACGCCATGACCGCGGACTGGGCGCGCCTGCCCTACGAGACGCTTGCACGCATCTCCAACCGCATCGTCAACGAGGTACAGAGCGTGAACCGCGTCGTCTACGACATCACGAGCAAACCACCCGGCACCATCGAGTGGGAGTAGGCGCGATGGGCATCGTCAACCTCAGACGCGCCGTAAGGGCGGTGTTCGGCGCCTTCGGCATCACGTTCATCATCGGCGGCCTGGCCATGGGCATCGCGGGTGAGTGGGAAGTGCCGACCGTCTTCATAGCGATGGGCGTCGGCATCGTCTGTCTCGTCATCGCGATCGTCATGCTCCGGCAATCGAGGGACCGTTCGTGAGGGTGCTTGTCGTTGGGAGCGGCGCGCGTGAGCACGCCATCCTCTGGAAACTCGCGCAGAGCCCCCGAAATCCTGGACTGTTCGCAGCGCCGGGCAACGCAGGCACCGCCGCCATCGCCACGAACCTTCCCATCGCCGCAACCGACCTCGAGGCACTCGTGGCCGCTGTCCACGACCACGGCGTCGACCTCACCATCGTCGGACCCGAGCTGCCGCTCACCATCGGTATCGTGGACCGCTTCCGGCAGGAAGGGCTGCGCATCTTCGGTCCCACGAAAGCGGCCGCCCGCATCGAGGGCAGCAAGTCGTTCGCCCGGCACATCATGCGCGACGCCGGAGCGCCGACGCCCGGATTCGAGGTCTTCGACGACGCCGGCGCCGCCCGGCAGTACGTGCGCTCGCAGGGCGCACCCATCGTCATCAAGGCGGACGGCCTCGCCTCCGGTAAGGGCGTGGTCGTCGCGCAGAGTGTCGCCGAGGCGCTCGAAGCCGTCGCCGACGCTATGGAGAACCGCGCGTTCGGGGCGTCCGGTGAGCGCGTCGTCATCGAGCAGTGCCTCGTGGGCCAGGAGCTCAGCGTCTTCTGCTTCACGGACGGTGAGTACGTGACACCGCTCGTGCCCGCATGCGACTACAAGCGTGTCTTCGACGGCGACCAGGGCCCGAACACCGGCGGGATGGGCGGCTACAGCCCGCCCCCGTGGTGGGACACCGCGATGGAGCGACAGATACGCGAAACGTGCATCGAGCCGGTCATCCGGGAGATGGCGCGCCAAGGCTCGCCGTTCACCGGCGTCCTCTACGGCGGACTGATGCTCACCGATGACGGGCCGTTCATCATCGAGTTCAATGCCCGCCTCGGCGACCCCGAGACCCAGCTCATCCTTCCACGCATGGAGAACGACCTCCTGGACGTAGTCGAGGCGGCGCTGGACGGTTCGCTGCCCTCGGTCGGCCTGCGTTGGAGCAGTGCGTGCGCTGCGGGGGTCGTACTCGCCCCCGGCGGATATCCGGGGCCGCACGAGACGGGGAAGCGTATCGAAGGGCTGGCAGAGGCCGAGCAAGATGCACTCGTCTTCCACGCGGGCACTGCCGTTGCCGACAGCGGCACGCTCGTCACAAGCGGGGGCCGCACGCTGAAAGTCGTAGGGCTCGGCGCAACGATGGCCGAGGCCCGCACTTGTGCCTACACGGCGGCGGACACAATAACGTTCGAGGGAAAGCACTACCGCACGGACATCGCATCGTTCCCGGCGGAGTGAGATGCGCGTGATAGATTACCGAAGCAGTCCCTAATCCACTTCAGGAGAAGCCCCGTGCCACAGGTAGGCATCATCGTAGGAAGCGCAACCGACCAGCCCGTGATGGAGGATACGCTCAAGACGCTCACCGACCTCGGCGTCGAGGCCGAACTCATCGTCGCGTCGGCCCACCGGAACCCGAAGAAGGTACAGGAGTACGTGGAGAGCGCTCCGGGCACGGGCGTCGAGGTGTTCGTCGCGGCAGCGGGAGGCGCAGCAGCCCTGCCGGGCGTCGTCGCCTCGCACACCACACTGCCCGTCATCGGCGTGCCGATAGCGTCGAGCGAGTTGGGGGGAGTCGACGCGCTCTACTCCATCGTGCAGATGCCCCCGGGCATACCCGTCGCGACGGTGGCCGTCGGGGCGTGGGGCGCACGGAACGCGGCCCTGCTCGCAGCCGAGGTCCTGGGCATCAAATATGCTAAAATCCGAGATGCGGTGGAGCAGTACCGCGAGCGGCTCCGCCAGCGATGAACGAGGCACCGCAACGCCCCGCCGAATGATCATCCTCTGCGATTTCGACGACACCGCCGCCGTTCAGAACGTCGGTCAGATGTTGCTGGAGCGCTTCCAGCCCGACGTGTCGCAACCCGGAGTCGTCCACTGGCGCGACGTGAGCAAGCGGCGTGCCGACGGCGAGATATCGCTGGCCGAGTACCAGGAGATCGCGTTCCGCCAGATGACCGCGACGGTCGAAGAGCAGACGGAGTACGTTCGTTCCAACGCGCAGCTGCGCCCCGGCTTCGCTGAACTCGCGGCATACTGCGCGGAGCACGGCATACACCTGGCCGTCGCGAGTCACGGGCTCGACTACTACGTCGAAGCGCTCTTCGACGAACACGACGTGGACGTGGAGTCGCACACGGTGCGGACACACGGGCCGGACGCCAAGACGTACGAGTACACCTTCGCAGACGAAGCGTGCGCGTGGTGGCCGGGCAACTGCAAGTGCATGGCGCTGGAGCGCTCGCGCAGCAATGGGGAGCATGTCGTCTACGTGGGCGACGGGGTCTCGGACGCCTGCCCTGCCGCCCGCGCCGACATGGTCTTCGCCCGCGAACCGCTTGCGGGCATCTGCCGCGAACGCGGCATCGCCTACCGGGAACTGCCCGACTTCTTCCCCGTGTTGGAATACGCTCAAGCACACGCGCAGGCCAGGCCATGATCGACCGGTACGCCCGCGAGGCGATGAAGCAGATCTGGACAGACCAGGGGAAGTACGACCGCTGGCTCGCCGTTGAGATCGCTGTCTGTGAGGCGTGGGCGCGCCTCGGCGTCATTCCAGCGGAAGACATGCGGCGCATACGCGGCGCCTCATGGGATGCCGTGAAGCTGGACGAGAAGTTCGCACAGACGAAGCACGACGTGACCGCATTCCTCTACTCCGTCACGGAAGGGCTCGGCCCTGAGGGGCGCTGGATCCACTACGGCCTCACGTCCAACGACGTGTGGGACACCGCGACCGGGCTGCAGCTGCGCGACTCTGCCGCGATACTGCTCGCGGACGTCGACGCGCTCATCGACGCCATCGCCGAGCGCGCGCTCGAGCACAAGCACACACTCATCATGGGGCGCACGCACGGCGTGCACGCGGAGCCGACCACGTTCGGGCTCAAACTCGCGCTCTGGTGGGACGAGATGCGCCGCAACCGCGGCCGCCTCGAGCGCGCCGCGAAGGAAGCGTCCGTCGGCAAGATATCAGGCGTCGTTGGCACGCACGCGACCGTTCCGCTCGAGGTCGAGACCTACGCCTGCGAGGCGCTCGGCATCCCGTACGCGCCGCTCTCCAACCAGATCGTGCAGCGCGACCGGCACGCCAACTTCATGACGGCGCTCGCGGTCACTGCCGCATCGCTTGAGAAGTTCGCGACCGAGATACGCGGGCTGCAGCGCACCGAGGTGCACGAGGTCGAGGAGCCGTTCGGCGCAGGCCAGACCGGCTCGTCCGCCATGCCCCACAAGCGCAATCCTGATCTCTCCGAGCGCGTCTGCGGCCTCGCCCGCCTCATCCGCGGCAACGCCCTCACCGCGCTGGAGAACGTCGCCCTCTGGCACGAGCGCGACATCTCCCACTCGTCGGCGGAGCGCATCATCCTCCCGGACGCCTGCATGGCGCTCGACTACATCCTGGACCTCTTCACCGGCATCGTGCGCGGGATGAGCGTCTTCCCGGAGCGCATGATGGCGAACATCGAGTCGACGCGCGGCCTGCTCTTCTCCCAGCGCGTCATGCTCGCGCTCATCGAGGCGGGGATGCCTCGCGAGGACGCCTACCGGATGATGCAGCGCCACGCCGCCGCGACGTGGGACCAGGGCGGAGACTTCCGTGAACTCGTGAAGGGCGACCCCGACGTGCAGGCGCACCTCGATGCGGGGCAGCTTGCCGAACTGTTCGATTATGGCTACTACACAGCGAACGTCGACGCGCTGTTCGAACGCGCCGGCCTCGCCGCAGGTGCAAATTCCATTCGGGAGCGAGACCATGCCACTGCTTGAGACGCCACTGCCCGACCGACTCTACCGCGGCAAGGTGCGGGACACGTACGACCTGGGCGACGGACTGCTGCTCATGGTCGCCACCGACCGCATCTCCGCGTTCGACGTCGTGCTGCCCACGGCCATCCCGGACAAGGGCCGCGTGCTGTCGCTGATGTCGAAGTTCTGGTTCGACCAGACGCGGCACATCGTGCCGAACCATTTCATCGCGCTCGCGGAGGACACAGACCAGCTGGGCGACCTTGCCGACCACCCGCTGCTGCAGGACCTCGCGCCGGAGATCGCGCAGCAGGCGATGGTCGTAAAGCGCGCCGAGCGCATCGACACCGAGTGCGTCGTGCGCGCGTATCTCACCGGCTCCGCGCTCGTCGACTACAACGCGACGGGCACGATGTTCGGAGTCCCGATGGCGCCCGGCCTCGTGGACGGCAGCAGGCTTCCCGAGCTCATGTTCACGCCCACGACGAAAGCGGAGATCGGCCACGACGAACCGCTCAATGCCGAGGAGATGGCCGATCTCGTCGGCGCAGACATGGCGACGACGCTTCGCGACCTCTCGTTCGCCGTCTTTCAACACGCCCACGACGTTGCCGCAGAGTGCGGCATCATCATCGCCGACACGAAGTTCGAGTTCGGGATGCGCGACGGCGAGGTCATCCTCATCGACGAGGTGCTCACACCCGACTCCAGCCGGTTCTGGGACGCGAGCGGGTGGAACCCCGGTAAGTCACAACCCAACTACGACAAGCAGTTCGTCCGCGACTGGCTCCTCACCCAGAAGGACTGGGACCGCACGCCGCCCGCGCCTGCCCTGCCGGACGACGTCGTAGAGAAGACGACGGAGCGCTACTGGGAGGCCTACCGGAAGCTTACCGGCCAGGCCGCCTGACACGCTCCGCACCACCACCACACCTGAAGGACATACCACTTGGCAGACGAGGACCAGCAGCAGCCC
>VXQP01000103.1 GCA_009838965.1 Chloroflexota bacterium | reverse complement strand
AGCAGCCTCGGCAACATCTTCCCGCCGATAGACCACCTCCACGCCGCCCAGCCGGTGGCAACTCCGCCGGGCTCCTTCCCCAAGATCGGGGTCGAGGAGTGGCTCATGTTCATGGACGAGGTGGGCATCGACTGCGCGGCGCTCTTCCCGACCGGCGGGCTGTCGTACGGGTATATCGTCAATCGGGACTGGGCCATCGCGGTGTGCCGGGCGTATAACGACTGGTTGTACGACACCTACGTGAAGAGCAGCCCCCGGTTCGTCGGCCTCGCCCTCATCCCCATGCAGGAGCCCATGGAGGCCGCGCGGGAGCTGCGCCGTGCAGTGGAGGAGTTGGGGATGGCGGGGGCGATGCTCCCCACGCGCGGGCTGCCCAATCACCTTGGGGCCAAGGAGTACTGGCCCGTTTACGAAGAGGCCGACCGGCTCGGATGCTGCCTCGCCGCTCACGGTGGCTCCCACAGCGGGATGGGCTTCGACCACCTCAACGTCTACGCGCCCGTCCACGCGATGGGCCACCCGGTCGGGCTCATGGCCGCCTTCGCAGGCGTCGTCTTCAACGGCGTCCTGGACCGCTACCCCAACGCGCGCTGGGGCTTTCTGGAAGGCGGCGTCGCCTGGTTCATGCTCTGCATGGAACGGTTCGATCGCTCCTACGAGACGCACATCGACCTCGACCCGCGCGGCGAGCTGCTGCAACTGCGCGACGGCGAGCGCGTGAGCGACTACATCCTGCGCCACATCCACGACGGACGGCTGTTCGTCGGCTGCGAGGGCACGGAGCCCCTCATCTCCGAAGCGCTGCGCCTGACCGGCGGAAAGTGCTTCGTCTTCTCTTCCGACTTCCCCCACGAGGTCAACGCGGAGATCTGCAAGCACGAGCTCAGCGAGATATTCGAGAACGCGAAGATCACCGGCGAGGAGCGGACGGGAGTGCTGTCCGAGAACGCCCGCGCGCTCTACGGACGCCCCGTCGCCGCAGGCCTCGCGGCCAACTAGTGTCCGATCCCTCTCCTGAGGGAGTGGGCAACGCGCTTCAGCGCGTGGGTGAGGGCCCTGAGGGTGAACGGCGGGGTGGGGTGGAGTGTCTGACCCCTCGCCCCCCGGGAGAGGGAAGCCGCGCAGCGGCGGGTGAGGGTGTACGAAGGAGGCGGCCGATGACGGTGATGGTGACCGGAGGATGCGGGCTTGGCGGGTCGTTCGCGGTGCGTTACGCGCTCGACCAGGGCGAGGACGTGGTCGCGTTCGACATCGCGATCAAGACCGAGCTCCTCGACGACGTGAAGGACCGGGTGCGCTTCGTGAAGGGCGACATCTCCAACGCCTCCGAGGTGTTCGCCGCCGTGGCAGACAACGGCGTGGGGCGCATCCTGCACACCGCCAGCTTCCTCACCGGGCCGGCGTACGACCGTCCGCTGGCGGCGGCGCAGACGATGGTCATCGGCACGCTCAACGTGCTGGAGGCGGCGCGCGCGCTGAAGGTGGAGCGAGTGGTGCACGTCAGCACCGGCAAGACCGTCCCTACCGCGCGCCAGTTCGCCGAGGCGGCGGGCTCCGGCAACGTGAAGATACTGCCCGACCCCTACACCAGCCACAAAGTCGCCACGGAGCTGCTCTGCAACGACTACCGCGGCCTGTACGGCATGGACGTCGTCGTCATCTACCCGGGCCAGCTGTTCGGACCGGGCTACGACTTCGCGGGCGGCTTCGGGCGCGCGCTCAAGCCCATCGTCGAGAAGTCGCTGCGCGGCGAGCCGGTCGTGCTCGACGCGTGGGACGCGGCTGCGGTATCGACGCCCCGCGAGCTCAACCCCACGCCCCCCATCCGCACCGTGCCCGTGATGTACGCCTCCGACGCGGGGCGCGGCGAGATGATGGCGACGCTCGCGGACGACCTGCCCGCCAACGTCTACCGCCTCCAGTCGAAAGAGGAGCTGACGATGTACGAGATCACGCAGATCATCATGCGGCTCATCCCCGGTTCCTCGATCGAGGCGCCGGAGCCGGAGGTGCGTGGCGGGCCCGTCGACCCCGACTCGCCCGCGAACCGGGACTTCGGCTTCGCTCCCGAGTACGACATGGAAGCAGGCCTCCGCGAGTACATCGACTTCCTGCAGACCGGGAGGTACAGCCGCCTCCTGGGCGCCTGGGGAGATCAGACCCGAACGGGCTGAGCATCGGTTGCGTTGGGGAGTAGTATTGACACTGTTCGGGCAGAGGAGTTCGCGTAGAGGAGGCAGCCAATGGCAACGCAGGTGATGACCAAGCGGATCGACGCCGACACGCACTTCAACCTGACCATCGACTACAGAGAATTGCGGGACATGGTCCCGCGTTCAGGCGGCGCCCTGATCGAGGACATGATGTATCGCGACGCGCTCCAGATCGTGGATCTGGACGTGGTCAGGGCCGCGATCGCCGGACGGGAATACTCGCCGGACGGCCACGCCGGCGACCCGGAGCGCGACCTCGAGGCGCGGCTTATCGAGATGGACAGGCTGGGCTTCGACATGCAGGTGCTCAATACGCAGCGGGCGATGCCCAACCTGCTGATGCCGCCGGACAGCCCGCTGTGGCTCCGCACGGCGCTCGCCAAGCTCTACAACAACGCCGCGGCAGAACTGCAGGACCGCTATCCGGACCGCTTCATCTGCCAGATAACGGTGCCCTGGGACGACATCGACGAGTCCGTCAGGGAACTGGAACGCGCCGCCGGCATGGGGCTCCGCGCGGTGAGCATCTGCGGAAGCTACCTGGACGGGAACCTGGACGCTTACGCGCTCTACCCGTTCTGGGAGGCAGTGAGCGATCTCGACCTCGCGTGCATGGTCCACAACTTCACGCAGGGGCACCGTGGGAACTTCTATGACCACCGCACCTCGTACCCGATGGTCGGCACTGAGCGCTACCACCGCCTGCACATCGGGACGTACGTCGGTTTCGGCGTCGACTACACCATCGCGTGCACGGCGCTGACGCTCGGAGGCGTGCTGGACCGGTTCCCGAAGCTCCGCTTCGCCTTCTTCGAAGCCGGGGCGTCGTGGATGGCCTACGCGATGCACGGGGCCGACCGGTCGTTCTACATCGAGCGCGCCTGTGCGCGGACGAATACCCGGCCGAGCGAACTCATCAAGCAGCACTGCATGACTGCGGTCGAGAGCATCGAGCCGCTGGAGCAACTGGTGGAAGCGTACGGCGCGGACAACTTCGTCATAGGCACGGACTTCCCGCACCCCGAGTTCCAGCGCCTGCCGAACGCCACGACCGACATCACCGGAAGCAGCCTGTCCGGCGAGGACAAGGACAAGATCCTCGGCGGCAACCTGGCGCGCGCGCTGAGGCTCTAGCGGCACACGGAACGCTTACCGCGCCTGCACCTTCTCCGCCAGAGTGGCGATGCGCTCTTCGAGCGGCGTGTTGAAGAGTCGCATGCCCTCTTCGCGATCGACGAAGGCCACCTGACCCGGAACGGGGATGATCTGCTCCGATTCGGCGCCGCGCACGATGCCGACCGGGTCGATGCCGTCCTGCACGCGCGCTATCTGCTCGTCCCAGAGCTTGTGCATGAGGAGCACGCCGCGGTCGGAACTGCCGAACGTCATCTTCTCGAAGTCGGGCAGACCGCCGCGCTCTTCCCTGCCCTGGGTGCTCATGATCGCTTCGTCTTCCCAGATCGGCCCCTGGCGGAGCGGGTGCCCCGTGTTCCACCAGTAGCCAACGTCCTCGAACCAGCCCTCGTAGAACGGGCCTCCGGCATCGGCGGGAGTGTCGGCGTGGAGTCTGCGAAGGACGGCGTCCGATATCTGCCCGTCCGGGCCGAACGGCACGAAGCTCACGCCGAACCACCGCGTCGTGTGGTCGTCCATGGGCACGGCCCAGTTGATGGTGTCGGTCCGGGCGCGCTGGCAGGGGAAGAGCGCGTGCGTCTCGTGGTACTCGTAGACGCCCGGGGTTCTCGTGTTCTGGAGCGTCACGTAGCAGGCGCCCCAGGGCGTCGTCTCGAACCGGATGGGGGTGGCGGGGTCGCCGTTGTAGCCATGATGGAGCGCGTGTACCGGCTCGCCGCCCTTGAACCATCCGTGGGCGACCTCCCGGTGCCAGACGTCCAGCACGTTGTCGAGTGTCTGCAATAGCGCGTTCGACTTCTGGATGCGGTTGCCTTTTCCGGCCACGCGCATCCCGTCCTGCCGGAACAGCGCCGGGTACCGAGGGAATGGCGGCTGCAGCTCAGGCGGGCCCAGGTAGGCGAAGATCAGCCCTCCGACCTCGACGCACGGGTACGACGGATGCTTCACAGAGTTGCGGAAGCGCCGCCCCGGCGGCTCCGCGGGCATGTCGAGGCAGTTGCCATCACGGTCGTACAGCCATCCGTGGTAGAGGCACCGCAGCCCCTCGTCCTCAACGCGACCGTAGACAAGCGACGTCCCGCGGTGCGAGCAGTGCTCTTCCAACAGTCCCGGCTTGCCTGTCGCGTCGCGGAAGAGCACGAGGTTCTCCCCCAGCACCTTCACACGCACCGGGTTCTTCGCGCTGGGCCGCACCGGCCCCCGGCCGCCGTCGAGGTTCGCCGACGTCTCCACCGGAAGCCAGTAGCGCCGGAACACCTCGCCAGAAGGCGTGCCCGGCCCGAGCTTGAAGAGCTCGTCCATCTCCCTGTTGTTCAAAGGCATCGGAGCCTCCTATCCGGCGGACGCTAGATCGGCACCACCTTCAGGTCGGCGTCGTACTCGGGATGCACGGGCACCTGATGGCTGAGCTCCACCACCTTGCCCGTCTGGGACGACTCCACCATCGCGAAGATGGCCTCGGCAGTTGCCATGCCCCAGCGGCCCGAGTGGTAGACCGGCTTGCCGTTGACGACCGCGTCGTACAGCTCGTGCACCTCTCCTCGGCTATGGACGTTCGATTCGCCCGTGACCTCGCGCACGCCGTTGTCGTCATAGACGAGGACGCCCTGCGAGCCGATTCGCATGTCGCCGTGGTCGCAGGTCACGAATATCGTGCCCGGGTCGCCGGTGTCGTTGAGCCCTGAGCGGTCGCCCGGCTCACGAGCGACCTGTCGTCCGAAGTTGCCGCGACCGCCGTCGGAACGGAGCGCATCCGCGAACTGTTGAGCCTCAATCTTCCCGCCGATACGCAGGTCCTGCTTGTCGGCTTCCTCATTGCGGGTGCCGCTCTGCATCTCTTTCCTGATGCGCACGAGGTTCTCGATGGAGCTGCGCCCGGCGGCCGGTCCATTGACCTCGCTCAGCGTGAAGTAGCCGTAGCCGTTGTGGGTCGCCGTAGCGACGGCGCCGTCCTCGAACTCGAAGTGGGCGGTGTAGTAACCGGGCATGGGGCGCTCCGGCATCCACTGGCCGACCTTGCCCCAGGCACGCTTGACCATGCCGCCGCCCAGCAGCCGGACGGTGTCGATCTGATGCGGGCCCTGGCGGTACGGCACGCCGCCGCCCTGGCTGAAGTCGAGTTCGTCCGGCGTCCGTGGCCGCAGCATCCAGTCCGTGTAGGCGATGAGGTGGATGGCGCGCACCGCGCCGATCTCCCCCGAGTCGATGATCTTCCGCATCGTCCGGTAGGGCAGCCCGAAGCTGGCGGTGTGGGCGCAGACCAAGTGCACTCCGGCTTTGTCGCACTCCTCGACCATCTGCTCGGTCTCCTTGAGCGAGATGGCCATGGGCTTCTCGACCATGACGTGCTTCCCATGACGGGCCGCCGTTATCGTGTGCTCGGCGTGGAAGCGGTTCGGCGACGCGATATAGACGGCGTCCACGTCAGGGTCCCTGCAGATGTCCTCTGCGCTCTCGTACACCTTCACGTCGGGAAACCGCTCTTTGAAGCGTTCCCGTGTGACAGGGACAACGTCGCACCCGGCAGCCAGATGAACGATGTCCGGCTGCTGCACGACCGAACGGAGGATCTCCAGTCCTCCGACACCGATGCCGATGACCCCGATGTTGATGCGTTTCGTGGTGCTGGCGGTCTCCTCTGCTGTCGTAACCATCGCGCCCTCCTTGGATGTGGGTCTCCTCACCTGCAGCGCGGATTGTGCGCCTTTTGCGCTCGACCGTCGAGTCTGCGCGTTCAGCCCGCGACGAAACGGGAGAACGCCTCGTTGCCGAGAAGGCGTCCCCGTTCGGTGAGACGGAGCGCGCCGCTGGCCCACTCCAGCAGGCCGAGGTCGATGCAATCGGCAGTCGCGGCAGGAAACGCGTCAGCGATGCCCTCGCCGAAGCGCTCGCGGAACGCGTCATCCGCAACGCCTGCGTTGAGACGCAAGCCCATCATCATCGTCTCGGCCATCGCGTCGCGACGGCTCACGGGTTCGCAAAGGCCGGTTGCTGCTGCCGTGGCGATGGTGTTGGTATCGAGGGGGCCGTCAGCCTGCCAGGTGCCCACGCGCCCGATGTACGTGCGCGGCGGGTTGACGTTGGCGAAGCGCACGCCGAATCGATCGAGAGCGCCGACACCGTAGAGGTAGCTGTGCGCGCCGGGGCCGACGCCCAGGTACGGCAGGCTGCGCCAGTAGGCGAGGTTGTGCGTGCTCTCCCTGCCCTGCCTTGCCCAGTTGGATATCTCGTACTGCTGTAGCCCTGCGCCGGCGAGCATCGTCTGCGCGAGGAGGTACATCTCCGCCGCAAGGTCAGGATCGGGTTCCGGCGTACTGCCGAGGCGCACGTCGGCTTCGAGCGGCGTGCCGGGCTCCAGCGTGAGGGCATAGGCGGACAGGTGGTCCGTGCCCAGACGGATCGCCTGTTCGACGGAGCGCTCCCATGTGGCGACGCGCTGATCGGGCAGGCCGAACATGAGATCGATACTCACGTTTTCAAAGCCCGCCCCTCTCGCCCCGCGCACGGCCTCCGCAGCGCGTGCGGCGTCGTGGCGGCGTCCGAGCATCGCGAGCTCTGCGTCGTCGAACGACTGCACGCCGATGGAGATGCGGTTGAACCCGGCGCGGCGCATGGCAAGCAGACGGTCGACGGAGCAATCGCCGGGGTTCGCCTCCAGCGTCGCCTCGGCGCTATCTGGCAGGTCGAAGGCAGTGCGTATCGTTTCCATCGGGTGCCGGAGGTCGCGCGGGGGGAGGTAGGACGGCGTACCGCCGCCGAAGAAGACGCTCGCAAGCGTTGGCCTGTCGAGCCACGCGCCCCACTGCTCGATCTCCCGCGCGAGCGCTGAAACGTAGGAGGGCATGAGCGGCTCGATGCCCGCGTAGGTGTTGAAGTCGCAGTACGGGCACTTGGATTCGCAGAACGGGATGTGGACGTAGAGCGCGAGCCCGCCGCTCATGGGCGGTTGCACGTTGTGCGCTGCGCCCGCCTCACTCACTACTCTGCCCTCCCGCTAGACGTTGAACAGGAAGTTGACGACGTCGCCGTCGCGCATGACGTAGGTCTTGCCCTCGGTGCGAAGGAGCGCCTGCTTGCGCGCCTCGGCGATGCTGCGCGTGCGGGCGAGGTCCTCGTAGGTGACGACTTCAGCACGGATGAAGCCGCGCTGGATGTCCGAGTGTATCTTGCCTGCCGCCTCCACCGCGCTCATGCCTTTCGTGATCGTCCATGCGCGGGTCTCATCTTCACCGGTCGTCAGGAACGAGACAAGGCCGAGCAGGTCGTACGAGAGGTTGATCATGCGGTCGAGTCCCGGCTCGCCCGCGCCGAGCGACTCCCGGAACTCGGCCTCGTCGTCCGGTTCCATCTGCGCAAGGTCGGCTTCGAGTTTGCCGCAGAGCGCCGCGGCACCCACGCCGGGCCGCACGAGCCGTTCCCGTATCTCCGCTTCCATCGCGTCGGCACCATCTATGGCGTCCTCGCCGATGTTGAAGACGACGATGAGCGGTTTCGCGGTGAGCAGTTGGAAGTTCTCGAGGAAGGGTCGTGCCTCGACGGGCAACTCCTGTTCACGGACCGGAACCTCATCCTCCAGTCCGGCTCTGATGACGCCGAGTATGTACTGTTCGCGCGTCAGCAGGTCGCGCTCCGCCTGCCGCGCCGAGCGCAGCTGCGATGCGATGCGCTCCTGCCGCCGTTCGAGGATGGCGAGGTCGGAGAAGGTGAGTTCCAGTTCCAGCGTTGCGGCGTCGCGGTAGGGGTCGACCGTCTCCTGTACGTGTGGCACGGAGGGGTCGTCGAAAGCGCGCGTCACGAGCAGCAGGGCATCGCAGCGCTGGAGGAGGTTGAGGTACTCGCCGCCGATGCCTTTCGTCTTCCCGAAGCCCTCCGGCGCGGCGGGGATGTCGATGTACTCGACCTCGGCATGGACGACGCGCTTCGGTTTCGAGATCTCGGCAAGCACGTCGAGGCGAGGGTCGGGTACTTTGGCAACGCCGATGTTGGGTTGCGACGCACCGCTGCGGAAGGATGCGGTCTCGGCGTGGCCGCGTGTCACGGCGTTGAAGATGGTGGTCTTGCCGGAGAGCGGAAGGCCGAATATGCCGATGGCCATGCTATTCCACCCTACTCGCCGAGCGCCTGCGCGGCGAGCACCACGACAACAAACGTCAACAGAACGGCGGCAAGCGCGATACCGACAGGCGGACGTCCAAGGAACGCGAGCGCATCGTCCGGCCCGCGTTCGCGTGCGTAGGCGCTGAGCAACAACAGGCGAGCCCAGCCTGTCGCCGGGGCAACGGCGAGGGCGCTGGCGCGCCGTGTGAGCGCTCCAACGAGGCGCTCAAAGAAGGTGAACACGGCTTCCAGTGGCGTCTGTATCAGAACGCGTGCGAGCGGCCCGGCCTTCCGGTAGACCCAATCCGTGTCGATGGTGATCGTCGCCTCACCGCCCAGCTTGCCTCGCAGCAGCCAGAAGCCCACTGCCGTGAAGCCGAGCATCTGGAGCGTCCGCACTACGTGGTCGGCGTAGTACGGCTCGTAGGTGTTCAGGTAGGGCAGTTGGTCGTACAGCGCAGTTGGGTAGACCCCGATCCCGATGCACAAGGCCGCGGCCAACACCATCGCCACGATCATCCCACGGGGCACGGGGCCGACGTGGATGTCGTCCCGCCTCGGTCCGAACCAGGTGAAGTACGGGAGCTTGAGGCCCGTGTGCAGGAAAGTCCCCACCGACGCGAGATAGAGCAGGGCTACCGCCCAATAGATGTGCTCCTTCTCGGCAGCGTAGACGACAAGCGACTTGGAGACGAAGCCGCTGAACAGCGGGAACGCCGAGATGGCGAACGCGCCGACCATGTACAGCACGACGACCAGCCGCATGCGGTCGGATATGCCTCCGAGGGCGGTGAGCGTGCGCCGGCCGGTTGCATAGACCGCGGCGCCGGCGCCCATGAACAGCAGTCCCTTGTAGATGACGTGGGCGAACGCGTGGGAGACCGCTCCGTTGATGGCGATCTCGGTGCCGATGCCGACGCCGGCCACCATGTACCCCACCTGGCTGATGATGTGGTACGCAAGCAGCCGGCGGATGTCGTTCTCCAGCACCGCAAAGACGACACCGTAGAGGGCCATGATGACGCCGAGGAAGATGAGGATCTCCCACCCGGCGAAGCCGCGCGCAAGGACGTAGACCGCCGTCTTGGTGGTAAAGGCGCTCAGGAATACGCTGCCGGTGACCCCGGCCTCCGGATAGGCATCTGTAAGCCACGCGTGAAGCGGAACGATCGCGGCGTTGATGGCGAATCCTCCCAGGACGAGCCAGCCTGCGACCGAGCCTTCGAAGAGCGAGAAGTCGAGCGAACCGCCGGTGCCCAGGTGCCACAGAACGCCAGCCAGCAGCGTGCTGCCACCGACCATGTGTACAAACAGGTAGCGCGTGCCCGCGGCGCGCGAGCCGGGGTAGCCTCCCGCCCAGACCAGGTAGGCGGACGTGAGCGCCATCAGCTCCCAGAACAGCACCAGCGTCAGCAGGTCTCCGGCAAACACGACTCCGATGGACGTACCGGCGTAGCCGAGAGCGGCAGCCTGCTGGTAGCGGTCCTCGAGGTGCCAGGCGTAGATGCCGCCTAGCGCCGCGGCGATCGCGAACACGTACCCGAACACGATGCTCAACTTGTCTGCACGCAACGGCTCGAGTTCTAAGGCCAGCCAGGTGAGCGTCACTGAGTCGCCTGCCTCGAGGCCCCATATCAACTGAGCGAGGACGAGCAGCGGGGCGACGACCGCGATGGCCTTCCGGACGATGCTCAGAGGGCTCAGCGCGACGAGGACCGCCGCGACGACCATGATGAGGACGGGAGGGAAGCTAGCCATCACGGTGCTCCTCGGGCTCAGCTTCCACGTGCTCCCCGGTGTACGGGTCGTCGTGCTTCATCAGGAAGGTGTGGCCGACCCACTTGGAGATGACGACGATGCCGATGCAGCCGACGAAGCCGAATCCCGCCCAGAACAGGAGCAGGGTGCTGCCTTCGAAGAGGTACTCACGATGGTCGACGAAGAACAACTCGAGCACGGCAGAGAGCACGACGCCGATGACGATAGCGATCACGAGGGGGCGGTCGATGATCATGGCGTGCCTCCGGCGAGCGCAACGGACTGCGGGAAGGCGGCATCAGCGACGGTCGACGCGAGCTCGAAGAAACCGAGCGGCATGTCCGGCGCGATGCCCCAGACGAGCGCGAGGACAGCCGTGACGGCGATGGGCGCGACCATGCGCATGTCGGCCTCGCCGTAACGCGTGTGGTCGGGCGACGAACGCAGGAACGCCCGGACGACGACGGGAAAGAGATAGCCCGCGGCGATCAGTCCGCTGACCAGATAGACGATGAGGAATACATACTGGTCCATCTCCACCGCGCCCCAGCCGAGGTAGAACTTGCTCGTGAAGAGGATGAACGGCGGGATGCCGACCATGCTGAGCGAGGCAAGGGCGAACGAGCCCATCGTCACGGGCATCTGACGCCCGATGCCATCCAACTCGCTCACGTTCTCCTTGTGCGTACGCACGTGAATGGCGCCGGCGACGAAGAAGAGGGTGATCTTGGTGACGCCGTGCCCCACGATGTGAAGCAGCGCGCCGGTGAGTGCCAGCGGCCCGATCAGCGCAACGCCGAGCACGATGTAGGAGAGGTGGCTGATGGTGGAGTATGCGAGTCTTCGCTTGAGATTGTCGTGCCGGAGCGCGAGTACCGAGGCGATCAGCAGCGTTGCGGCGGACATGACGGCGAGCACCAGCCACGCGCCCATGTCGTCCAGCAGTGCGGCGCCGAACACGAAGACGCCCACCCGCACCATTCCGAACACGCCCGCCTTGACGACAGCCACGGCGTGCAACAGCGCGGAGACCGGCGTGGGCGCGACCATCGCGCTCGGCAGCCAGCTGTGCAGCGGCATCACCGCAGCTTTCACGCCGACGCCTCCGGCGAGCAGCACGAACAGCCCCCACTGCTCCACGCTTCCCAACCC
>VXQP01000022.1 GCA_009838965.1 Chloroflexota bacterium | reverse complement strand
CCCCCACGCCCCCGGCAGAGGGAAGCCTCTGCACTCCGTTCGGACGGCGCGCTTCGCGCGCGCCGGTTCGCCCTCACCGCACGCTAAAGCGCGTTGCCTCTCCCCCGGGGGAGAGGTGGGATGCGCCCCGCGTAGCCCAGCCGCCCGGCGTGGCCGTGTGCCCTAGCGGGCACCTCTGGATTCCCGCCTTCGCGGGAATGACGGACAAGGGCCTACTCCGTCGCCTCGCGGACCTCGTTGAAGAAGACGAACTCCTCCGTACCCACGACTGCCGGGTCCCGGTGCTCCGTGAACCGCACGAGGACGTACGCGCCGTCGCCGGGGTTCGCCGTGATCTCGCCGGCGCCCTCGTAGATGGTGGTGATCTTCGTCCCCTCCGGCAGGTTGCGGAAGGTGTCGGCCCCGTTAGGGCCGGACAGGACGTACTTCTTCGGTTCCGTCACGGTTCTCCTCTACCAGATGCGGTGGTCGGCGGTCTTGTTGACGGGGTAGAGGTCGTCCCAGCTGGCGGCCTCCATGAAGGCGAGCCACCGGCTGAAGCGCGCGCGCTGTGCCTCTTCCGTGTAGGAGCCGTTGAATACGACGCCCGGCAGCCGGTCGTTGTACTCGCCGAGCCTGATCCCGTTGGCGAAGAAGTAGTCGAGCTTCCGCGCCCTCGCGCCCTGGCTGGCGGGGAAGACGTAGTTCCAGTTCTCCATGTCGTCGGACTCGAAGAAGCCGACGGGGCCGTTGAAGCGCTCCGAGTAGTGGCGGACGGCGTCGCGCACGTGCTTGGGGGCGGTCTTGTCGACGCCGGAGAGCGTCCAGCGCTCGACGACACCGACGGAGTGGGGCTGCCACCAGCGCAGCCGCCAACTGTCTACCATGACGGAGGGGAAGATGGCGAAGTGGCCGCCGCCCCAGCCGTGGGGGGCCATGATCTTGTCCGCCAGCAGTTCAGCCTTGCGAGCGGTGGCCTCGCGGAAGTAGTCGTCGACGCCGGCCTCGTACCACTCCTCCTCGTACTCGGGGACGCCGTTCTGGTGGTAGAGCGTGCACATGCCGCCGTGGCCGAGGTTGTGGTCGCCGATGGCGTACTTGCTCATGGGGAAGGGTTGAGCTTTCCGCACGCGGTCGCGCCCGCCCTTCGAACCGCGGTCCTGGTGGAGCTTGGCGGCAGCGGCGGAGCGGTGGGTCATGGCCGTGTGGGTGAGGTCGGTGACGGAGGTGAAGCCGGGCACCTTCCAGTTGGTGGGAAGGCGGTGGCGCTGGAACGGGGTGAACATGTCCAGTCCGGCGTCCGTGCCGTCGCTGGCCTGCAGGCAGTGGCGAAGGCTCTCGGCGAAGGGGCCGAGGTACTCCTCGAACGACGGCGCCTTGGGGTCCCAGGTCGCCCAGAGGGAGCCGTAGAAGTTCTTGAACTGGGCGACTTCGGCGAGGCCCCACTGCTCCTTCGGGAGCGTTCCGCAGTAGGCCTCGGGGGAGTGCTGGAAGCCCGCGCCCACGAGACGTCCCGTGGTGTCGTAGGTCCAGGCGTGGAAGGGGCAGGTGAAGATGAGGGAGTTGCCCTGGTCGTAGCGGACGACCTTCATGCCGCGGTGCCGGCAGGAGTTAAGGAATGCGCGGATCTGGAGGTCCTTGCGGTCGCGCACGACGATGACCTCTTCGGTGCCCATGCGGCTGATGACGAAGTCTCCCGGGTTGGGGATCTGGCTCTCGTGTCCGAGGAACAGCCAGCATCGCTGGAATATCTGCTCCATCTCCTGCTCGAAGATGTCCGGGTTGACGTAGAGCTCCCGGCTCACCGTGCCGCGTTCGGGGTCGATGAAGTCGCGGATCGAGCGGTCCCCGCGTGCTCGAATGATGGCCACCATGGCTGCCCTCCTTGCGAATCCAATCGTGCCTGGTTGTTCACAGTGCGAATCGTAATCATCTGCGGTCAAGTTGTCTACGGAGTAGGCGGGGGAGTGGAACACCCTCACCCGCCGCGCAAGCGCGTCCACCTCTCCCCGGGGAGAGGTGGGCCAGGCAGGGCGCCCACAAGGGACGCCCCTACATCAGACGAGGTTGCGCGCTAAAGCGCGGGCCTGCGCAGGAACGACGATTGTCGGGTGCGGAGTCCTGCACAGACATGGTGTCTCAGTTGGCAGAATCCCTCTGGTTACAAGTGGACGGCAGGCGTATAAAGGAGTAGTATTGCCCTGTTGAGAGTGGGCGCTGCCCACTCTCGCGCTTTCTCGGAACTGCCGATGCTGGAGGTAGAAGGGACGCATGAAGAGCGACTTTCTCATCGCCGTTACGCAGCTCGCGGCTGAGCGCAACCTGCCGCAGGACATGGTCGTCTCCGCGGTAGAGGCGGCGCTCGCCTCCGCATACCGCAAGGACGGGGCATCCGGCGCACAGAGCAACATCCGCGTTCACCTCGACCCCAACACGGGCGAGGTGGAGGTCTTCCAGATACGGACGATCGTCGACGAAGTCACGAACGACCTTGCCGAGATAACGCTCGCCGAGGCGAAGCGTATCAGGAAGGGGCAGGTCCTCAGCGTCGGCGACATGATCGAGGAGCAGCTCTCCGCCCACGCGGCGGGACGCATCGCGGCGCAGACCGCGAAGCAGGTGGTGTTCCAGCGATTGCGCGAGGCCGAGCGCGAGCTGGTCTACGCCGAGTTCGCGGAGAAGAGCGGCGAGGTCTACACGGCCACGGTGCAGCGCGGCTTCGGCGGCGCGATAACGATGGACCTGAACGGCAGAGCGTCGGCCGTTCTGCCCCCGAGCGAGCAGTCGCCGCTCGAGCGCTACCGCCCCGGGATGAAGATGAAGGTGATCATCACGGAGGTCACGCGCACGCAGCGCGGACCGGAGATCATCGTTTCCCGTACCCATCCGGACCTTCTCAAGCGCCTGTTCGAGATGGAGGTGCCGGAGATCTACAACGGCATCGTGGAGATACGCGGCATCGCGCGCGAGCCCGGCTCACGCTCCAAGGTCGCGGTCTACGCGCGGCAGGACGGCGTCGACCCGGTCGGCGCGTGCGTCGGCCTGCGCGGCATCCGCATCCAGAACATCGTCAACGAGCTGCAGGGCGAGAAGATCGACGTCATCCAGTGGTCGCGCGACCTGTCGGTGTACATCTCGCACGCGCTCAGCCCCGCCCAGCCGCTGCGCGTCGACCTGAACGAGGCCGAGCAGGCGGCGATCATCGTGGTGCCGGACAGGCAGCTGTCGCTCGCCATTGGACGCGAGGGTCAGAACGCCCGCCTCGCGGCCAAACTGACCAACTGGAAGATAGACATCAAGAGCTCGACCGAGATCGAGATCGAGCGGATGCGCGTGCAGATAGAGGGCGTGGTCGCCGAGCGCGATACGGTGGAGACAGAGCCGACGGAGGCGGTCGCCGTTGCTCCGGAGGAGGCAGGCACGGAGGACGCGGCGGAGCGCGCAGCCGCTATCGCGGCGGAAGAGGCCGCCATCATGGCGGAGCTGGAAGCCGAAGCCGCCGTCCAGACGGAGGAGGTGGAGGAAGCCGGCGGCGGCCTGAGCGCGGAGGAGCTGCTCGCACTCGAGTCGCTCGACCAGATCGACGAGGAGATCGAAGAGATCATCGTCGAGGAGGTCGAGGAAGACGTGATAGACGACGAGATCTGGAAGGTGCCGGAGCCCATAGGCGGCGGCCCGACCATCCGGTTCGCCGAGGACATACTGGGCGCTCCCCAGGCGCGACGCGGAGGAGGCCGGCGCCGAGGCGGCGGCCCTCGCCGCGGCAATGCCAACCGCGGCCCACGGCGGCCGGGAGGCGCGGGAGGTCCGGGAGCGCCGGGAGGTACTGCCGGGGGTGGCGACTTCCCGGTCTAGGCCCCGCACGGAGGACTTGTATGCGTAACCGCCACATACCGCAGCGCTCCTGCGTTATCTGCGGCGTGAAGACCTCCAAGCGCGAGCTGGTCAGGATAGTGATGACACCGGAGCGTGAGTGCGTCGTGGACGACACGGGCAAACGCTCAGGACGCGGCGCGTACCTCTGCCGCCGGCCCGGATGCTGGGACGCAGCGCTCAAGGGAGGGCGTCTCGCCGCCGCTCTGCGCGGCAGGATCGAGCAGGGCGACCGCGAACGACTCGCGGCGTTCGCCGAGGGCATACGGGCGGACGCGGAGACCGCCGGGACCACGGCATAGGAGAGCAGATGGTCGAAGAACCACAGAGGTCGGCAACCGCCACCCGTCGAGTGACACTTCGCGCACTGCCCATAGGTGAGGCGATCGCCGTCGGGGTGCTTGCGGAGCGGATGCGCGTGGAACCCGTGCAGGTCATCAAGCAGCTGATGCGCGGCGGGGTGTTCGCGAGCATCAACCAGATCATCGACTTCGATACCGCAGCAGGCGTGGCCCGCGTGTTCGGGTACGCCGCGCGGAAGGTGGAGGACTCTGTCAGCGCCGCGGGAGGGTCGGTCGCCGAAGACGAGTCCGCCGACCTCGAAACCCGGCCCGCCGTCGTGACGGTGCTGGGTCACGTCGACCACGGCAAGACGACCCTGCTCGACGCCATCCGCCGGACGAACGTCGTCGCCAGGGAGGCGGGAGGCATCACGCAGCACATCGGGGCGTACCAGGTGGTGCACAACGGCACGCCCGTCACGTTCATCGACACGCCCGGGCACGAGGCGTTCACGGCGATGCGCGCACGGGGCGCGCAGGTGACGGACATCGCGGTGCTCGTCGTCGCGGCAGACGACGGCGTGATGCCGCAGACCGTGGAGGCGATCGACCACATCAAGGCGGCGGAAGTGCCGATCATCGTGGCCATCAACAAGATGGACTCGCCGAACGCCGACCCCGAGCGGGTGCGCCGCCAGCTCTCCGAACACGAGTTCGTGGTGGAGAAGTGGGGCGGCGACGTCATCGACGTCGAGGTCTCGGCCAAGGCGGGCGACGGCATCCCCGACCTGCTGGAGAGCATCGAGCTCGTTGCCGAGGTCGCGGAGTTGAAGGCGAACCCGAAGCGCCCCGGCGTCGGCGTGGTCGTGGAGGTGGAGCTGGACCGGAACCGGGGCGTGCTGGCGCGGATACTCGTGCAGACCGGCACGCTGCGCGTCGGCGACCACATCGTCGTCGGCTCGACGCGCGGGCGCGTGAAGGCGCTCGTGAACGCGGAGGGGAAGCGCACCCACAACGCAGGGCCGTCCATGCCGGTCGAGGTGCTGGGCCTCAGCGAACTGCCCGGCGCGGGGGACCGGCTCGTCGTGGTGCCGGACGAGAAGACCGCACGCGCGACGGTCGCGGAGCGGTTGCGGCGCGAGGACCTGAACAGGGCGCGCGGCGCGACGCTGGAAGAGATGGGCGCGCGCATATCGTCCGGTCAGACGAAGGAGCTGCGGCTCATCCTCAAGACGGACGTGCAGGGCAGCATCGCAGCCGTCCGGCAGGCGCTGGAGCGGTTGAGCACCCCGGAGACGCAGATACGCCTCATCCACAGCGGCACAGGCGCCGTAACCGAGAGCGACGTGATGCTCGCGGTTGCGTCGGACGCCATCGTCATCGGCTTCAACGTCCGCCCGGACCAGGGCGCGCAACGCCTCGCCGACCAGGACAACGTGCAGATACGGCGCTACGACATCATCTACCGCCTCACGGAGGACGTGGAGAAGGCGCTGCACGGCCTGCTGGAACCGACGATCCAGGATGTGACCGAAGGCACGGCGGAGGTGCGCGCGGTCTTCTCGCTCGGGCGCAACCGGAAGAGTGCGGGCTGCTACGTCACGGACGGGAGACTGACGCGAGGCGCGCGAGGACGGGTCATCCGCGACGGCGAGACGATCTTCGACGGCGCCATCGCCGGGCTGCGCCGGTTCAAGGACGACGTGCGCGAGGTCGCGACCGGCTACGAGTGCGGCGTCTCGCTCGAAGGGTTCAACGACTTCCAGGAAGGCGACATCATCGAGTCGCACCGCCAGCAGCGCGCCTGAGTCCAGGCTGCGCGCGGAATCGAGCGACCCATGACCCGCAGGACGGACCGTATCGCAGGGCTGCTGCAGAGGGAGATCGGCAGGCTGACCACCGGCCGGTTGAAGGACCCGAGGCTGTCGCGCTTCGTGACCATCGCACACGTGAAAGTGAGCGCCGACCTCGGCCACGCCACCGTGGCGGTCACGGTCGCGGGGACGCAGGACGACGCCCGTGAGGCGCTCGCCGGTCTGCGGTCGGCGTCGGGCTACATCAAGAGAGAACTGCACCAGCGGCTGAACCTGAAGCGCACGCCTGAGCTGCACTTCGTACGCGACACCGCCATCGAAGAGGGCGACCGCGTGCTCAGCCTGCTGGACGACATCAAGGAACAGGGATGAGCGGAACGACAACAAGGGTCGAGGCTGACGGCGCGTTCGTCATCAACAAGCCGAAGGCCATCACCTCGATGGACGTGGTACGCGCCGTGCGGCGCATCACGCGCGTGAAGCGCGTGGGACATGCGGGCACGCTCGACCCGATAGCGGAGGGGGTGCTGCCCGTCTGCCTCGGGCAGGCGACGCGCTTCATGGACTACCTCGTGGACAGTGGCAAGACGTACGTCGGCGAGATCACGTTCGGCGCGGCGACCGACACGTACGACGCGGAAGGCGAAACCACGGCAACGGGCGACTACGCATCGCTCTCGCGGGAGCGGGTCGAAGAGCAGCTGCAGCATTTCACCGGTATCGTGCTGCAGCGGCCTCCGATGTACTCCGCCGTGAAGCACGAGGGCCAGCGCCTCTACGACCTCGCTCGTGCAGGCGTGGAAGTGGAGCGCCCCGAGCGCGAGGTGGTGGTCCACTCGCTGACGCTGCGCGAGTGGGAGCCGCCGCGCGCGGTGGTGCAGGTCGATTGCGGCAAGGGGTTCTACATGCGGAGCCTCGCGCACGACCTCGGCGAAGCGGTCGGCTGTCCCGCGCACCTGAGCGCACTCACGCGCACCCGCGTCGGACCGTTCTCGCTGGACGACGCGCTGACGATAGAGCAGCTGGAGGCGGAGGAGGACTGGGAGGGGCTGCTGGAACCGCCGGACGCCGCACTCAAGGAGACGCCGGCGCTCCTCGTCCCCTCGGCGGGTGAGCGCCACCTGCGGAACGGGCAGCCGGTCAATCTGCCGGGCTCCGCTCCGTACGCGAAGCACCTCGAACCCCGGCGGGCGTACTCGGAGGACGGGCGCTTCCTCGGGCTCGTGCGGTTCAACCGGGCGGAGAGCTCGTGGAAGCCGGAGAAGATCATGGCGAAGCCGGTGCTCTCCCGGTACGCGCCGGAACCGTAGGCGGTGCGCTGGGAGTACCGCGCCGTTCCGCTGTGGCCCCGGCTGGGGAATGACGCGGATGCCATGAACGACACGGGAGACGTGACGAGCGCGCTGAACGCGCTCGGCGCGGACGGGTGGGAGCTGGTTGCGGTGGAGTGGTTGGAGGAGGCGGATGCTCCCGGAGGCAGGGTGCTCACGGGATTCATGAAGCGGCCAGTGGGGTAGACCTCACCGGACATCTCTCACCCCGCCCGAGGGCCCTCACCCGCCGCGCAAGCGCGTCGACCTCTCCCTCAGGAGAGGTGGGGGACAGGGCGCCCACAAGGGACGCCCCTACACAGGCGAGGTTCCTGCCTTCGCAGGAACGACGGAGCCCCACGCCCCGCCGCGTGCCCCGCCGGGCATCTGGATTCCCGCCTTCGCGGGAAAGACGGGTGGTTCGACAGGCTCACCATGAGCGGGCCACCCTAGCGAGGTTCCTGCTCTCCGCACGCGCTGAAGCGCGGGAACGACGGGGATGGCGGAACGGCATATACTGGGCGTCTGTCCGGGCGGAACGGAGGGCGCACGACACCGTGATCGAGACAGCCACGCCAGCCGACTCCATGTTGGCGCGAGAGGAGCAGCGGGCGGCGCTGAAGATAGCGCTCGTTTCGCCGTACGACTTCGGCACGCCGGGCGGCGTGAACGACCACGTGAACAACCTCGCCCGAGAGTTGCGGGCGAAGGGGCACTCCGTCACCGTCATCGGCCCGCTCGCGAACTCCAGGGAGCGCAATCTGGAGCCGGGGTTCATCCCGATGGGAAGGCCCGTTCCCGTTCCCAGCGGCGGCGCGGTCGCCCGCATCACGTTCTCCGTGTGGCTCGAGCCGAACGTCCGCAGGCTGCTGCGCCGCGAACGGTTCGACATCGTGCACCTGCACGAGCCGATGACCCCGGCGCTGCCGTTCGCGTTCCTCCACAACTCGACCTCGGTGAACGTCGGGACGTTCCACACGTTCAACGGCTCGCGGTTCTACAGGGCGTGGCGGTACCTGAGCCGCCGGTGGTTCCGCAAGCTGGACGGTCGCATCGCGGTCTCCAAGCCGGCGATGGACTTCGTGAGCAAGTTCTACCCCGGCGAGTACGAGATCATCCCGAACGGCGTGGACATCGAGCGGTTCGAGAACGCCAGGCCGATGGAGCGTTTCAACGACGGCAAGCTCAACATCCTCTTCCTCGGCAGGCTAGAGCGGCGCAAGGGGCTGAAGTACCTCGTGATGGCGTACAGCAGGCTGAAGTGGCGCTACCCCAATATCCGGCTCATCATCGCGGGAGGCGGCAACCCGGGCGAGGAAGTGCTGTCGCTCATCGGCGAGCGGAACCTGGAGGACGTCGAGTTCATCGGCCTCGCTCCGTACCAGGACGTGCCCCGCTACTACCAGTCCGCCGACATCTACTGCGCGCCGAACACCGGACGCGAGAGCTTCGGCATCGTGCTGCTGGAGGCGATGTCGGCGGGCAAGCCCATCGCGGCGTCGCGCATCGACGGGTTCAGCAGGGTGCTGTCGAACGGCGTCGAGGGGTTGCTGGTCAAGCCGAAGAACGACGGCGAACTCGCGGATGCGCTCGAACGGCTCATCGTCAACGAGCAACTGCGCAAGGAGATGGGCGCGCGAGGCCGCATCACGGTCGAGCAGTACCGATGGGAACGCGTCGCGGACCGCGTGCTCGCGCACTACCGCTCGCTGCTGTGGCGCAGGGCGCAGAGAGAGAACGCCGGATGAAATCGCTCGCTCCCAGACTGCGCGCCAAGGACATGGCCGAGCGCTACTTCGCGCACCCCGTTGCGCGCGCGCTCATCGTGCTCAAGGTGTCGCCGGACCTGCTGACGCTCGCCGGGTTCGGCGTCGCGGTGGTTGCAGCGTGGCTGCTCGCGGAAGGGGAGCTGCTGATCGGGGGCATCGTGATGCTCGCGGGAGCCGCGATGGACATGCTGGACGGCTCGGTCGCTCGGCTGTCGGGCAAGGCGTCGACGTTCGGGGCGTTCTTCGACTCGGTGATGGACCGGCTCGGCGAGGCGGCGGTGCTGTTCGGGCTCGCGGTCTACTACATGCGCGACACGGACGCGCTCGGCGTGTACCTGGCATTCGGTGCGCTCACGGCGTCGCTCATGGTGAGCTACCTGCGCGCGCGGGCGGAAGGGCTGAACGTTCCGGGCGACGTGGGGTTCCTCGGCAGGCCCGAGCGGGTGGTGGTGCTGGGCGTGGCGCTGCTCGTGGGGTATCCGGCGTATGGGCTGGGGATCATCGCGGTCGTCGGCGCGCTCACGGTGCTGCAGCGCGCGTGGCACGTTCGGCGGGCGACGCGGGGTTAGGGCCAGCGACCACGCCGCCCCACCGGTTCACTCCCATCCTAGCCCCCCATCAAGGGGGAAGGGAACAAGACAGGGCGCCCACAAGGGACGCCCCTACACCAGGCGAGGTTGCGCGCTAGAGCGCGGGCCTCCGCAGGAACGACGGGAGACGCCGAGAGATTCCTCGACTCCGCTACGCTCCGCTCGGAATGACCGTCCCGCCCCACATGCCCGCAACCGCTCCGCGGGTGGTCTAGGGGCGCGCCGGCTGCGGGCCGCGCACGAACGAGAAGGTGATCGTCCAGATGCCGGTGGCGTGGACGGTGACGGTCTGCCTGCCGCGTTCGACGTTGTTGCCGTCCTCCAGCGGGCCGACCCTTATGGTGCGGGTGCTGGACTGGGTATCGCCGGGGCCTCCCAGACTGGCGACGGGGTTGGTGTTGGCGTTGGCTGTGGAGTAGTCCATGACGACCCAGGAGCCAATCGTGATCTTGAAGTCCTCAGGAGTGGTGTTAAAGGCCTGACACTTCTGACCCGTCGACCCCGGCGTCTCGCACTCGAAGTTCTCGCGCAGGCGGACGGAGAGCTGCCAGGTGCCGGCGTCCAGGCTGATGTTGGAGAAGGTGCAGCCGTTCGTGTCCGCGCAGACCGGGTCGGTGTGCCGGTACAACTCGTAGGGCCTGGGGGTCGGGGTCGGCCTGGGGGCTGAGAAGGGCGGCCAGTTCTGGTCGTGCGAGTTGTCGCCCCAGCAGACGGGGGTGCTGTCGGGGCGGATGCCGCAGGTGTGGGCGACCCCGGAATAGATGTTGCTGAGCACTTCGTCGCGCGGCGCAGCGGTCTGTCCGTTGCTGTTGTTGCCCCAGCACATGGGCGTACCGTCAAGGCGGAGCGCGCAGGTGTAGCGCTCGCCCGCGCTCATCATGCTGAAGGCCTCGCCCTCGGGGGGTGTGGACTGGCGGTAGTTGTTGCGCCCCCAGCAGACGGGCGTGCCGTCCTCCCGCAGTCCGCAGGCGTGCGCGCCGCCCGTGGTGAGGGAGACGAGCTGCTCGTCCTGCGGGGCAGGCATCGTCCAGCGGTTGGTGTCGCCCCAGCAGACGGGCGAGCCGTCAAGACGGAGGCCGCATGAGAACCGGAACCCGGCGCTGATGGCCTTGAGCGTCAGGCCGCTCGGCGGGAACGACTGCCCCTCCGAGTTGTCGCCCCAGCACTCGGGCGAGCCGTCGGGCAGGAGCGCGCAATTGTGGTCGAACCCCGCGCTGATGGTAGTGAAGACCGCGCGCGGCGGAGAGAGGATCTCCTCGCTCAGGTTCGAGGTGCGCGACTCCGATTGGGGGTAGGACGCGGAGAACGACCAGTACATCCGGTTCAGCGACGGCAGGGGGGTCTGAAGCGTGATGCGGACCACGCGTCCGTCAGTGCTGTCCGCGTCGTACTCCACGCTGAATTCATGTCTGCCGAGCGTGCCCCCGATGTTGATCTCCCGCGTTACCGCGCTGACGTCCGCATCCAGATCAGGGACGAGGAGGGTGAGGGTGTGCGCTCCCAACTCGTTGTTGTTGTAGACGGGACGCACGGAGAGGGTGAACGTGAGCCCGCCTCCTCCGTCGCCCGTCAGGTTGGCGGGCACCGCGAACATGACCGGCCGCGTTTGGTTGCGGATCTCTCCGGTGGACGTGCCGACGGTCGTGGCCAGCGCGCGCCTGGACGTGACGGTATAGGTCTGGCTGCCCAGTCCTGCCGCGCCCCAGCAGACCGCGATGCCGTTCTCCTGCAGGCCGCAGTTGTGATTGTAGGAGGTGCTGAGCGAGGCGAGGCGGATGTTCGGCGGCGGGGACGCCTGGCGGTGGTCGTTGCCGCCCCAGCAGAGCACGGCGCCGTTCGGGCGCAGCCCGCAGGTGTGCGTGCTGCCCCCGTGCATGCTCACGAAGCTGTCGAAGGGTATGGGGGTGGGGGTTGGTGACGGCCCGGGCGTGGGCGTCGGGGTGTCCTGCGGTGGGAAGGGAGTGAAGTCAGGAGGGATCGGCGCGCCGCTGTACGGCGTTGCGGTAGGCATGGGCGTGGGGGTAGGAG
>VXQP01000020.1:63753-88779 GCA_009838965.1 Chloroflexota bacterium | reverse complement strand
AGGTTCAGCGGGGCATCGACGTGCTCATCTGCCACCCGAGGCTGGTGCAGACCGGTCTCGACCTGATCGAGTTTCCTACGCTGGTTTGGTTTGAAACGGACTACTCGGTCTACACGATGCGGCAGGCGTCACGCCGCTCGTGGCGCATCGGCCAGAACCGGCCGGTGCGGGTCGTGTTCATGGCGTATCGAAACAGCCTGCAGGCCGACGCCCTGAAGCTGGTAGCGAAGAAGCTGCAGTCTTCGCTGGCGGTGGAGGGCGAGCTGCCGGAGGACGGGTTGGCCGCCTACGGCGACGACGGAGACGACCTCATACTCGCGCTGGCGCGGAAGATCGTGAACGGCGACGAGGACGAGGCGGAGACGGTGGAGGCGGTCTTCGCTGCGGCGCGGGACGCCGAGACCGATGCCGAGGAGTACCTGGTCGACGACGGCTGGAATGCAGTGGACGTCGAGCCTGAGACCGCCGTGGTCGACGGCAACACCATCGGCGTGGGGTCGGCGGTCGAGCCGGTCCCAGACAGCGGCCGCCACGACGAGGACCGGGAGCCGCAGCAGACGCTGTTCTCCTGGGCGGAGTTCATGGCCGACGGGCCGGTGAGGCCGAAGAGCCGCAGCCGCAAGCCCCAGCCCGCGAGCCTCTCCATGTTCGAGTGGGCGCTCGGCATGGAACGGGAGCGCGAGGCCGCATAGGCACGGCGTCAGGGTGATGGCATTGGCTGAGGGGATACCGCCGGTTGCGACCGGCGGCATCCCCCGGCATGTGTGTGTGGGTTTTCTGCGTTTAAGGCCCATTGGGTAAGTTCCCATCGAAACAGAGGCATTGGCGCCGACGCAACGAACGGAATCGCCTGCCTGCCGATGCCATCGCGCAGAGAGGGTGCCGCGGGAGGAACGTCGGCGTCTTCTTGGCGCTCATAGCGGGGCCGCTATGGCACGATCGTCTACGCATCGCTCGTCCTTGTCGTCCGCCACTGGGACGATGGGGACGAGGAACGGTGTCTTTGCGGCGCGTCCCGTGGGCCTCTGCGCGGGTTACGAACTCCGGGGACTGGGGAATCAGCGTCGAGCTCCGCCGAGGGGTCGCGGCGGTGGCGCGCAATCGTCAGTCGCGCCATACGCGGCTACTTCTACGGGCCGGAGACGGCATGATTTCTACGCGTCCCTCCTTTTCGTCGTCCGCCATCGGTACGGCAGGGCCGAGGGGATGCTGCCTGTGTGATGCGCCCACGGTCATGCAAGGGCTAGGTGGGGCCTGCACCGCGAGGTTGACCCTGACGGCGCAGGACATCAAAAACCGGGGGGCTGGGCCAACTTGGCTTTATGTGCCCGATGGTGCGGCATTGCTGAAACTGTACGGAAAACCGGGTCATAGCCTGCTGGCGATAACGGTAAAACTCTCACGTCAGCGATGCTATCGCCGTCAATCAACCGGATTCAAACGGGACCTGTCAGAATCTGGATTCAGGGAGTTAGGGGGGGTTAGGATTGGCATCCGCGAGAGGTGGACCGGGCGGCTCGCATTGTCCACCAGCTACGTATTCCAATAGCGGCAGTACCGACCAACGTTCCAAAGCCGACGATTAAGCCTGCTGCAGCGGCAACCAATATCGACACTATTCCCCATGTCTCTGGCAAGTTACATCCAGTCGATATAAAGACTGCGGGCATCAAAGCTGCTGTAGAAGCCATTGACGCCGCCATCACCCCGGCTATTGCGGGCACAACAAAAATCTGTACCGCGATGTGGTAACGAAATGGCAGGCTCCTGATCAATAAGCCTGCGACTATGCCAGCAACAATCAATATCGTCCAAATCCCGACCTCGCTGTTGCTCTCGGTAAGAGCCTGGTCAGCTTCGATAAATGCCCCAATAACCGATATGACTGCCCCGGCCGCGGCCAGAATGGTCTTCAAGCTCAGCTTCGGAGATATTGACGATGCCGCCGTGATTCCGATGCCAGCGAACGCTAGTAGTTTTGTACGGGATCCGGATAAGTCCTCGTTTGTCATCGCCATGTAGGCGACCAGAACCATTATCAGCGCCAAGGCGATCTGCACGAATGGAATTATTCCCACGTACGCTTCATCCGATTTGGCGTCAGACCGGTCGTTGCTGTCGTCTCTGTCAGTACCTGTATTCTGGAGCACTTTTCGGGCCAGAAGGATGATCGCTGACAGAGCGGCCACCATGCCGGCAGCAGTAAGCCCGGCCGCCACGCCGCCCACCATGTCGCACTGTCGCGTTGGCCACCACGTTAGCGCCAGTATGGTTACGGCGCCTGCAATAGCGGCCATGTTGGCCGTGGCTGGGTGTTGACGTGTCTTTTGATAGCTGAGGTAGGCGAAGCACACGGCTGCAAGCATTGTGAAGAATATCCCGAATAACCAACCGGGAACGAAGCCACCCCAACTGACGTCCGGCGACTTCCAGATCCCTCCTACTTCCATCGCGTAATAGGCAATGAGTGCGGCGATGGTACCCGCCGTTGCCGGTGGAAGCACCATGGCGGTGTATTTGTTCGCACGGGTGAGCAAGTCGGTGACGGTCATCAGGCGGCTCCTTGCACACGCTTACGGCTTCCGGTCGAGACTACTCCGTTTGAACTGCTCTTTGACGGCGGGCCGGGCCTGCCGCAACGCTCTGCCGGTCGGATTGGCCAAGTCCCGAAAACTCTACGTTGCAGTGTAAGGATTATGCGGCTCCGCCACGTACAACGACTTATCGCCGCCGCTGTCAACATGCAATTCCAATTCGTTCACCACCTCTGGGGGCAGCGTGAGGAACCTGTTGAATCCCGTATCGACCACGGCCTCCACTTCCTGCGTCTGTCCCGCCGGGCCTTGCAAGGGGAGGGTGATCACGGCTTCGTAGGCGGCGTTCACAACCCCCTCTATCATCCGGTCCTCCGCAGGGAACCGCCGCCGAAGCTGCCCAACGCCCGGTACCCGGCCCGCATCAGCCAGACACGGGCTTCAGGGTGTCGTTCCCGGAGTTGCTCAGCCGCGGCGACTTCGCTGTCGGCGATGGAGTAGTCCCGGCTGTTCACGTCGATGGCGACGAACTCGCCGACGCGACCCGGCTCGACGTGTTGCCGTATATTCCGCTCGTATATCTCCTCGCCGAGGCGAGCCGTCTCTTCCGGTAGCCTGCGCGTTGGCGTCGTCAACTCTCCATCTCCTACAGGGCATTGTTCTACGGTGATATTCTATTACAAAACGGCACTTTCGGGACAACGAAAGGCCCGCAAGAGGTATGTCGCCATACGGCGCAGACGGGGAGGCGGGAGAACCGACGCCGACACATGACGGTTGCCCTCCGGGGCGTTCAATCGCTAGGATTCCCCTCCACCTCGTCCCACTCCGCCTCCGTCTGCCCCTCCTAGGCCAACACCGCCGCGCCGCTGAGGAGAACAGTCATGGTTGACAAGGGCTCAGTTGGTGACGGAGTACAGTGGCCTCATACAAGGGATTGAGCGCCAGAAGAAGCAACTTCAAGACTCTCACCTAGACACCTTCTATCACTGGCTCTGCTTAGGTGGTCAACCTCTGAAAGAGACAGAGGTCAGCGAGCTCAGTGCCATCCGGCCTGCGCTAAAGCAGATAGTTGAGGCGTTGGGCAGGAAGAATCAACTAAACGTGCAACTCCGTCTGACTGAGCTACCAGGCCTCATACGGGAGGTATAAGCACTCACAGATCCGCCGGCAGGAGACCGCCAAGGTCTGGTTGGATCAGCGTATGTGGACATCAGCAATAGCAGGGGTGTTGCCATCGGCGGAACCGCTACAAGCGCTTCCCATCGCCCATACCAGCAGCCGGTTGGTCACCCACTGAGATCCCCTGCGAGGTGGCCGGCCTGACGGCTGCGGGCGCAATTATAATCGTAGCAATAGCCGTGAGAGCACTGATGACTGGGAGCATTAAGCGGAACATAAACACACTGCGTACAATGAAAGAGCCACGAGGAGGAACAGAAGGGGATTCTATCAGCTATGCAAACCGGCGTAGCTATCTATACGGGTATAGTAGTCCTTATTGCACTGTCCCTGCGATTGTTATATCCCAAGAGTGTAATACAGGCAACAACACACTATTCCAGGTACTTGCAGTAATCAGCATAACAGCCACCGTCGCCGGCGTAGCAGCTTTCTATTTTGTCCTATTGGTGCTGGTACTTGGAAAAAGGAAGCCCCAGACGCAACTAGATGACGATTATGTGTAGCGGCACCGAATCGACAGCGCCCTCCCCTTCCCCTGTGTCACTAGGCCATACCCGACTTCGGCTTTGCCAGCATTTGCGGAGTACCCCCTCTGTCGACCAGTGAGCACCTACACTTGGCCCGGCTGTCGTACCCGGCGCATTAGGCGTAATCCACTTCGACGACAATTCCGTCGTGGAGGAGGACGGGGCCGGTAGGGTGTCGGTGCTTGGCCGGCGACAGACGAGGGCGCGACGGGCGTAAGCGGTCACACCGCTGAAGGGCGGACTGTTCAACGAGTAGGACATCATCTCCACGGGCGAAAAGCAATGCCGACCTCTGCCCCCAACCCACACACTGCCACAAGGAAAGGAACCCCGGTGGACCGCGGGACACTCCTCGCTGGAAGATCGAGGGTCGGTGTCGGAGCGTGGGCGGGACCGCCCGCTGGGCGGGACATCCCCGGGTGGACAAGCGGGGACAGGCAGGCTGTCGTCGACTTTGAACGTGGGGCAGATCCGTCATCAGCCTCATTGCCACCATGGTCTGCATGCAGGCTTCCTCGACGTCTTGCCGTCGACAACGAACAGGGTGAACGGGAACGGCGAACGGCGGGTGAAGTCCTGAACTGCTCCAACCCTGCGGCCTTATCGAATGGTCTCTTGCTTGTCCGACGTGGCAGCATGGATGCGCGGAGGGGTTTCTCACGCCTCTCCGGGGGACTCCGCTCGCCGTCAGGGGACAATGGCGGCGGGCGGTTCCACCGTATCGAGGTTCCCCATGCCCGACATGCAGCAGGTTCTCGTGTGGGCTGTTGTGCTCTTCATCGTAGGAGCAGCCCTGCTGTCGGCGGGACGGGCGCGGCTCCATGGAGCACGCCGCGGACACGCCTGATCAGGACTAACCCTACTGCGCCTGCGCGATATCCTTGTGCTGAGGGGTGTTCCAGATGGTTCTTCGTCTTCTCGCGCTGGTATTGATTTGCGTTGTGATGGTGTCCTGCGGTGGGCTGCAGCAGGCCGGTGACGAACCAAGGCTACCCGAGGGGCCTGCCCGCGAGGATGATCCGGGGAAGTGTCTGCTGACGCTTTCGAATGCCGACCCCAACGGTCCGCGTCTATTACAGTGCGGGGCGGACAAGGTGCCGGCTGATGATCATCCCTATGCTGCGGACCTCGCCGTCGGCGATCCCCTCGTGCTCGGCGTCATCGAGCGTGGTGCTGGTTCGTGGCGGGATGTCGACGACTACGACCGTATTCCCGGCCTGTACTTCCAGTACTGGCTCGTGGGCGATGTTCCTGCGGAAGCGTCTGGTCAGTGGCATTCCCACGCGGAGTTGCCTCCGGGCAATGTGGTGGTCAGGCTCAGGGTTCCGCCTGGCTTCGACGTCGCTCGCGCCCGTCTGTCCCTTGCGTTCCCCCGGGTGAGCGGCGATGCGCCGGCGGACGTGTCGTATGTGACGGCCTGGACTCCGGACGATGCTACGAACTACTCGAATTACCAGCAGTCATTGAATGACTACTATGTGAGTGGTCCCTTCAGCTCGAACGGCGAGACTGCGACGCTGCAGCGCCTGGGCTACACCTACACGCTCGTTGATGCCGGTTGATTAGGTGAGTCTCACCTCCAGCGGATTCCAACGGAGCTTTTTCTAAATCAGTTTGTTGTTTGGAGCAGGAGATGGCGCTGGCCTCGTCGTCGGACAGCCCTGGCTATCTTTGATGGCGAACACGGAGCGAGTTAGCGTTTGACAACAGCCAACGAGCACATCCTCTACGAGCCGGACGAGCGTTGTCCCCTCTCGGTCTCTCTGGCCGTCGGGTTTCAGGGGGCCGTCTTCCTGCTGATAGCAACGGCGCTGCTGGTGTCGATCACCCTTAGCGGGGACAGTCATGGCGAGGAGTATCTGACCTGGGCCGTCTTCGCCGCCCTCATCATCAACGGGGCGGCTACGGCGCTGCAGGCGGGCAGCTTCTGGAGGTTCGGCGCCGGACACGTATTCTTCACCTGCACGATGGCCGGCTATCTTCCGGTCACCCGACTTGCCCTGGCGCAGGGAGGCCCGGCCCTGATGGCAAGCCTAGTCATCGTTTCTTCGCTGGTGCAGTTCCTGCTGTCCGCATGGCTGCCCTTGCTGCGCCGCATCGTCACGCCGGTGGTTTCCGGCACGGTGCTGCTGCTGGTGGCAGTGATGACCATACCCATCGCTTTCGACCGGGTGGCCGATGTTCCCGAGGACGCCCCGGCGGGAGCGGAGCTTCTGATCATCGGGGCGGTACTGGCAGTCATCGTGTCCCTGGGGCTTCTGGCGAGCGGAAGATTGCGGCTGTGGTCTCCCATCCTCGGGATCGGGGCGGGCTGTGCGGTCGCCGCAGCCCTGGGGATATACGACATCCAACGCGTGATAGACGCGCCCTGGATCGGCATTCCAACAGGAGGGTGGCCGGGCATAGACCTCACCCCAGGCGCGGAGTTCTGGGCGGTCCTCCCCTTGTTCCTGGTGGTGTCCCTGGTCCATGCCCTCAAGGTCGTTGGCGGTGGTATCGCCATGCAGCGGGTCTCGTGGCGCCGGGAGCGGGTGACGGATTTCCGGCGCGTGCAGGGCGCAGTCAATACCGTGGGGGCCGGCACGCTGCTGAGCGGCATCGCAGGAACGCCGCCTCCGGCAGTCCAGGAGGCCAACAGCGTGTCCTTCGTCACCCTGACCGGCGTCGCCGCGCGGGACGTCGGGTACGCCGTCGGCGCCATCATGATCGGGCTCGCGTTCCTGCCCAAGGTGGCGGCTTTCCTCCTGGCAGTCCCCAGCCCTGTCATGGGGATATACCTGATGACGATCATGGGGATGCTCTTCGTGGAGGGAGCCCGGAATGTTCTACAGGACGGCCTGGACTACCGAAAGTCCATCGTGGTGGCGGTCTCCTTCTCCCTTGGAGTCGGTTTCCAGAGCCAGGACCTCTTCTCCGAGGTGGCAGGAGAGGTATGGGGCACACTGCTTGGCAACGGGCTGGCCGCCGGAACCCTTGCCGCCGTCGTCATGACCGCGGTCATGAACCTGACCAGTCCGCGGAGCCTGCGCCTCGAGACTGAACTCGACATCTCCGCGCTAACGAGGATCAACGGTTTCCTGCAACGGGTTGCGGACCGGGCCGGTTGGGGCGAGGCTTCCGCCGACCGGCTGCGATTCGTGGGCGAGGAAGTGCTGTCCAGCCTGCTCCAGGAAGGAGCATCCGAGGATGAGGGCAAGATACGGCGCCTCGCCCTCGTTGTTCGGCCCTCCGCCCGCACGGTGGAGCTGGAATTCCTATCCTCCCTGGAGGATGAGAACCTCGAAGACCGGCTGGCCTACATGGGCGAACAGACCGAGGTACCACAGGAGCACGAGATCTCCTACCGCCTGCTGCGCCACTACGCTTCATCGGTGCGGCACCGGAAATATCACGGTCTGGACATCGTTACAGTGCACGTGGAGGGGTCACGCTAGTCAGTCAACCTCCTTAGGTGAGGACGCCTGCGGCAGCGCGGGGTGATTGACTTCTGTTCGACGGGCACATAGCCTTTTATTGCCCGCTTGCAAGGATGGGTTGAAGAGGATGGCAATGGCCGCATACGTGATACTCAACGTGGAAGTGACTGACGAGGCTGTGCATGCCCAGTATCGTGAGCAGGTGGCCGCGCTTCCGGCCACATACGGCGGCAGGCACCTGGCCAATACGAGTGAGTCCGAAGTAATGGGCGGCGAGTGGACGTTCAACCGACTGATAATGTTGGAGTTCCCGGACACCGAGCAGGCCAAGGGCTACGTGAGTGCCCTGGGAGCGCCCGAACTCCAGGAGATGCGCGCCCGGTGCGTCGGCAACAGGAACGTCCTGGTGGTGCCGGGCCTGTAGCAACCAATCATCATCCGTTCACCGCAACCATGCAGCATGCGGCTGTAGCCCGTGACGTAACCGTCCAGGCCAAGCCGCGGATTATGTCTGGCCAAGACGCCTTCTGCGCCAGCAGCCGCCAGACCACGAGGAGGCTGACGGTCAGCAGGACGACCAGCACAACGCAGGCGACGGCCAACCTGCCCACCCATCGACTCATCCGCTCGTGCTCCGCACACTCCCTCAGGTACTCCTCCTCCAGCTTCTCGTACCCGTCCTCCCAGCCAGCCGTCTCGCGCTTCGCCTCGTCGCGCTCACGCTCCAACTCCGACGCGATACGCACCCACCGCCGCACCGCATCCTCTAGTTCATCCGTCCTGTCCCTGGCACGGAGCAGCAGCTCCTCGTCGCTCAGGTACTCCGGCCCCTCCACCCGCACGTACACCCGGCGGCCCTCCCGCAGCACCTCGACCTCACCCTGCCTGATCTTCCGGTCCAGCGTCGAGAGCGATACCTCAAGCTCCCGCGCCGCCACGCCCTTCGACACCCACCTCACCCCTTCTTCCATCGCGTCTTCCTCCCCTCTACAGGCCCTCGATTTCTGACACGTCACAGGGGTACGATTCGTGGACAAAGCGTCCGATCCAGCCCCTCCTTGCTTTAGCGCAGCGTCCCACTTTCACCCCCCCTGCAAACCGTGACACGTCAGGCGACGCGTCAGCCACCCAGAGGGCCGGAATAGGAGTGAAATCGGGCAGTTCACTGGCCCCGGCCAATCGCACGTCGTTGCCCCTGGTACAGAATTGCACCAGCCGCTCCGCTTGAAGGGATGATGGTGATGTGTGAGCGGTGCGCCACTCACACATCACCATCACGACGCATCACGTTGTACAGGGTAGACCAGCGGTAGGCTCGCAGCTCCGACAACCGCAGTCGCGGGCACGCGGGCGACCACAGCGGACGCCAGGAACACCCGAGTATCCCGGACCGCTCCAGCACCGGCGAGGACGAGACCAGCACCGGGACCGTCATCGACCTCATCACCGATGTTGTCCGTGCGTAGGTCTCCTCAACGTCCTCACTGTCGACGACGAACAGGGTGAACGGGAACGGCGGGTGATCGTACTCCGGCTTCCCCTGACCGTAGTAGCGCAGGTACGGTTTCAGCTTGGCCCTCACTCCGCGGGGATGGCGCGCACGGTGCTCGCACTCGAGGTAGAACGGCACGCGGCTCTCTCCGGCGATCAGATAGCCCACTGCATCGGGTGAAATAACCGGCTCTCCGTGCCTGACGGACCGCGTCGCCCGCTCGGTCGGCAGAGTCCACAGCAACCGGCTCGACGCATCCAACCTCGTCTCCGACTCCAGCGCCGACAGGAACCACGTCGCCGCGTCCGCATGCTTCGTCTGGCGCGCCCACGTGTCGATCCGGTGTCCCAGGTGCCGCCTTCGGCCATGATGGTCGGTCGTGAGCGCCGTGCTCCACGTCTCACGCGCCGCAGGGAGCTGGGCCCGGTCCCGGTAGGCGACGTGGCGGATGCCAGCGTCGGACAGCGTGTAGCGGGCTTCCCCGCAACGCCCGTGCCGTTCGATCAGGCCCCAGGTGTCCACGAGGCTGCGCATCACCTGGCTCACACGCCCCTCGGAGACGCCCAGCCAGTGCCCGAGGTGCTCGCGCGGCAGCATCGGGTGGTCGGTCACTAGGTCGAGGACGCGCTTCTCCGACGGACTGAGGCCGAACGTCGGCGCCGACCGCTCCATCCGCCCCGGATGGGGCAGCGAGGCGCGTCGCCGGTTACGCACCTGCGTAGACGGACCTCTGCGCCAGCTCCGCGTACGCGCGTAGTCCAGCGTGTGGTAGCTGTCCCCGAACGTCCACGCATGCTCCAGCCAGTAGCGGCGGTCCTCGCTCTCCAGCGCGGCGCGAGACTCCACCGCGACGTAGCAGTCGTGGAGGTGGATGCGCTCGCACAGCCGCGCCGTCAGCCGCTGCTCCCACGGGCTCGGCACGAGCACCAGCACCGTGCCGGGGCGGCGGGAAGGGTCGTACTCGGCTATCGCCCGCAGGCGGTCGTACAGCGAGCGACGGCGCAATGCTTGTCCCTTGGCGCACCACGCCAAAGCTCCGCCCGTTGTGCAGGGTGATCGTGGCATCGAACCGGTCGCGGCGGTGGAACTCCACTTGGGAGCGGTGCGAGCCATGCCCGGAGAGAGTGCCATCGCCAGCCGGCATATGCTGGCCACCGCGTCCATCCGGTCTCGCAGCAGCGTCAGCCACTGCTGCGAGACCGGGTACACCCGCACGAACTCAGACGGCGTCACGAAGCCCAGAGCCTCGGCCGCTTCCGCGGTGCCCTTGGCCGTCAGGAACCACCTCCCGCTCGTCGGCAGGTGGACGGTCCCGTGGTTGACCCGCGCGGCGATGCCGTCGGCGAGCAGGCCGGTCAGCGCGCGATGCACCGTTGCGTACGCCTCGCCAAGGATGACCGCGAGTTCCAGCGTGTCGACGAACGGCATGCTGGCGAGCGCGTCGAGCAGTTGTCGTTCGGTGAGTCTCATGGGATGAGCGTAGCAACGGAGGAGTGAACTGCGCACCCGCCGGATGTCACCCATTCCGCGCGCACGTCGAGGGAGCCCGTGCGTACCCAGGCTGAGGCTCTGAACTATTCCTCAGACTCCCTGCAACACTGGTACTTCTCGTCATCCGACCTTTGGTGGTCACAGTAAGACGCAAGGCACAAACCTGCGAATGAAGACGCTGACGCGAGTGGGTAGGCAGCAATAGCATCGCTCGCGCCGTCGTTCATGAGTTGGTGCATCCTGACGCTGTCGTCGAAGGTTGCGCTCGATGGGGGTGTGGAACTGGGTCCCGGACCTCTCTTTTGCGCACCATAAGCCCTCATCGACGGCCAGAACCTCTATCACTGGCACGGAGAGTGTGGGCCTCGGGCCCGAGGTCTCCGTATGCCTGGCCGAGTTACGACGTAGAGAAACTGGCGCACACGCTAGTTGCTCGGAATTCAGGGTGAATCTTTACGCTAGAGTACAGTTCCTGTGCAGTGATGCACTGTCTCTGGAATACAACGATTGCGAACACAGCGTGTACATGGTAGGACTTCACTGCTCAAACTTGTGCGTTCTTTCAACTTCTTACACGCCCATTCAACGGCTTGATCCCATCGTTTGCATACATGGGCTCAGAAGATGAAGTTTCGTGATGCCATCTAGGTAACTGCAGCCTACGCAATGAAGGCGCGCCTCGGTCTGGTGATTCTGCCCGTCTCTCAGTTTTACTTGGTACATACTACTCCTCTGTGCATAATGATAGCGCAACGCCTGACAAACAGCCCGTTGACGCGCGGGGGTCCCGCGTGACCTCCGGTTGCGCAGACACCCGGTGACAGCGCCCGCTTTCCTCACGCGGCAGGGCATGGATAGGATGTCGTTCCACTCCCACACGTGCGTTTGACCGCGACGACGGGGCACAGGCACTCGATCCGCATCGATGCCGATTGTGTTGGCCCGCCTCTGCGCGGACGGCCTCGGCTGGCAGACTCGCGCCAACGCCGCCTCTGCGAGGATGTCCAGGGAGAAAGGAGAACACGACAGCGATGACGACCGAACCTGGACATAGTCGGCTGTGAACGTCCGTTGCCCGGCCTGCAAGGGAGTTGGACGCATCCCCACGAGGTTCCATGACACGCTCGGCCTTCCCGTAGATCCGTCTCCCGAGGACATAGGCAAGGCCTTTCGCCGGAAGGCCTTGCAGTATCACCCTGACAGGAACAAGGCCCCTGACGCCGGCGTGCGCATGAAGGAGATCAACGAAGCTCGGCGTCTCCTTGCCCGGTCTGCGGACATCCGCGCCGGTCAGGAGTGTCCGGAGTGCAAGGGGGCTAAGACGGTATGGCGGAGCGACGCGCGGGCTGATGCCGACACCGGGCGGAACAGGCGGGAGGAAGGCGGTCCTCGGTCGGGAGGCTCCAGGGGTGGAACCGCAGGCAGGCCGAATTCCGGTGGGCGCGGTTGGTGCCTGCTCATCGTGGCGCTGCTTCTCATCGCAGGCCTCGGCGGGGCTGGCTACTACTCCTGGTACGTCTCGCAGGAGGTGGAGGTCGAATCCACGCCAACTCCGACTCCGACGGCCCAGCCCGTAGCGATGGGAACGCTGCCGCCAACTCCAACACCCACCCGTTCATCATCGCCTGTCCCTACGTCAACGCCGACGTCGGTTCCCTGCGCGGACCCGACTCCGACGCCACAGCCCGCTGCCACACCTGCTCCCACGGCGACGCCCACCTTGGACTGGCCGCCACAGCCGCTCTCCGACGCCTGGCGAGATTGGGCGCTTGGGTGGAGGGAGCAGCAGGTGGATGCTGCTCTCGAAGAGAGCCTCCGCGTCTTCGATGAAGGGCTGGACGAGTTGGAAGGCTTGCCGAAGAGCGACGCGTGCGCGTTCGTGGCTGCCTTTGAGGTCCGTCTTGAGATAGCCGAGCACCTGGTCGACGTGCATCGGCTTGTCAACAGGAACGTGCCGAGGCAGCACTCCGGCGTCACGTGGGCGATCTGGCTGCGCTTCCAGCGCGAGCTGCTGGGTGAGGCTGTCAGAGCCCACGCGCCCGTTGCCGAGTGCAGGAGCCTGCTGGCGACGCCGACTCCCACCGCCACGGCGACTCCGGCCCCGACGCGGACCGCCTCTGCACAGTCCACGCCACTCCCGCCTTGCCCAACCGCGACGCCCACGCCGCCCCCTACTGCGACGCCGACGGCAACGGCAACCCCGCGCCCCACGCCGACGCCACGCCCTGTGCCGACATCGACCCCCACGCCGAGGCCCGGACAGACAATCTCAGACGACGAGCACCAGCGACTCATCCTCTACTGGCTTGAACTTATCAACGCAGATCGAGCGAGGGGAGGGTTGCATGAACTTACATTAGGGTCGAACCCCGCCGCCCAGATGCACGCGGAGGACATGCTGGAATACGGCTACAACGGCCACTGGTGGGCCGACGGGCGAGACCCGACGCAGGTCTATTCCGAGACAGGAGGGAAACGGTACGCGCAGGAGAACAGCATCGTTCTCCGTTGCGCGTTCTGCAGCGTGGACGCTTCGCCGGAGACGATGGAAGAGTTGCAGGACAGCCTCATTGGGTCACCAGGGCACAGACGCAACATCATGGAACCTTCCCACCGTGTCGTGAACCTCGGTCTCGCGGTCGGGGACACGCGAATCACGGGGACCCAGCTGTTCGGCGGTGGTGCAGCCGAAGCAGACGCCAGACCCTCCCTGTCGTCTACAGGCAGGTTCACACTCTCGCTCTCGAAGCTGGAACCGGGGGTTCGGGTCCATAGGACCATCGACGTCTACTACACGCCGCCCAACAGGCCGCTGACGCCAGCCCAGATACGGTTGCTCAACTCAGGTGCTTGCATCGACGGCGTCGGCTTCATCGAGACATGCGGGGAACGCGTCGCGGGGATCATACCTCCTGCTCCGGCTGGCTCTTCGTATACGAACCTCAGCGCGCCCTACGTCGTAGCGGACAGTTGGAGCGAGACCGGCTCGGCGTTCAGTGTAGCCGCGTCACTCGGGAACCGGGCTACGAAACCAGGGGCCTATACTGTCGTCGTGTTCGACGGGAACTCTAATCTGCTGATTAAACTGTCCGCAACGCAACCCGCAGGCTGACCGGAAAGAGGGCGTCATGCTTGATGTCGACATGTCGACATCAAGCACTCCCTGAATAAGTGTTCCTCTATGATATGCTCTGGACGACTTCGCGGAACTCTTCAAAGCGTCGCTGCTTGGTGACAGGAAGATGGAACTTAACGCAAGCGAGGAAATCGACGATGAACATGTGGGAAGCGTTTCTAGCCAACCTTCTAGCGAACCTCGCTGTCGCCTTTCCAGTGTTGGCAGTATATCTCTGGGCAACAAGAACGTTTCAACAATGGAGACTGCTAATCAGAAGGTTTGGCACGTGTGTATCTCTAAGGGCTCGCTTTATGTGCTTGATACTTACCCGCAAACGGAGAAGATCTGATTTTCACACTTGGTCAATGGCCGAACGCACCAGAGTATTTCTACTAAACCTTGTCGCTGGGGTACCCCAAGCACGACTAATAGCAATTCGCCAGATGTCGCGCAATTTTCGGGACCTAGGCAAGATAGTTGATGACATTCACCAAGTGTCGTCAATCCCATTGCTGGTTGATACCTTGGGTTCCATGTCCATGCAAGACATCGAAGAATCGATAGAATGTAACCCGGATGCTCTGTCTCCAGAAGAAAGAACGAAGTGGCTGGTATCCCAGCCTAGTCGAGAATTGGCAAGATGGTTACTCCGTCTCAATGAACACGATAGAAGAGCTTGGCAGTCTTGGTTGGTTGATTCCGATAGCTTGACAATCTTTGAGGCAGTTCTCTTTCCAAAAGATGTTTGAACATACTGATCCTCACCCTACGCGATAATAGATGCAACCCCGACATACCAGTCATCGTTGCGCCCAACCGAATGGCAGCGGTCAATTCACATGCCGTCGTTTACGAATTCCTCCTTAGCCACCAAGTCGTACGCACTGACCACGGCCACCACATTATCGGCCACATTGCCTATGGGAACCGCTGAAGTGAATGGGAATAACATCAGGCTCATGTCATCAGTGGGGCTTCGCATCTGGTGCCGACTATACTCAGCCACTGTTTCGCCAAGTCAAATGCATTGTTGCCATAGTTACATCTGAACACTCGTGTTACACAACTATCTCCCTTATGGTCGGAGAACGATACCGCAGGGGGTTCGCCCCTAGGGTCTCCATGCATTGGCTGCAACAATATCTCTTTAGTCTTGTCGGAAATCCATGCTTTTCCCCTCCGCATGCATCATGCGAATACTTCGAGAAAACTATAGCGTATGGCGGCTGCGTACTGCAAGTGCTCACCATTTCACTCTGTTGATGATGTTGTGCGCTTTTCGGTGTAGACTGTCGTCTATGCCCGGTCCAACCCACGAACAGACGTTGAACGTTGCCCTCGGCGAGGTCTTGGATGGCCTGCGCCTTAGTTGGCATGCCCGAGCAGAGCAGACGGGAAGCGTACTTGAAGGCGGGGGTCGCCCCGATGTCCTCGTGGAGGACGCGAGCGGCTGGCCGGTGGTAATCGAGGCAGAACGTGCCGACCATGCGAGTGCGGAGCGGGACGCAGTGGCGCGCTTAGGGCGTGCGGTTATGCCCAATGGTCGGACGATCGAGACTGCGGTAGCCCTCGTCTATCCCGATGAGTTGACGTATCTGGACGGCAGACGGCTGCGGGAGTCAATCGACCGCACGGACGCCTTCCAGTACGCGCTCTATACCCGACGTATCGCCGACTCTCCCGAACGCCTACCGGAGCAGGGATGGATACGAGGCGGCGTTCGGGACCTCGCCATGCTCGTGCATCGGGCGGCTGCTCCCGCCCCGCGGGTGGAGGCCCTCGCGACGGAGTTCGAGGTGGGAATAGAGCAGGCGGCCGGTGCGTTCACACGTCGGCAGCCCTACGGGAGAGACGTTGGCCGAGCGGTAGCGGACGTACTCAAGCAGGACGACGACCCCGATGGTCAGACGCGCCGCATGGCGATGACAGTTGTAGCCAACGCTCTCATCTTCCACGAGTCGCTCTCAGAAGCGGGGTTCCAAGTAACGGAAGAGTCCGGTGAAACGAAGCGCGTAGTCCGTTCGGTCGCCTGGTTCGCCCCCGATGACATCTTCGACAAGGACGACCTGCGCCGTGAATGGCGGCGCATTCTGGACGTCAACTACTGGCCTATCTTCTGGTCAGCCAGTGAGATCATCGGCCACCTGCCGGTGGCGACCGCCGCCAGCGTGTTGAATCCGCTCTGGCGCATGGCGAGACGGTTGGTTGCGGGCGGGGTGACGCGTTCGCACGACCTCACCGGGATCGTCTTCCAGAAGCTCATTGCGGACCGGAAATTCCTTGCCACCTACTACACACGACCAGAGGCCGCCGCGCTCCTCGCGGGGCTCGCGCTTCCTGCGAACAAGCCTCCTGCAGGGGCAGACTGGGGCGACGGCGACACGCTGGCAAGCCTGCAGATCGGTGACTTCGCCTGCGGAACGGGTACGCTGCTCTCCGCTGCCTACCAGCGGCTCTCCCTGCTGCACGAACTTCACGGCGGGGATTCGCGCGTACTCCACGCGCCCATGATGAAGCACGGCCTCGTGGGGCTGGACGTCGTGAACATCGCCGTGCATCTCACCGCAGCGATGCTCGCGGGCAGTCACCCGGATACGCCGTTCGATGGTGAATGTCTCCTCACGATGCCCTACGGAGAGCGCTACACGAAGGCAAACGGGAATGGCAACGGAAAGGGGAACGGCAAGCCAAAGGAAGCGGTAACCGTCGGCTCACTCGATCTGCTCGCCGAGAGCATACAGTCCAGCCTATTGGGACAGGCCGCGGCGGTGACCTCGGGAGGGCGAGCACCCGAGGAAGTGCGCGACCTCGTTTCACGTGTGGGGCATGGCAAGTTCGACTTGGTCATCATGAATCCGCCTTTCGTGCGTCCGACAGGTATGGAGGGACGAAAGATCGGAACGGGCAACCCTGCATTCGCGGCTTTCAACACAAGCAGGGCAGTGCAGAGGCGGATGCAGGACTCGCTCGCGGACCTCAGGGGAGGGTCGCGGATCGCGAGTGGCAACGCCGGTCTTGCCGCCGATTTCCTGGACCTCGCTCTGCGTAAGGTTCGTCCGGATGGAACGATAGCACTGGTGCTGCCGCTCAGTGCGGTGAGCGGGGTTGAATGGGAAATGGCGCGACAGGCTGTCAGGAACGGCTGCTCCGATGTGATCGTGGTAACGATTGCAGGAGCAGGTTCTCTCGAAGCTTCGTTCTCCGCCGATACGGGTATGGCGGAATGTCTGCTCATCGCGCGGCGTGGAGTTCCTGAGCGAGAGGAGAAAGCGACGTTTGTGGTGCTGCGCCGCCAGGTCCGTTCAGCGCAAGAGGCCGAATTACTGGCCTCTGAGGTGACTCGTATTCGGGAGATCAGGCGAACGACAGATGAAGAACAGGGAGGTCGGCAAACAGCGATTGCAGTCGGCGAGCAGGAGTACGGCGTCTTTCTTGAGGTTCCTCTCCCAGAGTTTGGACCATGGCCATTGGTGGGCATTGCAGACGAGGAGATTGCCGAGGTCGCATGGAACTTGACTCAGGGAAGATTGGTTCAGCTGGGCTCGCCTAACGCCGAGGCCATCACACTGCCCATTGTTCCTATCGGACAGATTGCAGGTCGGGGTCCGTACCATGCAGACATCTACTGGGAGCAGGCAGACGGAAGCCCCCGAGGTCCGTTTACGCTGAGGAAGCCACCACGCAGCTCCTATCCGAGTTATCCGATGCTCTGGGCTCATAACGCAAGGCGTGAGCGGCAGTTGGTTGTTGCGCATGATTCCGAGGGAGAGATCAAACGGGGCATGGATGCAAGAGCGGCTGCCATCTGGTCGACCGCCACTCGAGCGCACTACAACCGGGACCTGCGGTTCAACTCGCAGTCTCTCATCGTGGCGATGACGCAGCGGCCAACCCTTGGAGGTCGCGCTTGGCCGTCAGTCATCTTCGACAACCCCGAACACGAGTACGCCTTCGCCTTGTGGTGCAACTCGACACTGGGGTTGCTCTTGCACTGGTGGTCATCCAACAAGACTCAGTCCGGCAGGGGCGCGACGACGGTAACTGGCATTCCGAACATTCCAACGCTCGATACCCGAGCGCTCACGCCGGAGCAGCACGCCGCCGCCAGGGCCGCGTTTCAAGCCGCTAGCGAGCGGCGGTTCCTGCCGTTCGACCAGATAGACGAAGACCCCGCAAGGGCCGAACTTGACCGCCGCTTACTGGTGGATGTGCTCGGCCTACCGGACTCGCTCTGTGCGGAGTATGGTTCCATAGATCTGCTGAGGCGTAAGCTGGCTTCCGAACCACGGATTCACGGCGGCAAGAAAAGCCGTGTCGTCTTCAGCGAAGCCCCGGACATTCAAGGAAACATCGCCGTGACGGAGCGCAACGAACATCGCGATGACCGCTGATGTCCAGCTTCATGGTGGGGAATGACGAGAGTTGACTCCATGGACCCTTACATCGGTGCCGAGGGTGTGCAGTTCTCTGTAGCCTCTGATTCTAGTGGGCTCGTTCATATTCGAGATGCCGTGGTCAGGGGTGCTTATGCATGTCTCTGGTGCCATAGGCCTATGGTCGCAAAGCAAGGGGCCGTCAACGCGTGGCACTTCGCTCACAAGTTGAGGGAGTTCAACGAAGAATGGTTTGAGTGTGACGGTAACGGTGCTTTGCACAGGGCGGCTATGGGTCTGATGGTCCAGGAGTTCAAGCGGGCTGTGCTTGTTGGGCGCCCTTACTTGGTAGGTGTGCGGTGTCCTGGATGTGGCGTTCCCAGGCTTCGGAATGCCGCTGTGCCTGGTGCGACGATTGCGGCTGAGATGAGTCTGTTTCCAGGCACGCGGTCAGATCTGGTTGTTGAGCGGCCTCATGAGAGGCCGTTAATCATCGAGGTCGTGGTCAGTCACGAGATGGAGAGTGATGTTGTTGCGACCTACGAACGTGAGCGTGTGGTGGTGCTGTCGTACCGCCCGTCCTGGCGTAGTCTCGATGAGCTGAGGGATGGCGTCATTGCCTCGTCGATGATGGGTGGTGAACCCTACTGTCCTCCCTGCAAGGTTCGAGCCCAGGCACCCCAGCAAGCTGAGGCGAGGCACCGGCTGACATCAGACGGATTCAGGCGGGGGGATGTCGGATCTCTGCCTACAGGGGGTGTTGCTGCGGTGGTGCATCCTCTGGAGGGTTAGCCGGGACACTTGCATGTGTGGGAAGCCAAAATCAATCTGTGGCCACTGGTCTAGAGCGAAATGGCTTAGAGGAACGTCCTGAGCCGCCCTTGCAGACCCGTGGGCGGCCTTGCAGGGGCTTGCCTTGAATGGCGCGCGAGGCTCAGAGCCGGACCACCCACTCGAAGGTTCGTAGTACAGTACCGCTTGGCCCGCCCGGAGGGAATCGAACCCACGACACTCGGTTCCGAAGACCGATGCTCTATCCGCTGAGCTACGGGCGGGCGCCTCTTTCGATTGTACTATGCACCGCGACGCTCCTGCTCTGGTAGGCTGTTTGCATGATTCGACAAGGAGCACGCCTGCAATGACCGGCCAGAGCCAGCACACGGATGCCTTCCGCAGGGCCACGGATGCTGTCCAGATGACCGACCTGGAACACATGCTGCTGCAGCCCGCCGACATGCCGCCAGACCTTGCCGGATTCGTTGTCGCGCGAGAGGGAGAGCTGGACAACGAGACGATGGCCGAGCATGGCTTTCCGGGTCAGACTGAAGAGTCGATCGGTGAGGCGGGACGCATCAGCGGCTATCTGCGGGAGATCAGCCGTGAATTGGAGGAGGAGCCGGAGAGCGGCCTCATCGTCAGCGCAGGCATGGTGGCGCATCTCTTCCGCGATGGAGAGGCGGTCGAGCGCTGGATAGACGACACGTTCCTCCACGAGTTCGTCGGCAATGCGGGCCGCGTGCTGGACAGCGGGCATGAACTGCTCCACGCGGAGGAAGTGCCGGTATCCGGCTTCCACGGCAAGGCAGCAGGCGTCTTCGCCGTGCACGACGTGCCGGTGGGCGTCATCGGCTCCACCATCGTGGACTTCGCGCTGGGGCGGCTGCTGGGCGTCGCGTTCGTCGTTGCGCTGGGCAGCAGCGAGCACCTCTCCACGGCGCGGGACCTGGGCCTGCGCATGGAGCGAAGGTTCGTGAGCGTCGCGCTGGGCGGGTACTAGCCCTGACGTTCGCGCTCCCGCAGCGCACGGTAGACCTTCTCCGCGGTGACAGGCGCGTCGGCGATGCGCACGCCAACGGCGTCGGCCACGGCATTCGCCACTGCCGCGCTGATGCCCTCGATCGCGTACTCCCCGATGCCCTTCGTGCGATACGGACCGACCCCCTCCTCGGACTCGACGAGCGCGGTGCGTAGCTCAGGGAGGTCGGCGATCGACGGCAACTTGTAGTCGGCCAGGGTGGGATTAACCACCCGGCCGTCCTGGAGCATGAGTTCCTCGGTGAGGGCGTGCCCGATGCCCTGCACGACGCCGCCATTGATCTGCCCCTGGTGGCCGATGGGATTGATGATCACGCCGACGTCGTGGGCGCTTGTCAGCTTCAGCAGTTCAACCCGGCCCGTCTCCGGATCGACGCGCACCTCGGCAACCTGCGCCATCGCCGAGGCAACGGGGGAAGGCTCATGCTCGTTGTTCGTCGCGCTTCCCGTGACAGGGGTGTCAGCCTGTGCGACGAGCGCCGCCCAGGACGCCGACTCGCCTGTGTCGGTCCGCCTCACGGCGTCGCCGGATAACGCGATGCGATCAGCGGGCCAGCCGAGCAGACGCGTCGCGAGTTGGAGCAACGCGGCCCTGGCGCTGATGGCTGCCTCGTATGCGGCCGGTCCCGCCACGCGGGTGACCCGGCTTGCGCCAACGCCGGTGTCGAACGGCCCGTCGTCCGAGTCCCACGCCTGCACCTCGATGCGTTCAGGAGCCACGCCGAGCGCTTCGCCCACGATCTGAACGAGCGCGGTGTAGGAGCCCGTGCCCTGTTCGAAAACCGAGGTGTGCAGGAGCACTGTGCCGTCGGGCCGGAACGTCACCGCTGCCGACGATACGCCCTCGCCCTGGTCCTTGTAGGAAAGCGAGATGCCGCGTCCGACGTATGGCGGTCTGGGGTCGTGATAGCCGGAGGCGCGGATGGCAGCGTCAACCGTCTCCTCAGGGCGCATCATGAGTCCGGGCATGCCGCTGGCGAGCTCCTCTCCGCTGCGCACGAGGTTCTTCTGCCGCAGTTCGAGAGGGTCGAGGCCGAGGCGTTGGGCAATGACATCCATGTGCGACTCGATGGCGAAGTTGGCCTGCACCGCGCCCGGTCCGCGGAAGAAGCCACCGGGGATGGTGTTGGTGTAGGCGTGGACGGCCTCGATGCGTGTATGGGGGATGCGGTAGGGCCCGGCAGCGTGGCTCGCGCCGGGCAGGTTGACCCCCGGTACGGGCTTGAAGCCGCCGTAGGCGCCGCTGTTGAAGAGAAACTGCGCCTCGTGGGCGGTGAGCGTACCGTCGCGTTTCACTCCGGTGCGCATCCGCACGACGCTGGGGTGGCGCGGGTTGGCTGCGGAGAACTCCTCGACGAACGTCATGACGCTCTTGACCGGCCGACCAGTCTTCCGGGCCAGGAAGTAGCAGACGGGGATGTCCATCGGCGAGCCCTTGCCGCCGAAGTCACCTCCGATGGTCGAGTGCCGGACGACGATGCGCTCGGGGTCGAGGCCGAGGGCATCGACGAGGTTCAGCTTCAGACGATGGGGCGCCTTGTTGGGTGCCCATACCTGCAGCCGACCGTCGTTGTCGATCCAGACGACGCACGAGTGCGGTTCGAGATACGCCTGATGCGCGCGCTGCGTGGTGTACACGCCCTCGACAACAAGGTCGGCGTCGGCGAACCCGCGTTCAGGATCGCCGCGGCCCCACACGTCGCTGACGAACGCGTTCGTGGGTCCGGGCAGGGGCGTTGGCAGGCCGTGATATGCCTGCACGTCCGGATGCAGAAGGGGCGCGCCGTCGGCGAGGGCGTCCTCGGGCTCCAGCACGGCAGGCAGTTCCTCATACACGACTTCGATCAGGTCGACGGCACGCTGCGCGGTCTCGGCGTCGCTGGCGGCGACAGCGGCGACGCGCTCGCCGGCGAACCTGACGCGCTCGTGGGCAAGCGCCGGAACGTCGCGCAGCCGCCGCCCGTAGAGGACGCCCACGACATCAGCCCCGGCCAGCACGGCGTGAACGCCGGGGAGCCGCTGGGCTCTTGACGTGTCGATGCGGACGATGCGGGCGTGCGGGTAGGGGCTGCGGAGGGCTTTCATCCACAGCATGCCCGGCAGGTCGGTGTCGGCAGCGTAGCGGGCTGTACCCGTCGTCTTGGCGACGCCGTCGACGCGCGGGGCTGCTTTTCCAATCACATGGTAGGCCTGCACGCGGCCTCCTGGGCGGAGCCTAGTTCTTGCGCGGGCCTACCGAGACGTCGCCGTTCTCGACGCTCACCTCGTAGATGGGGAGGGGAATCTCAGCGGGAGGCGCGGTCACCTCACCCGTGAGCACGTTGAACCGCGTGCCGTGGCAGTCGCACTCGATCTCATCGTCCTCGTCCACCGCGCCATAGTAGAGGTCGCACTCCTCGTGGGTGCACATGTTGTCGAAAGCGATGACCTCGCCCCTCAGTTCGGTGATGATGACCTGGTTCTCGCCGACCTGCACCACCTTCAGTTCACTCGGGTTCACTTCGTCGCGCGCCGCGACGCGCTCATAGCCTTCCGGCATGTCACACTCTCCTGTGTGTAGATTCACCCCATCCTAACCTTCCCCCGTCAAGAGGGAAGGGACCAAGGGCGACGTTCCGCTGTTAAAGGGGAAGGGTCGGGGCTAGACGACGGAGCCGCCTCCGTCGTTCCGCAGAGTCTGTCCGTAGAGGTGGCGTGCGTCGTCGCTGGCCAGGAAGAGGGCGACGCTCGCCTGCTCCTCCGGGTAGCCCGCGCGGCCGCCGACGAGGTTGTTCGTCGACCGGTCCTCCATCGCGATCATGCCGCCGACCTGCGAGCCGGTGATGCCTGGCGCGATGGCGTTGGTGCGGATGCCGTACTTCGCCAGCTGCACCGCCATGTCCATCGTCAGCGTCACGATGGCACCCTTCGCCATGTCGTAGGCGACGCGGTTCAGGTTGCCGCCGAAAGCGGAGCCGGACGAGAAGTTGACGATGGCCCCGCCCTCGCCCTGTTTCACCATCTGCTCCGCGACGTACTTGCACGTGTAGTACGTGCCGTTCTGGGTCACCTCGATGATCTTCCGGTACTCCTCGTCGTCCAGCTCCAGCATGGGCTTGCGGTCGGAGATGGCGGCGCAGTTCAAGAGGATGTCGATACGGCCGTAGTGCTCGACGACCTTCTCGATCATGTTCTTGACGTCGTCGACCTTCTGCACCTCGCCCACGACGTACATGCACTCGCCGCCCTGCTCCGCGACCTCCTCGGTCACCGCTGCGGCGCGGCTCTCTTCCATGTCGAAGATGGCGATCTTCGCGCCCTCGGAGGCGAAGAGTTTGGAAGAGGCGCGGCCGATGTTCCTGCCGCCCCCGACGATCACTGCGACCTTGTCGTCCAGCCTGCCCATGTTGCACCTTCCCGGTTTCGTGTTGGGGGACGCGCGCCGCGCCCCGCGGGATTCTATGCGAATGCGCGTGGACGTGAAAGGGCGGCGCGGCTAGCCGTAGCGAGAGCGCCCCTCTCTGATGAGCGAGACGATGTCGCTGGTTGAGATGCCCAGGTCCACGCCTTCAACGTCCAGAGGCGAACGGGTAGAAACCTCTGGCTGCAGGAGGAATGTCCTGCCATCTCTTCGGCGTATCCTCACCGCGCCGTCGCGCTGGGCAGCGTCGAGCACGGACGCGAGCTGCTGACGCGCTTCCGAGTAGGTGTAGACCTTCATGGCTGTACCTCCAGAATGCGGACTCCGGCAGCATCGGCGTTCGTCGCGAGCTCAGAGTCCAGTGTAAGCAAAGGTGAGCGAACATTCAGGGCACAGGCAAGCACATAGGCATCGTAGGCATACAGCCCCAGTTCGTGCGCTAACCGGACGGACTGACCGAGGTCTACGTCCAGGAATCGGAACTGCATCCGCTCGTAGCTCCTGATCGCTTGCTCGGCTTGGGACAGGGAGATTCGGTGCCGCTTGAACATCCCTGAAAAGGCGTTTCCAACCTCCCAGTGAACGGAGGCAGGAGCCATCAGGTTTGCTCTGACCGTGTGCTCGATGATGGCCTCACGTTCCGGCTCGTAGGCGATGACGGCGATGATTGCCGAAGTGTCTATAACCAAGTCCATAAGTTTATTGTACAATTGAACATATAAACGTTGTCAAGGCCAAGAGAGGAGTCTGCTAGGGAGGAAGACTGGGGTGAGCGGAGGGAATCGAACCCTCGATCTCCAGGGCCACAACCTGGCGTCTTAACCCCTCGACCACGCCCACCATGGAGCGCTCATTGTAGCAGAGGAGCCTGCGACAGAGGAGAACGGCGCTTGTAGAGAGACTGCCCGGACCATACGGAGCGGCGAAGCGGCGGCTTTACGCACGCTTGTCCGGTTCACTACGGCCTCTCCCGGAGATACGATTTTCGCTCTTGGCGCACGGCCTCATGGCCGATAAGGGTACGGAGGAGACGGGTATGGTAAAGACGACCGGGATAAGCCGGTTGCTGACGGTTCTTGCTCTGATAGTGGCCCCTGTGGGTATGGTCCTGACCCATAACGGCGCAGACGACCGGGGTGTGGTCTCCGCAATGGCGTTTTCCGTAGCCTGGCTCTCGCTGTCCATGATTGCCTATCACCGGAAGTCGACGATGGAGCGCCTTCGTGCACACCGGGATTCCTCTTCGATAGTCCACCCGGACAGGAAGGGGTATAGTTCCGGGTAACGCGGCACAGCGGCAGCACGAGGGGAGGAGCGCCATGGCCGAAGAGGTGAGACGGTTCAGGTACCCCGGCCCTGCAGACCCTGATGCACGCGACCGCGGCCCCACGAGAGGCTGTTCCTCCGATCTCCTCTACAACCACATGGTCATCAGCACCGTCCAGGTCATGGAGAAGGGGCAGACCACCGGGCTCCACCACCACAACGACCAGGACGGGTACTGGATGGTGCTCGCAGGCAAGGCGCGCTTCTCCGGCGAGGGCGACGCGCACTACGGCGACCTCGGCCCGATGGAGGGCATCTTCATGCCCCGCTACACCCGCTATGCCTTCGAGAGCATCGACGACGAGCCGCTGCAGATCCTGCGCGTCAGCCAGCTGCGGCCCGTGGAAGG
>VXQP01000020.1:0-63653 GCA_009838965.1 Chloroflexota bacterium | reverse complement strand
TGCAGATCCTGCGCGTCAGCCAGCTGCGGCCCGTGGAAGGGAAGCCCCGACCGAGAGGGCGGCGAGGGTCGCCGGGGACCGGAGTGACGTGAACGCCGAGCGCCGCCAGGCTGCTCAGTTCGCCAGGTCCTCGACGAGCCGGACGAGCGTGCGGGTGGGAACGCCCGTCGCGCCCTTGACAACGTGACCGGCGGCGCGCTCCGACATGAACGTTCCCGCGATATCCAGGTGGGCCCACTCCACGCCATCGGTGAACTCGCCGATGAAGAGCGCCGCGGTGATGCTGCCCGCGGGCCGGCCGCCCGTGTTCTTCACGTCCGCGTAGTCGGAGCGGTTCTGCCGCTTGTACTCCTCGAAGAGCGGCAACTGCCACATCTTCTCGCCCGTCGACTTCGACGCTGAGAGCACCGAGTCCACGAGCTCCTGCGACGTGCCCATGACACCGCTCGCGACGTGCCCCAGCGCGACGACGACCGCGCCGGTAAGCGTCGCGATGTCCACGACGCGGCGCGCTTTCTTGACTTCCTTGATGTAGCAGATGGCGTCGGCCAGGATGAGCCGCCCCTCTGCGTCAGTGTTGTCGACCTCGATCGTCTTGCCATTCATCGCCCGGATGATGTCGCCGGGGCGCTGCGCCGTTCCGGACGGCATGTTCTCGACGGCGGGCACGACGCCGAAGACGTTGATCTTCGGCTTCAGCGCGGCGATGCCCTTCATCGCGCCGATGACCGACGCGCCGCCGCTCATGTCGCCCTTCATCTCCCACATGCTGGCCGCCGGCTTGATGGAGATACCACCGGAGTCGAACGTGATTCCCTTGCCCACGATGGCGACGTTGTTCTCCGGGTGCTCAGGGTCACCCGCGTATTCCATGATGATGAGGCGCGGTTCGTTCGCACTGCCCTGCGTGACAGCGAGTATGGCGCCCATCCCGCGCTCCATCATGTCCTCGCGCCCCAGTACGGTGATGGGGAGCCCGGCGTCGTTCGCCACGTCGGTAGCGACCTCGGCCATGCGCGCGGGATTGACGACGTTCGCGGGCTCGTTGACGAGGTCGCGTGCGAGGATGGCGCACTCGGCGAGGAGGGTTCCTTTCACTGCGCCCGCGGCGAGCGTCTGCACGCGGTGCTCGTCGCGCTCGACGATGACAAGGTCGTCGAGCGACTTGCCGTCGTCGCTGCCGTTGGACGAGGAGCGGTAGCGCTTGAACTCGTAGAGGCCGAGCAGCGTGCCCTCCGCCGTCGCCTGGGCCGAATCGCCCGCGTCCAGCCCGCCGATGCCTGCGCCGTGCGCGATGACTGCGGCGCGCTTCGCGCCCAACTGCCGGAGGCGGCGCGCCACGCCGCCGGAGACCGAACGCACCACGTCCGTGTTGAACCTCTCGCGCTTGCCGAGCCCGGCGATGACGACGCGCCTGGCAGGCAGCTTGCCGAACGTGTGGATCGTGGCGGTCTCGCCCTGCTTGCCGGTGATCTCCTTGTCCGCGATGAGCGCGGAGATAGCCCCATCCAGCGCGCCATCCACAGCGCCGGTCCCGCCGCCCGGGGTCGTCACTCCCTCGAACAGGTTGACGACGATGGCGTCTGCGTCGGACTGAGTGATGTCGCCTTGCTCAACTCGCACGGTGGTCATGTCGCGTTGCCTCTCTTGCTGGGAGTCGCGTTAGCGTATCACAGGGAACAGGAGTGGATGCGGCGTCATCAATCCACCGGATGGAAGGCGCAGCCGACCAGGCCAGGGCCGGTGTGCGCGCCGATGGCGGGCGTGAACTCGGTGATGAACAGTTCCTCTATCTGGAGCCGCGCTCGCAGCTGCTCCGCGAGCATCGCCCCCTTCTCCGGCTCCATGGCGTGCATCACGGCTGCGCGCGTGGGGCGTCCGGCGGTGCGCTCAGCGGCGATGGCGGTCAGGCGCGCCAGCGCCTTGGTCTCAGTACGGGGGCGTTCCACGAGGCCGATGCGTCCTGCGGAGAGTTGCAGGACCGGCTTGAGGTTCAGGACGCTCCCCATCCACATGAAGAGCCTCGGCACGCGTCCGCCGCGCCAGAGGTAGTAGAGCGTGTCCAGGTAGCCGATGAAATGGGTATCGCCTATGCGCTGCGCCATGCGGGCCAGTACGTCGTCCATGGAGGCGCCGGAGACAGCGGACCGCGCAGCGTCGAGCGCGATAAGGCCTTGCGCTGCGCCTGCGCTCCGCGAGTCCACCAGCGTGACGCTGAGGTGCGGGAGTTGGGTCTCCGCGAGCCGGACGGCCTCCGCCGCCGCGCTGTGCGCCGCGCTCAACTCTGACGATATCGTCATGCAGACAACCTCGTCCGCGGCCTCGCCCGCCCGCCGGATGGCGTCCAGGAAGGCGCCTGGGGATGGGGCGGCGGTCGTGGGCAGTTCGGCGCTCGACTTCAGGCGCGCGTAGAACTCAGCAGGGACGATATCCACGCCATCGGCATAGACCCGCCCATCGATGCGGACCTCGAGCGGCGCGAGGAACAGCGGGAGCCCGCGTGTGATGTCCGCAGGCAGGGAGACGCTGGAGTCGGAGACGATGGCTGTGGCCATGAGTGAGCGGCATTATAGGACGAGTTCAACCGAGGCTGGCGATAGCCCTCTGCAGAATGATGAGCACGATGATGGCGACCAGGGGTGTGAGGTCCAGCATCCCCGCCATGGGGATGACCCGCCTGAGTGGCCGGTAGAGCGGATCGAGCACGGTGCCGATGCTCTGGTAGAGGCGCACGACCACGTCGTTCCGCACTCCCGCGACGATGAGCCAGGAGAGGAGCGCATGCGCGAGTATCGCGAGCAGGAGGACCTGGATGATGGCGAGGGCGAGGTCTTTCACCGCTTGCCTCCCAACTCCTGCGAGCGGTGGAACGCCGCGGTCACTCCCTCGATGAGGGCGCTCTTGAAGCCCCTGCGCTCCAGCTCCTGCAGCGCAGCCGCGGTGGTGCCGCCGGGCGACGTGACCCGCTCCCGGAGGATGGCGGGCGCTTCGCCGGACTCGCTCGCGAGCCGGGCGGAGCCGAGCGCGGTCTCGACGGCCAGCGTCTGCGCCATGTCGCGCGGCATGCCGACGAACACCCCTGCCTCCGTCAGTGCTTCGATGAATGCAAAGACGTAGGCGGGGCCGCTTCCGGAGACGGCGGTAGCCATGTCCAGGTAGTCCTCGCTGTCGACTCGCCACTCACGTCCGAGCGTTGCGAGGAGTGACGCGGCTGTATCCCGCGCGGCGTCCGGCACTTCAGGCGTCGCGGTCCAGACGGAGATGCCGGCGCCGATCTGAGCGGGCGTATTCGGCATGACACGGATGATGCGGTCGTGGCTCAGCCCCGCGGCGAGCGAACCTATCGTTACGCCGGCGGCGATGGAGAGCGCCGTCTGCCCGGCATCAAGCGCCCCGTGCAGATCATGGTAGACGTGGCTGATGTGCTGTGGCTTGACCGCGATGACGATGATCTCGGCACCCTCGGCCGCGGGAGCGTTGTCTGCGTGGACGGCGACGCCGTAGCGCTCCGCGAGGTCGTCACGGCGGGCGGGTACCGGTTCGCCGACGCTGATGTCGCGCGCAGCGCACAGCCCCGAGGCGATCGCTCTACTGAACATCGCTTCGGCCATCACTCCGCCGCCCGCGAACCCGACGCGCACCATGATTCTCCTTGTACAAGGACGCGCCAGCGTGTTCTCCATGCCGGCGCGTGTCGAGAGTATAGCACTCGTAGAGGTGGCGGGAATGACGGGCGCTTCAGGCGTCGCGAGGGGAGGGGAGACGACCGGTGCGCGAGACCTCCGCTGCGTAGCGGATGGCTTCGACCATGCCCGTCGCGTCGGCGACACCCTTTCCTGCGATGTCGAACGCGGTGCCGTGGTCGACCGAGGTGCGGAGGAACGGCAGGCCGATGTTCAGCGTGATGCTCGCCGCCCAGTCGTGTACTTTGACGGCGATGTGCCCCTGATCGTGGTACATGGCGAGTACGGCGTCGTAGCGTCCGTCGATGGCCTGTCCAAATATGGAGTCGGCGGGAACGGGACCTGTGGCGGCGATGCCCTCCGAGTTGGCATCTTCGACGGCGGGGCGTATCTCTTCGATCTCTTCTGAGCCTATGAGCCCGGCCTCTCCTCCGTGCGGGTTCAGCGCCGCGACGCCGATGCGGGGTTCCGGAATGCCGTGCGCGGCGAAGAAGTCGTGCGTGAGACGCAGCGCTTCCAGCACCCGCTCGCGGGTCACGAAGAGCGCAGCGTCGCGGAGGGGGTGGTGCGTGGTGAGGTGCACCACGTTGAGCCCGTTCGTCAGGAGCATGGTCAGGACGCGCGGCACTCCGGCGAGGTGCTGGTAGATCTCCTGGTGCCCGAAGTCCTCGTGTCCGGCGAGGCGGGCAGCCTCCTTGCTGATGGGGGCCGTGGCGATGGCGTCCACCGCGCCCTCCATCGCGAGACGGGCTGCGGCGGATGCCCACTCGACAGCCGCGGCTCCGGCGCGCGGCGAGGTCTCGCCGTAGGGCAGGGAGGCGAGCCCGTCGTCGTCGTGCGGAGAGATGACGTTCACCCGCCCGGCGGCCACGGTGTCCTCGGCGCCGTCGACGTTCCGAGCACGTAGGTCACTGCCAACGAGGTCGAACGCCCGGTCGAGCACGGCGGGAGAGCCGACGACGAACAGGGCAGTATCCGTTTCCAGGTCTGGTTGGGAGAGCGCCCTGGCGACGACCTCCGGGCCAATGCCGGTGGGGTCGCCGAGGGTTATCGCGATGCGCGGGCGTGCGTTCATAGTCCAGTGTCCCTGCAGGGGTGCGTCGATGATTATAGCGGTTTAAACAGGGCGGGCCCCGCGGGATAAACCCAACGGGGCCCGATGGCCCGCTCCCGTGGCGCGTCGAGAGGGGCCTGCGGAGGAGGGAGACGTGGAAGAGCGCAGGGGAGAGCGCACTTCCGGTCGCCCCGGCTCGAGAGCCGGAGCACGCAAGTGTTGGTATCGCTGTCCGAGGCTGTGGGGAAGATGCTCAGCCGGCGCCAGCCGCGCTGCCGTGGAGCGGCTGAGTCATGCTGGGCCTGCGGCCTCGCCGACCGGTGCGCTTGGTAGGAACGGCGAACTCGTTGGGGATGAGAGAGAGCTGGCTGACTTCCTGCTCAGAGGCCAAGCCGCCCGTTGCCTGGTATTCGCGGATCTCCTGTATGAACCCGTCCAGCGTGTCGAAGTCACGGTAAACGCTGGCGTACCGGACGTAGGCGACAGGGTCAAGCTGGCGCAGGCGTTCGAGCGCAAGGTCGCCGATCACGGAAGCGGGTACTTCGGCCTTGCCGAGATCCTGCAGGTCGTTCTCGATCTCGCTGGTGAGTTTCTCGATGGCGCCTGTAGGCAGAGGACGCTTGGTACAGGCGAGCCGGATGCTGCGGAGGAGTTTCTGCGGGTCGAACTCGTCGCGCCGTCCATCGCGCTTGATGACCTGGAGCGTGGCGTGCTGGATGCGTTCGTAGGTGGTGAAGCGCACCCCGCAACGTCCGCACTCCCGGCGGCGGCGGATGTCCTGGCCGGTGTCCCGGGAGTCGGTTACCCGGGTGTTTGGGTCCCCACAGTTTGGGCAGTGCATGACGGACTCGCTGGCTGGAATCGGTCCGAGTTCCCATGGGGGAAGGCTCGTTCCGTACCTCGGACAACAATATAGGGGATTTTAAGGTGCACGGGCTACCAGATAAAGCCCTTTCGCTGACAGCCGCTATTCTTTTTCAATCAGCGCGGAAAGTCAATAGGCAATTTCAGAGATTCTACCAATTGTCGGGATATGTCTGTATGGCAGTAGCACATATTGCGTTAATCTCCGCCCCGGCACAGAAGTGACAGGACATGCGAAGGCCCCCGGAGGCGAACCTCACGGGGGCCTGGATCACGATACCTGCGGAGCGAGCCTGGGGGAACCTGCTCCGCGCTCCGCCGCCGTGGGGGACGAGCGGCGGAGTCGGCTGTCTGAGTTTGACTCCTTCTAGGACGCCTGTCGGTTGCTCGGGCGCAGGAAGGGCGGCAGGTCGAAGTCCGCTTCGTCGCTGATGGCGCGGCGGAGGAACTCGGCGATGCCGTCGTCGTTCAGGCTCATCTGCTCGATGCTCGGAAGGCCGGTGGCGATGATGGTGACGCACATCTCGTCGTCCATCTTGGGGTCCGTCACCATGCCGAAGATGATGTTGGCGTCCGGGTCGACGGAACTGGCGATGACGTCGGCTGCCCGCTGCACTTCCTTGAGCGTCATGTTGGTGCCGCCCGTGATGTTGAGGAGAACGCCGCGTGCGCCTTCGATGTTGACGTCCAGCATCGGGCTGTGGATGGCGCTCTTGGCTGCCTCGATGGACCGGTTCTCGCCGTGGGCGGAGCCGATGGACATCCACGCGGGGCCTGCTCCGGTCATGATGGTCTTGACGTCGGCGAAGTCGAGGTTGATCTCACCTGGGATCGTCACCAGCTCCGCGATGGACTTGACACCGAGACGGAGCACGTCGTCGGCCAGTCGGAAAGCGTCCTCGGCGGAGAGGTCGTCGTCGCACATCGCGCCGAGGCGGTCGTTCGGGACGACGATGAGAGTGTCCACAGCCTCGCGCAGGCGGGCGAGTCCATCCTCGGCGTTCTTGCCGCGCTTGCGGCCTTCGAACCGGAAGGGCTTGGTTACGACCGCGATGGTGAGGGCGCCGGTCTCACGGGCAACCTCTGCAACGACTGGGGCTGCGCCGGTGCCGGTGCCGCCACCCATGCCGCTGGCGATGAACAGCATGTCGGCGCCGCGGACCGATTCATAGATCTCTTCGCGGGACTCTTCGGCTGCGGTGCGCCCGACCTCAGGGTCGCCGCCGACGCCGAGGCCGCGCGTGATCGTGTCGCCGATGCGTATCTTGACCGGCACGTCGAGACGAACGAGGTGCTGAGCGTCCGTGTTCACGGCGAGGTACTCGACGTGAGGGACGCGCTCGCGGTACATGCGGTTGACGGCGTTGCAGCCTCCGCCGCCTACGCCGATGACCTTGACGCGCGCGATTCCGTCGATGTCCGCCTTCTGCTCGTTGCCAAACAGTTCCATGGTCATAACCGTTACCCCTTTGCCTGGTCCTCTGCTGGACTGGTGGTGTTGTCTGTCGCCTGTGGGACGCCTCTCCGCTCTGTCGCCCTCTATTCCCGCTGTGGGAATGCTCTGTTCGGTCGTTTCATACGCTCACTTCCGCTGGTTGCTTAGACTTGAACCGGGAGAACCAGCCACCGGACCGCGATTGGGAGGCCCCAACGTACCTGGACTCCGTGAGCGTATTGATGTGCCGTTGCCGAATGGCCCAGAGCACCAGGCCTACGGCTGTGGAATAGGTGGGGTCCAACAGCTCATCCGGCAATCCCAACGTGGATGAGGGAGCTCCGATACGTACGGGGCATTTGCCATAGTCCGCAACGATGTCCGCCAGCCCCGGCAGAGCCGAGGCTCCGCCTGTCAGCACCATGCCGGCTGAGGGGATGTGCACCATCCCGTTGGAGGCGAGGCGGTACATCATCATCCGCACGAGTTCCACGGCCCGATCGTGCAGCAGCCGGTTGAGCTTCTTGAGGTGAACGGGGATAGCGGTGCTGCTCAGTGCGGGCTTCACCTCGGCGGTGTCCCTCTCGGTGAGGTGCTCGAACCAGACCGAGCCCTTGGTGATCTTGGCGTACTCTGCGGCGACAGGCAGCAGGCCCAATCCCGTTGCGGCGTCGGTGGTGAAGTGCTGCCCTGCGACGGGGATGCTGGTGGTGTACCAGGCGGACCCCTCCCGGTAGACAACGACATCCGTGGAGCCGCCCCCGATGTCCGCAAGGACGACGCCCAGGACACGTTCTTCCGGGTTGAGGACCGCTTCACCGCTGGCGAGATGCTCCGGCACGAGCCCCCGCAGGGTGACGCCCGCCCCGGACAAGGTAGCGGTGAGGGTGTCGATCGGCACCGCGTCACCCATGATGACGTGCGTCTCTTCGAACGATCGCGGGACCGTCTGGATCACCCGCATGCCGATGGGGTTGTGGGCACTCGCCTGCACCAATCCGTCGACGGCAGACCGGGTGAAGTAGCCGTCTTCCGGGATAACGCTGTCCTCTTCCCCGTTGTTGCCCTCGTTGTGCGATTGGAGGTGGCTCCCGGTAACCCCGGCGATGACGGGTGGCAGCTTGCGTCCGAGCGTTTTCTCCGCCTCACGTACCGACTGCCGGATGCACTCCTTCATGGCGTCCGGGTTGACGACCATGCCTTTCCGCATGCCGGCGGAAGACGCGTGCCCCTGGGCAACGACATCCACTCCCCCTTCCATGTCGGCCTTTGCGACGAGTGTGACGACCTTGGTCGTGCCGACATCTATGGCGGCGTAGATCTGTTCACGAGAGTTTGTCATCTGTCCCCTTCCGACTCACACGTGTTCAGCAATGCGCATCCGAGCACTGCGGCTGCGCCTGTTGCGGGATATCTCTTCGGAGTCCGGCTTGAGGACGCGTTTCATCACGGGGCGGACCTCGCCGCTGTTCACGAACCGCTTGACCTCGCGGTCTTCGATGGAGTGGTAGGCAATCGTTACGAGGCGACCCCCAGCGTTCAGGACGGACGCCGCCTGGCTGAGTCCACGCCGGAGATTGCCAAGTTCGTCGTTCGTGGCCATGCGGAGCGCCTGGAAGGTGCGCGTGGCCGGGTGGGTGCGGCCTCTGCGGTAGCCGGACGCGCGCGCGACGACTTCCGCCAACTCGGCGGCGTCGGTCAATGGACGCGCTGCGACGATGGCGCGCGCGATGCGGCGTGAGCGTGGCTCTTCGCCGAGCGTGTAGATGAGGTCTGCGAGCTCCTGCTCCGGTAGACCGTTGACGAGGTCTGTGGCGGAACCGCCCTCCGGGGTGAACCGCATGTCCAGCGGGGCGGAGCGGCGGAAGCTGAACCCGCGCTCTTCCGAGTCGAGCTGGCGGGAGGAGAGTCCGAGGTCGAACAGCACTCCGTCGGCGGGCACGAAGCCATGGGCATGTGCCTGCGATGCGACCGTGCCGAAATTGGCATTGACGACAATCACACGGTCGCCGAATCGGCGCAGGCGCTCGGTTGCCGGGGAGATGGCCTCGGGGTCGGCATCGAGTCCCAGGACGCGTCCATCCGGGGCAGACGCCTCGAGGATGGCGGTGGCATGCCCTGCGTCGCCGAGGGTACAGTCTACGTAGGCTCCGCCCGGCCGCACAGCGAGTCCGGCAAGGACCTGGGCGGTCATCACCGGCTCGTGGTATATGTGGCTGTTGGCGGACATAGGACTGTCTCTGCCTCCGCGCTGCGTGCTCCGATCAGAAGCGTTGCAAGGAAAAACGTTAGACGTTGTCTAAAACAGAATCAATGCGTTTGCTTAGCATTCAATCGGGTTTATGCGGCTCTGAGGGCTGCCTCTACAAGGCAGTAATCATGTAAACGCAAGGCTGCCATCGCAACAGGGCGCGTAGGCGATGGACGCGCCCACAACATGTTGTAGGTATTTCTCAAACTTCGACTAGAAACGTCGCCAGATTCTTCTCCGGCAAGAGCGGTGTTGCTATAATGCTCTCCGCGCTGCGCCCGGGCACCCGCCTCGCGCGTACATATCCCACACTGTCGAGAATGCCGTATGACGCAAGACACTGCTGCCTTCATGCCTCCGTACCGGCTGCTCATGGGAGCAGGCCCATCCAACGTCCACCCTCGTGTGCTGCAGGCGATGGCCTCCTCGCTCGTGGGACACCTCGACCCGAACTTCCTTGCCGTGATGGACGATGTCCGCTCGCTGCTGCGCTACGTGTTCCGGACGGAGAACCCTGTGACGCTGCCCATCTCCGGCACCGGCACCGCCGGTATGGAAGCCGCGATGGTCAACATCATCGAGCCGGGCGATACGTTCGTTGTCGCTATCAACGGTTACTTCGGACAGCGGTTGGGTGAGATCGCGGGGCGCAGCGGAGCGAACGTCATCGCGGTCGAGCATGAGATGGGGAAGGCTGTGGATGCCGAGCGCGTGCGGGAGGCGCTCGCCGGGGCAGGCAAGGTGAAGGCGGTGGGAGTGGTGCACGCAGAGACGTCGACCGGCGCGGCCTCCTCAATTAAAGAGATAGCGGATGTTGCGCATGAGGCCGGCGCGCTGCTGGTAGTGGACGCTGTTACTTCACTCGGCGGCGTGGAATTGCACGTGGATGAGTGGGGCGTCGATGTGTGCTACAGCTGCACGCAGAAGTGCATCGGCGCGCCTCCGGGGCTTGCGCCGCTGACGCTGAGCCCGCGAGCGGTGGAGACACTGCAGAGCCGCACGACGAAGGTGCGGAGTTTCTATCTGGACCTCACTGAGTTGAGCAGCTACTGGGACCGCCGCGCGTACCATCACACCGCGCCCATCTCCATGATTTACGCGCTGCGCGAGGCGCTCCGCCTGATCGCGGAGGAGGGTGTGGAGGCACGTTGGGAGCGTCACACCAGGAACGGAGAGTCGCTCCGTGCCGGACTGCATGCGATGGGGCTGAACGTCGTGGCAGATCCGGAGGTGCAACTGCCAAGCCTTACCGCCGTCCGTGCCCCGGAGGAGGTAGACGAGGCGCAAGCGCGCCGCTACCTCCTGGACCGTCATAATATCGAGTTGAGCGGTGGCCTGGGGGCGCTCGCCGGCAAGGCTTGGCGCATCGGATTGATGGGGCACAACAGCACCGGCCCCAACGTGCTGACGGTGCTCGGCGCGCTGGAAGAGGCGATCGGCGACCAGGGTTACGAGACGCAGGCTGGCGCAGGAGTCGCGGCGGCGCAGCGGGTGCTGCGCGGGGTGGACTAGGCGCTCTATGGCTTGACCGCTTTCACGCTCAATATCGGCCAGTAGAACTCGATAGTGCCGTCCGCGCGGGACGCGATACCGAATGCGCCTGCTGCAGCGGGGGGCGCGTCCTTGAGCGCCCGGCCCAGCCGGACGGCCTCCTCCTTCGCCATACCCGCGCGCTCCGTCCAGTCCGGGTACTCGAGGTCAACGCGCGAGATTGCCGTCTCCGCAACGCGAAGGCCTGCCCGCTCGATGGCGTCCACCCACTCGGCCTCGGTGAGGTTCCGTACGTGGGACGGGTCGCGCCAGATCTCGATGTCGTGCATCCAAGAGGTGGCCTGCGCGTCGTCGGGAGAGATGGTGTCGATGAGGATGAGCTCGCCGCCCGGGGCCAGCGCGCGATGCACCTCGGCCAGCCAGGAGTCGACGTTCAGGAAGTGGTGCGCTGCGGTGCGGCAGGTGATGAGGTCCAGGCTGCCGTCCCGGCAGGGCAGGGACTCGGCTGCCGTGAGCATCAGTTCGGTCTGCGGCGCTCCGCGTTCACCGCGTAGCGAACGCGCCTGCTCCAGCATCTCCGGCGTCACGTCGGTCGCGACGATGCGGTCGCAGTGGTCGGCGACGGCGAATGCGGTGAAGCCGGGTCCCGCGCCGATGTCCATGGCGGTCCCGTAGCGGCGGTCGCCCAGCATGGATGCAGCAGATGCGAGCGCGCCTGCCTGCGCGTGCGTCTTGCTCGCGCCGTAGGCTCCGGCGAGCCGTCCGAACTGGCTCTGCGAGCTTCTGTCGGGCTGTGCATTCGTCATTGGGCGTTCCCTCCTAGAAGGCGAACCAGGCGAGCACGGCAGTCACGACACCCACGGCGAGCCCTGCCAGCGTTACCGCGGCTGCTTCCAAGGTTACAGGACCGAGGTAGAGCAGCGGGAAGCTGACGATCGTTCCTGCGAGGACGACATGCCGGAGTTTGCGTTTCGTTGCGGCTGAGAGCATGGCTTACCTTGATAGCGCGGGCAGTAGTTCGATGATGATGATGGCCTCGATGCCGGCAAGGAAAACGAGCCCGAGGATATAGGGGATGACGATGCGGAAGATGTCCCGCTCCTTCCCCGCGAGACCAACGACCGCCGCACCAACGAGCACCTTCGCCGGCGACATGGGGCTGCCGACGGACGCGCCGATCGACTGGATGCTGGAGATGGTGACCGTCCCGATGCCCAGTTCCCTGGCCGTCTCCAATTGGAGCAGGCCGAACATGACGTTCGAGTTCGTATTGCTGCCGCTCATGAACGAACCGAGCAACCCGATGAACGGCGAGACGAACGGGAAGAGCGGACCGGAAGCGTTCGCGATGCCCCGCGCGAGGAGCACGGTCATGCCGGTGTCCGCCATGACAACCGCCATCATCACCATGGTCGTCACGCCGATGGAGGAGCTGAGGCTCTGCCCGTAGGTGAGCTTCATCGCCTCCCACGCGACGCCTCTCCGCCACCGCTTCGCGAGGACGTAGACGATCGTGCTGATCACGATGCTGTAGAAGATGAGCGGCGCCGGATGGTTGAGCACGCGTATAGGAGCGTAGTCGTTCGCCGCCGCAACGAAGAAGCCCTGAGCGGTCTCGAACGCCGGGTAGTCGAGCGACCACTGTATGCCGCGCACCGCCTCCTTCACCGGCCCGATCTGCGATATGACGCTCAGCGTGATGAGCAGCAGGTATGGCATGAAAGCGAGGATGAACGGCATGGGCCTGGCATCGGGCTCGTCCGACGCTCCGGAGGGGGGCGCCTCGGGTGCTGCCGCCGCCTGCGGCGCGCCGAGGAGGAGCGGGGTGCGAGAGAGCAGGGCGAGCGCGACCATGCCGAGGATGCCCGGAACGGTGGATGCTATCTGCGGTGCGCCACCCCAGGCGAGGGCGTACATCGCCGCGGCCATGATCGCGCCGGTGACGACGACCACAGGCAGGCTCCGGCGCACCGCACCGATCCCACCCTGTATATGCGCGACCAGCATGCCGCTTGCAACGATGATGGGCGCGAACAGCAAGGCCATGTGCGGAGCGATGACCTCGCCCTCGATGCCGGTGACCAGTTGGATCGTGTAGTAGGACGAACCCATCGAACCGAAGGTCACCGCCCAGCCGTGCCCGACCAGCGCCATTGCCGCGGCGCGGGCGGGCGGGAAGCCGAGCATGATGAGCAGCGGCGCGGAGACGGCCACGGGCACGCCGAACCCTGTGATGCCCTGGATGAAACTGGAGAACCCCCACCCGATGAGCAGCGCCTGGACCAGCCGGTCGCTGGCAAGCCGGGCCATCGTCCGCCCGATGGCGTCGATGCCCTTCAGCCTGTCCACCATGTTGAACAGGTAGACGGACGTCCAGACGATAGTGAGAACGAAGACCGCGAGGCTCAACCCCTTCGCGCTCGCTATCGCGACATGGTCCCGCGCCGCGCCGAAGAGGAGGAGCGCCAGAGCGAGTGCAAGCAACCATGCGACAGCTCCGGCGCGGGGCGCGCTCCAGTTCAGCCAGATGATGGCCACTACGAGGAGGACGACCGGCGAGGCGGCCAGCAGCCAGTTGAGAATCGTGAGTTCAGGGCCTGTCATAGAGAGGCGCAGGATAGCCGTCCTGCCTGCTCCGCACAACGGCAGGGGGGCGGCGCTGGTACAATCTTCAGAGGTTCCAACTCATGGACTTCTCGCTCTCCGAACGCTTATCCCGTGGCCTGCTGCTCTGCGACGGCGCCACCGGCACGCAGTTGTACGCACACGGACTCAGTGCCGCGTTGCTGGAACCGGCCAACGTCGAACAGCCGGATATCGTGAAGGGAGTGCACCTCTCCTACCTTCGCGCGGGCGCAGAACTGATAGAGACGAACACATTCGGCGCGAATGCGGCCAAACTCGGCATGCATGGGATGGCCCACCGCGTCGAGGAACTGAACCGTGCCGGAGTCGCACTGGCGAAGGAAGCAGCGCGGCTGCATGGCCAGAACGTGTGGGTAGCGGGCTCGATGGGGCCGCTGCCGCCGGACAGCACCGGCGCCGGTCTGTTCTCTCCGGCATCTGTGCGGAACGTGTTAGCGGAGCAGGCGTCGGCGCTCTCCGACGCTGGGGCGGACCTCATTCTCCTGGAGACGTTCACTTCGCTGGCACAGCTCAGGCTGGCCATCGATGCGGTGCGCTCCGTTTCCGAATTGCCGGTCATCGCGCAGATGACCTTCACAGGCGACGGCCTGACGTCGAGCGGGGATGCGCCGGAGGATGTGATTGCGGCCCTGAACGAGGCGGATCTGCTTGCGTTCGGCGCGAACTGCAGTATAGGCCCGGACCTGCTACTGAGCGTCGTTGAACGCATGGCAGGGTCAGCGGGCATGCCGCTCATCGTTCAGCCGAACGCGGGACTTCCCGCCTACGTGGGTGGCCGACTGGAGTACACCGCGCCCCCGGAGTACTTCGCGGAGACGGCGCGCGAGATTGCACGCGCGGGGGCGGCGGCGGTCGGTGGATGCTGCGGAACCACGCCGGAGCACATCGCCGCCGTACGCGACGCGGTGCGCGGTGTGCTGCAGTCCTCGACGCGGCGTGCGCCCGCTCCGGCTGTGGCACGTCCACAGCACGTCGAGGCTCCTGCCACCCGCCCCACGGGACTTGCGGAACGCATCGAGCGCGGGGAGTTCGTCGTTACGGTGGAACTCTCTCCTCCGCGCGGGTTCGACGTGAGCGGAACGCTGGACAAGCTGCGCGGCGTGGTCGGGAGCGTCAGCGCGGTGAACGTTGCGGACAGCCCGCGTGCGCAGGGGAGGATGAGCGCGCTCGCCACCGGCAGCCTCGTGCAGTCGCGGTTAGGCGTCGAGGCGGTGATGCACATGGCCATTCGCCACCGCAATCTGCTGGCGCTGCACTCGGACCTGCTGGGCGCGCACGCGCTGGGGCTGCGCAACGTCTTTACGGTGATGGGCGACGTCCCGCTCACGGGCGATTATCCCTACGCGACCGCCGTGAGCGACGTGACGGCGTCCGGCCTGATCCAGCTGATGGCGGGGTTCAACGAGGGCGTGGATGCAAACGGACGGGAGATCGGCCAACCCACGTCGTTCTTCATCGGCGCGGCGCTGAACTTCAACGCGCCGGACCTGGACAGGGAGCTCCGCGTGCTGGAGCGCAAGGTCAAGGCCGGAGCGCATTTCCTGCTCACGCAGCCGGTCTACGCGGCGGAGCACGTGGAGCGTGTCTGGTCGCTGCTGGGGGGATTCCCGCTGCCGGTCATCATGGGTGTGCTGCCGCTTCGCAACGCCCGCCATACGCGCTTCCTGCAGAACGAGGTGCCCGGCATCGTAGTACCGGAAGACGTGATGCAGCGCATCGACCTCGCGGAGTACCGGGGCGACGCCGGGGGCAAGGAGGGCATCGCGCTCAGCCGCGAACTGCTCACGGCACTCTCCGGCCGTATCGCGGGTGCGTACTTCATGCCCCCGTTCGAGCGGTTCGGAGTCGTGCAGGAGACCATGGAAGGACTGTCGATGCAGGGGCTCAGTTCACAGTAGGCGCTGATGGTATCCTGAGCCGTGCACGTGGGGCCGTAGCTCAGCTGGGAGAGCACCTGCTTTGCAAGCAGGGGGTCAGGGGTTCGAGTCCCCTCGGCTCCACCACTACAGCCAAGGCCGGGTAGATCCAACCCTGGGTGTCTGCAGGTCCGGTCTGGAGGTCTCCGTGCCCAAAGTAACCATCAACGGCGTCGGCATTAACTACGAAAGCGACGGCGAGGGGTTCCCGCTCGTGCTCTGCTACTGCAGGGGAGGTAACGCCACCATGTGGGGGCCGCAGGTGGAGGCGTTCTCTGAGAAGTACCGGTTCATCCGCTTCGAGCCGCGGGGACACGGCAAGTCGGATGCTCCTGAGGACCCGTCAGCCTACGGACTGGACACGTCGGTCGAGGACCTGCTGGGCCTGCTGGACCACCTCGGTATCGAGAAGGCGTACGTCGGCGGGCTCTCTATGGGCGGAGGCATCACCACGCGGTTCACGCTGCTGCACCCGGACCGGGTGGCGGGCCTGATGGTCATCGACTCCGGCTCGGCGTCAGGCCACGCCCACAGTAAAGAGATCAGGAGAAATACGGCCAAGGTACGGGAGCTGGCCTTCACCCAGGGGATGGAGGCGGTAGCCCGACACTCCATCCGGGAGGTCGACAGCTTCGCCCTGAGGGCATCCAGAGGCCCGGAGGAAGCCGAGGGCATCATGGAGATGATTAGGGCGCTGACTCCACACGGCTACGTTTACTCCCTCGAGGCCCTCGACCGGGCGCCCGTCTTCGACGACCGCCTGTGCGAGATCACCGCGCCGACCCTGTGCATCGCCGGGGACGAGGACCCGGCCCTGGAGGACGTCAGGTTCATCCACAGCCAGATCGAGGGGTCGGAACTGGTGGTGGTGCCCGATGCGGGGCATTTCACCAACCTCGACCAGACGGAAATCTTCAACAGGGAGGTCCTCTCCTTCCTGAGAAGGCTAGACGCCCAGCGGTAGGACGATGGCCATGGCAATTGGAGAGACAGGGACAGTGCCGCGACGTATCGCCATCGTGGGTGGAGGCGTTTCAGGACTGGGCGCTGCGTGGGCGCTGCATCATCACCCGGACCGGTTCGATTTCCGGCTGTTCGAGGCTCAGGAACAGATCGGCGGCAATGCTGTCACAGCAGACATGCCACAGGACGACGGCAGCTCGATCCCATTCGACATCTCAGTCACCGCCTGCATCCCTTCGGTGTATCACCACATCCTGTTGCTGATGGAGCAGTTCGGCATCGAACTGGTCGACACCAGGTTCAGCTACAGCGTGAAGTACGGTAATCAGGTCTACGCCCACGATTTTGATTCCGACATCAGGGGGCAGCTGCAGTACGAAATCGAGAAGTTCCAGCGGCTGTTGAAGCGTCTGCGCTGGTTCGGCCGGCTGACCCGTTCCCAGTCCAAGTGCCTGAACGCCCTCAATCCATTCAACTACATCAGCATGGGGACGGTCCTGAATCTCGGAGGGTTCTCCGGGGACTTCAGGTACAAGGTCCTGAAACCCATGTTCGTCAATTTCCTGATGGCGACGAACGTGTTCGATATGCCCGCGGCGCTCTTCTCGAGGTATCTCGAGTTCTTCGATATCGAGACCGCCACGCCCATGCAGACGTGGGACCAGGGAACACGCCGCATCTACCAGAACCTGTCGGCAAACTTCCGGGACAAGATCTACCTGAACCGCCCCGTGCGAAAGGTGTACCGCCGGTCGTCGGGCGTCGTTGTCGAGGACCACGACGGTGTGCAAGAAACATTCGACGAGGTGGTCTTCGCATGCAATGCGAACCAGACGCTGATGATCCTCGACAAACCCACGATGCTCGAACGCTACATCCTCTCGTCGATACGGTACGAGAGTGAACTGCACAACCACACGGTCGTCCACTCCGACTCCTCAGTTCTACCCGACAACGAAGTGAATGCTCTGACCATGCGGAGCAACCACATCGAACAGTACGGCGCGAGACCGGACAACTACGAGATCACGTACATCATGCACAACCAACAGCCATGGGCTCACCGGTCTGACAAGCCCTGCCTGGTGACCTACAACCCGATCAGCCCCATCGACGAGCGGAAGGTCGTGAAGCGATGGTGGTTCCAGCACATCGTCCATGACGTGCGTCACGTCGTACTGCTCGTAAACCTGTTCCGCTGCATCCAGGGCAAGAGGCGAGCCTGGCACTGTGGAGCTCATACCCTGGTCAACAGCCAGGAAACCTGCTTCGTCTCCGGGCTCGCCACTGCGAGACAGATGGGCGCCGACTATCCCTTCGACGACCCTGCGGCGAAGCGGTCGTTCAACTACTACGGGAGCATCATGTACGGCTGGCGGTTCAGGAAGGCGTAGCGCTGAATGCTCCTGAGGGTGCTTGCCCGGCGTCTTTTGCGGGTGGTACCGTGCCCGCATGATGATGGCACTCGCTCCATCCATCCGAACGGCAGTGGGTAGCAGGTTGTCGATCACCGTGCTGGCGTTGGGGTTCCTCTTCCTGGCAGCCGCGTGCGAGTCGGAACCCACGCCGACCCCTGAGTTGTCGGTGGATGAGGTGCTTTCCGGTGCGGCGGAAGAGCTGGCTGCACTGTCGACGGCGAGATTCCAGATGGTCGACGAGATGGAATCAGGGGCGAAGTTCTTCGAGATGACTCTGAAGAGTGTGGAAGGAGAAGTCAAAACGCCCGACAGCTTCAGGATGCTGGTGGAGTTGGTGAATCCCGGTCTTGGATTTGTAGAGGTCGGAATGATGGCGGTCGGGGACCAGGCGTACATGCAGTTCTCCGCAGACGCCCCATGGCTTCCCCTGCCGCTGGAGCAGGTGCCCTTCAACTTCGGGGGGATAGGCGTTACTTTGAGCGAGATACTACCCAGCATCAAGAACGCTGAGATCACAGGCCGGGAGTCCGTGGGAGGGGGTCAGGCTGTCCGTATAGACGGGGATATCGTCTCGGACGATATGTCGGACCTCATCACGGATGTGAACTCCGGCCATGCGATTACGTTGTCCGTGTGGATCGACGAGACCTCGCATGCCCTGCGCCAGCTCAGGATAGACGGCAGACTCTACGACGACGATGCGCCGGAAACGACGCGGCTGGTAGTCATCACGGACATCAACTCCCCTGTCGACATCCAACTTCCAGAGACAGCCTCAGGGTCGTGAACACTGCCAGGTCTGGCCTCCGATCTCTGAGATCTTCCCAGTCAGTTGTGCTGGGGATCATCTGTCTGGGGGTATTCTCGACTGCCCTGGACCAGACCGTGGTGGTCGCCGCCCTGCCTGCCGTGATGGTGGACCTGGAGATCCCCCTTACCGACCTGGACAGGGCGTCCTGGATCGTCACCGGGTACCTGATTAGCTACACCGTGGCGATGCCACTGGCAGGGCGTCTGTCCGATGTCTACGGCCGCGTCCGGATGTTCCACGCGGCATTGATCGTCTTCTCCATCGGGTCGGCGTTCGTGGCGCTGGCTCCAAACTTCGAATGGGTAGTATCCGCCAGGGTGGTCCAGGCCTTCGGAGGCGGCGCCACGGTCCCTATAGGCCTCGCCATGGCTGTGGCCGCTGTTTCGCCAGAGAAAAGAGGATTGGCGATAGGACTCGTGGCGGCCTCGGCTGAAGCCGGGTCTGTGCTGGGCCCTCTCTACGGAGGAGCCATCATCGAGTTGCTGGGCTGGCGTTGGATATTCTGGCTGGACATTCCCCAGAGCCTCTTCCTGATAGCGCTTCTGGCCATCCTGCCGAACCGTGCCAACCCTGCGGCCAGGATGGACTACTTCGGAGCGCTCGTGCTTGGAGCAGCCCTCACTGTTCTCAGTATCGGCCTGTCCCAGAGAGCCATCTTTTCCGGAGAGTCCCTCTTCCCTTATGTCCTGATAGCCCTTGGGGTTGGGCTGGTTCTCCTGTTGGTCCTGTTCGAGCGACGCACCGTCCAGCCTCTGCTGGCATCGTTCCTGTACACCTCTAGGGCGTTCCTGTCCTCCAACATCACCCAATTCCTCGTGGGAGTTGCGTTGATCATCTCGCTGGTAGCCGTGCCCCTCATGGCTGGTACCGTCATGGAGAAGAGGGCGTGGGAGAGCGCCCTTCACCTGGTTCGTCTTACGGCCGCCATTCCTGTTGGAGCGGTGGTTGGAGGCTACATCCTGCGTTGGACGGGAGTGAGGACGGTGTGTATCACGGGCCTTGCGTTCATAGGAACGGGCCTGCTGTTCATGAGTGGTTGGGAGACGGAGGTGGAGGAGGTCAGGCTGACCACGCCACTGGTCATGGCGGGTCTCGGGTTCGGGTTGGTCATTCCTCCCATAGGCGTCAGCGCTTTGAGCGCAGCACCCAGTCATTACTGGGGAGCGGCGGCATCCTTGATCACCGCATCGCGCATGGTGGGGATGGCGTTGGGGCTGGCAACCTTGTCCGCCTGGGGTATCGAGCGCTTCTACAGTCTGACCGCTGACGTGACGATCGGATCGACGTTCGAGGAGACCGAGGCTCCCCTGATCGAAGCGGGAGTGACCGTGTTCCAGAACCTCTTCATGATCTCAGGGTTCCTCGCCCTGTTCGCCATCCTGCCGGCCCTGCTGATGAGAGTGGAAGATGTCGAAGAGGAGGCTTCGCCTGAGGGCAGCCGCTGGCCAACATCTCTGCCTGAAACGTGAGATGTCAGGTGCGCGCACAGGTATGGGATTGGTGAACGAATCTCGTATCCTAGATAGTGTCCGGATCGTTCCAGAGAGTCGTCCACCCCGAGCCGTCCGGGCAGGGAGTGCCGTTCGATGACAACCCGGCGTGCGGAGCCTGACAACGCCCCGTTGCCTTCCCCGTTTCCCGAGGGTTGGTACTTCATCACAAGCCGCGAGGCCATACAGAAGGCCAGGCTCATCCAGAAGACCTGGATGGGGGAGGACATCATCGTTTGGTGCGACGAGAGCGGGCGCATCTGCGTCGCCGGGGCTTACTGTCCGCATCTTGGCTCCGATCTGGGGCCCGCTGCCGGAGGGCGCGTACGCGACGGTCGGCTTGTCTGTCCCTTCCACGGCTTCGAATACGATGCAACCGGCCAGTGCGTGGCCACTCCCTACGCGCCCCCACCTAGGGCCGCGCGGTTGCGCGTCTTCGCAACACAGGAGATCGCCGGGTTGATCTTCGCGTGGTGGGGTATCGAGAGGCGGGAGCCGCAATGGAACCTGCCCACTGACCTGTCAGATCAGACCGGCTGGAGCGGTATTTCGGTCCGCACTCTCCGTTTCCCCGGGCATCCCCAGGATACGACGGAGAACTCGGTGGACCTCGGCCACCTGCGCTACGTCCACGGGTACGGCAGCGTGGACCGTGTCGTGGAAGTATCGGTGGACGGGGCTTACCTGCGCAGTGACTTTGACTTCAGGCGCGGGTACAGGATAGCCGGGACCATCCCTTTCACTTTCGATGTCTCCGCCAAGACGCACATCTTCGGGTTGGGATACTCGTTCGTGGAGATCCGCGAGAAGTCCATCGGTATGGACATGCGCCTGTGGGTGCTGGCGACGCCCGTCGACGGGGCGCTCATCGACCTGTCGCTGGTCTCGCAGGTACGGGAGATACGCGGTCCAAAGCGGTGGCTGGGGGGCCTGGGATTCCTCCCCGTGAAGCTGCGCGCGCCGCTTATGAACCGGTTCATCGCGTCGCAGCAGGAGCGGGACGTTCGGCAGGACGTGATCATCTGGAGCCGCAAACAGTACAGGTCTCTCCCACGTCTCAGCCGTTCCGACGGGGAGATTATGGCGTTCCGCGCGTACTGCGCCCAGTTCTATCCTGAGCCATGCGCTCCTGTGGTCGCACTCCCCGGCACATCGGATGAGGCTGTAGTATGACCGCTCGAACCGGGCTCAACGACCTCAACCATGCAGCACTGAGGTACATACCATGAACAATATACTTGGCAGACTGAGCCGGCTGGTCACGGTTCGTCCGTGGCTCACCCTCCTCGTCCTCCTCATCATTACGGTCGTAATGGTTATGGGGACGGCGCAACGTCTGCCGCCTACGGAGGGCGCAAGCGTCGCTTTCCTTCCTCCCGGCCATCCCATCGCTGAAGCAACACAAGAGATAGATGACCGATTTAAGGACACTGGCGAGGTCATTGTCGTAACGCTCGTCTTCCGCGGGGAGCCCTTCACGCCGAGCGGCCTCTCCCAGATGGATGGCCTGTTGGATGAGATCGTCCAGGACCCGGGCATCGGCGAGCTATTGGCGCCGGGGACTCCGGTCGTTGCGCCTTCCTCTCTTATCGGCGCCGTGCTCCAGGTGGACAGTTTCGAGTCGGTCACGCAGGAACAGATCGACTCCGCACGCAACGTCCCCGGAGTTGGGGAGGCGATTGCTGAGATGACTGGCACCGATACCGACGGCACGCTCGTTGCGATCGCCATCGTGCGCCTGCGCGACACGGGTGACGAGCGCGTTGACGATGCCGAGCGGAGGATCAGCGAGCTGGCCCTAGGAGACGCGGGTGCGTCGCGTGTGAGCAGCCTGTCGTCGGCGATCATCGAGGATGCATATAAGAAGGCTACGGAGGAGGGGATGGGGCCGCTGATCGGGCTGGCGCTGTTGCTGATCGCCGGTCTGCTCCTGCTCTTCACCCGCGCCCTGTCGGACATGTTGCTGACGCTGCTGGGGCTTATCGTCGCGATTATGTGGCTGGTCGGCGCTGAAGGCTGGCTTGGACCGAATGGACTCGGTGTGATAGGCCCCCCCAGTTCGCTCACCGCGATGGTGCCCGTCATCATCATCAGTCTCACGGTGGACTATGCGATCCAGGCGATCTCTCACTATCGGGAGCAGCGGCTCGCAGGCGAGCCCGTTGTCCGAGCGGTGCAGATCGGTCTGCGGAACGTCGCGGTCCCGCTGATGCTGGCAGCAGTTACTACGATCGTTAGCTTGTTGGCGACCCTGTTCTCGCCGATAGGTGTGATCGGAGACTTCGGTGTTGTCGCAGGGATGGGTGTGGGGTTGAGCCTGATCGTGATGCTGACGCTGGTCCCCGCAGCCCGGACGATCCTCGACCGGCGCCGCGAGTCACGCGGCACGTTGCGGCAGCCTCGCCCGCTTTCGAATGCGCTGCCCGGCATCCCACGGGTAGCGGAGGTGCTCGGAAGAAGGGTCACGCGTCAGCCGGCGCCGTACATCATCGTCGTCGTTGCGATAACGGCTGGGCTGGGGTTCGCGGCTACAGACCTCAAGTCGGAGTTCAGCATCCGCGACATCCTTCCCAGGGACGGGACCATCGTGGCTGACATGAACACGCTGGATGCGACCGTCGGCGGTTCGACGGAGATGGCCAGCGTGCTGGTGAAGGCCGAGGCTACGGAGACCCGCACGCTCCTGAACCTGCAGGATCTCAGGATCGCTTTCCAGGACGAGCAACGCCGACCGCGCGCAGCGGCAGGGCCGCTCCTTCCGTCGTACGAGTCGCTTTTGGACGACTGGACTACTGACAGCGGGCAGCCCGGCGACAACTACGACCGAGAGCTTGCGGCGCTCTTCAGCGAAGCTTCCTCGGGAGTGCAGCTCGATCCGGCCCTGATGCAGGAGCTCCTGGACAAGCTCGGGGAGAGGGAATCCGCGATCACCCACGGTCTGGTCAACGATCCGAACGGCATCGACACGATCCTGTTGCAGTTCCCAACCTACTCGAACGATCCGGGAGCAACCAAGACGCTCCAGGGCGACCTCGAAGCGCTCTGGGCTGGAGACGATGCCGCTCTCACGGTGCTTTCGGAGAGCGTCGTCTCGATCGGGGTTACGGACGCGATCACAGACCGTCAGACCGAAGCGATCAGTACTACTATCGCAGCGGCACTCACTGTCCTCGCTGTTTTCTTCTGGCTGACGGCGCGCCAACCGGCGCTCGCGGTCGTCGCCGTCGGGCCGATCGTGCTCGTTCTGATCTCGGTGCTGGGCACCATGGCGTTGCTGGGCATCCCATACTCACTCGTCACGTCAATCATCACGGCGCTCTCGATCGGGATAGGTGTGGACTACACCATCCACGTGATTCATCGCTACCGCGAGGAGTTCACCCGCTCGCGCAATCCGGAGAGTGCAGCGGTCCGGACGCTCGCGACCACAGGTTCGGCGCTGTTGGGCTCCGCGATGACGACCGCCTTGGGGTTCGGAGTACTGATAGCCTCACCGCTGCTTGCCTCTCAGCAGTTCGGCATCACGGCGACCATCACCATCGTCTACTCCCTGGTCGTCTCCGTGCTGCTGGTGCTGCCGGCGATGGTGGTCTGGGGCGCCTACCAGAACATGCGGCTGCGCTCCATGGTGGAGCGCCAGTGGGCCGAACTCGACGTCACGATAGAGGCCATACACCAGCGTGGCGAGCAGGGACAAGGCTCGTCGTAGGAGGGTCATGCAACTTCGCAAACTATCCGGCGGGCTGAAGGCCGCGTACCGTGGGTCGGACGTTCGCCGCCGCGTGGAACATTTCGACGGATGGATGGACAGGGCACAGGCGGAGGATGTCGGCCCGGCGAGCTACGACCACGCTGAGACTGTCAGGGAATACTACGACCTTTGCAGCGACTTCATGATTTTCGGCTGGAGCGAGTCCCTTCACTTCGCGCCGCTGTCGCCCGAGGAGAGCCTCGAGGACTCTCAGGCGCGGCACCAGCGGCTGATGATCGACAAACTGGAGTTGCGGGAGGGTATGGCGGTGATTGACGTCGGTTGCGGGATAGGCGGCCCCTTGCGCCGTGTTGCCCGCGAAGCGGGTGTCAGCGTCGTCGGGGTCAATAGCAGTGAGGTCCAGTTGGAGAAAGCGAGAGCGTTGACCGCTCAGGCGGGGCTCGATCACGTGGTCGACTACCTCGCGTGCAGCTTCATGGACATGAACGCTATCGCGGACGACACGTTCGACCGGGGATATGCGATCGAATCGACGTGCCATGCGCCGGACAAGGCGGGTGCGTTCGCCGAGATCTATCGTGTGCTGAAACCCGGAGCCCTCTTCTGGGGCCAGGAGATGTGCATGACAGACCGGTTCGATCCCGGCGACAGTCGGCACCAGGCCATCAAGAGGGACCTGATGCACGGCATCGCCCTCAAGGACATCGCGACCATGGGAGAGGTGGATTGGGCCCTCGAATCGGCGGGGTTCGAGGTTATCGAGGGCATAGATCGGGCTGTCGCGGAGAACAGTGCTGTTACCCCGTGGTATCAACCCATGGAGGCCCCGGGCAAAACACTGGGCAGCGCCCTGCGCAGGATCCCGATAGGCCGGAAGGCGTACATCGGGGTAGCCAGGCTGGCCCAGGTGTTGGGCGTGTTCCCGAAGGGGTCTGCAGACGTCGTCAGATTGATGGACGGTACCGCCAGGGCCTACGTCGCGGGCGGCAGGGCCGGGCTTTTCACGCCGTTGTACTGTTTTCTGGCCCGCAAGCCCCTGTAGGGCTTTCGTTCCCGGTCTTCGGGGGCCGTCAGGCTACCAGGGGTATCTCGCGCCGCTGCTCGGCGATGCGGAACTTCAGCTTCTTGCTCGGTTTCATCGACGGGACGGGGTTGAACTTGAGCTTGTAGTTCGAAGGGGACACTTCGATGTTGAAGTAGTGCGCGACCATCAGCACGTTGATGGCGAGTTGGAGCTCCATCCACCGGGTGCCGAGGCAGGTGTGCGTGCCCAGCCCGTACGGGGCGTACCCGGGACTGAGGTGCTCGTTGCGCGGAGGCCGGTACCGGTCGACATCGAAAGTGAAGGGCTCCGGGAAGATATCCTCCATGTAATGCGTCGCCGTGGTTGCGATGTAGACCTGCGATCCCACCGGCAGTTCGTAGTCCTCGACCACGCAGGTGTTCATCACGTTCCGGATGGACATCGGAACGATGGGGTAGATGCGCACGGTCTCCATGAGGAAACGGTGCGTGACGTCTATCGACTGCATGGTGAAGTCCGCACCGTCCGGGTCGCCGTCGTTGAAGAGGGCGTCGGCTTCACGCTGGATCTCGCGGTAGAGATCAGGCTGCGACGCCATGGCGTAGAGCGCGAAACTGAACGCGTCGCCGAGGTACACACTGGCGATCAGCGCTGCCGACAACTGGAAGCGCAGGGTCGTCTCCGGAACGAACTGCGGGTCGCTTGCGTGCAGACTGAGCCAGTCGTCCGCGAGGTCCCGCGGAGAGCCGGCCCGTTGCGCGGGTGTGTGGACGCTCTGGACCCGTTCCAAGAGAGTGTCCACTGCTCTTGCCCGGCGTTTCATGCCCGGAGTGCGGAGCATGAACTTGGGCAGGGCTTTCATGATGTGGGTGAGAAGCGCCCGCTCCTTGTACTTCGCCAGGTCGTCGAAGATGTCCTGGGAATCGACGCTGACGAAGAGCGGGGAGAGTTGCGCGTTGATCATCTGCCTGCTCATGCTCGTCGCGGGATAGGCGTCTCCCACGTTCCAGCCCGACATATGTTTCCGGGCATGCCGGTAGAGTATGTTCAGTTGCCCTTCCAGCCTCCCTCGGGAGTACGCCGGAGACATGGCCTTCCGCAGCCGGAAATGGTCGGCGCCGTCCATGGAAGGCATCACGCCGTTCGCGCCGTAGACCTTCTCGAAGTCGGAGAAGTAGTCCTTGGCTCTCAGGTACATGCGCCCGTGCCGGTGCACCCAGTGGTTCGTGTCTGTCCCGGCGAGGAAGAGCATCGGTTTCCTGAACGGCGGGTGTATCTTGAACACCGGGCCGTACTCCTTTGCGAGGTCCGCAAAGAGCGCGGCGATGTTGCCGCTGCGAAGGTGTCGGCTGAACAGCATCTTGCGCAGCGAGACGGTGGGAATCTTCTTGGTGAAGGCGGAACGTTGAAGCAGCGGAACGGCGATGTTCTGCGAGACCGCTTCGGCGATGGACCGGCCGATGAGGTCCATCCTGCAGATCGCCTGGATGCGCTGCTCTATCTCGTCGTCGAGTTGGAACATGAAGCGGAAGACGTCGCACGTATCGATGAGCGCGATGATGATGACGTCTCGCGGGTCGGGGATCTCGTTGTTGAAGATGACCTTGCTGATGCGCGTTCTGACGAACTGGGCCGCGGTGCCTTCCGTGGACGTGCTGGACAACTCTGCCTGCAGAACGTTGCGGGACAATGTCCAGAATTCGCCGTCATGGTGTTCTAGGATCTTCAGGTCGACCAGGCGGTCCAGAGTCAGATCGACGACGGACTCCGCACGAGGAGCAAGTCGTTCGATCCAGTACTGGGTGTTGCGCCGGATCGGTTCGTCTGCGATCTCCTTCAGGATGGGGTCCAGGGCGGGGTCGCCCGTCTCTGTCCGGTCGACGATGAACAGGGACTCTACGTCCGTGTCGATGCGGCCCATGAGGGAAAGCTCTGCGAGTACGGCGCCGGCGACAGTGCAGTTCAGGTCCCATCCGGGCACCTGGTGGAAGTAACCGCTCTCCTCGTTGAGGAGCATGAGGATGAGCTCTTCGGGCAAACTCAGGGTCTGGGTAGTCACACCCTCTATGGAAAGCGTCATCAGCCTTGGTCTCCGCGCGTATCTCGGACCCTAAGCCACCCGTAGTTAACAGCACCGCAAAAAGTATGACTCTGCGAACTAGGGAGTGTCAACGCGATAACGAACCTCGCCTGGTTGCTCCAGTGTGGTAGTTGGCAAGCAGACGACAGGAGTGCCTGGGCCCCGCGATCGTGAGAACGTAGCGCTCGCAACCGTACGTCGCTAGAGCGAGGGAGGCTCCTCTTCGTAGAGCGAGACAGGCACTTGGACGGGGAGTTCCCCCGTCGTGATTGCGGCGTGGACGGGCTGAACATACTGATAGTCGATATCCAACCGGTAGCGGAACGCTCGGGCTGCGGTAAGTTGCCGTTCGGTTGTGAAGGCCCACTCCACGAGCGTTGATTCCTCCCAGTCCAGGTCTTCTTCTGCATCCTGGGCGAAGCGATCGAAGAACTCCAGGTGCTCTGCTGCGATGCCGTACTGCGTTCGCAGGACGTCGCCTGCCTTGTCCATCGTGTCCTTGGCCAGCAGGTCGCTTGCGAACAGTCCGGCGATGCCGTCGAGCCATGACCACTCCCACCACCGCGTGCATAGCGAGAGCGTGGACACGGCGAAGTAGGAGCGGGTGAAGTTACGCCACGCCATAACCTCCTCGCGTTCGAGGCCGAGACCCTCGCAGAAACGCATCCACAACTCCTCGTAGGCGGGCGTCGTCCAGCCGACGAGATCGTTCACGATGTCCCGGCCTTCGATCTTGACGAGCTTCCTGAGCTCATGGGTGCGGGATACCTCGTCGTTGTTCTTGACGTAGAGGGCGGCAGTGCTGAACTGCAGGCCGTGGTCCAGGTAGTAGTAGTGGTTCTTCGCCCACAACTGCAGGTCGTCCTTGGTGAGAGAGCCGTCGTAGAGGAGCTGGTAGAACGGCGGTGGTTCGGGGTACCGCTCCGCCCTCTGCCGGTGGAGCAGCTCTATGAACTCCGGCCCCGGGAGGGGCGGGTCCTTCAGGTCATCGGCGTTATAGGGAGGATGGTTCAGCATCGCTACCGACGCTGCAACCTGAATATGAAGACCCGCCGCAGCCGCTCCTGGAGGCCCGGACTGTCGACAAAAGCTCTCGTGACGTCCTCGCCGAAGACGACGTGGTCCGCGTCCGCTCCGATCGGCGAGTGCTCGTGCTGGTTGAGCATGGCGCGATCGATATCCTTGATGCCAAGCTTCTCGTAGAGCTGCCTGGTCTCCTCCAGGTCCTGGACCATCTGCTCGCGGACCTCGGGCAGCCGCTTCTCGCCTTCGCCGACCAGTGCGCTGCCCAGCAGGACCGGCCAGGGCTCGGTGCGGTGCATCCAGTAGTACCAGCCGTTTGAGACGAGTTCTTCCGGAGCCCAGTCGCTCTTCTCCAGGGCGTCGATCTCTTCCTTGGGGAGGCCGAACTCCTCGGAGTGCCAGCGGCTCAGCGTGGGGTGGCTGGGCACGGGGCCGCCCACGGTGTCCTGTCCTCCCTCATCGATGAGCTTACGAAGCTGGAAGCGGCGCACGTCCTTGTTGGTGGTGTTGATGTAGCGCTCACCTTCGAACCGGTGATTGCCGTCGCCGCCCTGGTGGGTGCGGCGCTTGCGCTCGGCGATCGCTTCGATGGTGATTGCCTTCGGCCTCGCTGGGTGGCCCTGCTTCCATTCAGCCCGGATATCTTCGAGTCCGTCCATCAGTTCGTCGGGGGAGAGCTTGTCACGGCCCCATCGCTTCGTGGTTGCCATATCTCTACTCCTTCCTTGCGCGACGTTTAGCGGCAGATTACTCCACGTTCACCGGTTCCTCAACGTTCAGACAGCACGGTGTTTCGGACGCGCGCTGGCCCCGAAGTTCCGGTGGTGCTCCAGCCAGCGCTCGATCTCGGCGCGGTCGCCGGGCGAGTCGGGTGGAGCGGGAGGTTCGCCGTTGTTATACACGCGCGCCGCCGTGCGCCAGACAACCTTCTCCTGGACATCATGGGGAAGGCCCCCCAACTCCTCAGGGATGAGGATATTGGAGTCGGGCCAGGTGCAGGCGGGATGGGGGTAGTCGTTCGACCACATGAAGTTGTCCTGCCCGAAGTCCTGTAGCAGGTAGGCGCCCACGGCGTCGCTGATGAAGGTACAGAAGACCTGCCGCTTGAAGTACTCGCTGGGTGGCATGGGCAGGGTGCTCCGGCGGCTCATCGTGTAGTGGTCGGCTTCCTGAAGCCAGAAGGGGACCCAGCCTGCGCCTGCCTCTGCGACTGCGACGTTCAGGCGCGGGTGACGCTCGAGCACTCCGGAGGCGATGATGTGCAGCAGGGAGTTCATCGCGTCGTTCTTGTGCCCGTTGATGGAGTGTATGGGGATGCCCACAGGGTCACGCTCATGGGACTCGGCGCGCCCGTTGATGTGCATGTTCACCGTTGCGCCGAGCTCCTCGGCGGCAGCCCAGAAGGGCTCGTACCGTTCGTCGCTGTAGGGCAGCGCTTCAGGCGGTGCGATCCAGATGTCGACACCCCTTAGCCCTGCCTCGATGAATCGTCGCATCTCCTGGATGGCGTTCCCCACGTTCCAGAGCGAGACCATGCCCAGTCCCCAGTACCGGTGAGGAGCGACGCTGCAGAAGTCGATCATCCAGTCGTTGTAGACGCGCAGGTGCGCCTCCTGGAGTTCGTGGTCATCGATAAGCCATGCGCGGGCAGCGAAAGTCGGGTAGAGCACCTCGGCGCTGACGCCGTCGAGCGCGAGATCCTTAAGCCGCTCGTGGGGGTCCCAGCAGCCCGCACGCAGGAGGTGGTTCGTCTCGAACGGCCTCTCTTCGACCTGCAGCGCGCGCGAGCGGAACTTCAGGGGAAGTTCCTTCTCCCACAGGTCGGGCGGCTCGCCCATATGGGAGTCGGCAGAGATAAGGAACTCTTGGAGCGAGGATTCCTCATTGCTCACAGGACCACTCCAAAGGTATCCAGGTTGGCGTCATCATAAGCCGGGGTCAGGCCGGCAACAACCGCGCCGGACGGGAACAGCTGCGGCACTCTGTTCCGGCTGACTTGCATGCACTTTTTCCACTGAGTAACCTCGCCGTAAGTCGCGAGGTGGAGCATGCTGACCCGCGAGGAGAACGACCTCCTGACTCAGGTTGGCCCCGGGACGCTCGGCGGCGCACTCATACGCCGCTACTGGCAGCCCGTTGCGCTCAGCTCTGAGGTTCCTCCGGGTAGCGCTCCTCTTCCGGTGCGCCTGCTCGGCGAAGACCTCGTGCTCTTTCGCGATCAGTTCGACCGCATCGGTCTGCTTGGCATCCATTGCGCCCATCGTGCGGCCGACCTCAGCTACGCCCGTATAGAGGACGGAGGGTTGAGGTGCCTCTATCACGGCTGGCTCTACGACATCCATGGCAACTGTCTGGAGCAGCCTGGAGAACCGGAAGGCAGCACATTCAAGGACAAGGTGCAACACCTGGCCTACCCAACTGCTGAGCGCGGCGACCTGGTATTCGCTTACCTCGGTGGCGGCGAACCGCCATCGTTGCCCCCCTACGAGGCGTTCGACGTGCCACCCGAGCAGCGCTCCGTCTACAAGGTGTTCCAGGACTGCAATTACCTCCAGGGCAACGAAGGCAACATCGACCCCCAGCATCTCTCGTTCCTCCACCGGCTAAGCCGCCCGGGTGACCTCAATCAGACCCTGAACACTCGGGTGACTGCGCCCCACCTCGAACTGGAGGACACTGACTTCGGCATCCGTATCTACGCAGTGCGGAAAGTGGACGAGGAGAACACCTACGTACGGGTCACGAATTTCGTCATGCCCAATCTGGCGGCGGTGGCAGGCGACGCCGAGGGGTACAGCATCAACTGGCACGTGCCCATCGACGACACCCACCATTGGCGCTACGGCATCCGGTTCAACCGTACGCAGCCGATACGTCCGCAGCAGAATGCCCGCTCCGAAGAGATCGGTGAGGACTTCCGCCTCATCCGCAACCAGTCGAACCGGTACCTGCAGGACCGCGAGTCCATGAAGAACAGGGCGTTCATCGGAATGGGACCGAACTTCGTCGTTCACGACACATGGGCGACCCAGGGGGAGGGCGCAATCCAGAACCGCACCACGGAGCACCTGGGATACACGGACATGGCCATCGCCGCGGCTCGAAGGATGCTGCTGAAGGCTGTGCGCGACGTACAGGAAGGGCAGGACCCGCTCCACGTCATCCGCGCCTCGGAGAGACGCTCGGAAGACCTCGGCATCTACGTACGGAACGACATCGTGCTGCCGTCTTCTGTTGACTGGCATCGCTACTGGGAGAACGATTCGGTCCGCGAGATGGCGACCAGCACCCACCGGTAAGCGTTCAGACCACCAGTGCCGAAAGGAGCACATCGTGACGACAACATCGGAACCGACCGGAGAGATCTTCGATGGGCTGCAGGAATACGTGGCGGCATGCCAGGAGATCGACGACTACCACGTCATCCAAGGAGTCGACTGGGATGAGGAGCTCGGGGCGCTCGTGGAGGCGGTAGCCGAAACCATTCCGAACGCCCCCATGCTCATATTCGACAAGGTGAAGGGGTACCCGGAGGGGTACCGCCTGGTGTCGCTGCTGGGCGCATCCTACAAGCGGGCCGCGCTGGCGCTCGGGCTACCAACCGACAAGAGCCGGGACGAATTGGCAGAGCTGGCGTCTCAGCGTCTCAGGGCGGTCAAGCCCATCCCACCGAACGAGGTCCCTGCCGGCCCTGTGATGGAGAACGTGATGGAGGGTGAGGAGGTTGACCTCTGGCGCTTCCCGGTTCCCCGGTACCACGCTTCGGATGGCGGACGCTACATCGGCACGGGCGACTCGCTCATCAACAAGGATCCTGAGAGCGGGTACGTCAACATGGGCACCTACCGGATGGAGGTCCACGACAAGAACACACTGGGACTCTGGATGAGCCCGGGCCAGCAGGGCCGCCTTATCTGCAACAGCTACTGGGAGAAGGGCGAGGCCTGTCCGGTTGTCGCGACCTTCGGCACCGACCCGCTCACGTGGATGGCCTCCCACGGACGCTCTCCCTGGGGAGAGTCGGAGCTGGATCACGCCGGTGGCCTGCGCGGAAGACCGGTCGACGTCATCAAGGGCCCCATCACCGGTCTGCCCATCCCTGCTCATGCAGAGATCGCGATCGAAGGTGAGGTTCCCCCGCCTTGGGAGGAAGCTCGGGATGAGGGGCCCTTCGGGGAATGGCCAGGCTACTACTCCGGCGGAACTCTCGGCACCGGCGAACCGCAACCTGTCATCCGTGTGAAGGCGGTCTACTTCCGCAACAACCCCATCATCCTGAGCCAGGCCCCTATGTGGCCGGGCGCGCGACAGACGGGTCTTCCCATGGGCGCCGGCCGTGGCGGTGCGGCTGACCTGGCTCGTGCCGGGGTGTCGCACGTCGTGGCAGTGGGTACGCCTTTCGCATACATGCGGGTTATCGCCATCAATCAACAGTACCCCGGCCACGCAAAGCAGGCCGCTATGGCCGCCGCGGCGAACACGCGCAATGGACGCTGGATCGTCGTCGTCGACGAGGACATCGACCCGGAGGACCTGAAAGAGGTGCTGTGGGCGATGACCACGCGTTGCGACCCGGAGACCGACATCGAGATCCTGAACGGGATGTGGAGCACGCCGCTCGACCCGCTGGTCTCAGCTCGGCCCGACAAGAAGGAATCTGGCGACCACACCAACAGCCTGGCGGTCTTCTATGCGGTAAGGCCGTTCCACCGCAGGGAACTCTTCCCGGGAGTGAGCCGCAGCCCCAAGGAGCTCAGACAGCGCGTGATGAAGAAGTACGGGGACATCCTGCCATTCCCCAACGTGTGACTTCCGAACGGCTAGTGTATCGCCCCTGCGGGAGCCGTGGACCCTGTCGGGCGGTCCGCTTCACGTGCTGTCCGGGTGTGACTGACGCCTAGTTGCAGTCCGAACTTCCGGGCGATCAGGGCTATACCTGCTGTCTGGGCCACCATGAATAGGCTCACGATCCCGGCTCCCTCGAGGTCTTGTCCCACGGTGCTGGTCATCATATCCAATGCCAGCAGGGACAGGGTGGACGTCCCCCGGTCGGCAATCAGGATGATGCTGCTGGTGGTGCCGGCGGCAATCACGAAGTTGAACGTGCCGATGAGGATGAGCGTGGGCATCAGCAGCGGTATCCAGATGCGGAAGTAGGTGCGCCACCAGCCCGCTCCAGCCACGCGGGCAGCCTCCTCCATGTCCGCTCCCATCTGCAGGAAGACGCCTTTGATGAGCTGGGTGCTGGTCAGCTTGCCCTGCATGATGACGACCAGGACGAGGGCGTAGAGCGTGCCGTACAACGGGGTCAGGATCGGGGTGCCGAGGAACAGCCACAGCAGCCCCAGACCGGACAGGATGCCTGGCATGGCAGTGGACATCCAGAAGATTGCATCCAGGACGGACCTCCACTGCCAGCGGGTTCTGACAAGCACGTAGGCGACCATCGAGAACAGTATCGGGCTGACGATGGCAGTGGACAGGCTGATGATAAGGGTGTTCCTCAGTGCGCTCAGGAAGAAGCGGTTGGCGAACACGTCCTGCCAGTGGCTGAGCGTGTATGTGGGCGTGCTCGAGAACCAGCCCACCCGTGTCATGAAGCTGCCGCCTGCGAGGATGAGTACCGGGATCGCCGTGAGCAGAAGGATAAGGAAGAGGACGAGGCCGAAGACTAGAGGGTGCCACTTGCCGAGGTCGATGAGTCCGGGCTTGAAGCTGCCCGTGATGGTGGCGTAGTTCCGGCGTGTGGTCAGCCAGCGCTGCAGCGGGACGATGAACGCGATGATGACCAGCACCACGCTGGCAAGCGCCGTCGCCGAACCGTAGAGAGGTGGGTCGAAGAACCGGATGAACTGGAAGATCTTCGTTGAGTAGACGTAGAAGTCGATCGGCGTTCCAAGGATGAGCTCCGTCTCGAACGACTGGAAGATACGGACCAGATTCAGCATGAAAACAACGGTTATGGCAGGAATCATGACTGGAATCGTCACCCGCATCATCGTGCGGAGGTTCGACGCTCCCGAAACCCGCGAGGCTTCTTCCAGCGAGAGGTTCATGTTCCGGAACGCCGGCGTCAGCAGCATTACCGCGCTCGATATGGTGTTGCCCATCAGGTGGACCCAGATGATCCCAGGCACGCTGTAGATGTTGAACGGGCCGTGCTCGATGAAGGGCAGGTATCCGATCGCTACATTAACCAGCCCGAAGTCCGGGTCGAGCATGAACACCCAGCCTATCGTGGTGGCGATGCCGGGGAGCATGAACGAGACCCAGAACATGAACTCCAGCCCGTAGCTCCAATGGATGTTGGTGCGGGCCAGCGTCCAGGCGATCAGGATGGCGATGGGGAAGCCGATCGCCTTGTAGCCGATATATACGACGAACGTGTTCCTGAGGGCAGTGAATATGCCGGGCTCGCTGAAGGCGATACGCCAGTTCTCGAGCGACCATTCGGTTGGCTGGTTGATGCCGGCGATGTTGAAACTGTTTACCAGGATCACCACGATGGGTGCGAAGATCCAGAACCCGAAGACGATGAGCAGCAGGGCCATGATGAACGTGCCGGTACCCGGACGGACCCATGGGGTCCGCCGGGTACCTATCACGCCTGTAGGCGATCGCACAGCCATCTATGTGCCCTGTACAGCCTCCGTCCGCTTGTTCGCCCGGGTCTCCTACTTTCCTACTGAAGCCAGCGCGTCCCGGACGACCGTGAGCGCCGATTCGAGTTGTTCCTGGTAGTCGGTCTGGCTACCCAGGATGAAGTAGTCGACGTCGGGGTTGCGGATGCTCGCCGGGTTCACACCGTCCGTCGGGATGTCCGTGCGGAGCGACTGAGACTCGCTTGCCTTCTGGGCGAAGATCTGTCCTTCGCGACTAAGGAACCAGTTGGCGAAGAACTTCTGGGCGTTCGGGTTCGGTGGCCTGTCCAAGACGTAGAAGGCGCCGCCACCCGGACTGATGCTCGCTCCCTCCGCGAGGATGTGCGGGAACACGTCATCAACCGGCTGGCCCTCACGCTCCAGTCGCTGTACCTCCCGGCCGCACGCCCACATGCAGAGATGGAACTTGCCGAGCGCCAGCTGCTCCGCCGCTTGCCGGGCGTTGCTGGTCAGCGTGAGGTCCATCTCCGTCATCATCCGCGTGAGCCACTCTTCACCCAACTGCTCGTTCATGTAGTAGAAGGCAGTGGTGCCCGAGCTGCCGACCTCACGTGGGTCGCGAATGATGATCTTCCCCTTCCACTTGGGATCGAGCAGGTCCCAGAACGATTGGATCTCGTTCGGGTCCACGAGGTCGGTGTTGTAGGCGATGCCTGCCGTCGTGCCTGAGCCGTTCCAACCGATGACGTATTCGTTGTCCGGCTGGTCGAACCAGTGGAGCCGGTTGTCGTACCAACCCGATTCGTCCAGCACTTCAGGGAAGAAGAGCAATGGTTTGAGGGGTTGGATAACCCCGCCCGGAATCAACGTCGGGATGGCGGGGTTCAGCCCGCCCGACCAGACGTCCAACGTGTACTGCCCGGCTTCGCGCTCGGCAATCACCTTGGGCGCCTGCTCACGCGAGGAGCCGCCTGAGAAGACCACCTTGATCCGGTACTTGTCCTCGAAGCCCCGGATGTGGTCGGCAGTGCCGTCACCCAGAGCGCAGCAGAAGAAGGCCTGCAGTTCGCCTTCCTCCTGGGCCGCCGCGAGAAGGTCTGCCTTCTCCGCTTCGAACATCGCCATGGCGTCGGGTGTCGGCGTCGCGGTCGGGTCAGGCGCAGGCGCTTCGGTGGGCTGTGCTACCGGCACCGGTGTTGGCGTCGCGGTCGGGGGCGGTGGCGGCGTGGGTGTGGGAGTGGGGTCAGCCCCGCACGCCACGAGCAGCAGTGCACCTGCGATGCCCGCTATCAATACCATGCTGAGTCTGGTCCACTTCATGACGGGGTCCTCCCTTGATTCGGATTGGCTACCTCGTGAGGCGCGCTGAGTTATGGAATGGCTGGCTACGGCAAGCCAAGCTCCTGCCAGCGGGCCGCGATCTTGGCCATGTACTCCCGGCTCGATTTGTTTATCGGCGGCAGACTGTCGAACTTGAATTTGAACGAAGCGTTGATGCCAGTCGGGTCAGGGATGTCGGAGTCGATGTCGTATTCGATATTCCGCCCGCGGCGTCCCTGGGTCTGGCCCAGATTCGGGTGGTAGGCCTTGCCCTTGACGAAATCCTGCTCCCAACGGACGTTGGTGACGATCCTCCACGTCACGTCGTTCCAGTTCCGGATGTCGCAGTCTTCGTCGACGACGATCACCCACCTGTTCGGAACGATCTTCCAGACGGCGTCGATGATGCGGAGGGGCTCCTCGGGGTCGTTGATCTCCGCCGCGACGATGGCGGCCCCCCAGCTGCGGCCGCCTATCTCGGGGAAGTAGGCGTGCCTGATGCTGGTCAGCCCGCTCTCGTTCTTAATGCGGGCCTCGAAGGAGCCCGACCGGAAGAGCCAGCGCGGGTAGTCCTCTTCTAGGAGGCATATCACTCCGTAGTTGATTGGGTTCTGGCGGTGCGTGATGCAGTGAACCGTCATCAGCGACGCCTCGAGGTTCTGGCCGTAGAAGCCGCCGGCTTCGCCATGCGGGCCTTCCACATGGGTGGTGTTAGGTGGAATCTCGCCCTCGATGATGTACTCCGACTGCGCCGGCACCATTAGGTCGTTCGTCTCGCAACGGATGAGTTCTGTAGGAGCGCCACGCCACGCGCCGGCAGCTTCGTATTCCATGTACCCGTTCTCGTCGACGGGAACAGGGCTGCCAGAGGCGAGGCAGAGCAAGGGGTCCATGCCGACCGCTATGGCCACAGGGGTTGGCTTGCCTTGGGCGTCGTTCCTCATGACGTGGTTCCGGAGTTGCCCGGAGATGGTCAGATGGTTCCTGTCCACGATCATGGCGCGGTAGGTGCCCATGTTGATGATGCCCGTGTCCGGGTCACGTGTGACCACGCCTGCCGCAGTGCCGATGTACTGTCCCCCATCGAGTTCGTGCCAGTAGGGGGTGGGCATCTCGTAGAGGTCGATGTCGTCGCCGGTGGCAATCACCTCTTTGCAGGGCCCGGCCTCGACATTGACTGAAGGGATACGGTTGTTATGGCCGTCGACGATGATGGCGTACATCGTGTCCGGCTCGGGCTCGCAGTTGAAGGCGACAGCGAGCTGGTCGACGGTAGAGATGATGTTGCTCACGAGCGGCTTCCCCTCGTAGCCCTTGATGTTGTCGAAGACGATAGCCGGACCCTTCCGCTCCAGCGAGCGGGTGAGGATGGCCCCGATCTCGTGCTTTAGGTCAACCGGCGCCGTCACGTGTACCAGCAACCCCTTCTGTTGGAGGAGGTCCATGTACTCGCGCAGGTCCTTGTAGCCGACCTGTCTGTTCCGTGTTGCCATCCACGCTCCTTAAGTGACCGAATTAGACCGGGCTCTTCGGGGAGGTTTCTGCGCGGCGACGGTACACTTGACTACGAGAAACGTCAAGCATAAGCGTAGAGGTGAAGGACTTCTGTTCAGGAAGGCTGTGTTGCCCAACGTTTCCTTCGTTCAGGCACGCGACGGCTGCCGAGGCGTAAGGAATGGAATAGACTCTGCCTCCAGACTCCTTCAAGGAGGCGGTGCATGCTTTCTCAGGAAGACAACGATCTGCTGACGCAGACAGGGCCGGGAACGCCTGCAGGGAACCTGCTCCGGCGCTACTGGCAGCCCGTGGCGCTGTCGGAAGAGCTGACTGAGGATGGAACGCCTTTGGCGTTGCGGGTCATGGGCGAGGACCTCACGCTCTTCCGCGATGAGTTCGAACGGCTGGGGCTGCTCGGACTTCGCTGTCCCCACCGTGGCACCGACCTGAGCTACGGACGTATCGAGGACGGTGGTCTCCGCTGCGTCTACCACGGGTGGCTGTTCGACGTCCATGGCAACTGCCTGGACCAGCCGGGCGAGCCGGAGTGGAGCAAGTTCGCGGGCAAGGTGCGGCAACGCTCCTACCCGTGCACCGAGCGCGGGGGGCTGATTTTCGCCTACATGGGGCCGGGAGAGCCTCCCGAGTTGCCGGACTATGAATGCCTGGGGCTTCCGGAAGAGAACGTCCTCGTCACCAAGTTCTACCACGAGTGCAACTACCTGCACGGGCACGAGGGCAACATCGACCCCCAGCACCTCGCTACCCTCCACTACGTGCTCCCCGGTGAGGTGGCCGACGCCGGAGTGCGATGGGACGCCAAGGGCATCGACGTTGCACCCCGGATCGAGGTCGAGGAGACGGACTACGGCATCCGCATCTATTCGGGGCGCGACCTCGACGACGAGCACGACTACGTGCGTATCACCAACTACGTCTACCCCGCCGCCGTCGCGTTCCCTGCCCTGCGTCCACCGGACATCACCGGGGCGCCGATAGGGACCGCGGTCGGTGCTGGCTTCTATGGGGTGAACTGGCAGGTGCCTATCGACGACACCCACCACTGGAAGTACATGCTTCTCGTATCGCCGGACGCCCCGCTCGCGAAAGAGCGTATCGGGCCGGTCATCCTGGCCGACATGGGACCGGGCTACGCACACGTGCGCGACCGCTCCAATCGCTATCTCCAGGACCGTGCCGAGATGAGACGGACGACGTTCCTCGGCATGGGAGCAAGCTTCGCGTTGCAGGACAAGTTCGCTGTCGAGGCGCAGGGCGACATCCAGGACAGGACGGTCGAGCACCTCGGCTATGCCGACAAACCCGTGGCGCTCTCGCGGCGTTTGCTGCTTCGCGCCATCCGCGAGGTGGCGGAGGGCGGAGAGGCCCCCCACGTCTTGCGCGACCCTGCACAGAACCGGATGGAGCATCTTCGCGTCTACGAAGCAGTCGTTCCCAAGACTGAGGAGTGGAGTTCCATCTGGCAGAAGGACGCTGCACCGGGCTGACCGCACTGCTAGAATCCGCCGCGCCGACAGGCGAGATTCGACCGGGAGTGGGCTTATGGCGATAGCGTCGCCCGAACAGTTCGAAGACCAGATGGCGCGTCTCATCTGGGAGACGCGATGGAAGGAGCACAACTCCTTCGACGTGTGGCTGCAAACGCACATGTGCCGCGAGGGTGCAGCCGTCTTCGCCCTGGAGCACACCGTCTTCGCCGACGAGTTCCCCCGCTGGTTCGGCAGCATCATCGGCAACTGCCCAGCGCTCGACGTGCGGCAGTACATGATCGAGAACATGTACGTCGAGGAAGTGACCGATCCGACGATCGATACCGGCCACTACGAAAGCATGGTCGACTTCTCCGTCGCGCTCGGGTTCGAGCGGGATTACGTCTACGGCTACAAGGGCCGTCCGTACACCAAGATGGCGCTGGCGTACTGGGAGCGGGCCAGCCGGGCCTGGCCGTGGCTGGAGGCGTTCGCGGCCGTCGCGGGACTGGAGGCGGCGCGAGGTCCCGCCGTGGCGAAGCTCGGCAACATCGCGTCGCTGAACCGCAAGGTGTGGGAGCCTCTCGGCTTGCCGGACGAGGCGTTGTCCCACTGGTCCGCGGGAGAGAAGGCCGACTTCCCGGAGGGCGGGCACGGCGACATGACGCTCAAGATACTGGCGAAGTACGCCGACGACGTTCCCAAGCAGGAGAAGGTGCTCGACCTGCTCCGCGAGACGATGCAGATACGTTGGTTCCACTTCGACCAGATAGGCCGGGACGCGCTCGTTGCGTCTGGCGTCGACCCTGCCAGCGTGGGACGGTAGACCGCCGTGGCGGCTGAGCGTCCGCGCGCTGCCATCGTCACCGGAGGCGCGGCAGGGATAGGGCTGGGCATCGTTAAGAGGCTCCTCGACGACGGGATGAACGTTCTTGCCGCAGACCGCAATCCCAAGTCCTGTGACGCTGCGCGAAGCCTGCTCGAAGGACGGTCGGCGCACGTCATGGAAGCGGATATGACCGTCGAGGAACAGGTCCGCGAGGTCATGGACGAGGCGCTCGTGCACTTCGGACGCATCGACCTGCTCTGCAACAACGCCGGCGTCCGCCATATCGCGCCGCTCACCGACATCTCCCTCGCTGATTGGCAGGAGTCTTTCCGGGTGAACGTCGACGCTCCACTGCTGGGCGCCCGCGCCGTGCTGCCCGCGATGCGGGAACAGGGAGGCGGCGCCATCGTCAACATCGGCTCCATCAGCGGTGTCGCTCCCTACGCGGAGGGCGGTGCATACGCGGCGTCCAAGGCGGCGCTTGCCACGCTGACGCGAGTGCTTGCCATGGAATTCGGTCCGCTCGGCATCCGCGTGAACTGCATCGCTCCTGGCTCGATCGACCGGGACAGCAGCGGCAGCATCTCTTCCTCCCACATACCCGTCGGGCGGGCTGGTGCCCCCCATGACGTGGCATCGCTCGTCTCATACCTTGCTTCGGACGAGGCGTCGTATCTCAATGGTGCGGTCATCGTGCTGGACGGCGGCGCCACGGCGGGCCGGACGAGGCCTGGGCGCTGAGATGCTGAACGTCGGCGGCAAACAGATACCGGAGACGCTCGCCGAACTGGTCGATCCTTCCTGGACATGCCTGCTCATCCACGACGTGCAGAACGACTACTGCGCGCCGGGCGGCAAACTCTTCTCCAAGCTCGATGAGTCGCTTGCGGCGTCCACGCGGCAGGCGGTCGGACGTATCGGCGTACTGGCGCAGGCCGCCCGCGCTGCGGGCGTGCGCGTCATCTACACGAGGGCGAGCCACTTGCCGGACGCGTCTGATGAGTCGCCGGTGCACCTGCGGCACCTGCTCGCCAACGGGCAGCGCGGGGCCGAGCCCAACGTCGTGCTGGGGAGTTGGGGGCATGCTGTCGTGGACGAGCTTGCCCCTCAGCCGGGCGACGCCGAGGTCGACAAGTACGCGTTCAGCGCGTTCCAGGGCACGCCGCTGGACAAGCTCCTGCGGTCGTTCTCGGCGCGGACGCTCGTGCTCACCGGAGTGGCCAGCCACTCCGGCATCCTGACGACCGCCCGGTTCGCGCTCACGCTCGACTACTTTACCGTCATCCCCAGGGAGTGCGTGGCGGGGATGAACCCGGCGCAGCACGAGGCCGCCACGACGCTGCTTGCTCCCGACCTTGTGGCGCTCGACGACATCCTCGCCGTGTGGGGCGGCTAGCGGACTCGTGGGGAGCGTCGTCGGCATAGACGTGGGGGGCACGTTCACCGACTGTGTTGTCGTGGATGATGCAGGCCGCGTCTGGATGGACAAGGCCTTCACGACGCCGTCCAACCTCGCAGAAGGCATCGTTGCCGCGCTCGCCAACGTCTGCGACCGGCTGGGTGCGGAGGTCGATGCCGTGCTTTCGGAAGCAAGCGTGTTCGCACTGGGCACGACGAGCCTCATCAACCGGGTCGTGTCGAGGCGTGGAGCGCGAGTGGGCTTCATCACCACGCGCGGTCACGAGGACGCCGTCCGGATAGGCCGTGTCCTGTCGCGCTCTGAGGGGCTGCCTGAGCAGTTGCACTACGATGTGGCCGCTTGGAACAAGCCCGAGCCGCTGTTCGTGGAAGGTGGCGTGCGGGGGGTCGTGGAACGCGTCGATTCCAAGGGTGCGGTCGTCGCGCCGTTGGATGAAGAGGGGTTGCTGCAAGTGGTCGGCGAGCTTCGCGATCTGGGCGTGGACTCCATCGCAGTGATGTTCCTCTGGTCATTCCTCAATCCTCAGCACGAGTTGCGTGCACGGGAACTGATTAAGCAGGCGGCACCCGGTCTGCCGGTGAACCTATCCAGCGACATCGCGCCGACACTGGGTGAGTTCGAGCGCGCAAACACGACGCTGATGAATGCCTACCTCGCCCCCGGTGCCGAACGGGACTTCGCCGAGATCGATGCCCGACTGCGTGAGCACGGCCTGCGCCAGCCGCTGCTGCTCATGCAGTCCAACGGAGGGCTTGCGGCCAGCGAGGAGTTGCGGCGAAGGCCGGTCACCGGTCTGGCCGCGGGGCCGGTCGGCGGCGTCGTAGGTGTGCAGCGTCTCGCCGCAGCCCTCGGCGTCCGGAACGCCATCTGCACGGACATGGGAGGCACGAGCTTTGACGTTGGGCTCATCGTGGACGGCCAGCCGCGCTTCTCCGGCGAGAGCGTGGTCGAGCGCCACCGGCTGCGCGTCCCCACGGTCGAGGTCACGTCGATAGGGGCGGGAGGCGGCAGCATCGCCACAGTGGACCAGTTTGGCGAACTCCATGTCGGTCCGCACAGCGCCGGCTCCACGCCCGGCCCCGTCTGCTACGGCGCGGGTGGTAGCGAACCGACCGTCACCGACGCGAACGTCGTGCTCGGGCGGATCGGTCCGGACTCGTTCTGGAGCGGCAGGCGCACGCTGGACTGGGAAGCGGCGCTCACCGCCATCACCGAGCGAGTGGCCCGTCCCCTTGGCATGGACCCGGTACGCGCCGCGCTCGGCATCGTCGACATCGTAGATGCCCGTATGGCCGACCTGCTTCGGACCATGACCATCTCGACGGGCTATGACCCTCGCGAGTTCGTCCTGTTCGCATATGGGGGAGCGGGGCCGGTCCACGTGGGCGCGTACGCGCGTCAGCTTGGCGTGTCCAGGGTCTACGTGCCGCTCTACGCGCCGGTGCAGTCGGCGTTCGGCATCGCTACCGGGGAGTTCCGTCGTCACCAGACCAGGGCTGCGCCGATGCGGGAGCCCTACCGTACCGAGGCCATACGGGAGACGTGCGCTGCCATGGAGGCGTCGACGCAGGCTGATTGGGGAGCCGCCGCGCTCGATCCGAACGCTGCTCTCTACCAGCGGTTCGTCGACATGCGTTTCCGTCACCAGGTGCACGAGATACGCGTGCCGCTGTCGCCGGAGGACACGGCAGAGACTCTCGTCCAGCGCTTCTTCGCGAGCTACGAACAGGCATTCGGCAAGGGGAGCGCGGTCGCGGGCTCGCCTACAGAGATCGTGACCTTCCACCTCGTATCGACACTCCCTGCCGCTGCCTATAGCCTCACGCGCAGCTCGGACGACGGACGCATTGCGCCTGCGCCGATCGCGACCCGCGACGTCTACTTCGACGAGAAGCCCACCGCGACCCCCGTGTTCGCACTTGCCAACCTGGGGCCCGGCACGACGCTGGAGGGCCCGCTGATCGTCGAGTCGCCCAACACGACTGTCGTCGTGCACGCGGGGCAGACGGTCGAGGTCGACGGCTACTCCAATCTCGGAATCATGGCATAGGAAGAGCGGCATGACCTCACTCGACCCGGTTACATTCGAGATCCTCCGACACCGCCTGGTCACCATCGTGAACGAGGGCGCCATCTCGCTGCGGAACGTGTCCGGTTCGCCGACCGTGGCGCTGTCGAACGATTGCAACGTTGCCTTGCTGAACGAGAGAGGCGAGGCAGTCGTCGTTGGCCCCACCATCGTGACGCACGCACTCGCCTGCAGCTACGCCTGCAACTACGTTGACGAACACTGCGCGGAGAACCCGGGTGTCAATCCCGGCGACATGTTCTTCACCAACGACCCGTACGTGGCGACACCGCACCAGACCTGTACGGTCGTGGTCGCGCCGATGTTCGCGGGCGGGCGGCGGCTCGGGTGGACAGGGGCCGGTATCCACGTGGCCGACGCGGGCGGTTCGACACCGGGGCAGGTCTCGCTCGGCGCGCAGTCGGTCTGGGATGAGGGCCTGCCCATGCCACCCGTACGCATGGTGGAGGGCGGCGTTCTGCGCAGCGACATCGAAGCCGACTGGCTCCGCCGCTCCCGCACCGCAGCCCAGAACGCCATAGACCTGCGGGCGAAGATCGCGGCGAACACAGTGATGCAGCATCGTGTCATGGAGCTGGCCGAGCGATACGGGCCGGATACCGTCGCGGCGACCATGGAGCGCATCATCGACTCCGTCGAGGCCCGTCTACGCGGCATCCTGCGTGAGATTCCCGACGGGTCCTGGTCGGAAGAGACGTACCTCGACTACTACGACCGTGGCGGGGTCGAGGTTTACGCATGCCGGCTGACACTCACCAAGCAGGGCGACTCGCTGGTGTTCGACTTCTCCGGCTCCTCCCGGCAGGCGCCGGGAGTGATCAACGTGACCCGCCCCGCGCTGGAGGGATACGTGGTGCGGGCGGTGATGGCGACGTTCGGCTATGCGGTGCCGCTCTGCCCGGCGGGCGTGGCGCGCGTCTGCGACGTGCGCGCCGAGCGTGGCTCGTTCGTCGATTGCGATTGGCCGGGAGGGGTCTGCAAGGGTACCACTTCAGGGACGTACGCCGTCTTCCACGCCGTCACGAGTTGCATCAGCAGAATGCTCGCGGACGGCAGGATGCCTGACCGCGCCATCACGACGTGGCGCTCGCACATGCCGTTGTTCGACTTCGCCGCGTTCGATGCTCAGGGCAACCGGTTCGCGGGTGTGTTTACGGACTGCGGACTCGGGCAGGGCAGTGGCGCGAGGGGCACTCAGGACGGCATCGATACCGGCTCGGGCAGCGAGCCCGAGGTGACAGTACCGAACGTCGAGACGAACGAACTGCGTTATCCGTGGCTCTACCTGTTCAGGCGGCAGGGCCGCGATTCGGCCGGGGCCGGGCTGCGGCGCGGGGGCGTTGGCATCGAGGTTGGGCTCACGCCTCACGGCGTCGACGAGATCGGTTCGCTCGTCTTTCACAGCCACGGGCTGGACTGTCCAAGCAGCCCCCCTTTCGATGGGGGGTACCCCGGCAGTGCGAACGTGCTGCAGGTCTTCAGGCAGGCGCGCGCTGCTGGTCCCATGGACACAGGATCGAGTTCGGCATCGGACGCCGAAACGCCGCCATCCTTCGGAAGGACTTCGCTTCGGGACGGCGACGTGCTCTTCTGTAGTGGAGCAGGGGGCAGCGGCTGGGGCGACCCGCTCGAAAGACCGGTGGAGGCGGTCGCCGCTGACGTGGCGTCGGGTCTGCTGTCGGTCGACGCGGCGCTGCAACTGTACGGCGTGGCGCCCGGGTCCGATGGAATCGCGGACGTTGTCCTGACGGAGGAACGCCGCGCCGGGATGCGACGGCAGCGCTTGGAGGCGCCGGAGGCCGACCCGGAAGTGGTGCAGGCCATTGGCGCTTTGCCTCAGGCCTGTCCCCGCTGCAGTCAGAGTCTTGCGGATGGCGTCAAGGTCATTGAGGTGGACTGGGCTGACCTGGGTGCGCCCTATGCTCCGTTCGTCGGCACAGGGTTCCGCCTGATTACGGGCGTCTGCAGGGCATGCGGCGCCTTTGTTGCATCGCGCAACTACCTGCCGCCGAAGCTTGCTGTCCCGCCGGTCTAGACGTGGACGATCTTCATGTTGGCGACGTCGGGCGTGTCTAGACCGAGGTCGCTCCACGAGTCGCCGCCGTCGTCGCTCGTGAAGAGTCGCCCTGAGCGCGTGGCGAGAAAGACCCGCCCCGGAGTCTGCGGATCGACGGCTATCGCCTCCGGGAACCCGCGCGCCGCCTCTTTGCCCGCATTCAACTCGTGCCAGGTCTCGCCCGCGTCGCGTGACCGTATGAGGTTCGCCTCTGCCCCTGACTCGCGAGCGCGCCATTGGCCGGGATTGCCGTTCGCCACCGCCGAGTACATGATGGACGGGTCGGCCGGGTCGTAGGCGAAGGCTACTGAGTACTCGTTCTGGAACTCGAGTGCGATGGGCAGCCAGTTGTCTCCGCCGTCCAGGCTCCGGTAGAGGCTGCGTCCCGACGCCTTGCCGGACCGCATCCCCTCGCCGCCGCTCGATATGTAGAGGTGGCTCGTGTCCCGGGGGTCGGTGATAATGGCGTGCACGTCTTCGTCGAGGCCGTTGTCGAGCAGGCGCCACGTCGCGCCGCCGTCCGTCGTCTTGAGCATGTAGCCCACCTGGAGCGCGGCGTAGATCGTGTTCGAGTCGTAAGGGTCGACCGTGATGTCCCGCACGTGGGGTTCGACAGTGGGAACGGGGTAGCCCATGCCTGCGACGCTCGGGAAGTTGCGGACGGACTCAACCTCGGTCCATGATGCTCCGCCGTCGGCACTCTTCCATATGCTGATGGGCTCACATCCTGCGTAGACGGTCTGAGCGTTGTACGGGTCGATAGTGACGCAGCGCACTTTCCCCGGCGCGACTCTGCCGTAAGAAGGCTTGGACCAGTGCGCGCCGGCATCCTCGCTGCGCCATACACCGTCTCCGCGTGTCCCTGCGAAAACGCATCGGGGGTCGTCCGGCGACGGTTCGACCTCCGGAACTTCCCAGCCCTTGAGGTCGTGGTTGGCGATGGCCCAACTCCTGCCATCCTCGATGACCGTCAGCACTCCGTTCCGTGTTCCCAGATAGAGGACTGTTCCCATGGCTGTTCCTCCTCGTTTCGTGCGACGCGAGCGTACCGGAAAATGCGGGGGCTGCGCTACTGCGCTTCTGCATTTCGGCGATTGAGGGACGTCGTCGTTGCGGAGGTGTAGCGCCGGTCGTACCATGACGCCACAGCCGACCGCAGGCCCTGCATGGACGCATGAGGAGGTGCCATGGGGACGTTCATCATTCAGCCCCACTCCCGGCTTCAGGAATGGGTAGCCGAGGAGAACGGCTACTTCACGGATGAGGGCCTCGACTATGTGTTCAGGCATTCGGGTGAAGGGTCCCGCAACCCCTCCGTCAACTCGGCCGAAGGCGCGCCCGATGAAGTGAAGCGCGGCGCCTTCGAATCGATGGAGGCGGGCCGGGCCTGCGACGTGAGCTCGGCGTGTCACTGGGCGGTGGGCATGGCCGCCAGCGCGCAACACGGCCGCATGTGGGGGCACGCCTACTCAGTGACCCCGGCGGGTGTGTGGGTGCCGCCTGGATCACCCGTCACTGAGCCCGAGCATCTCGCCGGCGTACCGGTCGCGGTCGGCTATCACTCGGGCAGCCACTTCTCGGCCCTGCAGGCGCTCGAACCGCTGCTGGGGCCTGAGAGCGTGGAGCTGCAATTCGTGGGCGGCCCGTTGGACAGGCTCCAGCTGTTGCTGGACCGCCGCGTGAAGGCGGGCAATGTCTTCGGTACGCCGTCTTACGTGCTGGAGCAGCAGGGGTTCAGGAAGGTGGTCGACACCTCGTTCATGATCGGCTTCCTCATCCAGGACACGGCGACCGACGAGGATGCCGCGAAGTACTTCCGTGCTCTACAGCGCGCCCAGCGCGATATCGATGTCGAGCCGGAGCGGTATAAGCACTACCTGCTGAACGAACTTCCCGAGAAGTACCACTCCATGCTGGACATCCGGCGCTGCGGCATCGGCGAGCGACTCGTGTTCGAGCCTTACACCATCGAGGTCTTCGAGCGGACGCATCGCTGGATGGTGCTGCACGACCTCTTCCCCTCCGACCAGGCGGGCGCCCTCGACTACGAGGCCGCGGTCGTTCACTAGCGGATGCTCAGGTGACGCAGAGCCGTTCCGAGGCCGAGGCCATCCTCGCGTACCACGAGGCGACCAAGCACTCCGTGGAGAGCGTTCGTCGCGGCGGGCATATGCTCGACTTCACGAACATGCCGCGCCCTTGGAAGCTCTACGACGCTCCGCTGCCGGAGGTGCCGCTGCCGCAGCAGTTGACCCGGACCGGCGTCTCTGTCGAGGGGGCGCTTCCTGGTGACCGGTTCCCTGTCGCGGGCGACTCCGAGTTGACGTTGTCGAATCTGGCGAGCGTCCTGCAGTTGTCTGCCGGGGTCACGAAGCGACTGCGCGCGGGCAACGGGTACATGTACTTCCGTGCCGCCGCGTGCACGGGCGCGCTCTACCACATCGAGCTGTACGTCGTCAGCGGGCCGCTCTCCGGTCTGCCTGCCGGTGTCTACCAGTACGGCGCGCACGCCAACACCCTGCGTATGCTCCGCGACGGAGACTTCCGTGCGCCGGCCATGCAGGCTGCCGGGCTGGAGCACACCCCTGCCGCGATCGTCGTCTATACGTCCACGTTCTGGCGCAACTCCTGGAAATACGGCAGCCGGACGTACCGCCACGCGTTCTGGGACGGCGGAACGATCCTGGCACACAGCATGGCGGCTGCGCACGCCAACGGCTTGTGGGCCAACCTCGTCACGCGGTATGCGGACGCCGCCATCAACGACGTCATCGACGTCGACGGGGAGACGGAGGTGTCGGTTGCGCTGCTGCCACTGGGCGCTGGTCTCGACGCGCCGCCTGTCGACGCCCCGGCGCGGCTGGACATGCCGGTCGTTCCGCTTTCCCGCAACCCCATTGACTATCCGCTGATACGCGAGGCGCATGCAGCAACCACATTGACTGGCCCTTCTCCGGTCGGTTCAATGGAGAAGGGGGAAGGGAAAGACTCTGCATCAGGCGGGGACCTCATCCCGCTTGGGGAAGGGGAACTGCTCACGAGGGAACTGGAAGATGTCATCCTGCGGCGCGGCTCGTCGCGCAGGTTCGCCCGCGAGCCCATCAGCCTTCCGGCGCTGGCTGCGATGCTCGATGCTGCTGCGCGTCCCACTGAACCTGATGGTGCTGACGCGGGTGAGGCGTTCAACGACCTGTACGTCATTGCGAACGCAGTCGACGGCCTGCCGGAAGGCATCTACCGCTACCGGCCGTCGCTCCGGTCGTTGGACCCGGTCAGCGTATCCGGGACGCGGGTGCTGTCCGAGCATCTGGACCTGGACCAGCCGCTGGGCGGCGACGCGGCGGCTGACCTGTACTTCATCGCGGACATGCCCGCCGTCCTTGACAGGTGGGGCGCGCGTGGTTATCGGACGGCCCACCTCGACGCCAGCATCAGGGCCGGCCGCGTCTATCTGGCTGCGTATGCGTTGGGACTCGGCGCGACGGGGCTGACGTTCTACGACGATGAGGTTGTGGAAGCCCTGGGCGCGGCGCAGGGCTCTGTCGTAACCTTCCTGGTTGCAGTTGGTGTTCCATGGCGGACCCGTTCTGCCGGAGGATGAAGTGCCGACAGGCAGGTAGCGTTACTGCGGGATCACCGCCATGATCTGGCACTGCATGAGCATGCCTCCGCCGAGGTCAGCGTTCTCCGCGTGCCGTGCGGGACGGTCCTCCGGGTCGGGGAACATCGCCAGCCACTCGGGGTCCACGAACTCGCGGAGCGCGCGGTCCTTCAGGCGCAACTGCATGTAGATGATGTCGTCGGTCGACCCCCCGGCTGCGTCCATCATCCGCTCGATGTTGCGGAACATGCACTTCGCCTGGCCTGCGGCGTCCTCCGGCATCGAGTCGGTCTCTGCGTCCCGTCCACTGATGCCCGACGTGTACAGGATGTTGTCGATCCGTACGCCGAGCGAGATCGGCGCGCGGTGGCCCATTCCCGGTAGATCGATGACCTGACGGCGTCCCATGTCTGCCTCCTGACCGGCATCTGCCCTGATGTTATGGGCGGAGTGTACAGTGCGTGCGACCGTCCTGCTAACCGATGCCATTCATCCAGTCACGGATCCGCAGTACAGTATCCTTATCCCCCAGAGCCGTACCCTGCCGAAAGGACTCCGTCTCCTGCATGCGTAGTTCAGCGAAGTTCGTCCCCGTCCTCCTGTTCCTCGTCCTCCTCGTCGCCTGTAGATCCGGCGACGCTGGACCCACACCCACCATCCCTCCCGAACCTGCTGGCGGCGAGGAAGCCCTGACGCTCCTCTACTGGCAGGCGCCGTCGATACCGAACCCCTATCTTTCCGGCGGTTATAAAGATCGCGACGCTGGGGCGGTCACCCTCGAGCCGCTGGCCGTGTACGACCCCGATGGCAACCTGGTGCCCGCGCTGGCAACGGGGATACCCACCGTGGAGAACGGAGGCGTCTCGGATGACCTGATGTCGATCACGTGGACACTGAGAGAGGAACTGCAGTGGTCGGACGGCAGTGCCGTGACGGCCGATGACGCTGTCTTCACCTGGAGCTACTGCGTTGACCACGATACCGGGTGCACTGCTGCGGACGCGTTCGAGGGGATCGCCTCGGTGGAAGCGCTCGATACGCTTACCGTCGAGATTACGTTTGAAGCTCCTACCCCGTATCCGTACAGCGCGTTCGTCAGCGCGGGCGCTCCCATCATCAGCGAAGCGCAATTCGCAGACTGCATCGGCGCGGCCGCCACAACCTGCGACGCGCAGAACAACGCTCCGCTCGGCACCGGCCCTTACCGGATAACCGCGTTCGAACCTAACCAACGGGCCGAGTACGAGCGCAATCCGTTCTACCGGGGCCCGGAGCCCCACTTCGACCGGGTGACCCTCAAGGGCGGCGGCGACGCCCTGTCGGCTGCCCGCGCTGTGCTGGAATCCGGCGAAGCCGATTACGCCTGGAACCTGCAGATAGAGCCGGAGGTCCTTGCCATCATGGAGGCGGCCGGCAACGGCACGGTGGTCTCCGCGTTCGCCAGTCTGGTCGAGCGCATCGTCGTTAACCAGACGAACCCCGACCCTGCGCTGGGAGACAACCGCTCCGAATACATGGAAGGGCAGAACCCGCATCCGTCCCTCACCTTCCCGCCCATCCTGCAGGCCATGGACATGGCTATAGACCGCACGCTCATTTCAGAGCAGCTCTACGGGTTCGCCGGGCAGCCTGCGTGCAACGTCGTCACCGGTCCTCCGGTTTTCGCCTCTACTGCCAACGAAGACTGTCTTGCCCAGGACGTCGCTGGTGCGAACCGCCTGCTCGACGAGAGCAACGTGCTCGACACCGACGGCGACGGCATCCGCGAGCACAACGGCGTTCCGCTGCGCCTCGTCTACCAGACCTCGACGAACGCCATCAGGCAGGACACCCAGGCGCTCATCCGCGATTGGTGGCGCGAGATAGGCATAGAGACCGAGGTGGTCCATCACGACGCCGCCCTGTTCTTCGGCGGCGACCCCGTCGAGAACGCTGAGGAGTCGTACCGCAGGTTCTTCGCCGACGTGCAGATGTACGCGACCGATTCCGGCATCGACCCGCAGCAGTACCTGTTCGGTCAGCTCTGCGATCACATCCAGACGCGGGAGAACAACTGGGCCCACGGCAACAACGCCCGCTCCTGTAATCCCGAGTACGACGAACTCTACGCACAACTCGCCGGTGTCGGTCTCGGCCCGCAGCGCGCGGAGCTGATCAAGCGCCTGAACGACCTGCACGTGCAGAGCTACGTTGAGATACCGCTGGTGAACCGGGGCTTGGTTTCCGCTCATGTGAACACGTTGCAGGGCGTCCGCATCAACGGCTGGGACAGCGAGCTCTGGAACATCGCGGAGTGGCGCCGTTGAACAGGGAGTAGGGCTATACTCCGCGCAGTACGAGACGGCAACCCTGCGGGAGGTGACCGATGGCGCGTATCGACGTTGACGCACATGTGGACGAGACGGAAGTCACCTGGAGCTTCCTCAGCGAATCGGAACGGCGGTACACACCCGTTTGCACCGACCCCGGTGTGCCGACGGTTCCCGGCGACCGCAGACCCCACCGGCTCTGGCTCATAGACGGCGGCACGCGTCTGCGCCGCTGGCGCGACGACGTCCGCACGGGCACGGTGCAGGCGACACGCGAACTGACCGATATCCCTGCGCGGCTCGCGCACATGGATGAGTTGAACGTCGATGTCCAGGTGCTCTACCCCACGCTCTTCCTCGGCGGGTTCACCGCGCGTGCGGAGGTGGACCGTGCCCTCACCGGCGCCTACAACCGCTGGATGGCCGACGCCACAGACACATCCGGTGGACGCCTGCGCTGGGTGGCGCTCATGCCCATGCTGGACATCGACGAGGCAGTGAACCAGCTGCGGTGGGCGAAGGAGAATGGCGCATGCGGCGTCATGAAGAAGGGCATCGAGTGCGGGCGGAGCGCCAGCGACCCTTACTTCTTCCCCTTGTACGAGGAAGCGAGCCGCCAGGACATACCCATCTGCATCCACACCGGCACCGGCAATCCGCCAACCTCCGGCGCTGACATCGGGGGGCGGTTCAACGCCATCGCCGCGTTCACCGACCTCGCCATGAGCGACGTTCCTGACAGGTTCCCTGAACTGCGGGTCGGCTGGATAGAGACCGGCGCGTCGTGGGTGCCGTTCCTCATGGCAGACCTCATAGCCAAAGCGCAGAAGCTGACGTTTCACCCGTTCGACTACCGCTCGGACCTCTTCCGCAATTGCCGCTTCTACGTGGCGTGCGACACCACCGACGACCTTCCGTACATCCTGTCGTTCGGCACCGAGGACAGCCTGATGATCGGGACGGACTACACACACGCTGACCAGTCCGCTGAACTGCACGCGCTGGACGTCATCGAACGCCGCGAGGCAGAAGGGGAGATACCCGGAGGCGTGGCGAAGAAGATCATCGACGAGAACCCGCGCCGGTTCTACGGCATCTGAAGCCGGGAGGGAACCATGGAAAAGGTCGTGCTCGGACGAACGGGGCTCGAGGTCACGAAGCTTGGTTTCGGGGCGCTGGAGATGCGCGACGTGGTGGAGAACGGGGGGCGCTTGCCGAGCGAGGAGCACGCGGGGGTTGTGCTGAACGCCGTGCTGGACTCAGGCATCAACTTCATCGATACCGCGCCCGGCTACGGGCGGAGCGAGGAGTTCATCGGGCGCTTCATCTCGCACCGGCGCGACGAGTACTACCTCGCGACGAAATGCGGGCGTCCCCAGACCGGCGTCCCGCATGCCGAGTCCGAGTGGTCGCGCAAGGACATCCTGCGCACCATCGACGAGAGCCTCGCTCGCCTGAAAACCGACTACGTCGACCTCCTGCAACTCCACGGCCCGCATGTCGGAGACATCGAGATGCACGACTGCGTCGCCACGTTGGAAGAAGTGCGGGCGTCGGGCAAGGCACGCTTCATCGGCGTGTCTGCGATCCTCCCGGATATCGCGACGTTCGTGGACTGGGGCGTGTTCGATGCGTTCCAGATCGTCTACTCGGCACTGGAACCTGAGCACGAGGAGACCATCGCTGCAGCCGAGGCTGCCGGGGCGGGGACGATCATCAGGGGTGGTTCGGTCAAGGGCGCTCCACTGCGCGAGCAGGGACGAGGTGGGGAGTTCCCCATCGTGCGCAGGCGCTGGGTGGAGTCCGGCCTTGCGGATGTGCTCGAAGGGATGGACCTCGTATCGACGATGTTCCGCTACTCGCTTGCGCACCCCTCGGCGCACACGTTCATCAACGGCACCAAGGACCTGGACCATCTGAAAGCCAACATCGCTGCGGTGGAAGCCGGGCCTTTGGATGCCGACCTGCACGCGCTGATTCGCGAGCGGGTGATGGCTGCAGTTGCGAAGGAGAGCTAGGCGCGCGGCCCTGCTAGGATGTCGCCGCCCTCGATGCGCACGTCGTACGCAACGACGGGTACCTCTGCCGGCGGATTCGTTACCGCTCCGGTGCGGAGATCGAAGGCGCCTTCATGGATGGGGCACTCGACCTCGCAGTAGTCCTCGTGCAGGTAACCGTCCGCCAGGAATCCGTCCGCGTGCGAACAGAACCCGTCGAGCGCGAAATACTCGTCGCCGAGGCGCGCCAGCAGCACGTACTCACTGCCCAGCCTGATTGTGCGCATCTGGCCGGGCGCCAGGTCTCCGACCTCTGCGAGCTTGGTGAACTCCGTCAGCATACGTGCGGCTTCTCCGGCGACCATTCTAGCAGCCGCTTTCATTCGTCCGGCAGGGCGGTGGTCTGCGTGACCGCAACGAATCCGTATGCCACCGGCTCGCCTGTGGCTGCGCTTCTTTCCAATTTCGCTGGGCATGTGGTTGAATAACGCCAGATTGAGCCGCGGGTATATCAGGGAGGGAATCATGGTTCAGCTCACGCCGGAGATGAAGAGGCTCGTTGATTCCGAGAACGGTACGGTCAGTAGGGAGATATTCTGGAACCAGGATATCTACGACCAGGAGATGGAGCAGGTGTTCAACCGCTCGTGGCTGTTCGTCGGCCACGAATCGCAGGTACCGGAACCCGGCGACTTCTTCCTGGGGCGGATGGGTGAGGAGGCGGTTGTCGTCAGCCGTGGGCGCGACGGGAAGATATACGTGTTCCTGAACTCCTGCAGGCACCGGGGCAACCGCGTCTGCCGCTACGACCAGGGCAACTCCTTCACCCACGTCTGCTCGTTCCACGGCTGGACGTACGACGCCACGGGCGCGCTGGTCGCGCTGCCCTACCACGAGAATGGCTACGACCTGATGGACAAATCGCAGTGGGGGCTGCTGCAGGCTCGCGTGGAGATCTTCCAGGGCTCCATCTGGGCCACGTGGGACAAGACCGCGCCCAACTTCCACGAATATCTCGGAGGGTCTGATTTCTACCTCGCCACCGGCCTCATGCACACAGACGGCTCGGACAACGGCGCGGAGGTGCTTGGTGGCGTCGTCAAGTGGCGGCTGGGGTGTAACTGGAAGGTTCCGTGCCCGGACACCGACACGACGCACGGCTGGATAACGCACCGCTCGACCGCTCTTGCGCTGGGCGTCGGGGCGACAGGCAACCCGGTGCGCCCGCGGGATGACCGCTCGATCTCCGTCGGGCAGACGCGGAGTCGCTACACCGTCTCATTCCCGGAGGGTCACACGATGGGCGTGACGATACCCGAAGCGGATGATCCCGGCTGGGGCGAGTCTGGGACGTGGGCCGAGCGGCCCGCTGTCCGCGAGTACCTGCGCGAGAAGTTCGAGGAACGCAAGAAGCGCCTGGGCCTGATGGCGCACCTCTCCGTCGGCCCGGCGATCTTCCCCAACGAGGGATGGCTCGGGCGGGTTGTCCGCATCATGCACCCCCAAGGCCCGGCTATGACCGAGATATGGACCTACTTCTTCGTGGACAAGGACGCGCCGCAGGAAGTGAAGACGGAGCTTGCCAACTACTACGAGCTCTACTACGGCCCCGGTGGCGTCACGCAGCAGGACGACATGGAGAACTGGTATGCGCTGACCATCGCGAGCAAGGGCCCCGTCGCGCAGAAGCTCGACCTCAACTACCAGATGCGGCTCTCCGAGCCGCCGCTCCACGGGCCGACGGAGTTCGACATGCCGGGCCTCTTCGCGCACAACTACAGCGATGAGAACCACCGGCGCTACTACCAGCGCTGGGCCGAGGTGATGCAGGCGAAGGACTGGGGCGAGATGGCTCCTACGGGATCCGCCGCAACGAGGAACGACTGGATGACCAACAGGAACGGGAAGTAGGAGGCGCGCCGTGGCTGACCTGCTGTCGCACGAGGAGTTGCTGCTGCGCCTGGAGATCGAGGACTTCCTCTACATGGAGGCCGACCTGCTGGACGAGCATCGGTACGAGGAATGGCTCGACCTGTTCACGGAGGACGCCCGCTACCACGCACCCATGAAGCGCAACGTCTCGTCCAGGGAGATGGACACGGAACTGACGCGGGAGAAGATCGAGATGTCCTGGTTCGACGAGGGCAAGGACACGCTCACGAAGCGCGTTGCGCAGATCCGTACGGGCGTGCACTGGGCAGAAGAGCCGCTCTCCCGCGTTACCCATTTCGTCTCGAACGTTCGCCTGCTGGATTCAGGTTCTGGCGATGTCGGAGCGGGCGAGATACGGGTGAAGTCCCGCTTCCTGGTGCACCGGAACCGCCTGGAAGACGAGGACAACACCTGGATAGGGAACAGGATAGACACCCTGCGCCGGGTGGACGGCGAATGGAAGATATCGCGCAGGGAGATCTATCTCGACCAGAACGTACTGCTCTCCAAGAACCTGACCAACTTCTTCTGATCGGCATGTGGGAAGAGCGAGCCGCGCGGAGTCAACGGGCGGCTCGCTCTTTGATGTTAAGGCGCGGGAGGGCATGCCTTGGAGCTCCTGGCCGATTCCGTCCCTATCGTCGGTAACCTGCTGATAAGCCCCGGGTTCTGGGGTGCGCTGCTCCTCGCCATGCTCATCGCAGGCCCGATCGGCCTGATACCCGGAGTCGGCGGCACCACGACCATAGCTCTGCTGCTGCCGTTCCTCATCCTCAGTGTAGACCCCACGATCGGTCTCATCTTCGTCGGGGCGATGATTGCGCTCGGGCAGTCGGTGGACATCATTCCGGCGGTGCTGCTGGGCTACCCCGGCCCTTCGTCCACGGTGGACTTCCTGGAGGGGCACCAGCTGGCGCGGCGCGGGTTCGGCGCACGGGTGATCGGCGCGACCTACGTCGTTTCCGCCATTGGCGGCGTCATTGGGGCTATCGCGCTCATCATCGCGTTGCCGTTCATCAAACCCCTGATCGTGCGGTTCTCGTACGCTGAGATAGCGGCGATGGCGCTGCTCGGCGTGGCGATGGTGGTCATGGTCGTGCGGGGCTCGCTGCTGCGCGGGCTCGCCGCCGCGATTCTGGGCGTGCTCATGTCCACCATCGGGACGGCTGCGCTTACCGCCATAGACCGGTTCAACTTCAACTCTGCGTACCTCATCGACGGGCTGCCGCTCATCCCCACCGTGCTGGGCATCTTCGCGCTGCCGGAGATCATCGACCTTGCCGCGAGCAGGCGGCCCATCGCTTCGACGGGCGAGGTCTCCAACCGTGAGATCTGGATAGGTATGAAGGAGGGCTTGAAGCGCTGGCGGACCATCCCGCGGCAGAGCCTCTTCGGTGTCTTCCTGGGCGCGGTTCCGGGCATCGGCTCGGCGGTCGTGGAGTGGCTGTCGTACGCCTTCGGCATCCTGTTCGCCAAGGACAAGTCGCAGTTCGGCAAGGGCAGCCTGGACGGCGTCCTGTTCACCGAATCGGCACAGGCCGCGAAGGAGGCGGGACAGGCGATCCCGACGCTGGCGTTCGGGATACCGGGCGGCGTGGGCTGGGCGATGATGCTGGTGGCGCTCATCTCCTACGGCGTCGCACCCGGCGTGCCGATGCTGACCACGAACCTCGACATCACGATGGGCCTGGTGCTCGCCATCGGGATCGGCAACGTGCTCAGCATGGTGGTCGCCATCGCGATAGGCTCCCAGGTCGCCCGGCTTACCCAGGTACCGTACACCTTCGTTGCGGGGATGATGCTCCCCATCATGTTCCTCGGGGCGTTCCAGGCCACGCTTCACCTGGGCGACATCATGGTGGTGCTCGCGGTCGGAGCGCTGGGGCTGAGCATGAAGTGGCACGGCTGGCCGAGGGCGCCGTTCCTGCTCGGCTTCATCCTTGGTCCGGTGATCGAGCACAACGTCTTCACGTCGCTCTCTCTGGGCGGGTTCACCTATGTCTTCTCGCGCCCCTATGCCATCACCATCCTCGTGCTGGCGGTGTTGTTCGCCTCCTACCTGTGGTGGGTGATGGGCCGCGCTTCCCGTGAGTTCTCAGAGGCCGCAACCGAAGCAGGCTTGCAGGGTCCTGATGCTGAGGCTACGGACGTTCGCGAGGCCGCATCCGCGCCCGCCGCTACAGACAGCAGCGTGGCGGTTGCTCAACCTTCGACTATCTGGAGCACGTTCGCTCGCTATTGGCGGTGGGAGTTCGCGATGCTGCTGGTCCTCGGCGGCTGGACGGCGTTGGTCGTGTTGCCTGAGGCGATCGGTTACAACCAGCGTGAGGCGAAACTCCTGCCGATATGGGCTGGTTCGGCGTTCCTGGTCGTGCTGCTGGGGATTGTGGCAACCACCCTGCTCAGCGCTCGCGGTGGCAACGCGCCGGTGTTCGACATCGGCATGCGGACGGGGAACGATTTCCAGGCGGCGCGGGCCCTGCTGCGGATCATCGCCTGGATAGGCGTGTTCATGCTGCTTGCGGGGACGATCGGGTTCAAGTACGCGGCGGTGCTCTATCCTCTGGTGTTCATCAACCTGAACCTTCCCTGGCAGGGGAAGAGGCGGCTATGGTCGCTCATCCCCGCCGGCTTCGCCGCCTTCGTCGCGTTCGTCGTGCTGGACAACTTCCTGCACGTCATCTGGCCCGACCGCTTCGTCCTGAGGTGGCTGGGGCTGGCGTAGATGAACACGAGCGGGGGCGGGATTCGATCCCGCCCCCGCTTGTCTCGACGCTTCGCTCAGGCTCGCGCTAGTTGAGCGGCGACTCGTAGTTCGGGTCCCACCTCTGGTAGGCGCCGTCGAGGTCGCTGACGCTGAAGGACTGCGCGATTTCATCCAGCTCCGGACCGGGGATCAGTTCGTCGGGGGCCCTGCCCATGAGCTTGGTCAGACCGTCTATGAACGCGGCGTCCTCGAATGCCCGCACCAGCGCGTCGGAGAAGAGATTGCGGACCTCGTGTGGCGTGCCCGGCGGAAGGAAGCCGGTGCGGTAGAGCGCGCCATCGGTGGCGGTGAGGATCTCGAAGTCGCGGACGTGTTCCTCGCTCATCAGTGAGCGCACGTTGACGAGGTCGTCCGGTGGCTCGATCTCGCCGTTGAACTGGAGTCGCGTGGTCGGGTCGGCGATGATGGCGAACGGTTCGATGTAGCCGTCGGTGAACCAGCCCGGACGGTCGCGGGCGATGCGGTACCAGCCGCTGCCGCTGATCATGCTGTCGACGTCGCCGCGGTCGAACGCGAGCAGGAAGCCAGTGGTGCCTCCCTGGATGCCGAGCACCTGGCGCACCGGCAGGTTGAGCGCCTGCCTCATCAACTCGACGGTGGCGCTGAAGGTGGTCGTGCCGTAGGTGAACTCCTCGGTGCCGCCCATGGCGTCCTGGATGCGGTCGTAGGGGGCGTCTCCCGATATATACCAGGCGGCGGGCCGGTTCTCGAAGGTGCCGATGCGCACGAACTTGTCGAACTCATACTCGGTCTCATCCGCTCGAGTTAGCTGGCTGGTCGGCTGGCCGCCGACGCCCCAGAAGATAATGAGTCCGTCCGGCTCTGCCTTCGCCATGAAGTTGTTGGCGATGATGGAGCTTGCGCCCGGCTTGTTGGTAACGATCATCCGCGGGCTGCCTTCCATGAACCTGGGCAGTTCGCTCGCGATGTATCGCGCCTGCAGGTCGGACGACGTTGCGGGGTCCCAGCCGACGATGACCCGGACGGTCTTGCCCGCGAGGTAGGTTTCAGGGTTGAACGACGGAGGCGGGACAGGTGTGGCCGTGGGAGTTGCCGGGGGAGGAGCGGGGGTGGGCGTTGGCTGACCCGGCGCGAGCGTTGGCGTCGGCGTGGGGTCGTCCTTCGGCATCATCGCCTCGGTGGTGGGCGTCGGCTCCGGCTGCGGCGCTGCGGGAGGCGGTGTCGGCGTGGGCTCGGGTCTCGGTGTGGCCGTGGGCTCTTCGGAACCACATGCGCCGGCCATGAGCAGCGTGGCTGACAAGATCGTCAGGATGGTCGTGAGTCTGAGAAGCCGCATCGAAGACCTCCTCGTAGCGTCTATCCTCTGCACGGTCACTCTCACGCTCGACCGGCGGGCGCAGCCAGTCCTCTCGATACTGCCTGTTTTCGGAACGAACTCCCCTGTCGATGAATGGAAACGCACCTGTCATCCTATCACAGGACACAATAGCGCAATGCGCCGTTCCGACGGTACGCGCCGGGTATGATGCTCGTATGAGCGACTCACCGGTGGAGGCAATGGAGATACGGCAGGAATCCGCGGGTGACGCTCCGGCCATCTGGCGCGTGCAGGAGCAGGCGTTCAGTGAGGAGGACGAAGCGAAGGTCGTTGACATGCTTCGCGCCTCGAACAGTGTAGTGCTGTCGCTGGTTGCCGTCGCCGCAGGGCAGGTCGTCGGGCACGTGTTGTTCTCTCCGGTAACCGTCGAATCCTCTCCTGTGGGCTCGCGCTGGGTGGCGCTGGGGCCGATCGGCGTGTTGCCGGACCAGCAGGACCGGGGCATCGGGTCGCGCCTCGTGCGGGAAGGACTGGCTCAGTGCCGACTGCAGGGTTGCGACGGCGTCGTCCTGCTGGGCGACCCCGGCTACTACGGGCGGTTCGGATTCGTTCCGGCGAGCGACTACGGGCTGACGGATCCCTACGGGGGCGGGCCTGCGTTCCAGGCGATCGAGCTCCGGCAGGGCGCGCTGGAACAGATCACAGGCGCCGTCCGCTTCGCACCTGAGTTCGACGCATTCGCCCCCGACGAAGGGCAGGCGTGAGCCGTATGCGGTGGACTGCGTTGGTGGCTCTGATGGCCTGTCTGGCGGCTGTCGCAACGCTGGCTGCGTGCGCCGCCGAACCCCGGCCCACAGCTGCACCAACGCCGATACCTGAACGCACTGCGACTCCTACCGCTGCTCCCGAGCCCACTGCAACGCCTCCGCCAACCGCGACCCCTGTGCCTGTACCCACTGCTACGCCGGAGCCAGCCGCCACATCCTTGCCCGCGCCGACGGCAACCTCGCAGGCCACAGCCACTCCCACGTCCGTGCCGGCGCCCACGCCGGGACCAACCCCGACCGCTGCGGCGCCCGTGGACGATGTCGTGCCGTCTGAGACCCTCGTGATGCTGGCGGACCCGCTGGACGAGCCGGAGTTCTACTGCGTCGACGTTGCAGGCTTCGGGGCCAGCCTGGGCCTGGACCGCCCGCTGCAGGCGCACACCTGCAAGCCGGGCGCGGATGACGAGATGTTCGCGTTCAACCGGCCTTCCGAGGGGCGGCTCTACCTGGTCGAGCACGACCGCTGCATCGAGGCGGACGGGACGAGCCTCTACGTGCGGCCGTGCTCGGAGTCGCCGACGCAGCGGTTCACGTACGGCGAGGACGGCACGCTTCGGCTGGGCGGCGATGGGATGTGCCTGGCTGTGGCGGGAGGCGACGGCGAGCCGACGGGCGGACGCAGCCACGTCAGGCGGGACCTGCTCATGGTGCCCTGTTCGGAGGCCGAACCTGCCCTGTCGCAGTGGGTCTTTCCGGGGCCGAGCCCCGGCGCGTGAAATCGGCTGAAACTCCAAGGGTATCGTCGGGCGATAGACGCATATACTCCCCCCTGTCTGGACGAACGACGTCCCGATGGGAGGACAAGATGCCGCTGGCAGTGCTCGCTATGGCCTTCACGACGTTCCTGGTCGTGGCCAACATCATCGCGGTCAAGATCGTTTCGCTGGGTCGTTGGGAAGTATCCGTCAGCTTCATCGCCTACCCGCTGACCTTCCTCGTCACCGACACCATCTCCGAGGTGTACGGCAGGCGCACCGTTGCCATCGTCGTCTGGACGGGGTTCGCGTTGAGCCTGCTGGTTGTGCTGCTCACCTACGTCGGCGGCATCATCCCCGCCGCCTCGTTCTGGGAGGGGCAGGGAGCGTACGACGACATCCTCGGCTCGGTGCCGCGCATCGTGCTGGCGTCGATGGTCGCCTACCTCATCTCCCAGAACAACGACGTCATCCTCTTCCATATCATCAAGAAGGTGACGAAGGACAAGCACCTCTGGCTGCGGAACAACGGCTCCACGATGGTGTCGCAGGCGCTGGACTCCGCGGTCTTCGTCTCCATCGCGTTCGCGGGGACGGTGCCGGGCGGCGTGCTGTGGGAGCTCATCTACGTGCAGTACGTCATCAAGCTGGGCATCGCCGCGCTGGACACGCCGCTCATCTACGCGCTGGTCGGTTTCGTGCGGCGCATCGAGGGCAAGCAGTCGGTGCAGGCGTAGCCTGCGAGACTCCGTCGTTCCTGCGGAGGCAGGAACCTCGCCTGGTGGGCTGCGAGATTCCCGCCTGCGCGGGAATGACGATGCTTACGCATCCTCCGGCAGTTGGACGCTGGCTTCTATCGACACCAGCCCGCCCTGGCCGGGCGGCTCGAACGAGCCGATGCTGGGGCGGGCGTCGTTGTAGTCGCGTCCGACGGCGAACGTGAGCAGCTCCCGGGGGTCCGCGAGCACCCGCGCCCTCGTGGGGTCGGTGGCGACCCAGCCGTGGTCCGGGTGGAAGAACTCGATCCACGCGTGGGTCTCGCCCACCTGTGTGGCGAGCAGGCCGGAGACGTAGCGCGCGGGGATGCCGAGGGCGCGCAGCAGGCCGATGGCCGCGTGGGCGTAGTCCTGGCAAACGCCGTGCCCCCGTGCGACGGCCTCCTCCGCCGTGGTGAAGACGGAGGTGTAGCCGCGCTCGTAGACGATATGGCGCTGCAGCCAGGCGGTGACGGACTCGACGACCTGCAGCAGCGACACCGCGCCGCCCGCAGCAGTCCTGGCATGGTCGGCGAGCGCGGCGGGGTCCACGAGCACCGACTTCGCGAGATAGACGTCGCTGTGGAGGAGCCTCTGGCGGTAGACCTCCATCCGGAGGTCGGTCACCGGCTCCTGCGCAAGCCGGACGGCCACGGAGCCGGCTGCCTCCACGTCCATCTCGCGGTGGGGCTGTGTGACGAGCGAGCGGAGGACGAGGTTGCCGAACGCGTCGTGATGCTCGTCCCGCGCTCCGTCCGGCGTGATGCGGACCTCCCAGGAGGCGTTGCGCTGCGCGCCGTCCACGCGGGGGATGATGCGGAAGACGTTCTCGTTGCGGGTCACCTCGTGGCCGTAGGCGTAGTGCGCCCGGTAGGTGTAACGGACGGTGGCTTCGGCGTCCGGTGCGGTGTCGGGGAGTGCGCCGGCTTCCATGGGACTCCGGTATGACCTACGCGGTTGCGGTTGCCGCGGGCTGTGTGGCCGCCTCCCCCTTGGGGCCCTGCCAGTTGTAGAGGCGGACGGCGTTGTCCCGGTAGATCTTGCGCAGCGTGCTCTCCGGCAGGTCGGTGCGGGCGAGCGCCTCGTCCAATTCCTCGGCGACCCGCTCCTTCGTCTCGTGCGGGTAGTCGGTCGCGTAGATGATGGCGTCCTCGCCGAGGCGGTCGACGGCGTAGGGGAGGCCGGGGTCGGCGCCCTCCACGCTGACGAGCACACGTCCACTGTGCATGAGGTCGGCGGAGTCGGTGCGTCCGCGCCGCTTCTTGCCGGACATGCGGTCCATCATGTAGGGCATCCAGACGGTGTTGGCCTCGAGGTAGGCGATGCGGAGGTCGGGGAACTCGTCGAAGACGCCCTCCAGGAACATGCTGGTGAGCTGGATCATGACGGAGAGCGGGTGCTCCAGCACGTTGGCGAACGTGACGCTGCGGTTGAAGTCGATGCCGAGGCCGACCGACGGCGCGCCGTGGACGGCGAGGGGGACGTCCAGCCGCTGCGCCTCCTCGTAGAGGGGCCAGAACAGCTCGTCGCCGAGGGGGCTGCGGACGCCCATGTTGGCGCTGTTGGCCGGGAGCATGCCGCCGACCATGCCGAGCTCGGTGACGCTGCGGCGCAGCTCCTTCACGGCTGCGTCGACGTCCTGCAGCGGGAGCAGCGCGACGCCCACGAGGCGGGGGTCGACCCGGCGGTAGGCGGCGTCGAGCCAGCTGTTGTAGCCGCGGCAGACGGCGACGGCCCAGTCCGGGTCCTGGATCATGCCGACGCCCAGCCCCGCGGTGGGGTAGAGGACGGCGTAGTCGAGGCCGATCTCGTCGAGGAGCCGCTGCCAGGCGCCGGCGTCGATGACACCCTCCCTGCGCTTGTGGGCGCCGGCCGCCGCGCCGAAGGCGCCTCGCTGGAAGCCGTCCAGCGAGGGAAAGAACGGGTAGTTGAGCGTGATTTCGGACGAGCCGTACGGCTCGTCGAGGTACTTCCAGATCTCGGCGTCGGGCTCGCGGATGTGGCCGTCGCCGTCTATCGCCCGGAACGTCGTGCGGTCCATGTCGTCAACCTCCGGCGGCCACGATGGCGGCGGCGAGCTTCGCGAGGCTCTCCTCGGAAACGCATTGGAACATGAAGGCGCCGGCCGGGTCGTTGGCCAGTTCCATCGTGATGGTCATCTCCTGGGCCATCGCGAACATCGCTTCCCCCGCGGTCTCCTTGAGGCAGGTGAGCTCGTCCTCGGGGAGCAGAGCGAAGAGGTCGCTTCCCTTGATGCCGCCGCCCGCGGCGGACGGAGGCTCAGGCGTGGGTGTCGGTGTTGCGGTAGGTGTGGGAGTGGGTGTCGG
>VXQP01000005.1 GCA_009838965.1 Chloroflexota bacterium | reverse complement strand
GTCCGGAGGCATAACGGGAGTCCCGGCAGGCTCCTCTGCGGCGTCGCGGGCGGGATGTAGCAGGCAGGCCATGAGTGTCCTCCGTGCGCCAGCCCGGCAGGCAGTCGCCCTTACCCTGCTGGCGCTCGTGTGCGTGGCGTGCACCGGCCCTGCGCCGAGTGTCGTGCCTGTGACGCCGTTCGACCCGACGGCTCCGAGGCCTACCCCGACGTTGACGCCGGCTCCCACACCGAGTCCGACTCCAACGTTGACTCCTACACCCACTCCTACGCCAACGGCTACCCCGACACCGAGTCCGACCCCGGACATACAGGCGACGATAGAAGCGGCGGTGATGATTGCCCTGACAGCGATACCGACTCCTACGCCCACGGCTACGGCCACTCCAACCCCGACGAGCACGCCTACGCCAACAGCCACGCCTACTCCAGCTCCTACGGCCACTCCAGTGCCGACGAGCACCCCGACGCCACTTCCTCCTACGCCGACGCACACGCCTGTCCCTCCGATAGTGCGGTACGAGACCATCGGGTCAGGCCAGTCGCTGGTGCCTCCTACGGTATCGACCGCGTGCAGGAGGCCATCGCCCTTCAACATCCGGCCAGACACGCCCGATGGCGCCGCGAACGAGAACTTCGCGATCGTCTGGGAGCCGCCGCACCTGGGCGCCGAGGCGTGCACGCTCATCGGATACGAGGTCAGCTACAAGGAGGAGAACGCCCGCTCCTGGGAGCGTGTGGAGATCGGCATGGTGACTCGGTACGGCGCGATGGTCGAACAAGGGCTGTACGAGGTCCGCGTGGCTGCCCGGTACGGCAGGCAGGATGTGCAGGTGGACGCCGGAGAGGTGCAGACGCCGACGCCGACGCCGGTGCCGGTGTGCGCCATCACGGCGGAGTTCAGGGCAGACGTGGTTCGAGGAGTGAGCGGTTCATGGGAACGGAACCCCGCGTGTGTCGGCCCGGTGCGGATCGAGTACAAGCGCCTGCCGCGTACTGCGTGGGAGCACGGCATCGTCGACGCCGACCAGTCGTTCGAGATTGATGGTCTGGCGCTGATCAGGTACAGGTTCCGTGCGTGGACATCGGACGCGAACGGGCTGGACCACTGGAGCGACGTAACCACGCTGGAGGTACGGCGTGACCCTACGTTGGCTATACAGGCTGGGCGACCTGAGAACGTGCGTCTGGACAACGGGCACAACTACAGGTTCCGAGCCTGGTGGGATGCTCCCGCGTCGATACCGGAAGGGAAGCGCCTGACCGCGTACTACATAGACCTGCTGCACGAAGACGGCAGTTCTGAGCGCATCGGTCCACGTCCAACGAACACGACGCACTTCTACACGTACCTTCCCGACGAAAAAGGTAAGAAGTTCACGGTCAACATCATCTCGGAACTGACGGACGGCAACGGCGTGAAGACGCTGGCGTACTCTGAGCGACCCGACCCTGTGGAGATATGGCGTGAATCGTTCAGGGTGTGGTGGATCGACAACACCCCTAATGTGAACTTGGAGCGCAGTCGCATCTTCATGATGGTCACTTCCAACAGGGGCGACGCATCTGCTACCTGCACTATCAATGGTGGAGACATCAACTGTCCACCGAGGACCATCGTGAGTTTGGACTTCACATTGCCATCAGATGCCTCTCCGAACCCGACATATACCGTGAGTTCGAGAGTCGCGGCTGGCCATAGGGACTTGGCAGGCAGGACAGACCACCATGATATGTTTCAGGATGAGTATGGAGCGGCAGATTATTCGATTGTGGTTTCGCTGTTCAGGAAGCATGGCGTTGTCCAGATTGGGCCGAGAGCGCCGTTGTATGTCTGGGAGTCTGCGGCTCACGACCGTATCTGGATAGGTTGGGTCGGGGCATCTAGAGGACGCCAGAATGGGGAGTTGGGCGTCCTCTCCGGCTACGCGCTGTACGTGTCGAGGCACGACCAGGTGATTACCAAGGACTATGACGCGGCGGGAGAGGTTACGTCAGAAACAACGACCTACACCTTCCCGCAAGCGTTAGAGGCAGACCCAATCTACGTCGAAGGGGCCGATACGACGGGGTATCTTGTAGACCTGCCGGTTCTCACGGAAGAGACTCATGCAGGCGGTGTTCTGACCCGCACGGTCACGAGGCACCCGATTGGCGTGAAATACATCGTCAAGGCAGTGAACCTGTGGGACCACGACAGCGATCCCAACTCTGACCCGGAGCGCGTCTATGGCTGGTATCAGGGCCAGCGTTCGCTCGATCTTCCCGGTGCAACGAGTGCTCCGTCTGCACCTGATGGACTGACAGTTCACCACCCGAGCAGAGGAGTTCTGGACCTGTCCTGGGACTATCCGGAAGATGGCGGCTCGGCCGTCTCGCACTACGTCGTTCGCTACAGGCGAACGGACTCCGGGGATGGCTACACGGAGGTCAGGCTGAACCCAACATACCGCATCGACAACTACGAGCACATTCGGTTCGCTCACCTGACTGGCTTGGCCTCCGGCGAACGCTACGACGTGGCCGTCCGGGCTGTGAACATCAACGGCAACGGCCCGTGGGCCGAGTTCCGCAGCGAGTCCGGCATGGGCATCGCGCCCGACTAGGGGTGCTGCTGCGCTCCGCGCGGAACGACACGTTCCGGCGGGGAAGTAGGAGGAGTTCCGAGCCTTTTACAGGCGCGTCCACGGCGGGCCATTCATAGATGACTAGGAGCCACCATGCACGCACTGCCAACTGGCGATCTAAGCACTCATTCGTCAAACATGAGCGACGTTTGCTATATCGGAGCAAGCAATTGCCGACCATTCGCCTCTACGAGTCACCCGGGCCGTTGTACCTGTGCGGAGCCCGTCATTACACTCGGCAATGAATAGAACATATGTTCGCACCCAGGAGGGACATCCTCCCAGGTGCGCCACCGGCGCGCGACCCAGATCGTATCCCCAATGGAGCGGAGACGTGCGGCAGAAGAAGCGGAGATTGACGAGGGAGCAGGACGAACTGCGGCTGAGCAGGCTGCGGATGCTGGCCCGCATCATCGCGCGCTCCTATCTGGGCTTGCTCGCCAAGGAAGAGGCGGCAGGCAGCCGCGCCCTCGCCGTCCACCTGTACCTGGACCGTAGACCGTTCGAGAAGGATGGCGGACATGTCCGGTAGGCGCCGTCTACTCACCGCCAGACTCGAGCCTCACGCAGTCTGGGAGCGGCTCAACCGGCTGAACATGACGCAGAACGAGCTGGCGCGCCTGGCGGGCATCTCGTCGGGCTATCTCTCTCAGCTGATGACCGGTAAGCGCCGTCCCGGGCCTGGGACGCGGCGGTGTCTGCTACAGGCGCTGGAGGCCGCATTCGACGATCTCTTCATCCTGGAGGCGGCACATGATCCGTAGGTCGCCACCACCTGATTTCTTCCTCGGCTCCGGCCTTCTGCCGGAGGACTTCCCCGATCGCTTGAAGCGTTTCAAGGAGGAGGCGGGGCTTACGTGGGAAGGGGTCGCGATGTGCGTGGACGCCGATCCCCGACAGGTGCAGCGCTGGCGCGATGGCACAGTGCCCTGCGGGGACGCGCTGTTCTCACTCTTCAAGCTGGCGGCCCGCGTGCCGGGTGGCGTGCAACTGCTGCTGGGCGAGGACGTCTGCCCTCCCGCAGCGGCGTAGGCATCGCCAGTAGCAGGCGGCGCAGGGCCGGACGGAGGACGGCGATGAAGGTAGGAAAGAGTGGGATGCTTTTCTCCGGCATCGTTCCGGCCGGAGACGGGGCGAACTAGCGTCGTGGGACGGCGGCGGAAGGCGCACCGGCGCGTCTCGTTCGACTTTCCGGCGGATTTCCCGGAGCGGCTGGAGCGGTTCAGGGAGGCAGGGGGCATGTCGTGGCGTTCGCTTGCCCGGCTGCTCGGCGTGAGCCCTTACCGGATCAGGGAGTGGCGGCGCGGCGCTGCCCCCGCCTCCGTGCATCTCTTCCTGCTCCTGACCCTTTCCAAACGGCTCGGGCTGCAGGAGACGCTGATGTGCGCAGAGCAGGACACACCGGAGGCGTGGATGGAGGCGGGTACTGCGCTATGTCGCCAAACGACTGGGGTTCAGGTTGTAGACTCTTGTAGTAGGTTCGCCTTGCGATAGTTCCCAAGACTTGGGTCTTGCGATTTTTTCGATTAGTGGGTATTCTTTGTCAAGAGAGGTATCCCCACATTCAAGTAGGAGTGCCCACCATGACCACGCTGATGCTTGAACACACTGTTCTGCCACCCGAGGGGCCGCTCGATGAACTCGTCGAGTTGCTCAGCCGAGTAGGAGCCGAGCCGACGACATCTCTCACTGGACCCAACGGTGAGCATCTTGTACTGCCTCCCGCGGTCTTCGCAGTGTTACGGGATGTGGTTGAGGCGATGTCGAACGGGCAGGCGGTCACCATTGCTCCGGTGCACCAGCGCCTTACGACCCAGGAAGCCGCTGACCTGCTCGGGATCAGTCGACCGACGTTCGTCAAACTCCTGGAGTCCGGCGAGATCCCGTTTGAACAGCCTGGCCGGCACCGTCGAGTGCTGCTCGCCTCCGTGCTCGCCTACCGTCAGCGACGGTCTTCCCAACGACGTGAATCTCTGGATCGGATGGTCGAGATTGCCGACGAGAGCGGGATGTACGAACGGACCGCCACGCCCAAGCGTACCCGCTGAGGTCCGCTGGTGCCGTTCGCGGTCGTTCTCGATACTTGCGTGCTGTACCCGGCGCACCTGCGGGACACGCTTCTACGGCTCGCCGAACAGGACCTCTACCAGGCCCTATGGTCGGCGGACATCATCGAAGAGCTCCGTCGGAACTTGGTGGAAGAGGGCTTTGATCGGGAGTCGGTCGACCGACTCTGCGCCGAGATGCAGGGCGCCTTCCCCGATGCCGAGGTGTCGGGTTACCAACCGCTCCTGGGCTCGATGACGTGCGACCCGAAGGACCGGCACGTTCTCGCTGCCGCTGTGCGTTCGAATGCCGCTGCAATCGTGACCTTCAACCTCGATGACTTCCCGGACTCGAGTGTCGCCCCTTACGAGATCGACGTCATCCATCCAGACCGCTTCCTGCTGGACCTCCTCGATCTGGCTCCTTCAACCGTGATTGCCGAACTCGAACGGCAGGCTGCGGCCAACCGGCGTGAACCCAGGACGCTGAGCGGATTGCTCGATGCTTTGGGGCGGGCTGGAGTTCCCTTGTTCGGAGACGAGGTTCGTGGCCGGCCTCGGTGAGGCTCGCTTCGCAGGAATGACACGTGACCTCATCCCGGAGATACCCGGATGGAGGCCACAGCCGCTCATGCTCCCGCAGGCGCGCCGGATGCGCCGTCAGCGCATCGGGAAGGCCCGCCGCGGTTCCCATCCGCCCTGCGCCAGCCACGCCCTCCCTAGGGGTCCTTCCCGGTCCAGCAGGCCCGCGTGCGAGACCCACAGCGGGACGCGCACTCCCGTCCGCGCGGTCTCCCGCCGCGCCACGCGCAGGAAGTGGACCGCGGTGAGTTCGTCCTCGAAGACCACGAGGAGGGCGGGCTGCATCCCATTGCCGTCGTCGTCCCGCGCCGATGCGAAGTAGCGCAGGTAGGGCGCGAGCCGGGCCGCCATGGTGACGGGCCTGACGGCGCGGCGCTCCCATTCGAGGAAGAAGGGCATCGGCCTGTCGCCCCCGCGCAGGATGCCGAACGCGTCGGGCCGTATCGAGTGGAGCCGTCCGCGATGCCGGAAGAACCGCGAGGCGCGGTGGGGCGGATCGAACTGCGCCACCTGGCAATCCGTAGAGCGGGCCTGTTCCGCGAGTCCAGCGGCGAAGCCGTGGACGGCCTCGGTGTGCTCAATGTTCCTGAGCAGCTGGCGGCTCCTCGCGCCGGAGACGTTGCGCCAGGTGAGCAGAGCGTAGGGATCGATAGGGGCCGCGCTCCAGCGCCCGCGGGCGGCTCCCACGGACACGCGGTCCCTGCGTGCGACCAGGGCCAGCCCCCTGTCCGTGAGGGCGAACCGGCGGCGCTCCCCCGCGATGACGGAGACCGTGAGTCGCAGCGCTTGGAGCCGTCCCATGACCTGGGAGAGGCGCGGCGACCCCACGCCCAGCAACGCGCCGAGATGCGCGGGCGTCAGCCAGGGCCACTCGGCGAGCAGGTCGAGGGCCCGCTTCTCCGCTGGTCTCAGCCTGGCGGGCAGCAGCTCGCCGGGCGCGGGATCGCTGCTGCAGCCGCGAGGGAGGTCTGCGGGCATCGACGCGCGGAGGCGTTGCTTCTCGGCGGGCATCGCGCGCCCCGGCCTCGCCCCAGATAGTGCAGTGCGGAGGCTGAGCGCCGCCTTACCGGACGGGGTGTTCCAGACCGGGCCATGCGCCGCCGCCGAGGCCGCGTCGCGTTCCAGCGCGATGAATGTCGGCATGGGCAAGCCGTCCAGCAGCCTGCGGGTGTGCCGCAGGCGCGAGCCGTCGGATGCGAGCACGAGGAGCGATCCCGGCAGCTTCCCTTCGTACAGGCGCCGGAGCCGCTTGGCGAACGCGGTCCTGTCCGCCGTGGGACCCTGCCGGACGACGCCGACGCTGCGGCCATCGGGCAGAACGAGGACTGCATCGAGCGCCATCGCCCGGAACCACCTGAACCCTTCCAGTGAGCCGCGTTCGGCGGCGACTGCGGCCGCGAGCCGGTAGACGGCCGCGACTGCGTCGAGCCGTTGCAGCAGTATGCGCCGCCACTGCGCGGAGACGGGGTGGGTGCGCAGCAGAGTCTCCGTGGGGACGCCCTCGCCGGCCGCCAGGCGGCTCAGCCCCCTGGCGGTGACGTGGAACCGCCGCGTGGGCCTGATGAGGTCCGACCCGTGCGGAAGTGCGGCTGCGAGCCCCGCGTCTTCCAGTGCGGCCATGGCGTAGTAGGCGGCGCGCTCGGACACGCCGCTCACGGCGGCGAGTTCGAGCCGGTCGAGGAACGGCATCGCGGCGAGCCATCGCAGGAGCCGGGCTTGGAGTTCCGCTCCGCTCACGCGGCCTCCTCGGGCGCGTCAGGCTCCGGCTGCGGAGAGACGGGGTTGCGGGAGCGGGCCTTCCTCTGCGGCTCCGTCCGTTCCGGATCCTCGCGCGGCCCGTTGTTGCTGGGGGCTCCGCCGTCTCCTCCTGAATCGTCTTCCTGCATGTGGAGCAGCTGCTCCTTGAGTCGATCGGCGAGCCGCCGGCGCTGCTCCTCGGACGCGGCGATCTCCTCTGCGGAGGTGGTGTAGTCCACTGCCGCGGCGCGGACGCTGGCGGCGGTCGCCGCGTCGCCCGTCTCCGGCTTGCGCACCATCATCGAGAAGGCGGGAAGGCGCTCGCCGTCCACGGTGGCCCTGACGTAGCAGTGGTGGACGGGCAGGGAGGTGATGTCGTCCTCGGAGACGCGCTCTCGCCCCAATTCCCAGACGAGCCTGCGGGCGTCGGAGCCCGCTACCTGGAAGACGGCGAGGCAGCCGGTGTTGGCGAGGACCGTGTCCTGCATCGTGCGGGAGAGGTCGTCGAGCTTGGAGAGGCTCTGGGTGGCGAGAACGAAGGATGCGCCGAACTTGCCGAGCTCGGAGAGCATCGACTCGTAGTCAACGCCGGACATGGACTGCATCTCGTCGACCACCACGAGGGCGCCCCGGCGCTCGGCGGGCGGCAGCTTCCCCTGCTCGCGGATCACCGCGTCGACGAGGTTGAGCAGGGAGGAACCCACCAGCGCCGCGACGTCGCGTCCGACCGCGCCCTGGGCGGTCGAGACGAGCAGGATGCCGCCGTCGAGGATGGTGCGGCGCATGTCGACAGTGGAGCGTCGCTGGCCGAGGATGGCCCGTGCGCGCTTGGAGGATGCGTAGTAGGCGAGGCGGGTCTGGACGGGGGCGAGCGCCTCGGCGCGGTACTCCCGGCGCCAGTTCCCGAAGTCGCGCGCCCACCACTCGAGCAGGTACGGGTCGCTCACCCTCGCCAGCGCCCTCATCCGGAACTTCGCGTCCGAGAGCAGGGGCAGGCCGTCGAGGATCGTGTACTGGTCGGCGGGGTCGGTGTCGGGGTGCAGGTTGGCCTCGTGCAGGCTCTTGACGACGTGTTCGAGGATCGACTGCATGCGCGGCCCCCACTGCTCCCAGAGGCCCCTCGCCACGCGCACCACCGAATCGGCGTTGCGGTCGCGGTCGGTGAAGATGCGGGCGTCCAGCAGGTTGATGCCGACCGAGCCGGTCTCGTCCGCGAGGTCGATGAGGCGCACGCGGTCGGCGATCTCCGGGGGCACGTGTTCGAGGAGGGCGTCGACGAGGTCGGCGTGGGGGTCGACGACGACGATGGCGTCGGGGTCGCGTCCCTCGGCCTTCTCGCGCATCTTGTGGACAGCCACGTGGTGCATGAGCGTGGACTTGCCCATGCGGGTGCGGGCGACGTAGAGGTGATGGCGGCGCATCAGGTCGGCGGGGAATCGCACCTCCCTGGGCTTGCCCGCCGTGGTGTCGCCGACCGGAGCGCCGTCCCTGAGGCCGAGGGGAGCGGGGATGAGGGAGCGGGAGCCGGAGCGCTCGACGAGCGGCGTCTCGTCGCCGGGGCTCGGCGGGTGCCAGAGCGCGGCGGCCTCGCGGACGCCGATGATGCTGCGCCTGCCGAAGAAACCGGGGCTTGCGGGTTCGAGGGAAGTGTCCAGGACGGGTGTGGGCCTGGCCTCGCCGACGATGAAGCTCGCGCCGGCGGGGTTGTCGTAGTGGCGGTAGGCGGCGGTCACCTGCTCCAGTATCTCTGCGGCCCGCTGCTGGTCAGCGCCGGGCGGGAGGACGACGGTCACCCGGACCTCGGCGTCGAAGGCGATGCGTGAGACCTTCTCCCGTACCAGGAGCGGGGCGTAGACGCGCGGGCGCTTGAAGAAGCGGGCCTTCACCCAGCCCGCGACGGCGAGCCCCGCCGTCATGCCGAGCCCCAACAGGACGGCCTTCCACGTCTCGCCGCTCTGCACCCAGCGGTAGGCCGTGAGCGCGGCGAACGCGCCGATGCCGAGGACGGCCATGCCGAGGCCGCCTGCGGCCTGCGGCGCTCCGCCCTGCGGGCTTGGGGCGCGCTGCGCCGTCGCGGCGCCGGGGTGTTCCTGGACGAGGCGCTGGTGTTGGACGGCCCAGTCCGGGCCGAGGGAGCGCATGAGCAGGCGCGCGACGACGCGCTCGCCGGGATCGAGGTCTGAGAGCGCGCCGAGCAGGGCGATGAGGGGGTCGGAGCCGGGGTCGGTGAGGTCCTCGTCGCGGAAGGTGCGCAGGGGGACGTACTCGGGGCCGCCGGAGCGCAGGGTCGTCGTCCATGCCAGCTCGCCCTCGTCGAGGCGCAGCGGGTCGTCGTCGGGCGCCACCTCGCGGATGCGGGCCTGGGGGTAGTGGGCCATGATCTGGCCCCGCACCACGTCGCCGCCGCGGCAGCGGGCCATGAGGGTGACGCCGCCGGCGCCGCCGGCGATCTCGAGGGAGAACGGCTCCGGGACGGCGATGGAGGCGAGGAGGTTCTCGACGCCGAGGAGGGTGCGCTCGCCGGTGCGCGGCGGCGTCACCGCCAGCAGCGCGGGCGCTCTCGCGGCGCGGTCCTCGTCCGGGGCGGTGTTCGTCGGGTTCGGTCTCATAGGTCTTCCTTTCCGTGCGTCGGCGCACGTTCGCAGTTGTCCGTAGGGATGAGTCCTAGTGCCTGCCGGGCCGCCACTCGATGACCTCGGCCTCCTCCGTGGTCGCCTCGATGCGGACGGGGAATCTTCCTCCGCGCGCGAGCAGGAGGCCGTCGCCCCTCGGGCACGAGAGGAGCCAGCGCTGCAGGTCGACCGGCAGGTCGAAGGCGTCGCCGACGGTGGAGATGGCGGCTGCGTCCTGCTGGAGGAGGAGCTTGAAGGCGGCGTTCTGGAGGAGTGCCCTGCCGGAGTGGCCGGTGATGGCGCGCGAGGTGTCCTCGGAGAGGAGGTCCTGCACGTCCTGGGTGATGAACTGGAGGCCGAGCCGGTGCTTCCTCGCACGCTTGGCCATTGAGATCATGAAGGCTGCGCCCTCGGGGTGCTGCATGATTGACCAGACCTCGTCCACGACGAGCAGGCGTGGCCTGGGGTTCTGCGCGGCGGCGGCCCAGACGGTCTCGGTGCAGACCATGGCGGCGGCCGGGCGTAGCTCGGGTTCGAGGAGGCGGAGGTCGAAGACGGTGACGAGCGCCTCGTTGGTGAGGAGGTCGTCACCCTCGTCCGAGAGGATGTGGCGGAGGCTGCCGGTGGCGAAGGGGCGCAGCAGCCGGGCGAGGTCATCCGACTCGCCGTCCTGCAGGTAGGCGTAGAAGTCTTTGAAGCCGGTGCGCTCGCGCGGCTCGGAGTAGTAGCCCGCGAGGGCGTGGTCGAGGGCGGCCCTTCGCTCGGCGCTGAGCCGCTCGCCGACCATCACCTCGATGAGCCGCCGCAGGCTGCCGATGCGCAGCAGGAGCTCCTCGGCGTCGCCCTGGTTGATGACGAAGGGGTTCATGCCCTGTCCGGGGACGCCGGGGGAGAGGACGCGGCCGCCGGCTGCGCGGGCCATGTCGGCGTACTCGCCCTCGGGGTCGATGACGTAGGCGGTGATTCCCCTGGTCAGCCCCCTGAGCACGCCGAGCTTGGTGGAGAACGACTTCCCCGAACCGGAGCGCGCCAGCACGGCGGTGTTGGCGTTGAGGTGGGTGCCGTCCCACGGGTCGTAGACGACGGGCGAGCAGGCGCGGAGGTCGATCCCGTAGAGGGTGCCGCTGCGGGTGTCCAGGTCCGGCGGGGAGAAGGGGAAGAGGCGCGCGATCGACGACGTGTCCAGCGACCGCCACTCGGCGACCGCGTTCATGGAGATGGGCAGCGTGGAGAGGAAGCCGACCCGTTGGCGGAACGAGAGCGTGTCGAGCTTGCCAAGGGTGGCGGCGAAGTGAGCCCTGGCGCGCTGGGTCATCTCCTTGAGGGCGTCGTCGTCCTTCGCGTGGAGGGTGATGGAGAGCGATGAGTGGAAGAGGCGCTCGCGCCCGCGCTGCACCTCGTCGCGCAGGCGGGTGATGTCCTCCAGGGCGATCTCGGCCTCGGGGGACATGGTGCGTCCCCGGCGCAGGGAGAGGGACTGCGCCGACTCGAAGCGCACCTTCTGCCACTCCAGGGTGCGGGCGGCCTGCTCTGCGGGTATGGGGCCGAGGTGGATGGCGAGGTCCATGGGCGCACCGGCGGCCATCAGCCCCTGGAGGAAGCCGGGGGCGAGTGCGCGGGGCCAGCGCCCGAGGTGGAGCGAGCGGACCAGGCGCTCGCCGACGCGGATCTCGCGCCGGTTGACGGTGACCTCCACGCGCTCGTCCTCGTCTCGGTCCGCGGGCGAGCCGCCGAGGGCGGATGCCAGCAGGAAGAGGCGCAGCGCGCGGCCGGTGAGCGGGTGGGCGGAGAGGCCCGCCTTGCCCAGGAGGACGCGCAGGTCGCCGGCGCGGTCGAACGGGCAGACGGCGTAGAAGCGGCGGTCGAGGATGCCGTCGCGTTGCTCAAGGGTAGTGAGCAGAGCGCGGAGCGACTCCGCTGCCGCGGCGGTCTGCGGGGGCAGGTCCGCGGGCTCGGCTTCACGCAGGCGCTCGCGCATCCGGCCGAGGTCGGGCGGGTGCTGGCGGATGAGGAGTTGGAGCGGGAAATCGAGGGCGTTGAGCGCTCCTGCGAAGGCGCCAAGCTTCGGCTCGTCGAGCTCGAGGCCCATGACCTCGAATATGCCGAGCTTGAGTCCGTCGATGCGGACGGGGCCGTCGTCCTCCAGGTGAGAGAGCATGAAACAAAGGGGTAGCGGCAACGGGGGCTTCGGGACGCGCTCCTTCGGCAGGGAATCCGACCGGGGGGTTCTCTTGAGGACACGGCGGGCGATGCTCCTGGTCCGGTCGAGTAGCTGTCGCAGGGCGACGATCAATCTCCCGGGAGTGGGTACGATGGCTCTGCGCAGGCCGCGCAGCGCCGTGTCCCTGATCCGTCTGATGAGGTCTTGCAAGGCGGTGCTCCTTTCGGGTGGGCTTGTTGCTACGGGATGGGGACGATGCCGCCGCGCAGGGCGAGGGCGATCGCCTTGGCCGAGAGGACGAGCACGAGGCCGAGGAGCGCCCCGGCGACGGCGTTGCGCGCGCGGCCAGCGCTGCGGGAGTCGCTCCCCTCGGCCATGAGGACGAAGCCCGCCCAGACGATGGCGAAGACGGCGAGGGCGGTCGCCGCATACGCCATCGCGGTGAGCACGGCGTCAAAGGCGGTGAGCATCGCCCGCTCCTCGGAGGACGGGGGGGGGGGGGCCCCCCCCCCCGCCGGGGGGCCGGGGGGGGGCCCCCCCCGGCCCCCCCCCCGCCGGGGGGTTTTAAAAAAAGGAGGGGGCGCCCGAAAAGAAGGTG
>VXQP01000074.1 GCA_009838965.1 Chloroflexota bacterium | reverse complement strand
CAACCTACATAAACACCTCTTTATGCGGCGCACGGTCAATATGTGAAAAATCCACCGCAACCAGCCCACGACGCTGAGCAGCAGCGGCGACCACACCTGCGCGCTCCGGCCGGACATGACCGTCGTCTGCTGGGGCAGCGACGTCTACGAGCAGTCATCGCCTGAGAAGCTCAAGGACGAGAACGACGACCCGCTTCCTCCGGAAGAGCTGCTCTTCACGTCCATCAGCGCGGGCAGTTTCAACACGTGCGGACTGCGCCCGGACCTCACGTTACTCTGCTGGGGCGACGACAGCGAAGGTCAGTCGACTCCGCGCGTGCGGACGACGCCCGGCATCGGCGATTTCTTCATCGGCCTGGACGTCGGCGCGCTCCACGGTTGTGCGATACGCCGCGACTTCGCTCCCGTCTGCTGGGGCAGCAACGGGCCTGAACTTGCAGGCGTCCCGACTCCCACGCCTGCCAGCACCGACCCGGACTACTGGGACGGGCTGAAGCGCGCCGACCCGCCGCCGAACGAGCGGTTCGACGTGATCAGCAGCGGCGGGCAGCACACCTGCGCGCTCCGCAGGGACGGCTCCGCCGTCTGCTGGGGCGACGCCCGCTACGGGCAGACCACGCCGCCGGAGGGCGGGAAGTACACCGCCATCAGCGCCGGCGGACTGCACACGTGCGCCATCGATACGGACGGGGCGGCCGTCTGCTGGGGCTCCAACGAGATGAGACAGGCGTCGCCGCCGCAAGGGGTCAACTTCAGCGCCATCAGCAGCGGCATCCGGCATACCTGTGCGCTGCGGTCGGACGGGGCAGCCGTCTGCTGGGGCAGCGACGCGCAGGGGCAGTCGTCCCCGCCGGACCCGGACGCCCGGTACGCGGCCATCAGCAGCGGCGGCGTGCACACCTGCGCGTTGGAGGTGGACGGGACGGCGGTCTGCTGGGGGCGGGATGCGTACGGTCAGGCGTCACCCCCGGAAGACGAGCGTTTCGCGGTGGGCCGTACCGGAGCGGTGATGGCCGATCCGATGAGGTGACATCCGCCCGTTGCGCGTTCCGGCGCCACCTGGGATGATGTCTACAGGCGGCACAGGGACAGAGCGACACGTCGGGGAGAGCCCCGGTCTGAGAGAGACCGGGGCTCTTCCGCGTTTTCGCGAACGCGCGCCGCACGCACAAGGACAGGGAAAGGAGGCTGGAGATGCTGGGAACGTTGCGGGAAGTTATGGACGGTATCGCGGTGCGACGGGCGAACGTGCCGCTTGCGGCGTCGTTGCGGACACTGGCGCCGGACAGGGGAGTCGGCGCCGAGTGGCAGTCGAGCGGCTACGGCGAGTACTACGCCAGGAGCGCCGACGTGTATGCGGCAGTGAAGCTCCGTGCGGAGGCGGCGTCCCGTCCGCCGCTGCAGGTGCGGGAGGTCGATGCCTCGGGCGCGTGGCGCTGGGTGGGGCCGGAGCATCCGGCGCAGCGGCTGCTCGATTCGGTCAACGGCTGGTGGAGCAGGAGCGATCTGCTCATCGCCACGGAGACGTACCTCTGCCTGTGGGGCGCCGCGTTCTGGTACCTCGGACGCTCAGTGAAGGCGTCTGCGTCCGCCGCGCCGGACGAGATATGGGCGCTGCGGCCCGACCGGGTGCGGATCGTTCGCGACCCGGAGCGGTACGTCGCGGGGTTCGTCTACGAGGAGCGGGGACGGGAGACAGCGCTTCTGCCGGAGGAGGTGGTCTGGTTCCGCTACTTCAACCCGCTGGAGGAGTTCGCCGGGTTCGCGCCGATGGCAGCCGCGCGGCTCACTGCCGACATGGGCATGGACGCGCTGCGGTTCAACCGCGAGTTCTTCCGCAACGGCGCACAGCCGCAGGACCTCGTCTTCCGTGCGAATGGGCCCGTCACCGACGGCCAGATCACCGAGTTCTACTCGAGGCTGGAAGCTCGCCACGCCGGACCTGGCCGAGCGCATCTCCCTCTCGTCACCGGGGACGCCTGGGACGTGCAGCGGCTGGGGCTGAACCAGCGGGACATGGAGTGGCTCGCCGGACTGCGGTGGAGCCTGGAAGGCGTTGCGCGGGTGTACGGCGTCCCGCTGCCGCTGCTGGAGGACTTCAGCCACGCGACGCTCAACAACGTGCGAGAGGCGCGCCGCATGTTCTGGGAGAAGACGATGGTCCCGGAGCTGACGTTCCTCGCGGGCGCGATCAACGAGGGCCTGATACCGAGGCTCGGCCCGTCAGCGCGGGGGCTGTCCGTGGCGTTTGACCTCACGCAGGTCGAGGCGCTGTCGGAGACGGAGAGCGAGCGCACCAAGCGTCAGGTGGCGCTCGTGCAGGCGGGCATCCTCACGCAGGAAGAGGCGCGACGGGAGCGCGGGCTCTAACCTCGCCGGCGCTTGCTCACCCAGGGGCCGGGCGGGCCGTCCAGAGGTGTGCAGACACGGCATGGACGGTAGCCCGCCCTAGCTGCCTCCTGTTGGTCCGCGAATGTGACGCGGTGGTCCGGCCTCGTGCGGCGGCCCGGCGGACAGTTGGGACGGCAGAAGATGCGCGTTGTCGTGCAGCCGTTGAACAAGGCGTCACTCGCGCGCCCAGCCCGTCATACGGGGAGGTCTACGGCAGAGTTGAGGTGGTCATACGCGCTCTTGAAGTCTGCGAGGGTGTCGATGTCGGTCCAGAAGAGGCCTTCTATGTCGCGCGTTGTGACTCCGCACGGCTCGTTCGCCAGATGCTGCATCACGCGGCTCAGCTCCAGTGCGGCGCCTTCCCTGGCATAGAGAAGGTCCAGGGTGGCGAAGATGGACGGCTGGAATACGAAGACGCCGATGTCCACGGCGTTCCAGCGCCGCAGCCCCTTGCCGATCTGCCGGAGGAAGCCGTCGCCGTCGACCAGTACCTTCGTGGCGTCGCTCAACTGGCTCTCCATCGATGCGGCCGAGTCCACGCCCAGCATCGCCGGGTGTTCGCACTCTCCCGTCAGCCGGACGGCGACGCCCGGCTCGATGATGTGGTCGCTCATCGCGAGCATGAACGGCCCGCCGCCCGCGAAGTCCCGTGCGGCACGGACAGACACCGCGTTGCCGCCCTCGAACTCCGGGTTATGGATGAACTCCAGCCGCACCCCGTCCGGCGCCCAGTCGACGAGTCCTTCCATGATCTGTTCTGCGCGATAGCCGACGACGATACCGACCTCCCGGATGCCCGCCTCGGCCATCGCGGAGAGCGGGTACCAGATGAGCGGACGGTCTCTCAACTGTATGAGCGGCTTCGGCGTCCGGTACGTGAACGGCCGGAGTCTGCCGCCGTCGCCGGCAGCGAGAATCACTCCCTGCATAGGCATGCTCCTCCAACAGTTGTACTGATGCCTTTTCCGCCGGGGGAATGACGGAAGGCGGCGCCCTCATGCTCCCGAGGGCGCTTGAGAGAACAGCCAGGAGGCGGTTAAGCCTTGGCCAGCTCCTGAGACTCCTCCACTATCTTCGGAGTCAGGTACGCCGGAACCTCGCCGTAATGGTCGAACTGCATGGAGAGGGTCCCGCGTCCCTGTGTGAGCGCGCGCAGGTGGGTGGAGTACTGCTGCGCCTCCGATTGGGGCACTTCGGCCTCGATGTGTGCGACGCCGCCAACCGGGGTCATGCCCGATATGTGCGCGCGCCGTGTATTCAGGTCACTGACCACCGCGCCGGCGTACTGCTCCGGCGTCTCGATGGCCATGCGCATCACCGGCTCGAGCAACGTGGGAGAGGCTTCCACGACTCCCTTCTTCATCGCCATGCTGCCGGCTATCTCGAAACTCTGGCCGGACGAGTCCACGGAGTGCGAACTCCCGTCCGTGAGGACGACTTTCACGTCCACGATGGGGAAGCCCGCGAGAGCGCCCTCCTCCATGGTCTTGTGTATGCCCTTCTCAACGGCAGGGATGTACTCGCGCGGCACGTTCCCGCCCACGACCTCGGAGGCGAACTCGAACCCTTCACCCCTGCCGCGGGGCTCCAACCGGAGCAACACGTGCCCGTACTGGCCGTGGCCGCCGGTCTGCTTCTTGTGCTTGTATTCGACGTTCGTTACCCGGGAGATGGTCTCGCGGTACGCCACACGCGGCGCGGCGAGCTCCAACTCGACGCCGAACTTCCGCTTCGCGCGCTCCGCCATCACTTCCACGTGCGTGTTGCCCTGGCCTGCGATGACCAACTCGGCCGTCGCCTGATCGCGATTGAGGACCAGCGACGGGTCTTCTTCCGTAAGCCGCGCGAGCGACGAGGAGAGCTTCTCCAGGTCGGCCTTGCTCTTGGGGTGCACGGCGATGCGGAAGACGGGCTCCGGGTACTCCACGCGGGGCAGCGATACGGGGTCCGCCTTGGAGGTGAGCGTGTCTCCGGTGACGGCATGCGCCAGTTTCGAGACGCTGCCGATGTCGCCGGCGGCGAGGCTCGCAACGCTCTCCTGCTTCTTGCCCACGGGGACGAAAACCTGCCCGATGCGCTCGGTCTCGCCCGATCCGCTGTCGAACGCCTCGCTGTTCGCGGAGAGCGTGCCGCTCATCACGCGGAAGAACGAGAGCTTGCCGACGAACGGGTCGGCGGTCGTCTTGAAGATGAAGGCTGCGAGCGGGCCGTTCGCGTCGGCGGTCAGTTCCACGTCCGTGCCGCCCTTCGTGGCCTTCACGCCCGGCACGTCGGCAGGGGAGGGGATGTAGCTCACGATGGCGTCCATCAGCTCTCCGATGCCCATTTCGGTGGTGGAAGAGCCGGCCAGTACGGGGACAGTCTGTCCTGTCCGGACGCCGATGCTCAGGCCCTGGGCTATCTCCTCGTCGCTGAGCTCACCTTCGTCCAGGAACTTCATCGTGAGGTCGTCGTCGGTCTCGGCGACGGCCTCTCCGAGCTGGTCCTTCGCCGTTGCGATGGCGTCTTCCATCCCGGCGGGCGCGCTGCCCGAGACGCAGCTGGCGACGCCGCTGAAAGAAGACTCCGCGCCGATGGGGAGGTTGATGGGCGCGCACCGGCTCCCGAACCGTGAGCGGACCTGGGCCATCGTGGCCTCGTAGTCGGCATGCTCGCGGTCCATCTTGTTGACGAAGACGATGGTGGGGATGCCCCTGTCGCGGACGCGCTGCCACGCGATCTCTGCACCCACCTCCACACCGCTGGGAGCGGAGAGGACGATCACCGCGGCGTCGGCGGCGCGCAGCGCTGAGACGGTCTCGCCCAGGAAGTCCGCGTAACCGGGGGTGTCGATCACGTTGATCTTCACGCCCTTCCAGACGCACGGGAGCACCGCGAGCTGCAAGCTGGTCTGCCTGCGGTGCTCTTCAGGCTCGAAGTCGGAGGCGGTGTTGCCGTCCTCGACACGCCCGGGGCGGTTGATGGCCTGGGTCGCGTGGAGCATCGCTTCGGCGAGCGACGTCTTGCCTGCACCTGAGTGCGCCAGGAGTACTACGTTGCGGATCTGCTGCGTCGTGAATTGGTCCACGATAGGCGCCTCCCCTATAACGCCGGAGTGGGTTGTGCAGCGCATAATAGTTATCAGGCGATGAACGTGCAATGCACAACCGGCAGAGTGCAGGAACCGCAAGCTGTGGGCCTATGCGCGCGTTGACGGGCAACCTTACGCTTGGCCTGTGGGCATTGGCGGCCATGCTCCTGATCGCCGCGGGTATAGGACGCGGCGATTCCGTCGAGCAGCTCCACCGCACCTCCGCTCCTTACGAGCAGGACATCCTGCGGTGGGAGATAGTCCACTTCCCGGACAAGTGGTTCAACCTGGCCGTGGGCGTCTTCGGCAGGCCGGGCGCGGAGGAACGGCTGGAGCGGGTGCAGGAGTTCTTCCGTGTGAGCGGGGAACTGAACGAAAAGCGGCGGGAGATAGAACGCGTCCTCGCAGAGGGGGCACCGGATGCCGAGGTCGCGGCTTTGGAGGCGGAGAGAGAACGGCTGGGGCGCCGCCGCGCGGAACTGTCGCCGCTGGTGGAGGAGACGCTGGAGGGCGCGATATCGCAGAGCGCCGACGATCTGGGCGTCATCACACGCTTCGGCCCGGTGCGCTGGCCTCCCGTGGACTTCGCGTTCCAGGAGGGCGGCCACGTGCTGGTGCGCTCGCCGCGGGACGCCATCGTCCGGCTGGACGACCGCCTGCTCACTTCCGACATCAGCCTGCCGGAGCAGGATGAGTTGGAACGGAAGGTGGAGTCGCTGGACGACAACATCTCCGCGATCGTTGCGCGCATCGGCGGGGTGGCGACGTATCCGGCACAGGTGACGCCGGACACCTCGCTTCGAGGCGCGCTCTCGGTCGCCAGCCACGAGTGGATGCACCACTGGCTCATCTTCCACCCGCTGGGGCGTGCCTGGTTCGCGGGCGGCGAGCTCACGAGCGTGAACGAGACCGTCGCGAACATCGCGGCGGAGGAGCTGAGCGACCGAGCACTCGAACTGCTGACCGGCGAGATGGTGATGCGCGAGCCGTGGCAGCCGCCCAGGGCCGGAGAACCTCGACCCACGCCGGAGCCCGGCGTGTTCGACTTCCGGTACGAGATGCGGGAGACGCGCGCCCGGTTGGAAGAGCTGCTGGAGGAAGGGAAGGTCCAGGAGGCGGAGGCGTACCTGGAAGAGCGGCGTCTCGAGTTCGTGGAGCAGGGCCACAACATCCGCAAGCTGAACACAGCGTGGTTCGCGTTCCACGGCACCTACGCGGACGGCCCGGCGTCGATCAGTCCTATCGAGCCGCAGCTGCGGACGATACGCGCAGACTCCGCCGGCCTGGCTGAGTTCCTCGACCGCGTCGCCGTCATCGACGAAGACGGCGAACTGGAGCGCCTCGCGCGGGAGGCGGGCTGGCATCCGTAGCGGCGTCTTGCGCTGTTAGAATCCTGCCACTCCCGCTAGTGAGGCTGCATTGCTCCCGATAAGCCTCTCACTCTCCAACTTCCTCTCCTACCGCGACGCCGCTCCCACGCTCCACCTGGAGGGCATCCGCGTCGCGTGCCTCTGCGGGCCGAACGGCAACGGCAAGTCCGCGCTGCTGGACGCCGTCACGTGGGCGCTCTGGGGGAAGGCGCGCGGCCAACGGCACGAGCAGCTCCTCCACCACGGCCAGATCGAGATGCGGGTCGAGCTCGTATTCGACGTCGGCAGCGAGCGCTACCGCGTCTCCCGTCGCTACTCCCAGGCGAGGCGCAACGCCCAGAGTTCGCTGGAGTTGGCGGTCCAGACTGCCGATGGCGAGTTCACCACGGCGGGGACCGAGGGCACCGGAGACACCATCCGGGAGACCCAGGCGAGGATCGAACGCCTCATCAATATGGACTACGGGACGTTCGTGAACAGCGCGTTCCTCGTGCAGGGACGCGCCGACGAGTTCACGATGGCCACTCCCGGCGAGCGCAAGGAAGTGCTCTCCAAGGTGCTCGGCCTCGGGCGGTACGACGAACTTGCGGAGCGCGCCCGTCTCCGGGGACGCGACGCACGGGCGAAGCTCGACGCCACCGCCATCAATATCGACCGCCTTCGCGAGCGTGCAGCAAAGGCCGGCGAGACGCGCGCGGCGCTCGCCGAAGCCGAACGTGAACTCGCCGAGGCGGTTGCGTACGTGAACGGCTTGGCGGAACGTTTGCAGCTCCTCCGCGACAAGGTCGCGCACCTCGAACGGCGTCAGGCGGAGCGGGACGAGCAGGATGCGCTGGCGCTGCGCGCGCGCCAGCGCCAGGCAGATGAGGAGACGGAGGCGGCGACCCTCAACCAGCGCCTCGTTGGTTGGCAGCGCACCATCGAGCGCACCGGCGAGATCGCGCAGGGGGTCGCCGCGTTGCAGGGGGCACGCGAACACGCGCGGTCGCTGGCTGAGGCAGCGCAGCAGGCCTATGCACTCCGGACGCAACTCGCACCGTTGGAGAACGCGATAGGCCAGGCCCGCGCCCGGCTGGAGAGCGATGTCCAGGCGCAGCGGCAACACATCGATACCCAGCTCACGCCGAGGGCGGAGTCGCTGCCGTCGCTCCAGCGTGCGCAGGACGAGTTGACCGCACGGCAGTCGGCGATGGAGGGCCGCCGGAACGACGCGGCGCAGGCTGAGGAGTCGCGGCGGCAACTCGAACTCGAGGCGCAGACGCTCCGGCTCGACAACGAACAGGTGGAGAGGAACGGCAAGGAGCTGGGAGGCAAGCTCGCCATGCTCGACCACGAGCACACGGACGGCGCGACCTGCCCGCTCTGTAGCAGCGAACTCGGACCGGACGGCGTCGAGCGGATACGCGCGTCCTACGAGAGCGAGATCTCAGGGCTTCGCCAGCGGTACGCCGCGCAGAAGCAGCGGGCGGAGGAGCTGGAGCGACAGGCAGGCGAGGCCGCGGCAGGAGCGGAGCGCGCGCAGCGCGAACTCGCCACCGAACAGCAGCGTATCGCCGAGGAGCAGAGCCGTCTGACGGTGCAGCGAGAGGAGGCGGAGCGGGCGGTGGTGCAGTTGAAGCAGGCCGCGCCACTGCTCCAGCAGAACGAGGCCGCGCTTGCGAATGGCGCGTACGCGCAGGGTGAGCAGGCGGCGGCGAAAGGGTTACGGGAACAGCTTGCCGTGCTCTCGTTCGACCCCGCTGCGCTCAATGCTGCGGAGGCGCAGGTGCAGGAGCTCGTCCACTGGGAAGAGGAGCGGCTGGCGCTCGCCACGGCGCGCGAACGGATGGATGACGACACCGCAGCTCTCGAGCGTGCCCGCGCCCGCGCGTCGGGGGCGGCGAGCGACGCTGCCCGCGCCGAGCAGGCGGGCGCTGCGATAGCGGAGGAGCTGGCAGAACTGCCGTCGTGGAAGGCGCAGCGCGGGCAGGTCGAGGAGGAGTTGCGTGTCGCATCGGCGGCGCGCGACAGCCTCCAAGCCCGCAAGGGCTCGCTGGAGAACGAGGTGCTGCAGATCGAACAGGCTGTCGCCGACCTTGCGCAGGCCGAGACCCAGCGGGAAACGCTCACCGGCGAAGCGAGCGCCTACACGGAGCTTGCGCTCGCGTTCGGCAAGGGCGGCGTGCAGGCGCTCCTGATGGAGGCCGCCATCCCGCGCCTGGAAGACGAGGCGAACGACCTGCTACGCCGCATGACGGACGGCAGGATGACGCTGAAGCTGGAAACGCAGAAGGAGCGCAGGAGCGGCGGCGACGCGGTCGAGACGCTTGAGATCGTCATCGCGGACGAGCTCGGCTCCCGCGCCTACGAGATGTTCAGCGGCGGTGAGCGCTTCCGCATCGACTTCGCCGTCCGCATCGCGCTCAGCAAGGTGCTCGCGTGGCGGGCGGGCGCGCCGCTGCCGACGCTCTTCATCGACGAGGGGTTCGGTACGCAGGACGCCGAGGGGCGCGACCGCATCCTGGAGGTCATCCAGGCCATCGAAGACCGGTTCGAACGCATCCTCGTCATCACCCACATGGATGACATCAAGGAGGCGTTCCCCGTGCGCATCGAGGTCACGCGCGGGCCGAACGGCTCGACGTTCTCGCTCTCCTGACGCGCCGAGGGCGCGCCTTCTCGTGTAGCATCGCCTCGCCGACGTTCGTCGGCGCTACGTCTCACTGACAGGAGGACTGCTCATGACGCTGCACCAGGCGGAGGAGAGCAAGGCGCGGGGACGCGCGGTACGGAAGGCCATCAGCGGCTCGGAGGGCTCTCGGAGCACCGGCAACGCCGCCGGACTGGACATGGTCCCAGGGCTGGAGGACTTCGTCATCGGCTTCAACTTCGGCGAGATATGGTCGCGGGAGCGCATCGACCTCAAGACGCGCTGCATGATCGTGCTGGGGATGATGACGGCGCTCGGGCGCACGCCGCAGGTCGGAGCCTACACCCGCTACGCGCTGCACCTCGGCATCACGCCGGAGGAGATAGCGGAAGTGTTCATGCAGGCAATCCCGTACGCCGGGCTGCCCGCCGCGTTCAACGCCATGCAGGCCGGCAGCGACGTCTTCAAGGAGCAGGGCGTCACCGTCAACATGGAGGCGTAGCCGGCGCATGACCACCGATTCCCGCTGGGACCAGAGCGCGATGGTGGAGCGGATGTCGTCGGACTTCGGACGCCGCTACCCGCTCGCGTTCTGGGAGTTCTTCGAGTCCCAGGTGCGCCCGCGCACCGGCGACGCTCCGGCCATCGCCGACCTCGGCTGCGGGGCCGGACTGCTGCTGCAGGAGTTGTCGTCGCGTCTGCCGGACGCGACGCTGCGCGGCGTGGACGTGTCGAAGGCGATGCTCGCGAACGCCAGGGGGCTCGATTACGCAGGCGTTGCTCCGTCGTTCACGCTGCATGACCTGAACCACGCGCCGTATCCGGTGGAGGACGCCTCGCTCGACCTCTGTATCACCGCCAATGTGACCTGCTTCCTCGACAACCCCCTCGTGCTGTTCGCCGAGGTGCACCGGATGCTCCGGCCCGGCGGGGTCTACCTGCTGTTCGACTGGAAGCGGCAGACGCTTCCGGCCTACGTCGAGAACAGGGGCGGGTTCGGCGACGACCCGGCGGCGCTGATGGGCTTGCAGCCGTACCACAACCGCTTCACGGTGGACGAGTGGCACTGGCTGCTGGCGGAAGGCGGGTTCGAGTTGGTCGGCGAGGCGCACCCGCGCACCAGCCATGTCGCCCTCGCCGGAGTGCCGGGATGACGCAGCGCGACGAACGCGCCCTGCGCCGCCAGTTGGAGCGGTACACGCTCCGCTTCAACGACGCGTTCTGGCGGTTCTGGGACGAGCAGGTCGCGTCGGTGCTCCCTGCCGCACCGGTGATCGTGGATGTGGGGCCGGGGCCCGGCCTCTTCCTCCGCGACCTCTCCGAGCGGCTGCCGGACGCGACGCTCCACGGCGTCGACGCGAACGAGGCGATGGTGGAGAACGCGCGTGCCATCGACTACGCCGGGCCGGTGCCGTCGCTCGTGCTCGCGAACGTGGAGAGTTCGCCGCTGCCGTACGACGACGGGTCGGTCGACCTGCTTACGATGGCGGCGGTGCTGCACGGGTTCGACGACCCGTTCTCGTTCCTGCGTGAGCAGGCCGCGCGGGTGCTGAAGCCGGACGGGCGGATGCTGCTGTTCGACTGGTTCCGCCAGCCGATGCGGGAGTACGTCGAGCGCAGGCTGATCGAGCCGGGCGAGCCCGAGGAGACGCGCTACGAGCGGGCGTTGGAGCAATTCCGCGTCCACAACAAGTACACGCTGGACGACTGGCGCTGGGTGTTCGCAGAGTCGGGGATGCGTATAGAGGCGGAGACGTCCGAGCCGCACCCGTTCGCCCGCGTCTGGCTGCTGCGCCCGGAGTAGCGCGGCTACGCCTGCCCCAGGCGGGCGCGGATGACGAGCAGGATGGCGAAGCCCTCCGCGCCGAGAGCGAGGCTGTACCAGAGCTGGTCCGCGCCCACCGTGAGCACGAACCCAACGATGCCGGGGGCGTGCGCCAGCAGCAGGAGCGTCTGCGCCAGGCGCGCGGGAGGCCGCGCGCTCGCCATCGCGTTCGCGGTGACGAGGAGCGAGGCGACGGGGACGGCGATGCCGGTCGTGACAGCCACGATGGTCGCGAGCCGCGTGCCGAAGAACGGATCGCTGTCGACGAGCGCGAAGTAGACCACGGCGACGGCGACGTAGACGAACGGGGCGGGGAGCATTCCGCGCACGAGCATCTGGAACCGCTGGCGTTCGATCGGGTTCATCGTGGACGCACCCGCCCGCCTCGGTGGCTAGTCCTTGACGACGACGCTGACGAGGTAGCGGCCGGGGACGAAGACGACCTTGTCCACGCTCTTGCCGTCCGTCCAGGCGAGCACTTTCTGCGAGGTGAGCGCAGCCTCCTTGGCGTCGCCCTCGGAGATCGAGGCGGGGACGGCGATGCGGTCGCGCACCTTACCGTTCACCTGCACGACGAGCGTCGCCTCCTCGATGGCGGCGAGCGCCTCGTCCCACTCCGGCAGAGGCTGGTTGTGGACGCTGTACTCGTGCCCGGTGCGCTCCCAGAGCTCCTCGGCGAGGTGCGGCCCCATCGGCGCGAGCAGCAGGAGCAGCGACTCGACCGCCTCGTTCCACGCGCCGCGCGAGACGGTCCCGGCCTCGTAGGCAGGCGACATCTCGTTGGTCAGCTCCATCATCGCGGCGAGGGCGGTGTTGTACTTGAAGCGCTCCAGCCCCTCGATGACCGACCGGATGGTCTGGTGCATCTTGCGCACGATGGCGCGGTCGGAGGCGCCCTCGGACTCGGGCAGCGCGCCGGTGTCCCGCAGGCAGAGGTCCCAGAAGCGGTTCACCCAGCGGGCAACGCCGTTGATGCCGGAGTCGCTCCAGTCGCCGCCGCCCTCCCACGGGCCCATGAACATCAGGTAGAGGCGCACGACGTCCGCGCCCAACTCCTGCACGTACTCGTCAGGCGCGACGACGTTGCCGCGGCTCTTGCTCATCTTCATGTGATCGGAGAGCACGACGCCCTGGTTGAAGAGGCGGAGGAACGGCTCGCCGAAGTCGATAAGTCCGAGGTCGCGGACGACCTTGGTGAAGAAGCGGGCGTAGAGCAGGTGCATCACCGCGTGCTCCGCGCCGCCGGTGTACTGGTCGACCGGGTTCCACGAGCCGACGCGCGCGGGGTCGAAGGGGCCCTCGGCGAAGTCCGGGCTGACGTAGCGCAGGAAGTACCACGATGAGTCCACGAACGTGTCCATCGTGTCGGTCTCGCGGGTCGCGGGGCCGTCGCAGCAGGGGCAGGTCGTGTGCAGGAAGCCGTCGTGGTAGCGGAGCGGCGACTCGCCGGTCGGCTTGAACTCGGCGTCGCCCGGGAGCACGACGGGGAGCTGGTCGTACGGCACGGGCTGCGCGCCGCATTCTTCGCAGTAGACGATGGGAATGGGCGTGCCCCAGTAGCGCTGACGGCTGATGAGCCAGTCGCGCATCCGGTAGCCGACGGTGCGCCTGCCCCAGCCCTGCTGCTCGACGTGGTCGGCGATCGCCTCGTACCCGGCCGCGTTCGGCATGCCGTTGAACCGTCCGGAGTTGACCTGCGAGCCGCTCTTCTCGACCCACGCCTCCCGGAGCGGAGCGCCGTTCCACCCCGGCGGCGCGACGACGACGCGGATCTCCAGCCCGTACTTCAGCGCGAAGTCGAAGTCGCGGGAGTCGTGGGCAGGGACGCCCATCACCGCGCCGGTGCCGTAGGTGAGCAGCACGTAGTCGCCCACCCAGATGGGCACGCGGTCGCCGTTGAGCGGGTTGATCGCGTACGAGCCGGTGAAGACGCCGGTCTTCTCGCGCTCGACGGAGAGGCGGTCTATCTCGGTGGCCTCGCGGGCGCGGGCGACGTACGCCTCGACGGCCTCGCGCTGCTCCGGCGTCGTGAGTCGTTCGACGAGCGGGTGCTCCGGTGCGAGGACGACGAACGTGACGCCGAAGATGGTGTCGATGCGCGTCGTGAACGTCGTTATCTCGCGTTCTTCCAGACCGTACTCGGAGATGTCGAACGAGATGTCGACCCCCTCGCTGCGGCCTATCCAGTTGGTCTGCATCGTCTTGATGCGTTCCGGCCAGTCGACTACGCCCGAGAAGTCGAGCAGTTCGTCGGCGTAGTTGGTGATGCGGAAGAACCACTGGTCCATCTCGTGTCGGATGACGACGTCGCTGGTGCGCTCGCACTTGCCGTCGACCACCTGCTCGTTGGCGAGCACGGTCTGGCAGGTGGGGCACCAGTTGACGGGGGCTGATGCGCGGTAGGCGAGGCCCTGCTCGTACATCTTGAGGAAGAACCACTGGTTCCAGGCGTAGTAGTCCGGCTGGCAGGTCACGATCTCCCTGTCCCAGTCGTAGACCGTGCCCATGGAGCGGAGCTGGTCGCGCATGCGGTCGATGTTCCCCATCGTCCAGATGGACGGGTGGATGCCGCGGTTGATGGCGGCGTTCTCCGCCGGAAGGCCGAACGCGTCGAAGCCCATGGGGTGGAGGACGTTGTAGCCGCGCATGCGCATGAAGCGGGCGTGGGCGTCGGACGGGGCCATGGCGTACCAGTGGCCGATGTGGAGGTCGCCGGAGGGGTAGGGGTACATCGTAAGGGCGTACCACCGGGGCCGAGGGTCGTCGTCGTTCACCTGGTAGAGGTTGTCGTCGGCCCACCGCTGCTGCCACTTGCGGTCTATCTCGCGCGGGTCGTAGCGGAGAGGGGCCATGCGCTGGCGGGTCGTCATACGTCGCTCCGGTAACGGGACTGTGGGGTATCAGTGTAACTGATACCACGTTCAGGCGTGGGGGACACCCTCACCCCCGCGCTTCAGCGCGCCCCCTCTCCCAGAGGGCGAGGGGAGTTGGTCGGGCCGGGAGCAAGATTCCAATGCCCCGCGAATTCTGAAATCTTGTTCGGCAGTCCAGGAGTGAACGGCATGTCCGCTCTGGAATCTTGAAATCTTGTTCCGGGGCAATTCCCATGGCCGTGGCCTGCTTCCCGCGACCAAGGCATCAAGATTTCATCGGGTTTCCTTGTCGCGGCCGGAGCCATAGACCCCGTCGATAGCTGGGGCTGCCAGCCATCAACGCGGTCTATAGGTGCTGTCAGCGCGACGGTCATGCGACCAGCGTACGGGGTCAGGGCGCGACCGCGAAAGGGGCGGGTGTCAGGAATCTGACGGGGATGGGCAGGATGGGAGTCCCGTCACTCCAGCGGAGGCTGGAGTCCAGAGTGAGGGGCGAATCTGTGACACAGGGTCATTGTGCGGTCACGGCTCCACTCCCTAGCCTTGTGTCACAACCCTTGGCGCAAGAGGGATGCCGGGTATGGAGAAGGGAGACTATCGTGAGCGGCCTTCAACAGGATGACGACAGGACACGGCGGGCAGTTGGTGAGTGGTTCTACAATGCGTGGAAGCATGCGAGTATCGCTAGCTACTTAGCTCCACGGTTCAAAACCCTTGCCTTACACATGACCCAACAGAGCATGGAATTTGCAGCGAAAGGCATTGGGCTCAATGCTAAATTGTCCCATAAACAAATAACGAAAACACGACACAATAATCTAAATCTATTCATATGGTTTCATGACATAATGCTAAAGCAAACAAAAAGTGCACCTTATCTGAATGAGTGGCTCTTTAGTTGGCTTGGTGAACGAGAAGAACTAAAGGCAGACACCCAAGTCGAAAACCTACTTCAGTTAACTGCTTCTCCTGAAGATGCGAAGCTCCTGAGTGAGAAACAACGAAAAGCAGCAAAAGACTTCTACGAATCTGCACTAACGATGACTCCGGAACAGGTTGGCGGAATGCTCAATATACTTTCGCAGCTAAGAGGCCAGCAGAAACGCTGGCGAAAAGCTATCAACCATGTAACGCGAACTCCGATGTCACTGACTCGAGCTACGGGCAATGACTTCTCTGAATCTTTGAGCCGACAAGTGAGAGAACTCACTAACGAGCGTTTAAATCAGATAAGCTTGCATAATCCTGCTATTCGGAGTGAAAGCCTGGTAGATCATTTCGTAAAAATACTCACTGAGATAATTGGTGAGACTCAACTTGAGTCAGAACTCGAAACGATGGGCTGGCGAGTTACCTTTAGTAAGAAGGATGCTAAGCGGTTGTTGTTTACATCATTTGAAGTACCGGTGACGTTTACGGAAATGTTGATAGTAGGTAGCATTGCTTGGCCACATGAATCATATACGCGATACCCTGCATCACCAGATGCAGCTCTCTTGTCGTTTGGAGAAGCGGCCAAGAGGCGTCAATTAGGCTCAGAACATTACTCAGAAAATGTAGGTGCTATCAAGCATATCAAGACTCTTTCTCGCCTCGCGGTGAGCGTTACTCGCTCACTCCAAAAAAGCCACGAAGAGGGATTCTTGTTTACGACCCTTGAAAAATGAATACAGAGGGGAATTCTACCGCGTGCCCTAGCGGGCCCCTGGATTCCAGCCTCCGCTGGAATGACGAGGCTTGCACCCCCGTCGCCCCCACCTCTCCGTGACACCACTCCCTAGACCCCGGCGCGCCTGCGCCTGCTACCATGCTCCCTACCCCTCCCACGAACAGAGGAGACGCATGGCGGACTGGAAGAACAAACTGTACTTCGGCGACAACCTGGACATCCTGCGCGTGGAGGTGCCGGACGAGAGCGTCGACCTGATCTACCTCGACCCGCCGTTCAACTCGAACGCGACGTACAACGTGCTGTTCAGGGAGGCGAGCGGCGAGGGCTCCGCCGCGCAGATACAGGCGTTCGACGACACCTGGCACTGGGACATCGAGTCCGAGCGCGCATACCGGGAGGTCGTGACGGACGGGCCGAGGAAGCTGGCCGACCTGCTGCAGGCGATGCGCTCGTTCCTCGGGCAGAACGACATGATGGCCTACCTGACGATGATGGCGCAGCGCATGGTGGAGCTGCACCGTGTCCTGAAGCCGACCGGCAGCATCTACCTCCACTGCGACCCCACCGCCAGCCATTACTTGAAACTGCTCATGGACGCGGTGTTCGGGGTAAAGAACTTTAGGAATGAAATCACGTGGAAGAGGACAATCAGTCACAATGACGCAAAGCGAAACTTCAGCTCACTCTCTGATTGCATATTCTTCTATTCGAAAGAAGACGCCTATGTCTTCCGACCACAGTACACTCCCTATTCTGAGGAGCATATTGCCACCATATACAAGTACATAGACGAGGATGGCAGGCGGTATAGCACGAGCAATATTCGAAGCCCACACCCTCGGCCCAACCTGACATATGACTACAAGGGCTACAAACCGCACCCAAACGGATGGACTATATCTTTCGAGAAAATGCAACAACTTGACGAGCAAGGGCGGCTGTATTTCCCAAAGAGCAAGAATGGGCGTATTCGCCTCAAGCTGTATCTTGATGAGATGCAGGGTATACCTCTCGGAAACCAATGGGATGACATTCCCGTCATTGGCTCACACGCCAAGGAGCGCTTGGGCTACCCCACTCAGAAGCCGGAGGCGCTGCTGGAGCGCATCATCCTGGCGAGCAGCAACGAGGGCGACGTGGTGCTCGACCCGTTCTGCGGCTGCGGCACGGCGGTCGCGGTCGCGGAACGGCTGGGGCGGCGCTGGATAGGGATAGACGTCACCCACCTCGCCATCTCGCTGATGAAGAGCCGGCTGCGCGATACGTTCGGGACGCAACTGTCGGAGTACGACGTGGTCGGCGTACCGCAGGACACGGCCAGCGCACGAGCACTCGCGGAGGAGAGCCAGCACGACGGGCGCTACCAGTTCGAGTACTGGGTGCTGGGGCTGGTCGATGCGCGTCCCGGCAACGACCGGCGCAGGGGCGCAGACGCGGGCGTCGACGGCTACATCAACTTCTTCGACGACGAGTCCGGTAAAGCGAAGACGGTGCTGGTGCAGGTGAAGAGCGGCCACGTGCGGCGGGACGTCATCGCGACGCTCAAGGGCGACATGGAGCGTGAACAGGCGGAGATGGGGCTGCTGGTGACGCTGGAGCGACCAAGCGGCCCCATGATGCAGGAGGCGGCAGCCGCCGGGTTCTACGTGCCGGAGCACTTCCCGGACCGGCAGTTCCCGCGCGTGCAGATCGCGACCATCGAGGAGCTGCTGAGCGGCCAAGGGCCAGACGTGCCGCGCCTCGGCCTCGCGGACGCGCCGACGTTCCGCCGTGCCGCGCGTCACCGACGCTCGGAGGGACGGTCGGCGCGGATGCTGTAGGGGGGCCTTGCAAACGAACACGTGTCTGCTGTATAGTTATGTGTGCAGCGGGCTCTAGGGAATGTCGCCAACGCGTCGTACCCTATGAGCCTGCTGCCTTTATGTGAACTGTGTGCCCTTCACGCGAAAGACAGCGTTGGATACCTGTAGGGGCGCGGAACAATCGTAATACCTCCATCCCAGACACCGCCCCTCGTCCAGTGCCGTGCTATGTAGGGCCCTAGTCGCCGCAACCACTGATTCTCGTAGCCTAACCGACCTTCCTTCAAAGCAGTTCCAACCCAATACAAGGCGAAATCTGTCAACTGTGCAATCTCACGGTCGACCGGCATCTCACCCTTGTTCAGCCAGATAGGCTTTTCAAGTATCAGATCTATATTTGCCGGTGCGTGCGTACGCGCCCGGATTTCGTCTCTAATAAGCGTCATCTCTCCGTTACGGTACAAGTGTTCATGCTGGTTGTGTTCGTCTGCTAGGAAGACCGCTCCTTCATCTCCTCCGTGCACTTTATCAACGAGCAACGCTGCCCTTATCTGGAGATATGCATAAGCCAACCCGATGCATGACTGAGTCTCAGGTGAGAACTTCTCCAGCATTGAGCGCTTGTCCACGGCAACGAAATAGAAAACAGGGCGGAACCTGTGGATCAGGTTGAACAGCTCGTCTAGCAGTTTCGGCAGCTGCCAACTGGTTAACCCAGAGTAACCGCAGGATATGACGGTGAACGTCCCGTTTCATGTAGGCGCATGGTCTGCGCGAGGTAGCTGCCCTTGATCTCCGTGTCATCCCAAGGTTGTCTCTGCCATCCGGGGAAGTATTTGTTCTTCAGTGAGCGCACGGCGTTGCAAAGGCTTAACCGCTGGGTGTCGTGAATCTTCATAGCGCCCAGAACGAAGTAAGGGTGTACTTCTAGTGAAGACGGGGTCAGGCTGGCATTACCAAGTTCATCTATGTAGAAGAGCAGCATCCAGAACCTCGGCAATTAGTGTCGAGCGACCATAGGCGATGCCTACATCACTGTCCACCCGTGAGCCTAGTAGGGCTATACCCCCGTTGCGACACGCGCCCCTTACGCAGTCGCCCCTGTCCGACTTACCATGGTTCCGGCTGTGAAGCCGGGAATCGGCGCGGACCATCGGGTGCGTTCGGGAGTGCAGTGGCACCGAATGTCACCAAATGTCACCGCTGGAAAAAGACGAGGGGCTGTTCCACCGGCGCGGGCGATCGGTCCGTCAGAGGCGCAGTGAGACCGAATGAGACCAGATGAGACCGGGATTTAACGAAGGAGGAGGCTTGCCATGGGGATCCTCGAACGGACCTACGCTCCCGAGGTCGGCGCTGCGGTCGACGAGGTGCTCATCTCGTCGGACTCGCACGTCATCGAGCCCGCGGGCCTCTGGAAGGAGAACCTGCCGAAGACGTTACGGGACCGCGCTCCCGACCTCGGCGGGGCACGCAGGAACGACGCTCCCGGCGGGATGGACAAATCGGAGCGGGTCAACGAGATGGCCCGCGACGGCGTCAGCGCCGAGGTGCTCTACCCGACGCACGGCCTGAAGACGCTCGTCCTCGGCGACCGCGACCTCGAAGAGGCGTGCGCCAGGGTCTACAACGACTGGCTGGCGGACTACTGCTCGGCTGCCCCCGACAGGCTCATCGGCCTCGGTCTGCTCTCGACGTACCGGATCGAGGCGGCGGTCGCGGAGATGGAGCGCAGCCGCAAGGCGGGGATGGCCGGAGTCATCGTGTGGCAGGTCCCCGACCCCGCGCTTCCCTTCACGTCGCGCCACTACGATCCGCTGTGGGCGCAAGCCGAGGAGCTCGACATGCCGGTCTCGCTGCACATCCTCAGCGGGCACGGCTACAACCTGCGGCAGTCATTCGGCCGCGGGGAGCGGGGCATCGAGCAGGAGCGGACCAGTGTCAACCTGAAGCTCGTCTATGCGATGGACGCCCTGTACGACTTCATCTTCTCCGGCGTGCTGGAGCGCTTCCCCCGCCTCAAGCTGGTGCTCGTCGAGAACGAGATCGGCTGGCTCCCGTTCATCCTGGAGCAGTGGGACTACTACTACCAGCGCCACGGCACGGACCGGGCCGCCCTGGACCTCACGATGCTTCCCAGCGAGTACTTCAACCGGCAGGTGTACGCGACGTTCTTCAACGATGCGGTGGGCGGCAGGCTCCTCTCCTGGTGGGGCGCCGACAACTGCATGTGGTCCAGCGACTATCCGCACGGCAACTCGACGTGGCCGGACTCGCGGCAGATCGTCGCACGCGACATGGGCAACCTGCCCGCGGACGTGCGCGCCAGACTGCTGCGCGACAACGTCTCGAAGCTGTACGGGATCGAGGTGCCCGCCTGACTAGGGGACAGGGCTGGCGAGATTCCCGCCTTCGCGGGAATGACGGGTGGTTCGACAGGCTCACCATGAGCGGAACGGCGGGCGGGTTGGCTTAGATGGCGCCGGGGCCGACGCGGATGCAGGCCGTCCAGTGGCCGGGGCTCGTCTCCTTGAGCGGCGGGATGACGGCACGGCACTCGTCCACGGCCATCGGGCACCGCGTGTGGAAGACGCACCCCTGCGGCGGGTTCTGCGGGCTGGGGATGTCGCCCTGCAGCACGATGCGCTCCCGCACCTCCTCTACGCCGGGGTCGGGCACCGGCACGGCGGAGAGCAGCGCCCTGGTGTAGGGGTGCTGCGGGTCCTCGTAGAGGTCGTCGCAGGGCGCGAGCTCCATGAGCCGCCCGAGGTACATGACCGCGACCCGGTCCGAGATGTGCCGCACCACGGAGAGGTCGTGCGCGATGAGGAGGTAGGTGAGCCCGAACTGCTCCTGCAGCTCCTGCATGAGGTTGATGATCTGCGCCTGTATAGAGACGTCCAGCGCGGAGACGGGCTCGTCGGCGACGATGAACTCGGGCTCCGCCGCGATGGCCCGGGCGATGCCGATGCGCTGGCGCTGCCCGCCGGAGAACTCGTGCGGGAAGCGGTCGGCCATGTACGGGTTGAGCCCGACGACCTCCAGCAGCTCCTGGATGCGCTCCCGCATCCGGGCCTTGCCCTGCACCAGCCCGTGGACACTCACCGGCTCGCCGATGATGCCGGCTGCGGTCATGCGGGGGCTGAGCGACGAATACGGGTCCTGAAAGATGGCGTTGATGCGCCTGCGCATGGCGCGCAGCTCCCTGCCGCTCAGCGTGCTCATCTCCACGCCGTCGAACTTCACCTCGCCCTCGGTCTGCTGGTGCAGCTGCAGGATGCAGCGGCCCAGCGTGCTCTTGCCGCTGCCGCTCTCGCCCACGAGGCCGAGCGTCTCGCCGCGCTGTATCGTGAGCGACACGTCGTCCACGGCCTTGACCTCGCCGACACGCTTCTTGAACACGATGCCGGAGGTGACGGGGAAGTACTTCTTCACCCGGCTTACTTCGACGAGGGGGGAATCCGCCCGGGTTGTCGTCATGCGGCGCCTCCCGTTTCCACCGCCCAGCAGGCGACGTGGTGCTCGACCCCCGCGCCGCGCACGTGCAGCACCTCCGGCACGTCGTCTTCACAGCGCGCGATGGCGTAGGCGCATCGCTCGCGGAACGCGCAGCCCGGCGGGAGGTTGCTCAGGTCGGGCGGCATCCCCTCGATGGGGATGAGGCGCTCGCCCTTCGGCTTGTCCAGCCGAGGCACGGACGCCAGCAGCCCCTTCGTGTAGGGGTGCTGCGGTTCGTCGAACACCTGGTGGAGCGTGCCGCGCTCCACGATGCGGCCCGCATACATGACGTTGATGCGGTCGACGTAGCGCGCTACGACGCCGAGGTTGTGGGTGATGATGATGACCGCGATGCCCAGGTCCCGCTGCACCTGCTGGATGAGCTCGAGGATCTGGGCCTGGATCGTCACGTCCAGCGCGGTCGTGGGCTCGTCGGCGATGAGCAGCTTCGGGTTGCAGGAGAGCGCCATGGCGATCATCACGCGCTGGCGCATGCCGCCTGAGAACTCGTGCGGGTAGGAGCGGAGCCGGTTGGCGGCGTCCGGTATGCCGACGAGCTCCAGCAGTTCCGACGCGCGGGCGTGTGCCGTGTCCGTGTCGTAACCCAGATGCCGCTGCACGGCCTCGGTGAGCTGGCGGCCTATCGTGAGCACGGGGTTCAGGGAGGTCATGGGCTCTTGGAACACCATGCCGATGCGGTTGCCCCGGATGTCGCGCATCGTCTTCTCGTCCTGCCGGAGCAGGTCGTCGCCCATGAAACGTATGGTGCCGGCCAGGATGCGGCCGGGCGGGCTGGGGATGAGGCGCATGATGGAGAGCGCGGTGATGCTCTTGCCGCAGCCGCTCTCGCCGACGAGGGCGAGCGATTCGCCTTCCATGAGGTCGAAAGTGACCCCGTCCACAGCCTTCACCACGCCGGCAGACGTGAAGAAGTGCGTGCGCAGGCCGTTCACTTCCAGGAGGGCTGTCAAGGGATATCCTGCTCCAGGGCGCGTCAGCGCCACCCGGTACGCCGTGAACCTAGCCTAACGAGGGGCGGGTGTAAAGTGCGCTACGCCTTCCGGGGCACCTTGTAGCGGCGGCCTCGTTCGCGCACCGTGCGCTGCGCTCCGAACGTCATCACCGGCACGCCGTAGCCGCAGCTCGTGACGGTGCTCTCAACGTCGACCACGATGGCCTGCCGCTCCGGCAGCGCGATGTTCTCGGCGGGCGCGGCGAGCAGTTGCCCGGCGAGCGGCGACTCCGCGATGGGTGTCACGGTAGCGTGGCCGTACAGCCGTACGACGGCGGCGTCCTTCCGGTCGAACGAGCAGACCATGACGGTGATGGGGCCGCCCGCCATCGAGTGGCGCGCCGTCTCGTTGCCGCTGCCGGTGTAGTCGAGGTAGGCGACGCGGTGCTCGTCCAGCACGTGGAGCGGTACGCCGCCCTTCGGCGAAACGTTCACCGCGCCAACGCCGTTCGTGCCCGGCGCGAGGCCGGGGTCGGCGGTGGCGACGAAGAAGACCTGCGCCTGCCGAATGAGGTCGGCCTGCTTGTCCGTGATGCGGTCGAAGTAGTCGGCCATGGCGTGCTCCTACGCTGCCCTCGCTACCCAGACGAGGTCTTCCGTCTCCTCGGTGACGGGGCCGCCGTCGAAATCGCCGTAGAGGGCTTCGAGGTCGAAGCCGCACAGCTCCAGCAGGTGCTCCATCTCGTACCGGAAGGTGTAGCGCTGCTCGAAATCGCGTATGAGGCGGCGCTCCACGACTCCCTCGTCGCTGACCTCCTCGATGATGAGGCGCGTGTCGTTCACCTGCGTAACCGGGTCCCAGTTGTTCTGCCCCCAGACCACGAGCGTACCCCCATCCTCACGCTCGACGTCCTTCATGTGGTAGGCGAGCCGGGCCTTCTCGTCCCCGCCGAGGGAGTTGACGTCCGGGTTGAACGTGTCCATCGCGAAGACACCGCCGGGAGTGAGCTGTGCCCGCACTCGGACGAGCGCCTGCCGCTGCTCCTCGGTCGTGAGCATGCTCTGGAAGGAGCGGAACGGCATGATGACGAGGGGAAAGCGCTCCGCGAGTTGCAGCGCCGCCATGTCGCCGGACTGGAAGACGCACCGCTCGGACAGTCCGCGCTTCACGGCCTTGGCTTGCGCGACGTCGATCATCCGCGGTGAGATGTCGATGCCGGTCACGGCGATGCCCTCCCGTGCGATGGCCAGACCGATACGTCCGGTGCCGCAGCCGAGCTCCAGGACGGGGCCGCCGGACTCGCGCGCCAACTCGACGTAGAAGTCGATGTCGTGCGTGAGGTCGGCATGCACCGCATCGTAGATGTCGGCCCAGTCGTCGAAGGGGAAGTCGAATGACATGGGTCAGGCAGGAACAGGGAGGTTCACGTCGACATACACCGTCTTCGACACGGGAGCGGGTACGGACGCGCCGGAAGCACGGAGCGAACCGAGGTAACCGGGGAGCGTCTCGCGGATGAGGGACTCGGCACGTTCCGGCGTGTCGGCGGCGGCAATGACAGGCCAGAGTTCCTCTGCGAACGCTTTCCAATCGCCGCCTTCGCGGTAGATGACGACCTGGTACCCCTCAACCGTCATGGCCCGCGCAGTAGGCTCGGGCGGGGACTCTCCGTGTTCCAGCATTCCCTCGAAATGGAATTCGAGCGCCTCGCGGATGTTTGCTTGCATCTCCGCGAGCGTGCGGCCGGTGGAAACGCAGCCTGGGACGTCCGGAGCGCCAGCGCAGTAGTTGTTGGGAGTCTTGCCGATGATGACGAGGTATCGCATAGCCCCGTTCTCCTACTTGAGTCCTGCCTGCTTTCTGATCTCGTCCCAGAGCCACTGGCGCAGGTCTTCGCCTAACCGTCCTGGTATGGTAACTGTTCCGGGCTTCGTTGGATGATGGAACTGCCGGTGGCTCCCACGAGTGCGTACGAGGAACCAGCCGTCCCGCTCTACCATACGAATCGCTTCTCTTACCTTATGCACCATGACGCGACATCCGCAAGCATCGCAGGCGGAATGGCCACGGCGTAAGTAGCGGATGACACTTGCTGCGAGCCGCTCCTGATCAGCCGCCGCCCATACGCTGGAGGGCGCGCCTGACGCGCTCGTCGGTGGGGGCGTCCGCCATGCCGTCCTCGGCGGCGAGCGCCTGCCGGGCTTCCAGGGCGGAGTAGCCGAGCGCCATCAGCCATTGCAGCGCGGGGTCGCCCGCCGCGCCTGCCGTTGTGGTGACGCCTGCCGTGGTCACCATCGGCGCGCCGATCTCCTCCTCCAGCTTGCCTTTGAGGTCTAGGATGATGCGCTCGGCGGTGCGCTTGCCGACCCCGGGCGCGCGGCTGATGGCCGTGGCGTCGCCCGCGACGATGGCGGTGGCGAGGTCTTCCGGCGGCAGCACGCTCAGCACGGCGAGCGCGGCCTTCGGGCCGACCTGGCTCACGCCGATCAGCATCTCGAACAGGCGGCGTCCGTGTTCGGAGGCGAAGCCGTACAGCTGCAGGTCGTCCTCGCGGACGATGAGGTGCGTGTGGAGCCGCACGGAGCTGTCCGCGCCGGGCAGGCCGCCGAGGTCGTGCGCCGGGACGAAGACGCGCAGCAGGATGCCGCCGCCGACGCGCACGACGACGGAGTCGGCGTGCTTCGCCTCTACCGTCCCCTCGACGCCTGCGATGATGCTCATCGCGCCCTCACTCGTTCGGCAGTGCGGAACGTCTGCGCGTGGCAGAGCGCGATGGCGATGGCGTCCGAGGCGTCCTCCGCCATCGGCTCGTCGCCGAGCCCGAGCAGGATGCGGACGGAACGCTGCACCTGCGCCTTATCGCCCGCGCCGTAGTTGGCGACGGCGCTCTTCACCGTGGCCGGGGAGTAACGGTGGATGGGGATGCCCGCGCGCGCGGCAACGAGCAGGGCGACAGCCTGCGCCTGCCCGACGGCGACAGCGGACTTCGCACCGCGCGCCGCCGCGACGAACGGCTCCTCGATCGCCAACTGGTCCGGCGCCCAGCGCTTCGCGAGCGCCTGCAGTTCGCCGAGCAGGAGATGGAGCCGCTCCGCGATCTCCTTCGAGCGCCCGCCGTCGAACGTCCCCCATGCCAGGCAGCGCGTGCCGCCGTCGTCGTCGAGGTCAAGGATGCTGTAGCCCATCGTCTGGGTTCCGGGGTCGACGCCGAGGATACGCATGGCGCTCAGTCCATTCTCCTTCTATCGCAGGGCGTAGCGGTCGTTCTCTTCGGCAACGACCGCCTGCTCCTCGATGAGCTTGGTGAGCGTCGTGACGAGCTGGCGTTCGGCGAGGCGCTCGCGGGCCTTGGGGAGGCGGGTGTAGATGCGGACCCGGAGCTCGGCGGGCGAGAGCGGGCCGTCGCGCAGCGCGTTCAGGATGGCCTGCTCCCGCTCGTGCCGGTGCTTGATGAGGGCGTTGAGCCGTGCCTTCGGCCTCTTCACCGGACCGCCGTGGCCGGTGTACATGATGCGGGCGTCCACGTCCTTCAGCATCTCCAGCGTTCGCATGTAGTCCGCGAGGTTGCCGTCCTGCGGGCCGATGCTGGTAGTGGAGACCGCGAGGACGGTGTCGCTGGTGAAGAGCGCCTTGCGCTCCGGCGCGAAGAGGGCGAGCGAGCCGGAGGTATGGCCGGGCGCCCAGACGGCTTCGAGCGAGAGGCCGCCCAGCTCGCGGCGGTCGCCGTGCTGGAGGTCATCTGCGACGTGCAACTCGCCGTGGAGGCGGTCGTTCTCGATGGCCTCGCGATCGTTGGGGTGGCACGCGAGCGGCGCGCCGGTCTCGCGGTGCATGTGGAGCGCACCGCCGCCGTGGTCGGGATGGCGGTGCGTGATGATGATCTCGGAGACGGGCGGCGCGCTGACTTCACGGATGTAGGAGGCGCGGGCGCGGTGGTCGTCCTCGTTCTCCCAGCCGGTATCGATGAGGACGGCGGTGTCCGAGCCGAACACGAGGTAGGCGTTGGGCGGCGGGAAACCGGGCAGCGGCTCCCGTCCGAAAGTGAGTTGGTGTATCCCCGGTTCCAGTTCCATGTCGTGGCGCCATTCTAGCGCAGACGGGTTGCCGGCCGGCGCGCCCGCTCCGGCGTCAACTGCCTTAGACTATGGGCGACCCTCGACCGACGTAAGGAGCAGCATTCGTGGGCGACGTTGCGTTTCAAGACATGCTGGCCGGCAACCATTGCTGGGGCTGCGGGCCGGACGCGAAGGATGGCCTGAAGCTGCGGAGCTACTGGGACGGCGACGAGACGGTGTGCACCTGGATGCCCCGTCCCGAGTTCGCCGCAGGGCCGCGCCACATCCTCTACGGCGGCATGATCGGCAGCGTCATCGACTGCCACAGCATCTGGACGGCCATCGCGGAAGCGTACAGGGTCGAGGAGCGGGAGGTCGGTTCGGGGCCCGTCATCTGGTACGCGACGGCATCGCTGCACGTGACGTACCGGAAGCCGACGCCGATAGACCAGCCGCTGACGATGCGCGCGCGGGTGACGGAGATGGTGCGGCGCAAGGCGCTGGTGAGCTGCTCGCTCGAGTCCGGCGGCGTCGAGACGGCGACAGGCGAGATGGTCGCGGTGCGGGTCCCGCCGGAGTGGTTCGAGGACCAGCAGGAAGGAGAGTGAGGCGATGACAGTAAGCGTTTCAGGACTGGTGGGGCATCCGTTGGAGTTGGGTTACGCGGACCTTGCGGCGTTGCCCGGGCAGGTGGACGACGTGTCGGTGCTCGCGCCCGGGCGCGAGGGGTCGGCCGTGCGTTTCACGTCGGTGCTGGAAGCGGCGTCGGCGCAGTCGGGCGCGGAGTTCCTCACGCTGGAAGCGGAGGGCGGCTTCGCAGCGAGCATCCCGCTGGCGGCCGTCATCGACCAGGCGTTGCTGCTGTACGCGCTGGACGGCGAGCCGCTGCCGCATGACAAGGGCGGCCCGGTGCGCTTCCTCATCCCGAACCCCGCCGCGTGCGGTACTGAGGATGTGGACACCTGCGCGAACGTGAAGTGGCTGAACTCGATAAGCCTGAGCATCGAGCGCGGACGTGACGTACGTCCGACCACGCTGCGGGCGCACGAGGCCTTGCATGAGGCGGAGCGCCGGCAGGAAGGAGGCGCGTGATGGCTCGTTTGGAGGAGGTAACACGGGAGTCGGTGGCTGAGGAGCTGCGCGGTGCGTTCGACGCCCTCATCGCTGACAGCGGGGGGAACGTCCCGCTCGGGCCGGGAGCCGTCGCGGCGCTGAGCCCGGAGATGGCGCTGCGGCGCCGTCCCCTCAGCAACTACGTGCGCTGGGAGCTGACGCTTCCCCAGAACGTGCAGGAGCTGGCGATCCTCGCGACAGCGCGGCAGATGGACTGCCCCTACGTGTGGAACGCGCACGCGCCCATGGCCCGAAATGCCGGTGTGAGCGCCGAGCTGGTGGACGCGATGCGCGAGCGTGCGCCGCTCCCCGCGATGGCGGACGACGAGTCGGCGGTCGTGACGTTCGTGACGGAGATGCTGAGCGGGCACCGCGTATCGCAGGAGGCGTATGATGCGGCCATCGCTCAGTTCGGGATGCGGCAGACGGTAGACCTCATCGCGCTGGCAGGGCAGTACATGACCAATGCGTGCTTCCTGAACGCGTTTGAGGTACCTTTGCCGGAGACGGCGGAGCCGGTGCTGCCGGTCTGATCCAGAGGAGGCAAGCGATGGGCATCATCGACGCGGACGCGCACGTCATAGAGATAGACCAGACTTGGGACTACATGGACCCGTCCGAGCGTCACTACAGGCCGGGCACGGCCTACCAGACGCTCGAGAACGGCGAGGTGATGAAGTACTGGATCATCGGCGGGCGCGCCATCAGGACGGCGTGGCCGGGCGGCGGTCCGCGCGGCGAGTTCGGCCTCTTCATCGGCAACGTCGTACTGCCGACCGACTCCAAGTTCATGCTGGACGTGCAGGCGCGCATCGCTCACATGGACGAGCTCGGCACCGACCTGCAGGTGCTCTACCCCTCCATGTGGACAGGACCCATCACCACCAACCCCGCGGAGGAGGTCGCGCTCTGCCGGAGCTACAACCGCTGGATGGCCGACATCTACGCGGAAGGCAAGGGTCGCTTCCGCTGGGCAGCGGCGATGCCCGTGCTGAACCTGGAGGAGGCGGAGCGCCAGCTGCGGTTCGCGAAGGACAACGGCGCGGTCGCAATCAACCTGCGCGGCATCGAGGTCGGCAACCGGCTCATCAACGACCCGTACTTCTACCCGGTCTACGAGTGGGCAGCGGAACTGGAGATGCCCATCTGCCCGCACTCCGGCACCGGGAGTTTCGAACTGGACGCCATCTTCGGCAGCCGGGAGACGCAGTTCGAGCGTAACAAGTTCAGCGGCCTCTCTGCGTTCCACACGCTGTTGATGTCCGGCCTGCCGGAGCGGTTCCCCAACACGAAGTGGGGCATCATCGAATTCAGCGCCGACTGGATCCCTTATCTGCTGAACGACCTCGCCCGTCGCATGGAACGGCGCGGCGACGGCCTGAGCGCCGACCCGTTGACTGAGAACAACATCTGGGTGACGGTGCAATTGAATGACGACCTGGAGCAGATACACCGCTACGTGGGCGGCAACCGGCTCGTCATCGGCACCGACTACGGCCACGCCGACTCCGCGACTGAGATCTACGCGCTCAAAACGTTCGAGAACGACGAACGGATGCCCGTGGAGAGCCGCGAACGTATCCTCTGGGACAACCCGCGAGAGCTGTACACGATCCAGAACTGAGCGGGAACTCGCCGCAAACGATCTGTAAAGGGGCGCCCACCGGGCGCCCCTTTACGCGTAGCGTCGTTCTCCTGGTAGTGAACGCGTTCAGGTCCCCAGCGCCAGGTTCGGCAGGAAGAGGACGATCTGGGGGAAGGCGACGAGGATACCCAGCGACACGAGGTCGAGCAGGACGAACGGGATCGCAGCTTTGTAGATCTCGGTGATGCTGGCGGTCGGGATGACGCCCTTGAGCGCGAACAGGACGAGGCCGAAGGGCGGCGTCTCGGCGCCGATGGATATCGCCACCAGGAACAGCATCCAGAACCAGATCGGGTCGAACCCCAACGGTCCGATGATCGGCGAGAAGATCGGGATCGCGACCATCATCATCGATATCTGGTCGAGGAAGAGGCCCAGCAGGATTATCGCCCCCAGCATTGCGAGCAGGAGCAGCGTCGGCGGCAGGTCGAGGCCTACCAGCAGGTTCAGGAAACCCTGCGTGGCCCCGCTCAGCGCGAGTGTCTGGCTCATGGCGATCGACCCGCTGATGATCAGGAGGATCATCCCCGCGATGCGCATCGCGTCTCGGAGTGCATCGTTGAGGACGCCTATTGAGAAGCGCCGGTAGATGAGCGCCACGATCACGGCGCCGATGGCCCCGGTGGCGGCGGCTTCGCTCGGCGTCGTGATGCCGAGCAGGATGAACCCCATGACCATGAAGAAGACCACGGAGAAGGGGGCGAGTTTCACCGTCGAGTAGAGCTTGATCTTCATGGGAGCGGGGGGCTCATCGTAGACCGGGGCGAGGCTCGGGTTCAGCCGTACGCGGATGAACACGAAGATGACATACGTGGTGGCCATCATCAGCCCGGGGAAGAAGCCGGACACGAGCAGTTTGCCCACGGGTATCTGGGCAAGCGTCGCGGTGAGCACCGCGAGGCCACTGGGCGGGATGATGGCGGCGAGCAGGCCGGAGTTGAAGATCGTTCCCAGGGCGAGGCGGGGCGAGTAGCCGCGCTTCTCCATCTCCGGGTAGAGCGTTGAACCGAGCAGGGCTGTGTCGGCGATGCCGGCGCCGCTCAGCGTGGCCAGGATGGTGCCGGAGCCCATCGTGACGTAGAGGAGGCGTGCTCTGACCGCGCCGATCCATTTGTCGACGGCGTCGATGATCAGTCCGAACGCACCCGAGCGGTAGAGCACGGCTCCCATAAGGAAGAACATGGGAGCGGCGATGAACCGGAAGTTGGCGACCGAGTCGACGACGCTGCCGGTGATCAGCAGCAGTCCCTGCGCCCCGCCCGTCACCCACATGAGCCCGACGATGTTCAGTCCGGCGAATGCGAACGCGACCGGTATGCCGGAGAGCAGCAGCAGGATGAGCAGCGTGAAACCGATCATCAGGACGGCCCACCACTCCATGGCTAGCCTCCTGCCTCAACCGGGTTGGCGTTTCTTGAGGGCGCCGTGCGAAGGGTAGGCGTCATATCTCGGCGAACTCCGATGCCGAGGTCACCTCACTCGTGTCGCGGATTGGGTTGCGGATCCCGCTGTACGCGTCGCGCAGGAACTGGATGCAGAGCAACGCGAAACCGAACGGCAGCACCCACCAGATACGCCACTGGTGGATGTTGAAGGAGTCCCCTCGGATGATGGTGTCCGCCTCGAAGCCCTCCCACACTCTGCTGCCCGTCTTCCACACGAGCACTGCGCAGATGGCGGCTGCGAGAACGGAGGTGCCCACGCGCATGAGGTTGGCCTTTTGCGGGCTGACGCGCTCCATGATCAGCGTCAGGCGCGTGTGCCCGTCATGCTTGAGCAGCCATGCCCCGGCGAGGAACGGGATGGCCATCACGAAGTACTCGTTGATCTGGATCACCCAGGGCAAGGAATTGTTGAAGACGCGCCTCATCAGCACTTCCAGCCCGATGGTCAAGGCCATGACCGCGACCAGCCAGGTGGCCACGAACGCTCCAGCGTCCACCACGCCGTCGAAGGCTCTGCCCGCGATATGGAAGGCCCTGCCCACTAGATGAAGCGCTCGATTCAACGGCTGCGTCTCCTTGCGAACGGTTGTGGCCGTTCTGGGTTCCGTTCGCCGGGCGTTCCGGCGGCCGTGGCCCGATGCCACAGCCGCCGGATGCTCATGCCCCGTTACTCGCCTGACGCCTATCCTGTCGCGTTCTGCACGCAGGTGGTGGTCTCACGCAGCCGTTGGACGTATTCCGCAGGCTCGGACTCCTCCATGAAGTCGAGCTGGATGTTGGCGAACGTGCTGTCCACCTGCTGGGCTGCCTCATTGGTCAGCGTGATCAGCTCCACGCCCGTGTCGATCATCGTCTGGAGCCCCTCCTGGTCCAGCCGGTAGAACTCCGCCGCCGTCTTGTGGTTGGCAAGCGTCATGCCGTCTATCACGGCCTGTTGCAGGTCAGGCTCCAGGCTGTTCCAGGTGTCCAGGTTCATCAGGTGCGTCAGGAATCCGGAGCCGACGGGCTGTTCGACGACGTATTTGAAGTGCTCGTGCCAGCCGAACTGCACCGCGAGCTGAGCGCCGCCGCCTATCGTGCCGCCCTCGACGAGGCCGCGGTCGAGCGCTTCGTAGAGCTCGGGGATCGGCATCGCAACCGCGGTGCCGCCGAGCGCCTCGACCCATGCCGTCGCCGTCGGGCCTGCTGCCCGGAGCTTGATCCCGTCGAGCCGACCGGTAGCGGGATCGACCGGCTTGGTCAGGTAGGTCCTGCTACCGACACGTACGCTCACACCGCCGATGAACTTCACGCCCGCGAGGTCTTCGTAGATCTCTTCCATCAGGTCGTACATGCCGCAGGCTACGCGGCTGTCGAGCGAGCCCTTGATGCCGACCCACCCGCATCCAAGCGAGGTGAAGTCCGGGTGGTAGGCACAGGTCGTGGAGTTCCAATCGAACAGACCGTCCCTCGTCGGTACGAGCTGCTGGAACGTCGGTACGGCCTCCGGGCCTCCCGCACGGACCACGCGGATACGACCGTTCGAGGCGTCTGCGACGGCGTCGATGATGGTCTGGTCGCCCACTGTCTCGAGGGCGATGCCCTCGGCCCAGGCGCTGATCATCTCCAGCTCGATCACCTCCGGTTCCGGTGTGGGGGTCGGCTGCGCAGGCACCGGCGTGGGCGTAGGATCGTCGCTGCCGCATGCGGCAAAGAGCGCCAGGGACAGTACGAGTCCGGTCACGAGTTGCAGTCTTCGGAGCATGGTGTCCTCCCTTTCGATTGTGCGTGGGGTCGCGAGCGGCCCCTGATCAGGCCACCGCCTCATCGAGTTCGTAGAAGCGGATGGTGTTGTTCCGGAAGATGTTGCGCTTCTCATCTTCGGAGAGGTCGCCCCGGTTCCGGAGGATTTCGATGTCCTCGACGATCTCGGCCGGGTGCTCGTGCCAGTAGTCGCTGGCGTAGAGGACGACCTGATCGCCGAGACGGTCGATGGCGTAGCGGAGGCTCTGCTCGCCGCTCTGGCAGCTCAGGAAGATGCGGCCGCTCGTGAAGAGGTCTATCGGATCGGTAACGCCTTCACGAGTCCGTCCGGTGAACCGGTCGATGAGGTACGGGACCCAGCCCGTGTCGGCTTCCAGGTAGGCCATACGCAGCTTGGGGTACTCGTCGAACAGGCCGGACATCATCATGCTGCTCGCCTGGATCATCTGGGCGAGGGGATGCTCCAGCAGCACCGCCTCGGTGCGTGCGAGAAAGTTTGTGCCGAGCCCGATGGACGGTGCTCCGTGGACCGCGAGCGGAATGTTCAGCCGTTCCGCCTCGGCGTAGATCGGCCAGAAGCAGGTGTCGCCCAGCGGTCTGCGCACGCCCATGTCCGCGCTGTTGGCCGGGAGCATGGCGCTGACCATGCCGAGTTCCGTGACGCTGCGCCGCAACTCCTTGACGGACTCGTCTACGTCTTGGAGGGGGAGGAGCGCCACGCCCTTGAACCGGGGGCTCCTGCGGGAGTAGCGGTCGTGGAACCAGTTGTTGTAGGCGCGGCAGAGCAGCACGGCCCAGTCGGTGTCCTGGATCATGCCGACCGACAGCCCGGCCGTCGGGTAGAGGACGGTGGACTCGATGCCCGTCTCGTCCATGAAGCTGAGCCACTCCTCGGCGCCGACGTAGCCCGGGTGCATGCCCGCCGCGGCACGGAAGACGTCGCGCTGATAGCCGTCCAGCGTGGGGAAGAACGGGAAGTTGGGCCCGTCCTTGATGCCGCTCCTGACAGGCTCGTCGAGGTACTCCCGTATCTCGTCGTCGTGTTCCTGTATGTGCCCGTCACCGTCGATGATCAGGTACTCGTTGTCCGCCATGCCCTCCACTCCTTTGTGGTGCTATGCCTGAACCGTCCGCGAATCACCCTGTGCGGGGGAGCACGACCGGTTTCACTTCCCGGAACTCCGACATCGCCTGCAGCGCGTCGGTCACTTTGTCCAGCGTGTACGTGCCACTGATGAGGCGCTCGAACGGGAAGCGGCCGCTGCGCGTGGCGAGGAACTGAAGCGCCTTGTAGAAGTGCCGCCCAACCGCGCCGATCACCCCGTTCACCTGGAGCGACTTCACGGTGATCAAGCCGCCGGGCAGCGTTATGTCCTTGCCCTCGACCCCGATGGCCAGGAACCGTCCGCCCCGGCGCACCATCATCAGGCCCTCGGGGTTCGCTGAGGACGACGCACACTGCACCACGATGTCCGGCCCGATGCCTCGGGTTCGCTCGCGTACCCACTCGATGCGGTCGCTGGCCTCGGTGACCTCGTCGATGTTCAGTACCTCGTCGGCGCCCCAGTCCGTTGCCACGGCGAGCCGCTCGGCGGGCGCGCCGATGACGATGACCTTCGCCGCTCCACGGTCGCGCGCCAGCGCGCTGGCGTACAACCCCAGCGGCCCGCATCCCTGCACCACGACCGTCTCGTGCGGCTCGATAGCGCCGAGCCGCTCGAAGCCGTGCACGACGGTCCGCAACGCGCAGGCGGCAGACGCGGCGAGAGGCGAGGAAACCTCCTCGGGCACCTTCACGACATCGCTCAGCGGCGGGTAGTAGTGGTACTCCGCGCAGCCGCCCAGCAGGTAGGGGAACGTGTCGGTGCGGTGGCGACCGAAGGCGTAGCTGTTCATGCAGAGGTTGGTCTGATGCGCCACGGTGCAGAAGTAGCAGTGGCCGCAGTAAGGGTAGCTGACGATGATGCGGTCACCCTTCGCCACAGGCTGGCCGAGTATGTCCCGGCGGTCGCCGCGGACCTCCTCGACGATGGCTGCGGTCTCGTGCCCGGGCACATACGGGGTGGTGCCGGGCGGGATGAGGTCGCCCTGCCAGTAGTGGACGTCCGTGCCGCAGAGCGTCGCAGCGTCGACGCGCGCGATGATGCCCTGGTCGTCGAGGTCGGGGAGGGGGACGCGCTGCAACTCCACCGGGGCGAGGACACCCGTCACTACCGCAGCGAGGCAGTCGCTCATATCAAGCCTCCCTCCTGTAGGGCTGCTGACGGAGCGACCGATGCTCGATTCCGTTGCAGCGTGCGCGGAGTATCCGAGCCTTCAACAGGAGTGTCAAGTTACGGATACGATAATCTGCGCTGGAGAGTAGAACCGCTACGATTTACATATCCTGGGGGTTCCCGTCGTACAGTTCGCACTGAGCGGCGTATGATTGGGGCACGTTGCAGGACAGGAGGCAGACGATGCCGGTTATCGACGCCGATACGCACGTAGATGAGAGCGAGGCCACCTGGCAGGCCCTGGAAGGCGCTCTTGCCAGGTACACCCCCACCACGATGACGCCACCCGAGGAGGCGATCGAGCATGCGAGTCTCGACCCTCACCGGAGCCGGTTCTGGCTGGTGGAGGGCCGCCTGCAGGTCCGCGCGGTCCGCGACGATGAACATCACCCGGCGCGACCCCGGCGGGAGCTGGAAGACCTCGAGGGGCGGCTGGAAGACATGGACCGGATGGGCGTCGACGTCCAGGTGCTTTTCCCCACCTTCTTCATCCGCTACATCTCGCTCAATCCGGAACCGGAGGCTGCGCTGGCGAGCGCGTACAACCGCTGGGTGGCCGAGAGATGCGCCCAGACCGGCGGGCGCCTGCGTTGGGCGGCGGTGCTGCCGTGGCTCGACACCGACGCATCCATCAGGGAGTTGCGCTGGGCGAAAGAGAACGGCGCCTGCGGCATCTTCAAGCGGGGGCTTGACCTCTTGAAGCCGGTGGGCGACCCGCACTTCTTCCCGGTGTACGAGGCAGCGAACGACTTGGACATGCCGCTCTGCGTGCACACCGGCCACCCAGGCAGCGACGGGGACCGCGGGTTCCCCATCATGTCCGCCTTCCTCTCGGTGGTGCGGTCGAAACTGCCCGCGCGGTTCCCCAATCTCCGGTTCGGGTTCATCGAGGCCGGGGCGTCGTGGATCCCGTACGTCCTGTCTCAGATCGCCATGAACGAGCGTTCGGACACGCTCCATGAGCGGACCGTCAAACTGGCAACGTCCGGAGACCTGTTCCGGGAGAACCGCTTGTACGTTTCCATCGATCCCGTGGACGACGTCGAGTACCTGCTCACGCTCGGGACCGAGGACAATCTCATGATCGGCACGGACTACAGCCACTCCGACGTATCCGCAAACGTCAGTGCGTTGAACGAGGTCCGCCGCTGGGCCGACTCCGGCATGATCAGCAACGAGGCGGCCGGGAAGATACTGGAGGACAACCCCAAGGCATTCTACGGCCTGTAGGGAGCCTACGTTCAGGAGGGCAGGATGACGAACCGGGTCGTTGGAACGCCGACGAGGCGCGTCGAGGGGCCGGACAAAGTGACCGGCCGACAGCAGTACTCCGCCGATATGGAGATGGAGGGACTGCTCTGGGGCAAGATACTCCGCAGTCCGTATCCTCATGCGCGGATCGTTCGGATCGATGCGTCCAGAGCCAGGGAGATTCCCGGCGTACACGCCGTCATCACCGGGGCCGATTATCCCCGCCTCATCGGCCGGGCGGTGAAAGACCTCCCCGTGCTGGCCTACGAGAAGGTGCGGTTCATCGGTGAGCGGGTCGCTGCTGTGGCCGCTGAGACAGCCGCAGCCGCGAAGGAGGCAGTAGACCTCATCGAGGTCGAGTACGAGGAGTTGACCCCGGTCTTCGACATGCAGGACGCAATCACTCCCGGCGCGCCCATCGTCCACGACGACCCGACGGTCTATACGGGCGCGTTCGTGCATCCGGAACGTCCGGACCTGCCCAACCTCTGCTCGTTCGACCGCTGGTCGCGCGGCGACCTCGCCGCAGGCTTCGCGGCGGCAGACCACATCTTCGAAAACACCTTCCGTACGCAGAAGCAGCATCACGTCTACATGGAGACGCACGCCTGTGTCGTCTCGGTACAGGAGGACGGCTCCGCCGAAGTGTGGGCATCCAACAAGAGCCCGTACGCGCTCCGGGGCCAGCTTGCCCTCTCGCTCGGCGTCGAGCCTGCATCGATCAAGATCTACCCCATGGCGGTGGGCGGCGACTTCGGCGGCAAGGGCTCGCCCATGGATACGCCGGTCGCCTACCTGCTTTCGCAGGTTGCCGGAAGACCGGTCAAGATCGTCATGGGCTATGACGAGGAACTCCTTGCCGCGAACACGAGGCATCCGAGCGAGATCACGGTCCGCACCGGCGTCACCAACGACGGTATGCTGACCGCGCTGGAGGCCAGCGCCTGCTTCGACAGCGGCGCGTACGGCGCATTCAAGGCGGTCCCGAACATCAACCTCCATGCCATGGAGCAGACCGCAAGCTGCTACCGGGTCCCGGCCTTCGACGTGAAGAGCTACGTGGCGTATACGAACGTTATCCCCTCCGGCCACATGCGCTCGCCCGGCGGCCCCCAGATCACCTTCGCTGTCGAGTCGCAGTTGAATATCGTGGCCGCCGAACTCGGGATGGACGCGGCAGAGCTGCGTCTGAAGAACCTCGTACAGCCCGGGGACACCGCCCCGAACGGTGAGCAGTGGGTCAACATCAAGGCGGTCGAGACGCTGCAGGCCGCCCTGGACGCGGTCGGCTGGGACGAGCCCAAGGCGCCGCTCGTGGGTCGTGGCCTGGCCATGTACGAGCGCGGCCCGATCGGCGGCGACTCCAGCTGTAAGCTCGTCCTGCACGCCGACGGCTCGCTGAGCCTGATCCTGCCGATCCCCGACCCCGGGCAAGGCGGCCCCACGGTGATGCAGCAGATCGCGGCAGAGCACCTCGGCGTCGGTTCGGACCGCGTTGCCGTGCGGTTGGTGCCGACCGACCAGTTGCCCTTCGACATGGGTGTCGGAGGAAGCCGCACGACCTTTGCTGTGGGTGTGGCGGTCGCCCAGGCGGCGGAGACGCTGATGGCGCGCCTCAAGGAGACTGCCGGCGATGCCCCCTTCGACGAGGCCGCTGCAGCGCTCGTGGCGGCAGAAGGCGGCGACGTCACCATCGAGGTCTATCGCAAGACTCCCTTCATCCCCGAACCCGCCACGACCGAGTTCACCGCTCAGGCGGCGGAGGTGGAGGTCGACCCTGAAACCGGACAGGTGAAGGTTCTCCGCGTCATCACCTCGCATGACGTCGGCACGATCATCAACCCGGCGGGCCACCAGGGGCAGATCGCCGGCGGGGCTGTCCAGGGCTTCGGCATGGCGATGATGGAAGAGTTCGTACTGGACGATGGCAAGCCTGTTGCCCTGAACCTCGCCGACTACAAGATCCCGACTATCATGGACGTTCCCACGCTCGAAACGGTGCTGGTCAGCCGGGACGATGGGCCCGGGCCCTTCAACAGCGGGGCGATAGCGGAGTCGGCGAATGTGCCCACTGCGGCGGCGGTCGCCAATGCGGTCAGCGACGCGATAGGGAAGCCGGTCCTCCAGTTGCCGGTCACCGCGGAGTACGTCCTCGGGCTGTTGCGCGACAGTTGAGCGGGGAAGGAGCAACGCGATGAAGGTCATAGACGCTGACGCGCACATCGACGAGACCGACGCCACGTGGGACTTCCTGGACCAGGAGCACGTGAAGCTACGCCCCATCACCGCGGTTGCGGTGGAAGATGCGGCGACCGCCGGCATCGCGAAGAACTTCCTGCGCTACTGGAACATCGACGGCCGGATGCGCCTTCGCCGGATGCGCGACGACGTTCGCACCGGCACCACCGAGGCCACCCGCGAGCTGAAGGACGTTCCCGCGCGCCTTCGCCAGATGGACGAGCTCGGCGTCGACGTACAGGTGCTCTACCCGACGACGATGCTGAGCGCCGTGAGCGAGAAGCCGGAGGTGGAGTTGGCGCTCTGCCGCTCCTACAACCGCTGGATAGCCAGCCGCTGCGCCGAGTCCGGCGGGCGTCTCCGGTGGGTCGCGTCGATGCCCGTGTTGAGCATCGACGCTGCGGTCGAAGAGATGGCGTGGGCGAAGGAGCACGGCGCGGCGGGCGCCATCAAGCGCGGCGTCGAGGCAGGGCAGCGGTCAGCGGGCGACCCGTACTTCTACCCCCTCTACCGGCAGGCGGAAGAGCTGGACATGGCGATGTGCATCCACATCGGCGCGGGTGAAGTAACGGAGGGGATGACGAACCCCATCTGGCAGCACCGGCTGCCGCCGATCGATGCGTTCGTCTCGCTCGTGCTGGAGCGCGTCCCGGAGAAGTTTCCACGGCTGCGGGTCGGATTCGTGGAGGCGATGTCGTCATGGGTGCCGTTCGCGCTCGCGGAGCTGGAGGCGCGGAAGGAGCGCATGGCCTGGTTCACGGACGTCCATCTTCAGGAAGACCTGCTGAGGGAGTGCCGTTTCTACGTCGCCTGCCAGACGCACGAGGACCTGAACTACATCGCTTCGCGGACGGGCAGCGACAACCTCGTCATCGGGACGGACTACGGCCACGCCGACCAGTCGGCCGAGATCAACGCGTTGAGCATCCTCCGCGAGAAGGGCGAGCGCGAGGAGATCCCCGCGAGTCTCGCGGAGAAGGTGCTCACCGCCAACCCAGCCGCGCTCTACGGCATCGACTAGGGCTCGCCGAAGAAGCGGACGGCGTTGTCCCACATGAACTTGCGCATCGTGTCGGGCCCGATGCTCGGCCAAGCTTGCACGATGGATGGCGAGTTGGGGAACTGGCACTCCGCGTGCGGATAGTCCGACGCGTACATCAGGATGTCGTCGCCGAGGAAGTCCATGACCATGCGGACCATGTCCTCCTCTTCCGTCATCTCGATGCTCGCGAAGAAGCGCCCGTTCGCGACGTACTCGCTCATCTTGTGCTGCAGGTCGGCGGTGAAGCCCACGTAGGCGGCATTCACGTCCATGCGGCGCACCCAGAACGGGAGCCACCCGACGCCTGATTCGAGGACGCCGAAGTTGATGGGGTAGCGGTCCATGATGCCGGCGCCGATGAACGCGGCCATCGTCTTCATCGCACCCCACGGGTGCGAGCAGAGGCGCGCGAGGAAGCGGTTGTTGTCCATGTCCTTGTAACCGGGGAAGTAGGGCGGCGCCCAGGTCATGCTGTGATGCACCGCGCCGAGCCCCCGGTTGGCGGCCGCTGCCCAGATAGGTTCCATCCGCGGGTGGTCCATCGGCTCGCCGACGCCCGCGAACGGCAGGACGCCGGCGGCCCAGCGTGTCTGCCCCCACCGGTCGACCTCCGCGACCGAACCCTCGACGTCGGTGCCGGAGACGGCGAGGAGCGCCTTGAACCGTCCCGGATGAGCGACGGCGAGGTCGTCCACCAGGCGGTGGTAGGCGCGGATCAGCCCCATCTCCAGCGCGGGGTCTCCGAGCAGCGAGACGCCGATGGCCACGTCCGGCACCATCATGTGCACGTCCGTGCCTTCCTCGTCCATGTCTGCGACGCGCTGCTCGAACGAGTCGTCGATGACGCCCACTCCGGGGAGTTTCTCGCCGGTGTACTCGCCGAAGTGGAGGCGGGAATGTGCGTCCTTCGGAACTTCGCGCGGCTCCGCGTCGCCCAGATGCCTCCGGTAGGGGCTGAGGCTTACGGCGTAGTGGTGACGGGACGGGTCCTCGCGGGGCGTGGTCGTCTGGTCGGAGCGCGCTCCGACCTTGTACTGCTCCAGCTCAGGGAGCCGCTTCCGGAACTCGCTGTCGAAGTACGGCTCCAGCGCCTCCACCGACGGGTGGATGTGCGTGTCTGCGTCGAAGACTCTCTGACCGTTCAGCATTGCGTCCTCCGTGAGAGAGGAGTATATCCCTCATCTTATGACGGCGACTCCCCCAACGAGCGGTTCGGACACAGTCGAGGTGCGCGAGGTGGACGCCGCGCGCTGGCCCGACTTCGAGCTGCTGTTCGAGTCGCGCGGCGGGCCCAAGTGGTGCTGGTGCCGGATGTGGCGCAGGGACGCCGACGGCAGGATGCCGCACGACCCCGTCCACATGAAGGAGTCGATGCGGCGGAGGATCGCGGGCGGGGGTCGCGTCGGCCTGCTTGCGTACGTGGATGGCGAACCCGCCGCCTGGTGCTCGGTGGCGCCTCGAGAGACGTTCGTGGGCCTCGGTGGGGTGGAAGAGCCGGGTGAGAACCCCGCTGCTGTCTGGTCGCTGACCTGCTTCTACGTGCGGAATGCATTCCGGCATAGCGGGCTGATGGACCGTCTCATCGAGGAGGCGGCGCGGCACGCTCGTGAGAACGGAGCGGAGGTCATCGAAGCGTACCCCGTTCCGCCCGACGGCCCGAGCTACCGCTTCTGCGGGTTCATCCCGGTCTTCGCGGCGCATGGGTTCTCGGAGGTCGGGCGCGCGGGGAAGCGGCGGCACGTCATGCGGCGGTCGCTGGAGTGATGAGGACGGCAAGAGGAGGAGGCCCGATCCGGCTAGGCAGCGCTGAAGGTTGGGGTCTGGCCGGGGCGATAGGGCTGCTGGCAGCCGTTGCGCTTGCTGCCCAGGCGTGCCAGCCGTCACCTACACCCACTCCCGAGCCTACGGCGACACCCACTCCAACGCTGACGCCTACACCCACAGCGACTCCCACCCCAACGCCGACGCCTACGCCCACGTTGACACCTACCCCTACCGCAACGGCCACTCTGACGCCGACGGCTACTGCCATCCCAACGGCTACTCCGACCGAGACTCCCAGCCCCACCCCGACGCCTGCTCCAACTGCGACTGCCACACCGTTGCCGACACCAACGGCAACTCCCACACCCCGCTATCCGATTCGGTATTCGTCGGCGTCGTTGGACGATGACCAGATCCTTCGAAACGAGGTGCTGCTGGTTAGGCATCCCGATGCGTACAGAGGTTCGTTCGTTGTGCCGGAGGGTGCCCGCTCATTCCACTTGGTGGTAGCAGGCAACAGCGACGGAATGAGGTTGATCGACCCCAGCGGGAGAGAGTACCGCGACCCGACTCCTACCATCAGACAGTTGGACCGCGAGTTCCAGGTTCTGCAAGAGAGGCACCGAATGCTGACGGGTGCTGCCAATTTGAGCGCGGACGAACGAGAGCAACTCCGCGAAGTCTCTCTTCGGAGGGAGGAGACCTACAGGGCGCTCGTGACCATCAAGCAGCAGGTTGTTGCATTCCGAGGAGGATATCCGTATCGGTCCGCTTCTACGGAGGCTACTTCAGATTGGGGGCACTCCTATGAAGACGTAGTTGTACCTGGAGAATGGACCGTTGAAGTGTCGTTGCGTTACAACCCGTCGGAGCCCGCAGTGGTAGTGGTGAAGACGCGTAACGATGCCGACGACAAGGTGCGGCTGAGGCTCGTCAATGCAACTTCTCAGCCCAACGAAGCGTTTACACAGCGGCTCGACCGGCTTGTGGAACTCGCCGAGCGCTTGGGAGTCAACATGGAGATCAGTGCTATCGAGAAGATTCCCCATCTGGCCAACCCGCACGCTCTCCCCGGTGACTTCTGCGAGCGGTTCTGCTCATCGGACGAAGCGGTTGCGCTAATCACGGAGCCGGGCAGCTGGTGGAGTCCGGGAACGGGCATCGCACTCAAGATACCCCATAACACCCATTTCAATCTTGGTGTGGAGCTCGCGACAAGTAAGGACGATTGGTATCTGTATTCCGCCATGCACGAACTCTTGCACTACACCTCGGGGCTGGACCATCTGTATGAGACGCACGTAGACGACGCGTTCGATGTAGACGGTCTTGCAGCAACGGGCGTGTACAACGAGGTGGTGGGTAGCGGCACGCGCATCGCGGGGGGTGTAAATCACCAGCGCTTGCGAGAAGCCGGCAGGCTGCTGTGGAATTACAACGCCCTCATGGCTGCGCACATCACACCGAACGTTCGAGATGTGGACGGCTTCGGCTGGACCGACAACGGGGGACGGCGCTACGCACTCGTCACCTTCTTGGAGCACCATCAGTTGGAGTGGCTGAAGAACAGCCCGCTGTACTGGTGAGACGCCGTTGAATATCAGAGGATCTGGTCCAGGAAGGTCTTGGTGCGCTCTTCCTGTGGGTTGTTGAAGATCTGCTCAGGCGTGCCGGTCTCGAGCAGCATGCCTTCGTCAAAGAGCGCCATGCGGTCGGCGACCTCCCTCGCGAAGCCCATCTCGTGCGTGACACAGACCATCGTCATGCCGGTGGCCGCAAGTTCGCGCATGACGTCCAGCACTTCCTTGATCATCTCCGGGTCGAGCGCGGACGTGGGCTCGTCGAAGAGCATGATCTGCGGCTGCATGGCGAGCGCGCGGGCGATGGCGACGCGCTGCTGCTGGCCGCCGGAGAGCTCGGCGGGGTACTTGGCGGCCTGTTCGGGGATGCCGACGCGTTCGAGGAGTTGCATGGCGGCCTCTTCGGCCTCCCTACGGGGCATGTGCCGCACGCGCATGGGGGCGAGCGTGATGTTGGAGAGGGCGGTCATGTGAGGGAAGAGGTTGAACTGCTGGAAGACCATGCCGGTTTCGCGGCGGATGGCGTCGAGGTTGCGGATGTCGTTGGTCATTTCGATGCCGTCGACGACGATGCGCCCGCGCTGGTGCTGTTCGAGACGGTTGATGGTCCGCAGGAAGGTCGACTTGCCGGAGCCGGAAGGACCGAACACGACGACGACCTCCCCGCGCTTGATCCGCACGTTGATGTCCCTCAACACGCAGAAGGTGCCGAACCATTTGTGCACGCCCTCGTAAATGATGATGTCGTCGCGCTGTTCGAGGGGCAGTTGGAGGATGTCGCTCTTGCTCATGCCGTTAGCGGCGGCGGGCTGGTCGTCCTGCATTGCTGTCTCCTTGGGCCCTACCGCCGACCGACCCCGAGGGTTCGTTCGATACGCCGGCTGATGTAGGCCATGCTGAAGGTGAACACCCAGAACACGAGGGCGAGGAAGAGGTAGACCTCCATGCCGTTGTCGGAGTACTCGATCTTCCCGGAGAGCCCGGCACGCCCGATTTCGACGAGGTCGAGCATCCCGATGATGAACACGAGGCTGGTGTCCTTGAAGAGAGAGATGAACTGGCCGACGATGGCGGGGATGATGTTCCGGAGCCCCTGCGGGAGGGTGATGAAGAGGGTGGTCTGCCATTGCTTGAGGCCGAGCGCCTCCCCCGCCTGGGACTGCTGGGGGGAGACGGCGGCCATTCCTCCGCGCACGTTTTCGGCCATGTAGGCGGAACTGAAGATGGTGATGGTGATACCTGAGAGGTAGAGCAGGCTGACGTCGATGTTTTCGGGAAAGGTGAGCGGGAGGAGGTGGCGCGACATAAAGAGGAGGGTGATGAGGGGGACGCCGCGGATGGTCTCGATGAAGGCGACGCAGGCGAACTTGAGGACGGGAAGGCGGCTGCGCCGTCCGAGTGCCAAGGCGATGCCGATGGGCAGCGAAGCGATGATGCCAAAGGCCGCGAGGAGGAGGTTCAGCATCAGGCCGCCGACCTCGGACTCGGTTACAGGGTGGAGACCGGCTGGAGAGCCGATGCCGGGGAGGCTGAACCCGGCTATCACGAGGAGGGAGGCAATGAGCACTCCAGCCCCGGTGATGCCGAACCACTTGGTGCGGCTTTGTTCGGGGATGAAGTGCGCGCAGTAATAGCCGCCGGCCATGGCGGCGGGAACGGCGAGCAGAAGGGCGCGGTAGAGAACGTCCATCTGATAGGGGATGAGGGCTACGACGAAGACGAGCGCACCGAAGGCTGCAGCAAAGCCGCGCGCGGGCCCGCCCCAGGTGCGCCAGGCCATCCCCATCAGGCCGCTGACCAGAAGGAGCGCGATCTCCGGCCGCCAGTAGTACTCCCGCGGATAGGTTCCGACGATATAGAGCGGGACGCGGTCGGTTATGACCGCCCAGTCGGAGGTGAAGATCAGCCAGCGGACGCCTCCTAGTGCGGCGAAGAAGAGCGCGACGCCAAGAGCGATGGTCACGATGCCGCTGGACCAGGAGCTGAAGAGGTTCATGCGGAGCCAACCCTGCCAGCCGACGGTGAATGCCGGGGGAGGCGGCGCGGGCCCGAAGCGTTCTGCGGTGGTGGTGCTCATCAGCGCGTCACAGGGCCTTGTAGCGGATAAGGCGGTTGTAGATGTTGCCTATCAGCGCGTAGAACAGGCTGAGGCCCAGGTAGGAGACCATGACGATGCCGATGAGCGAGACGGCAGGCGCGGTCTGGGTGAGGGTGGTGGCGACGCTCACCATGTCGGGGTAGCCGATGGCCGCGGCAAGGCTCGAGTTCTTGGTGAGATTCAAGTAGTGGCTGATGGTCGGAGGAATGATGACCCGCAGCGCCTGAGGGAAGATGACGAACCTGAGGGACGCCGTTCCGTTCAGTCCGGTGGAGCGCGCGGCTTCGGTCTGCCCCTTGCTGACGGACTGGATGCCGGCGCGGACGATCTCAGCGATGAACGACGACGTGTAGACGACGAGGCCGATCAGTAGGGCGAGGAAACTGCCGCTTACTTGCGTTCCGCCGCTCAGCCGCTCGAAAGCGCCACGCTCCGGCATGGTGACGTCGAGCGGGCCGCCGAATGCGAAGAACGCCGCAGTCCCTACTCCGAACGTGATAACCAGAAACGCGAGCAGCGAATGGCTTGCTCTACCGGACTCTGTCTCCCGGCGCTCCATGACCCGCGCCGCGTAGAAGGCGGCGCCCAGCCCCAGAGCGCAGACGAGAACCCACGGCCAGAACGAGCCTTGGGGAGCAACCCACGGCATGGCGAAACCGCTGTTGCTGAGGAAGAAGGCGTCGCCCAGAACGTAGGCTTCTCTGATGGGGGGAAGGGCGAGCACGATGAAGAACCAGAAGAGCAGTTGGACGAGAAGCGGGATATTGCGGAAGACGTCGATATAGACGAGAGCGAGGCGGTTGACCAGCCAGTTCGGCGAAAGGCGCGCAACGCCGACGATGATGCCGACGATCGTGGCGAAAACCACGCCTACGAAGGCGACCTTGACGGTGTTGAGGAACGCGACGAAGAGGGTGTAGCGGTAGGAGTCCTCCGGAGTGTAGTCGATAAGCGTCTCGCCGATGGGAATGCCGGTGGAGCGGTCGAGGAAGGAGAATCCGAAGGGTATCTCGCGCTGGTCAATCTCACGGAAGAGGTTGGTGAAGACGATGGTGAGGAAGGAGACGACGAGGACGGCGGAGACTATCTGCAGGGTGAACTGGAGGAAGACGACGTTCCGCCAAAGGGGGATTCCCTGGTATTGCAGGAGCCGCATCATGGCGCGAGCAGTGTACTCCATGCTCAATCTGCGCGGGAACTGCGCCGGGCTACATGAGAACGCCCCCTCCCGCGAAAGGGAGGGGGCGTTCCGCGCATGCGTGTGTGCGTCGTATCGGTCTGCGGGTTAGCGCAGCGGCGGAGCGTAGATCTGGCCGCCGTCGATCCAGAGGCGGTTGCGCCCGGTCCGCGGGAGGTTGATGGGGGTGTCCGGGCCGAGGTTGCGGTCGTAGATCTCGCCGTAGCTGCCGACGGCGCGGAGCACGTCCTGCATCACGGTCTGGCTGAGGCCGAGCGATTCCTGTCCGAAACTCGTGTCCGGCGCTCCGAGGAGCCGCTGAGCCTTTGCGTTCTCGCCTGCGAGCACCTGGTCGATGTTGCCGCTGGTGATGCCGTAGGCTTCGGCGTAGATGAGGCCGGCCATGATGGTCTTGACCAGGTCGAACCACTGGGTGTCGCCGTGGGGGACGACGGGAGTGAGGGGCTCCTCGGAGATGGTCTCCGGGAGAATGACGTGGTTGCCGGGGTTGTCGAACGTGCTGCGGATGGCGGCCAACTGCGAGCGGTCGTTGGTGAAGACGTCACATGCACCGGAGAGGTATGCCGCCCGGGCCGCATCGTTCTCCTCGAACACGTTCGGGTTGTAGTCGTAGTTGTTCTGGCGGAAGAAGTCGGCCATGTTCAATTCGGTCGTTGTGCCGGCGATGACGCACACCGCCGCGCCGCTCAAGTCATGCGCGGAGTCAACGGGGCTCCCGTCCGCCGCCAGGAGGTCATCCGGGACCATAAAGCCCTGCCCGTCGTAGAACGTCGTGTAGGTGTAGTCGCCCCACTGCGCGTCGCGGGAGGTGGTCCAGGTTACGGTGCGGGCCATCATGTCGATTTCGGCGGCCTGCAGGGCCGGGCCGCGCTCGGCGGCGGTGAAGGGGCGGACCTCAATGGCTTCGCCATCGCCGAGGACGGCTGCGGCCACCGCGCGGCAGAGGTCGATGTCGAAGCCGATGTTGCGGCCGGCGTCGTCGAGTGCGCCGTATCCGGCGACGTCGATGCGGCTGCCACAGATGAGCACGCCGCGGTCGCGGATGCGCTGGATGCGGTTGCCCGTGGTAGCGGCTGCGGCAGCCTCAGCCTCGCTCAGCATCGCTTTGGTGTCGCCAAGCTCACTCTCCAGTTCCGCGATTCGGGCGTTGGCGTCATCCAACTCCCCTGAGTCGCCACAGGCGACCACCGCGGTCAAGGCCACGGCAAGAACGGATATGACCAGTAGCATTCGCACTTTCATTCGATGACCCTCCCAAGGTTCGTTTCGTTCCCATGGTTGGAACCGACGGCGGATTGTGCCGCCGCGATGACGGATTATAGTGCATACGACAGTCAATGACTACAGACACAATCCGCCCTGGTGCCGCGTGCCAGGTTAGGTGCGGCTCGGGGGTCTCTGAAGGGCCGATAGTAGTAGGATTCTCCCGTTCATCGTCCTGTTCGACGTGATCCAACCTGCACGAGGAGGCCTGCGTGAACATCGTCAGCCGCTACACCGTTGAAGAGTTCGGCCATGATGTCCGGCAATCGCTCGATGCCAATGAAGCCGGCATGGAGTCGATCCTCCAGCTCGGGCATCTGTTGCAGCGCTTCGGTGGGGAGAACAGCCGGGACTATTTCTGGAGCATCGGCGAACCCGCCACCATCAGCTCAGGCCTCCCCGGGCAGAAACTGTACGACGACCCGGATGGCCTGTTCCGCCTGCTGCTTGCGCAGTATCCGCCGAACACGCCCACGGCTATCCACAGCCACGAGGGGTGGGTCGTCATCGGCCTGCTCGAAGGCAGCGAACGTTACACGTCCTGGCGCCGCGTCGACGACGGCTCAACGCCCCTCGCGACGCTGGAGCTGGTGCAGGACCATCACATCATGCCGGGGGAGTTCGGTTACCTGTACGACGGGCCGTTCAACGTGCACCGGCAGGCCGCGGAGGCCGAAGGCGCCGTGGAACTCGTGCTGATGAAGGGCCGCGGTCAACGGCTGGAGCACATAGACGAGGCCACGGGCGAATGCTCGCAGCCGATGGAGTTGAACCGCTAGCGCTGCGTCAGGGCGAACGTGCCTCTTCGACGGGAGCAGACTGAGGCAGCACGTCCACGTTCAGCCATCTGCCGGTGAAGTAGTAGCCTCCGTAGAGTGCGAAGCGTATGAGCATCGCGATAGCGATGGCGATGGCGATGCCGAGCGCTTCGGCGGACGTCCATCGCGACAACACGAACGCGATAGGGATCTCCATGACCCACATACTCATGAACGTCACGAGCATGGGCGCGAGAGTATCGCCCGCTATGTTGAACGATTGCTGAAAGACCTGTCCGCCGCCCAGCAGGGTCCCTGCCACCGCCTGGATACGTAACCAGACTACGGCTGTATCGACGAATTCCGGGTCGCTGCTGAACAGGCCGATGAAGAACTCCGGGAATACGATGAGCAGGAGGCCGGCTGCGCCGCGTATGACCATGACGTAGCCGACAGCCCATTTGACCGTGGCCCGTGCCCGGTCCGGCTGGTCAGCGCCGAGGTTCTGCGCAACCAGGATGCCGGAGGCCCGTCCCATGCCCTGGCTGCCGATGTTCGTCATCCGCTCCAGCCTTCGAGTGAGGGAGTACGCCGCCAGCGGTATGTCTCCGAATGGGGAGACGAGCCTGATCAGCACCATCTCGGAGAGGCCGCGCTCCATCTGCGTGGCCGTGGCCGGGGCGCCGATCCTGATGATGCGCCACATCATCGGCAGGTCCACGCGGTAGTCGAGCAGTGAAAGCTTGAGCCGCGAGGAGCCCGAACTGAGCGCGTACAGGTTCCAGACGATGCCCACGACGTGCGCAACCGCGTTAGCCGCCGCCGCTCCGGCGATTCCCATGTCCGGCAGTCCGAACCAGCCGAAGATGAGGAACGGGCTGATGACGAGGTGCAGCACCCGCGACGCTATCGTGGACTTCATATGGGTCAGCGTGTCGCCGGAGGCCTGTAGCGCTGCGCCCGTCGTCTGCCGGAAGCTGTGTACGCCGGCTGCGGCGAATTGGAACTGCAGGTAGACGACCGCCACGTCTGCCACCGCCTGGCTTACGCCCACGATGCTGAGCAGGAACGGCGCGAACACGATCCCGAAGATGGCCAGCACGAGTGAGAGGAGGAAGGTGAGCGTGAATGCCTGCAGCATCGCGTGATTCGCGAGGTCGATCCGCCGCGCGCCGACCGCGCGGGCGATCATGGCCTGCATCCCCACGTCGAGCCCCATCCGAGCCATCATGATGAGCTGGCCGTATGCCTGAGCGACGCCGATGCCGCCTATCGCGTTGAACCCGGCGACCTTCGCAGCCCAGAAGATGTCAGCGAGCTGGTCCGACGCATTGAAGACGCCGGCGACCATCTGCGGCCACGCGATGAACCAGAGGTTGCGCCGCACTCCGCCGGTCGTGAGGTCGCGCGTCGCGTAAGCGGAGCGCACCATGCGTCTGTGCCGCATGCGGCTCACTGTCAGGCCGCCTGAGCGCGCAGGAGAAAGCCGGAAGCCACGCCGACGAGCATGGAGGCGACGGACGTCCAGAGGAAGATGATGCCGTTCACCCGCCGTGCCGTGTCTTCACCCCAGAACCCGCGCAGCGAGAGTGCCGTCTTCAGCGTGAGCCAGGCGATGCCCACCAGTACGGCATCCTCCGGCGACAGGAAGACGACCCCTGCTATCAGCAGACGTTCGATGATGCCGTTCCCGATCCCCACCCAGAGGGGGGGAACCGTCCACGAGGTGGCGCTGTAGCCTCTCAACTCGCGTGTCGCCCATCTGCTGACGGGCCGGACGGTCAGAAATACAACCACTGCAGCTAGCTGAACACCACCGAAGAGGAGCCAGGCTTCGCGGGTTATGTCAGAGAAAGATGGGTCCATGGGAGCCTCAACTCTGTATTACCGGAAAGTAGTAAACCGTGCAAGCAGCGCATTCTGACCGCCAGCCGTTCGTCCCTTTACGAGGTATCCAGCACGTACGCCGCGTAGAGCAACTCTCCCTGCTCGTTGTTCTCGAACGAGAGGTTCCCCTCGGGGAAGGCCGATTCCAACTGCGGGATGAGCGTCAGGTAGTTTTCGGCCAACAGCCACACCGTCGGTTCGCTCACCGTCTCCGCGTCTATCGCGCCGCTCCCCCCGAAGATCGGGCTGCCGTTGGTGGTCTCCGTGTCGCGGAGGAACCATTGCACGACGGCATTCGTCCGGGGCAGGCGGTCGTTGTAGAGGCGCACCTCGTATCCGGCGCCCAGCGACTGCGCGAACCGCACCGCCTCCACCTCCTTGCGGGCCAGGGCCCACTCCGATTCCACGAGCCAGTTGTCGTAGTCGCGAGCCTGCTGTCCGGCGAAGAGGAGCACGAATGCGGCGAGCGCGACCGCGGCTATTGCGTTCCCGAACCACCCGGCGAGGATGGGGATCGGGAGCGCACGCGTGTACCGGTTCCAGCGGTTGTGCACCAGCGAGACGATGGTGTCCAGCCCGACCGCTGCGATCGCGAGGACGAAGAAGATGCCGAGCAGGTAGCGCCGACTCTCCGCGTCGGGTGTCAGAACGGCGGGTACGAGCGAGATGAGCCAGCCTGCGAGCAGCAGCTGGCTGGGGCGTTTCCTGAAGGATAGGAGGAGTGTTGCCAGGCCTGTCCAGAAGAACACCTCCGTGCTGAAGTGCAGCAGTGGTATCCCGCCGGTCCCGACGTTCCCCTCGCGCGGCATGGGCGTATGGACGTACGTGACCACCTCCCACCCTCGGCTGATGAGTGCTGAAGGGGAGAGAGGCGTCCTGTCGTACAGGCGTAGGGACGCCTCGATAACGTCGGACGCGAGATAGAAGAAGACCATGTGCGCGCTGACCGCCACGGAAGCGCCGAGGAACCAGTAGACCTCCCTGCGTCGCGTTTCCGGGCGCAGCAGCAGGAAGAGGACGAGCACCCCCCACACCGCGACCGCATAGAGAGGGAAGGACTTGTAGGTGTACCACCCGAGTCCGAAAAGGATGCCGCCGAGTCCGGCAGTCCACCAGCGGTTCGACCGTACGCCGGCGATGAGCAGCCAGATGCTCGCCGCGAAGCAGAAGACGGCAGGCATGGCCGGGAACGCGATGCGGCTGAAGACGAGGAGCCAGATGTGGAAGGTGAGGAATGCCGCGGTGAGGATGGCCGTCCGCGCGGGGAAGAGCTGCCGCATCAGGAAGTATGCGACGGGTATGAGCGCGACGCCGGGGAGCACGGCGCTCCATCGGGCCGTGGCGATGCTGGCGTCCCGGAAGAGCAGGAGCAGCGCCTGCAGGTGGACGAGCCCCGCAGGTGTGCCCAGCGTCACGCCGGTCCAGGCGCCGGGCCATACCTCGCCTCGAGAGACGCGTAGCGCCTCGAGCGCCAACTCAGCCTCGTCGTTCGCGATACCGGGCGGGACGGTCTCCAGGTTCTGCGTACGGATGACCGCTGCGACGAAGGTCAGTGCGGCGATGACCGCTATCTCCCACAGTCGTATCCGGCTGCCTGCGCGTGTGTTCTGCTCGGCGGACACAGGGAGAGCGGCGAACGCACCCGCCAGGGGAGCCAGCGCTCGTGCGGTCTGCCGGCTGAGTCCCTGTGCTGTTCTCCACCCTGCCCCGATACCCTTGCTGACCGCTTCCGTGGACGTGTGCCATGGAGCTGTTCGTGAAGGAGTTGAGGCGGAAGGAACGCCGGCAGGCATGAGCGCGTGGCCGCAGTAGAAGCAGAAGCGGTGGTGGACGGCGTTCGCAGTGCCGCATTGCGGGCAGATGGTGTTCAAGCGAGGCTGCTCGGAGGCTGGGGAGGATGGTAGAAGAGTACCGGTTCATCCTACCGCATCCGGTGTCGTTTGGGTTGCTGTTCGCAGCATCGTGAAGGCTTGCCCGCCCGTGGGGCTGGGAGTATCTTGCGGGAGAGTCCGCACGTTGGAGGCGCATCAGGCGATGCTCACTGCTCAGCAGAATGAACTGCTCACCCGGGTTGGGCCGGGCACCCCGATGGGGGAGACGCTCCGGCGCTACTGGCTGCCGGCGCTGCTCGATTGGGAACTGCCGGAGCCGGACTGCACCCCTGTGCGCTTGCGCCTCCTCGGCGAGGACCTCGTGGCGTTCCGCGACACGAGCGGACGTGTTGGCGTGCTCGACGAGTACTGCCCGCACCGGCTCACGTCGCTCTGGCTGGGCCGGAATGAGGAGAACGGCCTGCGCTGCGTCTACCACGGCTGGAAGTTCGACGTGACGGGCCAGTGCGTCGACCAGATGAACGAGCCGAAGCAGTTCGCGTCCAAGATCCAGACCGTTTCCTACCCCGTTGCCGAGGTCGGAGGCGTGCTGTGGGTATACATGGGGCCGAAGGAGAAGCAGCCCCCTCCCCCCAATTTCGCATGGACGGGAGTGCCTGCGGAGCATCGCGTGGTAACGAAGGTGGTGGAGGAGTGCAACTGGCTCCAGGCGCTCGAGGGCGGCATCGACACGTCCCACGCGCCCATCATGCACCGGGCGCTGCGTCCGAATCCCTCGCAGCCCGGTCTGCCGGTGAACGACGCTTTCGTACAGGGCGCCGCGCCGTCGCTGGAGGTGGATGTCACGGACTACGGCTACCGCTACTTCGGCATCCGTCCGCTCGGCACGGACCGGCAGTACGTGCGGGGCTACCACTTCATCATGCCGTGGACGCAGTTGCGCCCGGCGGGACGGGGCATCCAGAACCAGGTCCACGGGCACCACTGGGTGCCGATAGACGACTACAAGTGCCTCGTATGGAACTGGTACTACAACGAGGCTATGCCGCTGGACAAGGGCAAGGCCGGGCCGGAGGAGACCGGCAACATCTTCGGTGTGGACGTGGACGCGGAGAACGGTTTCCGCTCCATCCGCAATCGCTCCAACAGCTGGCTGATAGACAGGGCCGTGCAGAAGACAGACACCTTCACCGGCATCGTTGGCATCAACACGCAGGACCGCGCAGTGCAGGAGATGATGGGCCCCATCGTGGACCGCTCCCGTGAGCACCTTGGCCCTGCTGACAAGGCAATCATCGCGGCGCGGAAGTTGCTGGAAGAGGCGGTGCGCACCGTGCAGGACGGCGGCGACCCGCAGGGCGTCGCTCCCAGCTACTACGAGTTGCGCGCCGCGGAGAGCATCCTCCCGGCGGACGATGATTGGCGCACAGACCTCATCCCGCGCATGGACCCCTCGCTCGTGAGCGCATAGCCCCGGGCACCAGCCGACTCCGCTTCTTCTAATTCGGTGCGTGAGCGTTGACGCTCGGCATACGCGGTGTTAGGTTCCCGCGGTGGGTGACGCCACTTGGCAAACCCTTCATCCGGTCAGAGGGAGGATGACATGAACCGGAAGCTTATCGGCATCTGTTCGCGCGCCGTTCTGGCAACGCTGGTTGCGCTGCTGGCAGTGGCGTCGCTCGCTGCCTGCGGCAGCGATCCCACGCCCACCCCCACTGCGACGCCCGCGCCCCAGGCGACGCCGACGCCGGTGCCCGGCCTGCTCGACCAGCTGTACGCGGCGGCGCAGCAGGAAGGTGGGATCGTCTGGGCAACGACCGACACCGAGGAACGCACGACCGCCATAATCGGCGCCTTCGAGGCGAAGTACCCCGGCGTCAAGGTGAGCCTCATCACTGCCAACAGCGCCGAGTTGCGAGAGCGTCTCTTCCTGGAGGCGCAGGCCGGCAGGATCACCGTTGACGTTACCGACCCCGGACGCGATAACCGCGTGATCGAGGAGGACCTCGCCGAAGACCTCACGGACATCGTCGAGGAGCTCGGCGTCGACCCGAACCTCGTCTACTCGGACAACCGCATCTGGCTCAAGGTGGGTGTGCCGCACGCGCCCATCTGCAATACCGACAGGCTCCCCGGCGACGAGTTCCCGCAGTCCTACGCGGACCTGCTCGACCCGAAGTTCGATGGGGAGATCGTCGTCGAGAACCGGCTCAAGGGCTTCATCTACTTGACCAACCTTCCTGAGTACGGCGACTCGCGTCCCGGCCTCTGGGAGGAGGACGATGTTGCGGAGTACCTGTCCGGCGTCAAGGCGAACAACCTGAAGGCGCAACGCGGCAACGGCGTCGTCGGCGACCTGGTGGCGTCCGGCGAGGTCTCCTGTGCGCTGGAGATCAACCTCAGCTCCTTCCAGAACCTCTGGTCGAAGGGCGCGCCGCTGGACATCGTTCCGGTCGAGACCATCTCCGTGGAGCCGGTGCACCACTTCGTGCCGAAGAACTCGCCCAACCCGAACGCGGCCAAGCTGTTCGCGGCGTTCCTGATGGGGCCTGAGGGCAGGGCGCTGTGGACGGAGGTACGCCCGACGTCCGACCTGGCCCTTGCCGAGGACACGCCGTACGCCAACCTGGTCAAGTCCAAGGGCTCGAAGATCGTTCCGCCGGGGACCGAGTTGAACGACCACTTCAGCAGACTGACGGACAAGTACCTCGAGGCTATCGGCATCCCGACCGGATAGAGCTCGAAGTCTCATGCAGCCAGGGCGCCGGGATGACGACAGGGTCGTCCCGGCGCCTTGTGACCTGAGGGGGCAGCACAGTGCTGCCCCGGGAGTGAGCGGCGCGTCATGATCGGGCAGCAGACAACCGTGGGGCGCACTCTGCGCCGGGGGATGCGGACGGACCCGCAGGTGCTGATCGTCATCGGCTCCCTGGGGGCACTGCTGGCGTTCCTCGTTGTCGTGCCTCTGGTGCTCGTGCTGTGGTTCAGCTTCCGCACGGCGGGGCCTGGTGAGCGCGGCGGCACGTTCACCATCAGCAACTACGTGGACACCTTCCTCAATCCGCTCACGTACGAGCTGCTCATCAACACGTTCTGGTTCTCGGTCGGCTCGATCATCGTCGGCCTCATCATCGGCGTCGGGTTCGCGTGGCTCATCGAGCGCACCAACACGCCGCTGCGCAACTTCGGCTTCGTATCAATCGTCATCAACAGCGCGATGCCCGCGGCCATGTTCGCCATCGCGTGGGTGCTCGTGCTGAACCCCCGCACCGGCCTGGTGAACCTGCCGTTCACGGCATGGCTGGACTGGGACAAGGGACCGTTCAACCCGAACACGATGTGGGCGTTGATCTTCGTGGAGGGCTTGCGGCTTGCGGCCACCATCTTCCTCATGGTCATCGGCCTCTTCCGCAGCATGGACCCGTCGTTGGAAGAAGCGTCCTCCATGTCGCAGGTGGGTACGTTCAAGACGGCGCGCCACATCACGCTGCCCATCATGACGCCGGGCATCCTCGGCGTGGTGGTCTATATCGCCACGTCGACAGTCGGCGTGTTCGAGATCCCCGGCGTGATGGGCATGCCTGCGGATATCCACGTACTCGCGACGCGCATCTACCTCGCGACGAGCCAGACGCCGCCGGACTACGGCTTCGCCACCAGCCTCGCCACGATCGCCGGCATCCTCGGCGTGGTCGGCATCTTCATCTACCACCGCGTGACGCGGATACAGCAGCGGTTCGCCACGGTGACCGGCAAGGGCTACCGTCCGAGGCGCATCGAGCTGGGGCCGACGGGCCGGTTCATCAGCGCGGGCCTCATCATCCTCTTCTTCATCCTCACGTTCGGCCTGCCGATGTTCATTCTCCTCTGGGCGAGCCTCATCCCGTTCTACCAGGCGCCACTGCCGAAGGCGCTGGAGTTCGTCAGCCTGGACGCGTACCGCTTCATCCTCACCGGGCCGGGCAGGCACGAGTTCATGCAGGGCCTGCGGAACTCGCTGCTGCTCATCCTCGTGGTGCCCGCGCTGACGATGCTCCTCTCCGCGGTCGTCTCGTGGTTCGTGGTGCGGAGCAGGGCGCGCGGGAAGTCGATACTGGACATGTTGGCGTTCATGCCGCACACGGTCCCGGGCATCGTCATGGGGCTTGCGTGGCTCATCATCGGGCTGTTCGTCCTCGTACCCACCTACGGGACGATATGGCTCATCGTCATAGCCCACATCTCGCTGTTCATCGCCTACGGCACGCGGACGACGAACGGGGCGATGTTCCAGATACACCGCGAGCTGGAGGAGGCCGGCGCGATGAGCGGGGCTGCGTGGTTCAGCACGTTCCGCCGTATCATCCTGCCGCTGCTCATGCCGTCGCTGGTCGCGGGCTGGCTGTGGGTCGCCATCCACAGCGGACGCGAGCTGACGGTGGCGCTGCTGCTGCAGTCCAGCTCCAACCGCATCATCTCGGCCTACGTCTGGCAGCAGTTCTTCGGCGGGCGGCTGAACCTTGCGGCGGCGGCAGGTGTACTGCTCGTGATACTCATCATCCTGCTTGTGGTGCTCACGCGGATCGTGGGTCAGCGGCTCAGCAGGCAACAGTAAGGGGAGGTCAACGTGGCGGTAGCGCTTCAGGTCAGAAACCTCTTCAAGCGGTTCGACACCGATCAGGGCGAAGTGCGCGCGGTCGAGGACGTGACGTTCGACGTCGAGGCGGGCGCGTTCTTCACGCTGCTCGGTCCGTCCGGCTGCGGCAAGTCCACGACGCTTCGCTGCATCGCGGGGCTCGAGCGCCCGGACGACGGCGACATCACGCTGGAGGACGCCGTGCTCGTGTCATCGAGCCGGGGCATGTGGACGCCGCCGCACAAGCGTCCGATGGGGATGGTCTTCCAGTCGTACGCCATCTGGCCGCATATGAACGTCTTCGACAACGTGGCGTTCCCACTGAAGCAGGGGCCGCAGAAGTTCTCCAATGCGGAGACTCAGGACCGCGTGATGCGCTCGCTCGCGCTCGTCCACCTGGACGGATTGGAGAAGCGCCCCGCGCCGCAGTTGAGCGGAGGCCAGCAGCAGCGGCTCGCGCTTGCGAGAGCGCTCGTGAACGAACCGAAGGCGCTTCTGCTCGACGAACCCCTGAGCAACCTCGACGCCAAGCTGCGCGAGGAGATGCGGAACGAGCTGAAGCTGCTCACGTCCACGCTCGGCATAACCACGCTGTTCGTGACGCACGATCAGTTGGAGGCGCTGACGCTCTCCGACCAGGTCGCGGTCATGGACAGCGGACGCCTCGTCCAGTACGGACCGCCGCGTGAGATATACGAGGCCCCGCGCAACCGGTTCGCCGCGGAGTTCATCGGCTCCGCCAACTTCTTCGAAGGCACCGTTACGGATGCCGTGGAGACGGGCGGTGTGACCGGCGTGGAGACGGAGCACGGCGTGCTGCGCTGCACGACGGCAGAGGCGGTGGCCAGGGGGACGCGGGTCGCCGTGGCCGTACGGCCAGAGAACGTCATGCTGCATGCGGGCGCGTCTCCTGCCGGAGACGACGTCAACGTGCTCTCCGGCACGGTGCGGAGCGTCGTCTACCTCGGCAACACGCTCGACTGCGCGGTCGACGTCAACGGCGCGCTGGTGAAGGCGGACGTGCATCCGGGCGAACCGGTGAACGAGAGCGACACGGTTACGCTATCGTTCAAGGTATCGGCCTCCCGGGTCGTGCCGGTCGGCGTGGCCGTCGCGGCGGCGGAGCAGGCGGGCTAACCCCAACAGGAGCAGACGCATGAGACTGGAGAACCAGGTAGCTATCGTTACGGGCGCGGGACGGAACATCGGCGAGTCGGTGGGCCACTACTTCGTCGGGGAGGGCGCGAAGGTCGCGCTCGTCGACGTACGGCTGGAGGCCGCGCAGGCTGTCGCCGACGCCATCAACGCCGACCACCCCGGCTGCGCCATCGCGGTCCAGGCGGACGTATCGTCGAGCGAGGACGTGCAGCACATGGTGAGCGCGACCGTCGAGGCGTTCGGTGGCGTGGACATCCTCGTGAACAACGCCGCCATCACCGACCACACCCCTGCGCTCGACCTGCCCGAGGACGAGTGGGACCGCATCATCGACGTGACGCTCAAGAGCGTGTTCCTGACGTGCAAGTACGCGGGGCGGCAGATGCGCGACCAGGGGCGCGGCGGCAAGATCATCAACATCGCCTCCACGTCCGGCCATCGGGGCCGCGCCGACGCGACGGCCTACTCGGCGGCGAAGGGCGGCGTGCTCAACCTCACCCGCTCGCTCGCCATCCAGTTCGCGCCGTTCGGCGTACGAGTGAACTCCCTGACGCCCAACCGCATCGGCTCGCCGGTGGGGCGGGAGGAGATGCCGACCGAGGGCCGGGGCGTGTCGAACCTCGTGGGACGTCAGGGCATGCCGCCGGACATCGCAAAGGCGGTCGTCTTCCTCGCATCGGACGACGCCGACTTCATCGCGGCGGCGGACCTGCTGGTCGATGGAGGCTCGCTCGCGGGCGGCACCGGCGTGTCGGCGCAGAACCCGAACCTCTAGTTCTACAACAGCCACACCCGAAGCAGCACCGTCTCCGACGCGGGCAGCGCGACGAGCGACCGCGCGACCACGCCCCGCGACGCCAGCGCGCGCTCAACCTCTGACGGATCGTCGACGCCGCGCACGATCTCGATGCGCGCCTCGCGCTCGCGGCCCCGGTAGTACACCGTCGCCGGTGCGCCGCTTGCGATGTTGCGCCACCAGAGAGCACGGGCGCTCGTCATCGCGTGGAGCGCCCCGCCGTTGGCCGGGCGGCACGTCACCGGCACAAGGTATGTCCTCCCGGTGCGCTGTCCCTCGCAGCGCACGACGAGCACGCTTCCGAGCAGCAGGAAGTGCAGCCGCGAGCGCACAACCCACGCAGTGATGGCGTTGACGCGGCGGAATACGGCGGGGATGGCCGTCCCCACCATCCACCGCGCAAGTCCGAGCCTGAGCGTGCGCATGAAACCGAGGCTATCGGGGGCGGGTGGGGGTGTCTATAATCCGCGCCCCATGGACTTACGCCTAGACCTGACCGTCGCTGAGGGGTACAAGAATCCGAGTCAAATCGCTCGGCGTTTGACGGAAGATTGGGCGACGCGAAACCTCTATTGCCTCGCTTGTACTTCCGCTCACCTTGATGCTGCGCGAGCGAATACTGCCGTTTGGGATTACTCGTGCTCGAGTTGTGGTGCTCTCTATCAACTCAAGGGTCAGAACAAGCCATTCGGGCGGAGAGTCAGCAACTCCGAGTACTACACCAAAATGCAGGCCATCGCCGCAGGGCGAGCGCCGCACTACGCGTTTCTCCAATACTCGATTCCTGCCGAAGCCGTGACCGACCTGTTTGTTGTACCGGGCCATTTCCTGAGCTCGGCGGTGGTGGAGCGTAGAGCCGAGTTGTCGGCTGATGCACAAAGGAAGGGCTGGGTAGGCTCCAACATCCTGCTGGGACAACTGCCCGAAGAAGGCCGCGTGGATGTTGTGAAGGCCGGTGTCTCTCGCAGCCCTGTCCAAGTCCGTGACGAATGGCAGCGCTACGGGTTCCTTGCCGGTAAGAAGGGAGGCTGGGCCGCTGACGTGTTGTCGTGCATCCGCGTGCTGGAGCGGGAGACACAGAGCAAGGATTTCACCCTCCGGAACTTCTACGCGCGGTTCGAATCTGAACTCGCCTCGCGGCACGCGGACAACCGAAACGTACAGGCGAAGATTCGTCAGCAGATGCAGGTGCTCGCCAAAGGTGGAGTGCTCCTGTTTGTCGACAGGCGGGGACGCTACAGGGTTGTAGCCTGACCGACTCTTGACACTTCCCGCCACCCCGATCAACGATCCGCGCATGACGCGCGACGGGTTCCAACTCGTGCAGGAGGCTGTCTCAAACTGGGAGAGCTTGGACGGTGTCGTTGGTGTAGACGTGGCAGAATTCCTCGACAACACGAACGAGCACGGCTACTTGGCCAAGGTTGCCTTGCTTGGCCAGTCGAGACCAGTCTTCATCCAGTTGGTGCTCATCGACCCATATGAGTTCATGGAGATGTCTTACATCACAGACGACAAGTACCAGGCGACGCTTCCTGGGCTGTACGAGGCGATATTCGAGGAAGGTCAGCCAGTCCAGTGGCGGGACGAGCCTTGGGAGTAGCCCTTACACGCCCACCTTGGCGCGCTTGCGCGGCTTGGGAGCGGGGGCTGGCGACGCTTCCTCCGGCGCGACGCCGTGCTTCGCGAGCGCGTCGCGAAGGAACGCGGCGGTGCGCGACTCCGGGTGTGCGGCGACGCGCTCCGGCGTCCCCTCGATGACGATGTCGCCGCCGTGGATGCCGGGGCCGGGGCCCATGTCGATGATCCAGTCCGCGTTCTTGATGAGGTCCAGATGGTGCTCGATGAGCAGCACCGTGTTGCCGCCGTCCACCAGCCGGTGCAGCACGCGCAGCAGGTGCGCGGCGTCCTCGAACGACAGCCCGGTGGTCGGCTCGTCCAGGATGTAGAGCGTCTTGCCGGTCGCCCGCTTGGAGAGCTCGGTCGCGAGCTTCACGCGCTGCGCCTCGCCGCCGCTGATGGTCGTCGCGGGCTGCCCGAGCCGGATGTAGCCGAGGCCGACCGCCTCCAGCGTTTCGAGTTTCGACTTGATGCGCGGGATGTTGGCGAACACTTCGTGCGCCTCGGTGACGGTCATCTCCAGCACGTCGGCGATGCTCTTGCCCCGGAATGTGATCTCCAGCGCGTCCTCGTTGTAGCGCCTGCCGTTGCAGATCTCGCACGGCACGGTCACGTCCGGCAGGAACTGCATCTGTATCTGCACGTAGCCGTCGCCGGAGCACGCCTCGCAGCGCCCGCCTTTCACGTTGAACGAGAAGCGACCCGGCATGTAGCCGCGAGCCTTCGACTCCGGCAGGGCGGCGAACAGCTCGCGGATGGGCGTGAACGCGCCGGTGTACGTGGCCGGGTTGCTCCGGGGAGTCCTGCCGATGGGCGACTGGTCGATGTTGACCACCTTGTCCACGTGGTCGAGGCCGTCGACGCCGTCGCTCGCGCCGGGGCGGTCCTTGGCGCGGTAGAGGCGCTGCGCCAGCCACTTGTAGAGCACCTCGTACACCAGCGTGGACTTGCCGGAGCCCGAGACTCCAGTGACGCAGACGAGATTGCCGAGCGGGAAGTCCACGTCGATGTTGCGCAGGTTGTTCTCCCGCGCGCTCTTCACCCGCAGCCGCTTGCCGTTGCCCTTGCGCCGGGCGAGCGGCATCGAGATCTCGCGCCGTCCCGACAGGTACGCGCCGGTGAGCGACGCCTCGCTCTCCTCGACGTCGTCGATGGTGCCCTCCGCGACGACCCACCCGCCGTGCTCGCCCGCGCCGGGGCCGAGGTCCACGAGGTGATCGGCGGCGCGCATCATCGCCTCGTCGTGCTCGACGATGAGGACGGTGTTGCCGAGGTCGCGCAGCCCCTTGAGCGTCTCGATGAGGCGCGCGTTGTCGGTGGGGTGCAGGCCCACGGACGGCTCGTCGCAGACGTAGAGCACGCCCATGAGGCCGGAGCCGATCTGCGTCGCGAGACGTATGCGCTGGCCCTCGCCGCCGCTGAGCGTGCCCGCGGCGCGTGAGAGCGACAGGTACTCCAGTCCCACGTTGAGCAGGAAGGAGAGGCGCGAGCCGATCTCCTTGAGTATCTGGTTGCCGATGGTCAGCTCTCGCTCGGTGAACACCGGCGCGTCGGCGTGCTCCGGCCAGCGCGGCTCGACCGGCACCTCCGGCGCGAGCCCCTGCACCGAGAGCGCCCACTCGCTCGCCTCGGCGACGGAGAGCGACGTGACCTGCATGATGGAGCGGTTCGCGATGGTGACCGCGAGCGCCTCAGGCCGCAGCCGTTCGCCGCCGCACGCCTCGCAGGGCAGGGCGGTCATGTACCGCTCGATCTCGTTGCGCATGTAGTCGGACTGCGTGTCGCGGTAGCGCCGCTCCAGGTTGGGGATGATGCCCTCGTAGCGCGAGTCCCACTCGAACACGCGCCCGTGGTGGGTGCGGTGGCGCACCTTCACCCTGCGCCGGTCCGGGTAGCCGTAGAGGATCGTCTTCCGCACGTGCTCCGGCATCTTCCGCCAGGGCGTGTGCATCCCGACGCCCTCCGCCTCCGCGACGCCGCGCAGGATGCTGAAGTACCACGCGGTGCTCGAGCCCGCGCGCGACCACGGGTGTATCGCCCCGTCGTCCAGGCTGCGCGATACGTCCGGCACGATGAGCTCGGGGTCGACTACCAGCTTCTGGCCGAGACCGGAGCAGGTGGGGCACGCGCCGTGCGGGCTGTTGAACGAGAACGTGCGCGGCTCTATCTCCGCGAAGCTGATGCCGCAGTACGGGCACGCGAACTGCTCGGAGAAGACGTGCTCCTCGCCGGAGTCGACGTCGACCGCCAGCATCCGCCCGTCGCCGTAGCGGAGCGACGTCTCGACCGAGTCGAGGACGCGGCTGCGCTCCGTCTCGCCGTCGAGGACCAGCCGGTCGACGACGATCTCGATGGTGTGCCACTGCTGCTTGTTCAGCTCGATGCTCTCGTCGAGCGAGCGCACCTCGCCGTTGACGCGGACGCGGACGAAACCGGCGGCGCGGGCGTCGTCCAGCACGTCCTTGTGCTCGCCCTTCTTGTGGACGACGCGGGGCGCGAGGAGCATGAGCCGCGCGCCCCGCCGGGCGAGCACGGCCTCGGTCACCTGCTGCGCCGTCTGGTGCTGCACGGGCCTGCCGCAGCGGTAGCAGTGCGGGCGTCCGACGCGGGCGAAGAGCAGGCGCAGGTAGTCGTACACCTCGGTGACGGTGCCGACCGTGGAGCGCGGGTTGTTCGACACGCCCTTCTGGTCGATGGAGATGGCGGGCGACAGCCCCTCGATGTACTCGACGTCCGGCTTGTCCATCCGCCCGAGGAACTGGCGCGCGTACGCGGAGAGCGACTCGACGTAGCGCCGCTGGCCCTCGGCGTAGATGGTGTCGAAGGCGAGCGTGGACTTGCCGGAGCCGGACGGGCCCGTGATGACGACGAGCCGGTCGCGGGGGATGGTGACGTCTATGTTCTTGAGGTTGTGCTCGCGAGCGCCGCGAACGACGATGCTTTCGAGGGCCATGGGGCTAGATGGTATCACCTGCCGCTGGGCTGGGGGATAGGCTCCGCTCGTGGCGCACCTTAATGTCCGCTCATGGTGAGCCTTATTATCCGCTCATGGTGAGCCTGTCGAACCACGCCCTCCCCTTCCGTCATTCCTGCGCAGGCAGGAATCTCGCAGCCCACCTCGCCCTCTGGGAGAGGTCGCCGCACGGAGCGCGCGCGGGTGAGGGTGCCCCCTACCTTTGGTGCAGCGGACGCCCCGGCAGGCGCGCCCAGACCTCGTCGCCGCGCACGAACGTCTCGAAGGCCGTCGCGTCGTACGTGTAGCGGTCGAGGCACTCGCCGGTGACGATGTCGAAGATGGCCGAGTGCAGCGGACAGATGACCTGCCCCGGCTCGATCGTGCCCCACGAGAGCATCGCGCCCTGGTGCGGGCAGAAGTTCTCCAGCGTGCCGATGCGCTCACCGTCCCAGAAGACGGCGATCTCCCACCCGCGGTACTTCGGATGCTCGATCTCGATGGCGAGCACGCCCTTCTCCTGCAGTTCGCTCAGCGGGCAGAGGTAGTACTCGTTCAGGGTTGTGGGGGCCTGGCTGAACATCGGCTACTGGATCTCCAGGAGCGGCTGACCGGCCTCGACGGCCTGGTCCTTCTTGATCTTCACGCCCTTCACGACCCCGCTGCGCGCCATGCGCACGCTCTGCTCCATCTTCATCGACTCCAGCAGGCATATCTCGTCGCCCGCCTCCAGCTCCTGCCCCTTCGTGACCGTGACCGAGACGATCTTGCCGGGCAGCGGACAGCGGATGACGCGCTCGTCGCCCTGCGTCATGCCGCGCAGACCCGGCAGCTCCGCCTTGCGGGTCGCGGAACGCCGCGCCGGAACGCCAACGTCTCCCGGGTTGCCGACCTCGACCATGTACGTCTCGCCGTCCACGACGACCTCGACCGGGTTCTGGAAGAGGTCGGCGATCTCGACGTCGTACCAATCGTCGTTCACTCGCACGCGCATCCGTTTCACTGCAACACTCCGCTGCTGAGGCGGTTCGCCATCGCCATGCGCCGGCCGTGCATCCGCCACCTGCTGAACTGTATCTCCTGCGGGGACTCCTGTTCCAGCGCCATCGCGACCGCTATCGCGGCGGCGAGCGCGCTGTTGCGCGCCGGTTCGTTCAGCATCCGCTCAAGGAACGCGTTGTCGAACGCGCCGTTCCTGAAGTCCTTGTGCTCCATCACCCGCCGCACGAGCGGGATGTTCACGACCGGCCCCTCGATGACGTACTGGTCGAGCGCCGCCAGCATGTGCGCGATCGCCTCCTCCCGCGTCTCGCCGTGGACGATCAGCTTCGCCATCATCGACTCGTAGTGCGGCGACACCTCGTAGCCTTGGTACAGCGCGCTGTCGACGCGCACGTTCGGCCCCTCCGGCTCGACGAGCACTGAGACCGTCCCCGCGGTCGGCAGCAGCATCACCGGGTCCTCCGGGTAGATGCGCGCCTCGATGGCCGCCCCGTGCTGGTGGACGTCGCTCTGCGAGAGCGGCAGACGCTCGCCCGCCGCGACCCGCAGCTGCAGCTCGACGAGGTCCAGCCCCGTGGCCATCTCCGTGACGGGGTGCTCCACCTGCAGCCGCGTGTTCATCTCCAGGAAGTAGAACTTCTCCTCCCTGGCGTCGTACAGGTACTCGATGGTGCCCGCGTTCGTGTAGCCGATGCTCTTCACGAGCCGGACCGCGGACTCGAGCAGCGCGCTCCGGATCTCCGGCGTCAGCTTGGCGCACGGCGTCTCCTCGACCACCTTCTGGTTGCGGCGCTGCACCGAGCAGTCGCGCTCGAACAGGTGCAGCGCCTTGCCGTGGTGGTCCGCGATGACCTGCACCTCGACGTGCGACGCGTTCTGGATGCGGCGCTCCATGTAGACGCGGCTGCTGCCGAACGCGTTCAGCGCCTGCGACCGAGCGCGCGTCACCGCCTCCGGCACCTCCTCGATACTGTTGACGACGCGGATGCCCATGCCGCCGCCGCCGTCCGCCGCCTTGATCATCAGCGGGAAGCCGATGCCCCGGGCGATGGCCACCGCCTGCGCGTCGTCTATCTCGCCCTCCGCGCCCGGGCTGATGGGCACCCCGGCCTCGCGCGCGAGCCTGCGCGCCATGATCTTGTCGCCCATCTGCGCGATGACCTTCGACGACGGCCCGATGAACGTGAGCCCTTCCTTCTCGACCGCCTCGACGAACGACGGGTTCTCGGAGAGGAAGCCGTAGCCGGGGTGGATGGCCTGCGCCTTCGCCTTCTTCGCAGCCTTGATGATCGACTCGCCGTTCAGGTACGACTGCGACGCCGGCGCCCCGCCGATCTCTATGGCGCGGTCGGCCATGCCGACGTGCTTCGCCTTCGCGTCGGCGGACGAGTAGACCGCCACGGCCTCGATGCCGAGACGCTGGCAGGTGCGGATGACGCGGCAGGCGATCTCGCCGCGATTGGCGATGAGCACGGTGTCGAACATGGGAGATTAGTGTAACGGGCGCGGGCGCCCTCGGCCAACCAGCAACCCTCACCCCCGCGTGCATGGCACGCACCCCCTCTCCCGGGGGGAGAGGGGAGTTGAGCAGGAGCGGAGCTCCGTCGTTCCTGCGGAGGCAGGAACCTCGCATCCTTGATTGTCATGTTGAGCGGAGCCGCAGGCGAAGTCGAAACATCTCTCTCGGGTGTGTTCTCCCCCCTCGCCCCCTGGGAGAGGGAAGCCGCGCAGCGGCGGGTGAGGGTTGCCCGGCGCCGCCTGGTGTAGGGGCGTCCCTTGTGGGCGCCCTGGGTACCCACGAGAGGTACCCCGCTGCGGCGGGTGAGGGCTACCCCTCCCCCATCACGCTCCCGAGCGCCGACGCATAGTCCCGAGGCTCGATCTGCGGGAAGAGCGACCGCGCCAGATCGTCGGTCACCACCACGTCGTTGCGCAGACCCTCCACGAGCGCCCGCGTGATGGCGGTGGGGATCGGCGTGAACCAGTGCACCCAGTACGACGACAGGCGCGGCGTCAGCACCGGCACCGGAAGCAGCAGCCGGCGAAGCCCCCGCGCTCTCGCGTAGTCGAGCATCAGCCCCTCGTAGGTCGTGACGTCCTTCCCGCCCACCTCGATGATGCGGCCCCGGCACGCCGGCGTGTCCAGCGCCGCGACGAGGTAGTCCAGCAGGTCGTCGACCGCTATCGGCTGCACGTGCGAGTAGAGCCATCGGGGGCAGACCATGACCGGCAGACGCTCGACGAGGTAGCGGATCATCTCGAACGAGATGCTGCCCGCCCCGACGACCACGGCGGCCCGGAACTCCGTGACCGCGACCCCGCCCGCGCGCAGCGCCTGCCCGCACTCCTGTCGCGAGCGCAGGTGCGGCGACAGGTCAGCGCCCGACCCCAGCCCGCCGAGGTAGATGACGTGCCCGACGCCCGCCTCTGCCGCGGCCTGGCCGAAGGTACGGGCCGCCTGGACGTCCAGCTCGTGGAACCCGGGGCCGCTCCCCATGCTGTGGACCAGGTAGTACGCGGTGTCGACGCCGTCCAGCGCCTCGGACAGCGTCGCGGGGTCGAGCACGTCGCCGACCGCCACCTCGACCTGCTCGGACCACGGACGCGAGCGCACGCGCTCCCGGTCGCGGACGAGGACGCGAACGCGGCGCTCGTCCTCCAGCAGACGGGGCACCAGCCTTCCGCCGATGTACCCCGTAGCGCCGGTGACCAGGATCGTTCGAGGAGCGGCCATCCGATTCCTCTCCACAATCCTATTGTACGAGGTCGGCCCGTCGTTCCTAGGCGGGGGTCTCAGTGGGGGCGGGGGCGCTGACTCGATGCACAACCCCTAGGCGACTCAGAGTTCTATAGTAGGTGTCCATCCTGAAGAAAAGCCCGGCAGTTCCTCAGTCTGAGCGCGGGGTCTCGGGCAGTGTTCCCACTGCTAAACTGTCCGCCTGCCTTTGTCCAAGGCCCTCATCGCCTGTCTCAATGCCCCACCGGCGACTCGTTGCGGGTTTCTCAAACCGAAGTCGTACCCAGCCTCGTGCAGGGCGTCAACTGCCAAGCCCTTGTTGATCTGCTTTCCCTGAAGGAGGAGTGCCTTGAGGATCTCCGACGGACGCCTCGACGCGGCGGGTCCATCAGTGATCGGCGTACGGTCGACCCTCGCATAGACTCCGACCCCCACCTTGGTGAACTCCCGGCTCTTCTGTAGAGTGTCGTGGATCGCTATGTTCGCGTCGTCTCTGGATGTGTAAAGCCCAGCCTCCACGAACACCCCGGTTACATCTCGGGTCACAACCGTTCCGCCGTTGCGTTCTGCAATCTGTAATAGGCTGCGGTGCATGGATTGGCCGAGGAAATCGACGCCGGAGTAATCCGGTGGAGAGTCCACGTCGCACTGCAGAAACACTTCCGCCGCGTCCAGAGCACCGCGGATGCGGTCTGCCTCTCGAATGTGGTAATCGAGTTCAGCCGAAAGGCTAGCGACCCGCTCGCGCACCCCCGCGTGTACAGCCTGCTTGTCCATCACCCTCTCCCAGTTCTCGGCGCGTTGTTCCCTATGTTCGAGAGACAGCTAGCCGGGGTATGGTGAAGGCAGCGGCGGACGAGTCATCAGCGTAGACAGCGCCTAGGCGCGTCCACCGCCTTTACGAGGGGCGATCAAACCCCCTCGTGCCTTCAAGACGTTGGGTCACCTGTTGCTTCACGGGCTAAGGTGGCCCTTCGTCGTGCTTAAACATACTCGCCCCTGCTCAAGCGTGCAAGCACGATATGTCCTCCTTCCAGACGGAGTGCTGCGCGCTGTCAGCTACTCTTGCCGGATGTTACCGTAAGGCGATAAGGTGGCTGCAAGCTCTGTACGGCAGAAGGAAGGGAGCAGTTGACCAGCACTTCCACAGCGAGGCGGGGGTTGACACAGGAGGACATTCGACTCCCAGTTACCTGTCGCCGAAGAGAGCGCCTCCCGTGAGGTTTATCGACCTCTTCGCCGGCCTTGGAGGTTTCCGCCAAGCCCTTGAGAGACTCGGCCACGAGTGCGTTTTTGCCTCAGAGATAGATAGTGAACTACAGAAGGTTTACGCGCTCAACTTTCCGGATGGACCTGCGATTCACGGAGACATCAGGCTCTCAAAGGGCCTCGTGCCGCCTCATGACGTGCTCTGCGCCGGATTTCCTTGTCAACCGTTCTCCAAGTCGGGCACTCAGGCTGGTCTGAAAGACAAGACCTCAGGGACACTCTTTCATGAGATTCTAGAGGTCCTACGGGCACAGAAACCAACATACGTGATTCTGGAGAATGTCGGGAACTTTGAGCGCCACGATGAAGGGCGGACTTGGCAGATCGTCAAGGCCAGCCTACAAGAACTTGGCTATGACGTTAAAGGTACAGAGCATGTGGCTAGCGGTGGCCAGGGCTTACTGTCCCCACACCATCTCGACTCTCCTCATCACCGAGAGCGCTTCTTCGCTGTAGCATCCCTCTTGGGTCTTCCCCAAGAGGTCTTCCCTCAGGTAAACCGAAAGGCACGTACCTCAATAGCTACCATAGTTCAAGACCAAGAGGAACTATCAGAGCGTGACCGAAAGGAGACGCGACTCGTAGACCAACACTATCGTTGTATTGAGCACTGGAACGCCTTCCTTCAAGCCTTACCTGAGGAGAGATTTAACCTGCCGTCGTTCCCCATTTGGGGAGACGAGATTGATGCAACATACTGCTATGAGGATACCACTCCTTGGGCTCAAGCACTAGCTTCCACGTTTGACTCCCTGCACTCCAACAACGGGAAGGCTGCTGTTTGGGATAGCTTCAAAGCACTGCCAAGCTACGCTCGGAAAGAAGTTGACGCATTTCCAGAATGGAAGATACGGTTTATTCGATCAAATCGTGACTGGTTGACATCGATTCGGAATGCACTTCCGATTGACTGGATAGGCGAACTTCGGTCATTCCCACCTTCCCTCCGCAAACTTGAATGGAATTGCCAAGGCGAGGAGAGGAATCTCTGGAAGCACATACTTCAGTTCCGACCCTCTGGGCTACGTGCGAAGAGATACACGAATAGCCCATCTTTGGTAGCTATGACAAGTACACAGATTCCTATCCTTGGTCCGGAGCGGAGACACCTGTCCCGAGTCGAAGGCCTGCGATTGCAAGGGTTCCCCCCCGACTTCCGCGTTCCAGACTCTAGGACGGCAACTTTCAAGGCATTGGGAAACGCTGTCCACGTTGAAGTAGTGCACGAAATTGCCAAGAGGCTTCTTCCGACTGAAGGAATCGAAGCTAACGAAACAAGAAATCTAGCTGGCGTCGGTGCGAGCTAACGGGAGATAGATGGTGGCTTCCGACATTGAGGTGACGATAGACATTCGACCAGCCGCCAGTGTGTACGCGACTTACAGGCGATTGAGCTACAAACCTTGGTATGCCATTGCTGAGTTTGTGGACAACTCTACTCAGAATTACTACGACCATCGAGCAGACCTCATTGCGGCGTACAGACTTGAAGGAAACCTTGGAAACTTGCGAGTCGAGGTGGCGTACGATAGCGAGCAAAACATCCTGACCATCCTGGACAACGCGCACGGCATGGACACAGAGGAACTGACCAGGGCCGTCGTGCTAGACAGACCACCACCAGACCCCACAGGGCGCTGTGAGTACGGCATGGGACTCAAAACAGCTGCATGCTGGTTTGGTACGACTTGGACGATTCGCACCAGCAAGCTTGGCTCCAGTGCTGAGTACACTGCCCGTGTACATGTGCCGGAACTTGTAGATAGCGTCGCTGTTGGGGTAGCACCTACGGAGCCGGAGACTCACTACACATCCATTACTATCGAGGGGCTCTACAAGCCGATTCGGGGCAGGACACCAGGCCGGGTGAAAGACCAACTCGGCAGCATGTACCGAGAGGATCTACGCTCTGGAGAGATCGAGATTCTATGGAATGGCGAGCCCATCTCATTCGAGGAGCCCAGCTTTCTCGAAGAGAATCTGCACAACGGCGTCAAGAATGTATGGCGAAAGGGATTCGCCATAGCCGTCCCGTGGGAGTCTGAAGGAACCACTCTACGTGCCGAGGGCTGGGTTGGAGTAAGGACGCCTGGAAGTCAGAGGGACGCCGGCTTCGCCTTGCTAAGGCGCGGACGAGTCATTGTCGGTGGGCCAGGGGAAGGGTACAAGCCGGCGGAGATATTCGGTCAAGGTAATACCTTCCGCGCACAGCGTCTCGTTGGTGAAATTAGAATGGATGCTTGGCCGGTCACGCAAGCGAAAGACGCTTTCGACTGGTCCGGTGGACTAGAGGATGATTTCATAGAGCAACTGAAGCGAGCATGCCAAGACTATATGGATAAGGCCGAGGGCTACCGAGAGCGCGGCAAGCCAATAACGCAGCCGGTAATGGAGGTAGTTTCCGAGCCCCTCAGAAGGGTCTTCTCTGACCAGCGGTTCGGCAATGCAGTGCATGACGAGCTTCGGCTGCCCGACCCTCCGAAGACTGTGGAGGCTGAGCGGGCCGACACCGACAAGATACGGGCCGCCAGCAATGGACCAGTGTTGTATCGCCTTGATGTCGGGACTGAGATCTGGCTCTTTCGACTCCACTGGCAGGATCAACTCAGTGATGCCCATTGGATGCAACTGAATGTCCCACGCGATAACGAGATAGACATCTTCCTGAACACCGCCCACCCTTTCCTAGCCCCCTACTTGGGCAACAGAGATTCACTTGCCCTGCTGCAGAAGTTTGTCCTGTCCTTAGCTCTGGCAGAGCGTATGGCTCTTCAGATCTCTTCGAACGGACTCGTAAGCCCTAGTGACTTTCGCATGTACATGAACAAGGTGCTCAGGCGAGCTGGTGAAATCGAGGTCGATCATGGTCAGTCCTAGCGGGGCTATGGGAGTCGATCCTCTGTCGACGGCCTTGAGGCTGTGGGGGCCGTCTATCGATGGCGAGGAGATACAACGCCTCAGGAGCCGGTACCTAGAACGCGTCGACGATGACGAGTGGGACGATGTTGTACAGACTGCCGCGTCGATTCTCGGGCAGTGCCCGAATCCAACCGACAGGGAGCGGAGGGTCACGGGACTTGCGCTTGGCAAAGTGCAGAGCGGCAAGACCCTTTCCTACACATCCCTAATCGCCCTGGCTATAGACAATGGCTACCGGCTTACGGTGGTGCTGGCTGGCACGAAGAACCCGCTGCTGGAGCAGAACTACACTCGGCTCTACAACGACTTGGAAGCAGGACGACCGAGCCTCACACCCTTCAAGAATCCAACTCCCCAAGATGCGGATGTCGTCCGAAGCGTGCTCTACAGTGGTGGCCATGCTCTAATTGTTGTGTTGAAACACCGCGGACGACTGGACGACACTCGGCGTGTGCTGTCGACGCCCGAACTCAGAGGATTCCCAACGCTTATCATTGATGACGAAGGAGACGAGGCATCCCTCAACACCCAGTTCCGCCGTGGAAGGAGTTCTGCCATATATAGGAACATCCTTGCCCTACGGGGCGCACTCCAAGTTCACGCATATGTGGCGTATACAGCGACGCCTCAGGCAAATCTACTGATCTCTGGCATCGATGGTTTGTCACCTGATTTTGGAGTTCTGGTTGAGCCGGGGAAAGGGTATTGTGGTGGAGCGACTTTCTTTGGGCCAAATCGTGATCGATATGTGAAGCTGGTGTCTTTAGCAGAAGCCGAGGATGAACAAGTCCAAGGAGTACCAGATGGCCTTAGGCAGGCTATCGCAACCTTTCTTGTCGGCGGTGCCATCCGGCACTTGCGCGAGTCTAACGTACGGCACTCGATGCTCATCCACAACAGCGACTCACGCGCAAGCCACGAGAGACTTCAAGCGGCAATCAAGAACCTCATGGAACTCTGGCGTGACAGCCTCAGACTGTCGGATAATGACCCCGCAAAGCATGAGTTGATGTTACTGATGCGGGTGGCCTATGACGACCTGTGCTCCACGGCGCAACAACCCCCAACCTGGGAGGAGGTTCGTGCACAGTTGCTTCATGAGGCCTGGCTCGTGGAGGTATGGATGGTCAACAGCTTGCGCTTAGGCCGTGACCCCATTGGGACGCCACTCAGACTGAAGAATAACATCCTTGTCGGCGGAAACATGCTGGGTCGGGGCGTAACCATCGAGGGTCTGGCGGTCACATATATCACCCGTCGCGCGAAGAACGACACAAACGCCGACACCATGGAGCAAAGAGCACGATGGTTCGGTTACAAGAATGACTATCTTGATGTCTGCCGCATATATGTAAGCGCTCGACTGCGAGACGACTATACTGAGCTTCTGAGGCACGAAGACGACTTCTGGGAAGCGCTCCGTCGAAACCAACGGCAGCAGCTATCCATCAGAGAGTGGCCTCGGATGCTGTCCCTGGATTCGAACATGGGCCTGAAGCCAACCAGGTCGAGTGTAGCGAGCTTTCGGAGGTTTGGAGCCGTAGGATGGGACGTGCAGGAACACCCCATAGAAGACGAGGCCGTCGCCGCGCGTAACCTCCAGAGTGTAAGGCTATTCCTTGCCCAGCATACCGAGGCGTACGCCAGACGCTTTGGGAACGTTGAGCACCTTGTGATTGAGGATTGCCCCACCGAAGACGTCATATCAGGGCTACTAGCTAACATCGAAACTGAAGGGACCGGCTGGGATGCTTCCTATACAAGCGAGTACTTGGCACGACTGCTGCTTGCTGGGGTGTTACCCTCCTTGAATGTTATGTTCATGGTGAAGGGCGGCATACGAGAGCGAACCAAGCGGAAGGGTCGAGTGAACCCAATGCAGGGTCGAACGCCGGGCAGAGATTCATCTGACCCTCGTTACTATCCGGGGGATGAAAACATCCATGAAGGTAGGGTACAGTTCCAAGTTCACGTAGTCAGGGTTAAGGGGGATGGGTTAGATCGGCCTGTTGAAACCACAGCTCTTGCACTGTTTATTCCGAAGGACGACCCACGCTTCGACCTTAGATATGTTGTGCGGGACGACAATCCGTGAGCCTCCTAGAATTGCTCTCAGAGTTGAAGGACAGACCATCTGGCCATGTATTTACCGTGGCTCCGGTACCAGGAAGCCGGGGGGTCCTCCTGGGTGTCGATGTGACCGGTCACCCCGTTCTCTTTGTTCAGGCTGAAGCAACCGCCGTCGAGCCTCCGCTGCGAACAAACAAGGTCTCTCTGCACGTTGGGCAAAGCTATAGCTTGGCAGGAATGGATGAATCTCCGAGGACTGAGTTGCTGCACGCTCTGCACTGCGAGACATCCGAGTCGGCAGACGTAGACACCTTTCTCCTGCTTGCGGAGGCCTTCTTGGCACGCTACGAGACAGGTGACGTAGACCGGCATGCTCTAACGTCATTCTTTCGAGCGATGGTTCGGCTATTTGCAGTTACCCCGGCCAAAGATCTCCAAGCAGAGCGACTTGGCCTGTGGGGTGAATTGTTCTTGATGAGCCGTGTGCGGGGCTTTCGATTCTGGGCCCCTTTCTGGCATAGCGAAGTCACTCGCCGCTTTGATTTCTCCTTAGGCCACCATCGCGTTGAAGTGAAGCTCACGACGCGACCGGAGCGCATGCACTATTTCTCCCATAGGCAAATCTACGCGGCTGAAGGCCAAGAGGTCGTCGTCGCATCCATAGTCGCGGTTGAGGACGATGCTGGCCTCAGCTTGCGGGAACTCATCGATGAATGCAGGAGCGCCCTTACCGGAACGCTCGACTACCTAAAGCTGGAGAAGGCAGTTCGTCATGCTGGTATGGAGTCCTCAGCAGACGTCGGACCGGTAATCGGCGTTGCTGAAGCAGAGCAGAGCCTTGCTTGGTTCCGTTCCGTGGATATCCCTCACTTTCGCGTGCCGGAGCCGCCAGGCGTTACGGAGACGAGTTACAAGGTGGACCTGTCTACGGCACCTCGTATCGCGGCAGTAGAGCTCGATCAGTGGCTAGGTTCTTGGTCACCCGAGGCCTTGTCCAGTGCAATCGCTAGGTGAGCGCTTGTTTCCACTCGACCGACAGCCGAAGAGAGGCCGTATTCAGAGGGTCAGGAATGAGTTACTGACCTCTGTAGTGAGTTGGTTCCGCAGCAATGGGCGGGAATTCCCTTGGCGAGAGACCCTGGACCCGTTCCATGTTCTCATTGCGGAGGTGCTGCTCCGCCAGACCCAGTCAGCGAGAGTGGTTGGAACATACACCCATCTCGTTGCCGCGTATCCGGATCCTGCTTCACTAGCTGAATGCAATGTCGACGACCTCCGCAAGTGGTTCAAGCCCCTCGGCCTTGTTCAGCGTGCGGACAGACTCGTCGAGTGCTCACGTCGCCTCGTAGAAGACTACCAAGGACAAGTGCCACGCAACTTACGAGACCTGCAATCCCTGCCAGGAATCGGGCGATACAGTGCCAGGGCAACTCTCTGCATGGCCTTCAACCATCCATTGCCCATGATCGACGAAGGAGCAGGGCGGGTGCTACGACGAGTTCTGGGACTCTCAGACACCGGCGCGGCTTACTCTGACGTTCGCCTCGCAGCGTCTTGGGAGCAGTTTCGTCCTGGCAGCCATGCCCGCGAGTTCAACTTAGGCCTCATCGATATTAGTGCAGCGCATTGTCACTCACGAAAGCCTGATTGCCGCAGTTGCCCAATTCTCGCGGTTTGTGCCTTTGGCAATGGGCTACACCGCAGTTCGCGACGACAAAGATAGCCTCCCCCCAACCACTGACACGCGCCCCTATCGAGGTCGGAGGGTGCCCGCGTACGCTGGTTGCATGACCGTCGACCGTGCACGACCTATAGACAGAGCCTATAGCTCGGGGTCCAACCATAGATACGGTCTATGGGTCCGGCGCGAAGTTGTGAATTCGTTGGCATCCTTGCATCCTTGGTCGCGGGAAGCAGGCCACGGCCTTGCAAACGCCCCAAACCAAGGATGCCAGGAGGCGTCGGATTGGCATTCTTGGTACTCGTGGACCGGCGACCAAGGATGCCAGAATTCCGGGGCGTTGGCATCCTTGGTCGGAGGGTTAGAGCACCGCCATCATGTGGTGCTGGACGCGGTTGGCGCGCTGCACCCCCATCTTCATCACCTGCCGCGCCGGGCGGTCGTCGCGGTCCGGGAACATCGCATCCCATGCCGCGTCGATCGCGGGCAGGTCGGCGTAGTCCTGGATGAGCAGCGTGATGAGGCCCACGTTGTCCATCGTGCCGCCGCCCGACTCCACCAGCGACCGGATGTTGCGGATGCCGTGGTGCGCCTGACCCTCGATGCCCGGCACCGGCTCCAGCTTGTCCGGCCCCGCCGTGTCGACGCCGGAGACGCCGCCCGAGCAGAAGAGGTCGCCGATGCGCGCTCCCATCGGGATGGGGTCGTGGTGCCCGTGCCCCTCGATCTCGTGGTTCGTCCGCTCGCCGCCTATCCTGCCGATCACCTGCAGCTGGATCTGCCCGCCCATGGGGTAGCGGTACGTCTTGCGCGCCGCCTGGTACTGGCCGATGGGCCACGCCTCCAGGTACACGTCCACCATGTACGGCTGGTACGCGAAGTCGTTCAGGTACACCCACTGCAGCACCACGTCGTCCACCGTGCCGCCCGCGTGCTCCATGAACACCCGCATGTTGTCGAAGCACTGGTCGGTCTGCGCGTCCTCACCGATGACCGGCAGCGAGGTCGACAGGTCCCACGGCACGATGACCGACGAGAAGACGTAGTCGCCCAGCCGCGCGCCGTTCGGGAGCGGGTCCCGGTGCGTCAGCCCGGCGACCTCGATGCACTGCCGCTGCTGTCCGGCAACGCCTATCGCCTGTAGCTCGACGCCCTCGCCGGGCGGCAGCGGGTAGGACGTCGTCTTGCGCGCGGGCCGGTTGTCGGCGTCCGGGAACAGCTCCAGCCAGCCGGTGTTGATGTGCGGCCGGAAGTCCTGGCTGTCGATGAAGTTCGTCACGATGCCGATGTTGTCGGTCGAGTGCCCGGCGGCCTCGACGAGCGTGCGCAGGTTGCGCCACGCGTTCAGGAACTGCTCCGCGGGGTCGTCCGGCATGATGCCGGTCTCGAGGTCGATGCCGCGCACGCCCGAGGTGAAGAAGAGCCCGCCGACCTGCACGAGGTCCGGCGTGGCGGCGTCCGGCGCGCTGAGGCCGGGCAGCCGCGTCGTCGTGCGCTTGTTCGGCCTGCCGGGCGCGCCCTTGTCGCTCAGCGCGGGGCCGGGCGCGCTGCGGAACTTCGGACGGAGCGCGGCGTTCGCGAGCCGCGCGTCGCCCGCGGGCTTGACCATCGCCTCGGCGCCCGCGAGCGCGAGCCGCTCGTCGCGGTCCTCGTCGCCGGTGCCGCTCACGCCGATGCCGCCGATGACCTCGCTCGCCCGGTGCAGCGTCAGCCCGCCGTGCAGCGTCGTCACGCCGTCGTTCGACCAGTCGGCGACGGTGCGGCCGTCGTGCGAGATCTGCTGACGGTAGATGAGGGTGTCGCGCCCGATGTAGGCGGCGGTGTACGCCTTGCGCTCCGCGTTCCGCACGTCGGTCGCCGATGCGCCGTCGCGCCGCACGGAGTAGACGAGCGCGCCGCTCTCGTCGACGACCGCCAGGGCGAACGGGCGCTCGTTGGGCCGCGCCGCGGCCATCGCTGCTCCTATCGCACGCTCGGCGTCTTCCAGGGTGATCGTCTCTTTTGCGGGCATGGCCTACACTCCCTCCACCGCGATCACGGAGGCCGTCGCGGCCTCCCAGCGGATGCCCACGATGCCTTGGTACGCGTCGGAGTCGTACCAGGCCTTCAGCGTCTCCATGTCCGGGAACTCGAGGACGACGACACGCTTCGGCTGAAACTCGCCCTCGAGCACCTCGCTCGCGCCGCCGCGGACGACGAACCGCCCGCCGTACGCCTCCAGCGTTCCGGGCACCTGCGCCCCGTACGCCTGGTACGACTCGGCGTCCTGCACGTCGACGTTTGCTATCAGGTATGCGGGCATCACTCCACCCCCATCGCTTCGAGTCCGATGCGCGCCAGCGCCTCGTCCCGTATCGTCGAGTTGCCGCTCATCGCTATCCCGCCGACGACCTGCCCGCCCGAGACGATGGCGAGCCCGCCCTGGAGCGTCGTCAGCTTCGGGTCGCCCCAGTCGTCGAGCGTGCGCCGGTTCGCCTTCACGACGTGGTCGCGGAAGTCGACGGTGTTCATGCCGACGCGCGCGGCGGTGTACGCCTTCGCCCGGGCGCGCCCCAGCATGCGGGCGGGAGCGCCGTCCACGCGGGCGCAGAGCACCTCCGCGCCGCTGGCGTCGGTGATGCAGAGGGCGCCGGGATTGTCCGTGCCGGCGGCGAACTCGGCGAATATCGCCTCCTTCGCCTTCAGGGCCTCCTCGAGGCCGATGCTCTTCGTCTCGAACATGGCTTACAGCTCCCTCAGCAGCCGGCCGAAGCCGGGTATCTCGTCGTCCACTCCCGCGAGGCGCAGCGACTGCCACGCCATCGCCTGCATGCTGCTCACGACCGGCACGCCGAGCTCCTGCTCCAGCGTCTCGACGACGGCGACGCTCGGCATGAGCGCACCCGTGATCCACACGCCGTCGGCGTTCGGCGTCGCGCGGAACAGGTCCGCCGCCATCCGCCGCACGATGCCGAGGTCCATCGTCGACACTTCGTACGCGCGCAGCTCGCCGCCAGCGACCTCGCCGACCACCGAGCCCGCGTTCGCGACCTCGATGTCCGCGTTCGCGACGTACTCGGCCAGCTGCGCGTGCGTCTTGTCGTCGAACGGCGTGAGCATCGCCACCCGGCTCATGCCGAGCGCGTTCATCGCCTTGATGCACGAGCCGAGGTCCGTCGCCGCGGGCGTGTCGGTGACGCTGCCGATGCGGGCCAGGATCTCGTCCTCGAACTTCCAGCCGCGCCCGGCGATGATCGGCACCCCCGCCTGCATGATCGACTGCGGCCGGCGGGTCATGATCTCCTCGGTCGCAGCCGGCAGGCGCTCGATGCCCGCCGCGTACGAGCGCTCGCCCTCCGAGAGGACGACGCCGAGCGAGGTCATGACGATGGTCACGCCCTCCGGCGCGATGAGGTAGAACTCGTACGAGTTGTTCTCGTGCGCGGGCGACGGGGTGATGAACCCGCACCGTGCGCGCCAGCCGTAGGGACGGTCTGCGGTCGCGGTCAGCGCCATGCGTCCTCCTCCGTGGCGCTCAGGGAGCGCCCTGGGTGAGGCGCAGTCTACCCCCGCGTGGGGTGCAGGGCTACCCGCGGCGCTTGCGCAGCTCCGCCCAGACGTCGTCCGGCGAGACCCCCGCGTCGGCGAGCAGGACGAGCGTGTGGTAGAGGAGGTCGGCGACCTCGCCCGGGAGGTCCGTCGTCGCCTTCGTGGTCGCGGCGAGTGCGACCTCCACGCCCTCCTCGCCGACCTTCTGCGCGATGCGGGCCGTGCCGCTCTCGAACAGCGACGTCGTGTAGCTGCCCTCGGGGCGCTCCTGCTGGCGCTGGCGTATGACCTGGAAGACCTCGGAGAGCACGCCGGGGCCTGCGTCGCTCCGGTCGTACTCCGGCGATTCCGGCAGCGGCGTGAAGAAGCACGAGCGCTTGCCCGTGTGGCACGCCGGCCCGTCCGCGCGCACCTTGAACAGCAGCACGTCGCCGTCGCAGTCCACCTGCGCCGACGAGACGTGCAGGAACGCGCCGGACGTCTCGCCCTTGTGCCACGGCGCCTGGCGCGAGCGGCTGTAGAAATGCATCTCGCCCGACTCCAGCGTGCGCGCGACCGCGTCCGGGTTCATGTACGCGACCATCAGCACCTCGCCGGTGGCCTCGTCCTGGCAGATCGCCGTCACGAGTCCCTGGGCGTCGAGTTGTATCCGGGCGTTCTCTGCGGTCGTCATCGGGTCCCTCCGTTCGCGGCGCGTCAGTCCAGCAGCGCCGGGATCTCGGACAGATCGCTCACGATGTGGTCCGGCGGCAGCAGCGCGCCGTTCTCCGGCGGCGGCGTGCGCCCCGGCGTGTCCTGCGTGCGCTGCACGAGCACGGTCTGCATGCCGGCGAGCTTCGCCCCGTGCGCGTCGTCATAGGGCGAGTCGCCCACGTAGAGCACGGCCTCCGGAGCGACGCCCATCTCGTCCACGAGGCGGGCGAAGATGCGCGGGTCCGGCTTGTAGGCGCACGCCTCCTCCGATGAGAGGACGTAGGAGAAGCAGTCCCAGCCGTTGTGCGCGATCGTCCCGTACAGGAAGCGGTCGTCCGCGTTGGAGAGCACGGCGAGCGTCCGCGTCCTCGCCAGCGCGTCGAGCGCGTCGTTCGTCTCCGGGAACGCGTCCCTGGCAGCGAGCGCGGTCACGCTGTCGGAAGCCGCCTGCTCCGCGTCGCCGGTCAGCCCCATCGCCTCGAACGTTTCGATGAAGGCGTCGCGCCACGCCTCCCAGTACGTCTTGAACGGCGGGCTCGCCTCGGGATCGGCCATGTTCGTGCGCGTCTTGCGGAACTGCACGTCGCGGATGGCCCACTCCTTCCAGAAGACGAGGGCGTCCACCGGCAGGCGCTGCCCGTCCACGATCGCCTTGTGCGCCATCTGCCATTCCGCCGTGTCGTTCTTCACGAGCGTGCTGAACATGTCGAAGGCGACGACTTCGATGTGCTTGAGGCCTGCCATCGTCTCAGTGGACCTCGCGCGTGGGGATGCCCTGCGCCGCCAGCGAACGCTTCACGTCCGCTATGACGTGCTGGCCGTAGTGGAAGATCGACGCCGCGAGCGCCGCGTCGGCGTGGCCGTCGGTCACCGCCTGCGCGAGGTGCTCGATGCAGCCCGCGCCCCCGCTCGCGATGACGGGGATAGGGACGGCGTCGGCCACCGCGCGGGTGAGATCGAGGTCGTACCCGTCCTGGTGGCCGTCGGCGTCCATGCTCGTGAGCAGCACTTCGCCCGCCCCGAGCTCCGCCGTGTACTCCGCCCATCGCACGGCGTCGATGCCCGTGGGCGTCCGCCCGCCGTGGATGTAGACCTCCCACCGCGACTCCGGGCCGACGGCGAGCGCTCCCTTGCCGGGGTGGCCGTCCGCCAGCAGCGACGGGTCCGCTGCCGGACTGTCCGGTGCGATGCGCCGAGCGTCGATCGCGATGACGAGGCACTGGTTGCCGAACGCCGCCGTCGCTGCCGCGAACGCCTCCGGGTCCAGCACCGCCGCCGTGTTCATCGACACCTTGTCCGCGCCCGCGTTCAGCAGCTTTCGCACGTCCTCGACGGTGCGCACGCCTCCGCCGACCGTGAGCGGGATGAACACCTGCTCCGACACGTGCTCGACCACGTCGATGATGGTGTCGCGCCCGTCCGAGCTTGCGGTGATGTCGAGGAAGACGAGCTCGTCCGCGCCCTCGCGGTCGTAGAAGGCGGCGAGCTCGACGGGGTCGCCGGCGTCGCGCAGGTTGACGAACGACGCGCCCTTGACGACGCGCCCGCCGGTGACGTCCAGGCACGGGATGATGCGCTTGGTGAGCATGGCCCTAACAGGATAACGGACGCGTGACAGGAGCGGAGCGACTTACGCTGTCCACGACACGTGGCCGTGCAGGTCGTCGGGTTGGGGCTTGCTCTTGAAGACGGCGAACTCCGCCTTCGACGTCCCGATGGTCGTGTCCCCGCCGTGGCCGGGGAGGACGAGCGAGCCGTCCGGGAGCGTGAGCAGCCGCTCCTCGATGCTCTGCACGACCTGCCGCAGATCGTCGGGCGTGTTCGTGCGGCCCGGCCCGCCGGGGAAGAGCGTGTCGCCGGAGACGAGCGTACCGTCGGTGAAGAGGCAGAGCGCGCCGGGCGTATGCCCCGGCGTGTGCAGGATGCGTACGCGCGTTGCCCCGATGCTGAGCTCGTCGTTGTGGGCGAGCAGCGCGTCCGGCGCGCCGGGCAGCCTGCGGGCGTCGCTCTCGTGCACCGAGACCGGCAGGTCGGTGAGCCGCTTGAGGTCGGCGTAGCCCGCGACGTGGTCCGGGTGCGTGTGCGTGACGATGACGCCCTTCACCTGGAAGCCGTCCGCCTCGCTCAGCAGCCGCTCGATCTCTGCGGGGGCGTCGACGAGGTAGGCCTCCTTCGTGGCCGGGTCGGCGATGACGTAGCCGTTGTTGTCGTACGGCCCCATGCCGGCGACCTTGAACACGAGATGCGGACCATCGTAGACGAGCGTCATGCGCAACTCCTCCGCACGGTGTCTGCATAGGATAACGCGGAGCGCGCTGCGCGGGGTGCTATGCTGCCTGCCGCACGACGGTACGGAGGCGCGGAACGTGGAACGCTCGCTGAAGGACGCGGTGCGCGAGTATGCGCTCGGGCTGCCCGGAGCATGGGAGGACCATCCTTGGGGCGAGAGCGCGATCAAGGTAGGGAAGAAGGTGTTCGCGTTCCTCGGCGTGCCGGGGACGGGGTTCGGCATGGGCGTGAAGCTGCCGCAGTCCGCTGGCGCGCTCCTTACGATGCCGTTCGCGCGTCCGGCGGGCTACAACCTGGGCAGGAGCGGCTGGGTGGAGATGACGTTCGCCGAGGACGATGCCGACGCTCCCCCGCTCGACCTGCTGCTCGAGTGCGTCGAGGAGAGCTACCGAGCCATCGCCCCGAAGACGCTCGTGAAGGAGCTCGAGGCGCGGGGCGGGTAGGGGGGCCTAGTCGGGGACAGGCGTCGCCTGGTGGAACAGCAGATGCCACCCGTCCTCGGTCCGCGACCAGAGCGAACAGCGGTTCGCCACCTGCTCCTCGCCCTCGTACGTCTCGACGCTGGTGTAGGTCACCTGCGCGATGTCAGGGCTCAGCAGGCGCACGCTGGAGTCCTCGATCTTGGCTTCGATTGGCCGCGCCGCGATCCCGAGCGTGTCCTCGCGGCTGTAGATTCGGCCTGACCTGCCGAACTCGAAGAAGCCCGGCGCGAGGATGCGCTCCATCCATGCCCGGTCGAACCGCGTCTCGGCGCGCCACAGGCCCTCTTCGAGCAGTTGCAGTTCCCTGCGGTCGTGCTCGCTGAGCTCCATGCTTCGCTGGCCGCCCTACCGCAGTGCGGGCAGCACCTCTGCTGCCGCGAGGCGTATCGCGCCCTCTACCACCTCGCGGGGCGTGCCCGGCCATCCGAAGCGCAGGGATGCGTGCGTGACGCCGACGTCGGCGAAGCGCTGCAGGTCGGCGGTGACGTCGTCGGGGCTGCCGACGATGAAGCGTCCAGCGGCCAGCTCCTCGAACGGCGCGGTGAAGTCTTCCTCGCCGGGCAGCGCCTTGTCCTGTCCCCACGCGGCGTACGCCTTGTACTTCCCCTCCAGGAACGGGCGCGCCGTCGCGATAGCCTGCTCCCGCGTGGGCGCGACGAACGTCTCGCGCGACATCGGCAGCGTGTCGACGGGCGGGTGGCCGTGCTCGGCACGCACCGTCTTGTACAGCTCCACCTGCCGCGCCAGCGTGTCGAAAGGGGCGTGCGGGTTCAGGTACCACGTCTCGCCGGTGCGGGCGATGCGCCGCACCATGCCGTCGCCGTTCGCGGCGATCCAGATGCGCGGGTGCGGCCGCTGGATGGGGCGCACGCCGATGTGCACGCCGGTGACCTTCGTGAAACGGCCCTCGAACGTCACCTCGCCGCCTGCCCAGAGCTGCCGCGCGAGGCGCAGGTTCTCGAACATCCGCGCGATGCGGTCCTCGTGCGTGACACCGAACGCCTCGTACTCCTCGTCGCGGTAGCCGAGCGCGGCGTTGATGATGACGCGCCCGTTCGTGAGCACGTCGAGCGTCGCGATGTCCTCGGCCATCTGCACCGGGTTCTGCAAGGGGATGAGGACGGTCGAGAGCATGTCCATGTCGCCGGTCTCGGCGCTGATGCGGGCGAGCGCGATGAGTGGCTGCAGCATCTGGAACGGGTGCGAAAGGTAGTGCTGCCCGGCGTAGATGTAGTCGAAGCCGAGCTCGCGCCCGACGCGCACGAGATGGAGCACGTCCGCGAACCGCTGCACCATGTCGCCGTCGCCGGAGTGCTGGAGGAGGCCGGAGAGCGAGAGTCCGAACTTCACGATGCCGCGTCCAGCCGCGCGATGTCGGCCTGGATACTCGTGAGCTCGGCGATGATTTCCCTGATGCGGGCCCGGTTCTCCCGGCTCTCGGTCTGGATGTCCTGTGCCCGCTCGTCGTGGGACTGCATCCACTCGTCATGGGACTGCATCCACTCGTTGTGCGTCTGCACCCACTGGTTGTGTTCTTGCACCCACTCGTTATGTCTCAGCATCCACTCGTTGTGGGATTGCATCCACTCCTCGTGCCTGCGCATCAACTCCCCGTGCGCCTCCAGGCGCTTGTCGTGCACCTGCTGCTCTGCCTCCATCCGGTCCATCGCCTGAACGAGGTTGGCTATGGCCCTGGCGTGCATCTCCATGCGTTCCGGTGAACTCATGCAACTCCTCCGTGCGCGGCGATTATAGCAACGGGTGTGGCGCCCAACGACCGCCGCGTGTCACTGTCTGGTTCCCTCTCCTTGTTATCATCCCCACGCACTCTCGCACGGAGGCCGAGACCGATGGACCGCACAGCCCACATCGCGCAGCGCATCGTTGGCGCGCGCATATTCGAGTACGCCATCATCGCGCTCATCCTCGCGAGCGGCGCGCTGCTCGGACTCGCCACCTCGCCCGACATCGTCGACCGCTATGGCGACGCGCTCGCGATGGGCAACCGGGTCATCCTCGGCGTGTTCATCGTGGAGGCCGCGCTCAAGATGCTGGCGCTCGCTCCGACCCCGCAGCGCTACTTCCGCGACGGCTGGAACGTCTTCGACTTCGCCATCATCGTCTTCGCGCTCGTGCCCGCCACCGGCTCGTTCGCGATGGTCGCCCGGCTCGGACGCCTGCTGCGGGTGCTGCGCCTCATCTCCGCGATCAAGGAGCTTCGGCTCATCGTCGGCGCGCTGGTGCGCTCCATCCCCAGCGTCGCCAACATCATGATGCTGATGAGCATCGTCGTGTACATCTACGCCATTGTCGGCTACCACCTCTTCCACGAGGCCGACCCCACCCACTGGCGCACCCTCGGCATCTCGCTGCTGTCACTCTTCCGGGTCATCACGCTGGAGGACTGGACGGACATCATGTACGCGGCGATGGAGCACCACGGGCTCGCGTGGCTCTACTTTCTCAGCTTCGTGGTCGGCGGCACGTTCGTGGTGGCGAACCTCTTCATCGCGGTCGTCATCAACAACCTGGACAAGGCGAAGGTCGACCAGCTGATGACGCTGGAGACGCCGCCCTCGCGCGAGGAACTGCTGCGGGAACTGCGCACGACGCAGGAGACGCTCCGCCGCCTGGAGGAGCGCCTCGCCGGGTACGGCAGGGAGGGCCGGTAGGGGTAGGGGGATGCTAAATTGGCCTTCGAGGAGTGACCACAAGGACAGAGGGGTTTGTCAGAGCAACATCGATTGAGCGAGTGGGCTGAAGAAGAACTCAGGAGCAATCAAGTGAGCCCCCTTACCCCGAGCGAAAAGGTCAAGCTAGAGCGATTGCTTTGCATGGAAGGCGGATACGTTCTTGGGTTCAGCAATACTTCTTTCGAGTCTCTCTTCCATCATTTCGATGTTGAGATATATGCAGAAAAGTATGATAGACGTGGTTCATCTAAAGCTAACCGACTTCGGTCATTTTGGGAAGTGGAAATTGATGGATTGGTGGGGAGGGTACTACTGGAACTGATTGATTCCGCCCGAGACCCAGAGGAAGAATTACGAAATGATTGTATGGCTATAGCGAACAGATTAGTCGCCGGGGGGCCAAACTTGGTGAAGCTTTCGGAAACTGCTGACCGTCTAGACGCAACAGACATCAAACGCCAGCTCAGCCGTATAGAGGGTGCCGTTAGCTCTGATCCCGAACTGGCCATTGGCTCAGCCAAAGAACTGATTGAAACTTGCTGTAAGACGATTCTAGACGAGAGGGGCATAGCAATTAGAGAGAACACTGATATGAGTGAACTAGTTAAGGCCACCCTCAAGGAACTGAAATTGACACGTGACGACATTCCTGACTCACGACAAGGAGCTGAAACCATTAGACGAATTGTGAGTAATCTTGGTTCTATCGCGAGCAGTGTCAATGACTTGCGCAATTGGTATGGCACAGGCCACGGGAGGACAGGCAATCGTACTCTCTCACCACGCCATGCGCAATTGGTCGTTGGTTCTGCTTCCACTCTCGTGCAATTCCTATTCGACACTCATAATGACCAAGCGAGTAAGAGCGGGCCATCCCATTGATCCGGGACTAACGCACTGCGACGAGTGAGCGCAGTTTCTCAAGATGTGACACGCGCCTCTTACGCGGTTGCCCCGCCTCCGCATACGCTGTCCCTGTGACGGCGTAACGCTGGGCTGCGCTCGTTTGCGGGTTGGGTAGGGCATCTCTTCGAGAGGGGTGTCGGAATATGTCGGAAAGTGTCGGATCGCTGTCGGTTTCTGCCGGATTGCCTGCGGGACAGCGGAGGCCGATTGACGGGCTGAGGAGGGCACGTTCAGGAGTGAATTCCAGTACGGGACCCTCAGTTTCCGACAGTCGCGTGAAAAACCAGCCCGCGCAGGGGAGTCTTCACCCCCATCCTAACCTTCCCCCGTCGAGCGGGAAGGGATCCGACGGGGCGCTAGTTGCGCGAGGAGCGGCTGCCACGGCGTGCCGAGGCCTTGCCCCTGCGTGCGGCGGCCCCGTTGCGAGCGGCTGCGCCGTTCTTCCCGGCGGCGCCGTTGCGCGGTGCGGACCTGGGCGGCGGCTTGTGCGCCGTGCGGCTCACGCTGCGCACGCCGCGCACGCCCTCGATCCGCGTGAAGAGCCGCGAGAGCTGCTCGATGCTCGTCACCTGCGTGTTCAGGTGGATGACCACCATACCGCCCTCGGTCGGCTCCGTCGTGGAACCGGCGATGTTCACATGCTCGGCGGACGTCGCGCCGGTGATGTCGTGCAGCAGCCCCACGCGGTCGAAGCACTCGATGACGATGCGGGCGGGGAAGACGTTGCGGCTCTGCCCCCAGGTGACTGGCACGATGCGGTCCGTCTCCGTCACACTGCGGACGTTGGGGCAGTCCACCTTGTGGACGGTGACGCCCCGCGTGCGGGTGATGAAGCCCTCGATCTCGTCGCCCGGCAGCGGGTTGCAGCACTCGCCCATGCGGGTGAGGAGGTCGCCGACGCCGAGGACGCTGACGCTGCCGAGCACAGGCGCCTCGGGCGTGTCCGGCGCTTCCCGCGGCAGCGCGCGCTCCGCCGCTGCCTGCGCCGCGGAGAGCCGCCCGGCGATCTGCGCTATCGTCACGAGGCCGGAGCCGATCGCCGCGTACAGGTCGTCCGTGGACTCGTAGTGGAACCAGCGGGCGACCTCGGCCTCGTCCACCTGCGCGGAGAGGCGCTTCAGCTCCTTCTTCAGGATGGCGCGGCCCCGCTCGATGTTCGTACCGCGCTCCTGGTGCCGGAACCACGAGCGTATGGCCTGCCGCGCGCTCGCCGTCTTCACGTAGTCCAGGTGCGGGTTCAGCCAGTCCAGGCTCGGTCCGCGCGCCACCTTGCTGGTCAGCACCTCGACGGTGTCGCCGTTCTTCAGCGGCGTGTTGAGGGCGACGAGCCGCCCGTTCACCTTCGCGCCGATGCACTTGTGCCCGATCTGCGTGTGGATGCGGTAGGCGAAGTCGATGGGCGTCGCGCCCGCCGGCAGCTCGCGGACCTCGTTCTTCGGGGTGTAGACGAACACCTGGTCGCGGAAGAGGTCGCCGGTGACGTTCTCGAGGAACTCGTCGGTCATGCTCACGTCGCGCTGCCACTCCAGCAGCTGGCGCAGCCACGTCATCCGCTCCTCGAACTGGCTGCTGCGCGCGCCGCCCTCCTTGTAGCTCCAGTGGGACGCGACGCCATACTCGGAGATGCGGTGCATCTCGTGTGTGCGCACCTGCACCTCCACCGGCAGGCCGTCGATGGAGCGCACCGTCGTGTGCAGCGACTGGTACATGTTCTCCTTGGGGCTGGCGATGTAGTCGTCGAACTGGCCGGGAACGGGGCGCCAGAGCGAGTGCACGAGGCCGAGCACGCCGTAGCAGTCCTGCACCGTGGGGACGAGGACGCGCACCGCGAAGAGGTCGTAGATCTCGCTCATCTGCTTCCCCTGCGCGGCGTACGACTGCGCCTTGCGGTGGATGCTGTAGATGTGCTTGGGACGTCCCGTCACCTCGGCATCGAAGCCCGCCTTCGCGAGTTCGTCCCGCAGCACGTCGGTCACCTGCCTGATGTAGGACTCACGCTCCGTGCGCTTGGTGGAGAGCAGGCTGGAGATGCTCCGGTACTGGTTCGGCTGGATGTAGCGGAAGGCGAGGTCCTCCAGCTGCCACTTGACCTCACCCATGCCGAGCCGGTGGGCGAGCGGTGCGTAGATGTCCAGCGTCTCCTGCGCGATGGCGACGCGCCGGTCCGGCGGCAGGGCGTGGAGCGTGCGCATGTTGTGCATCCGGTCCGCCAGTTTGATGAGGATGACGCGGATGTCGTTGGCCATCGCGACGAGCATCTTCCGCAGGCTCTCCGCCTCGCTGTCGGTCCGGGCGACGAGCGGCATGGCGTCGCCGGTGATGGTGTCCATGCGGGTCAGCTTGGTGACGCCGTCGGCCAGTTTCGCCACGTCCTCGCCGAACTCCTTCCGCAGGTCGTCGGCGGTCACGTCGCAGTCCTCGATGACGTCGTGCAGGAGCGCCGCGGCTATGGTCGGGGCGTCGAGGTTGAGGTCGGCCAGGTACTCGGCGACGGAGATGGGGTGCTCGATGTAGTCCTCGCCGGACTTGCGCTTCTGCCCCTCGTGCGCGGCGGCGGCGAAATCGAGCGCCCGTCCGATCATCTCGGCTCGATCGCCGGGCAGGTAGCCACGCACTTTGTCGAGAAGGCTATGCACGCCTGTATTATACGTGCTCCCTTCGCCAATTGAGACCTGTATGCATGGGCCTATAATGAACCGCACCCCATCTGAACGAGAGGTCCGATGCACCAGGCCCCCAGAGGAACAGCCGACATCCTGCCGGAGCAGCAGCGGTACTGGTCGTTCGTATACGGCACGGTCGCCGAGGCCGCCCGGGCGTTCGGCTATGAGCGCATCGACACGCCCATCTTCGAGGACACGGCGCTGTTCGCCCGCACCGTCGGCGAGGAGACGGACATCGTCCAGAAGGAGATGTACAGCTTCGAGGACCGGGGCGGGCAGGAGATCACGCTCCGACCCGAGGGGACGGCCGCCGTCTGCCGCGCGTACCTGGAGCACGGCCTGCACAACCAGCCGCTGCCGGTGCGGCTCTATTACCTCTGCCCGATGTTCCGGTACGACCGCCCGCAGGCCGGACGCTTCCGCCAGTTCCACCAGTTCGGGATCGAGGCCATCGGCGACCCGGACGCGACGGTCGACCTCGAGGTGCTGCAGCTGGCGATGGAGAGCATGGAGCGGCTCGGGCTCGGCGGCATGACGCTGGTGCTCAACAACATCGGCGACGCCGCCGACAGGCCGCGCTACGTCGAGGCGCTCCGGGAGCACTTCAGCCCGCACGCCGCTCACATGGGCAAGGACGACCGCCGCCGCCTCGACACCAACCCCCTGCGGCTGCTCGACTCCAAGGAGCTTGCGGGCGAGTCGTTCATGGCTTCGGCGCCGCGCAGCGTCGACTACATCGGCGACGAGGCGCGCGAGCACTGGCAGGAGTTGCTCGGGTACCTGGACGCGCTCGGCATCGCGTACCGGCTCGACCACACGCTCGTGCGCGGGCTGGACTACTACACCCGCACCGTGTTCGAGGTGCACCCGTCGCGTGAAGGAGCCCAGAGCGCGGTCTGTGCCGGCGGGCGCTACGACGGCCTCATCGAGCAGCTCGGCGGACGCCCCACGCCCGGGATCGGCTTCGCGGCCGGCATCGAACGGCTCATCCTTAATCTGAGAGACCAAGGGACGGAGCCGCCCGACACGGCCTCAGCGCCACTGGTCATGGCCTATCGCGGCCCGCGCGCCAAGGCGGAGGCGGTCCGCCTCGCCGCGACGCTCCGCGCCGCCTCGGACACAGCGGTCGTCGTCGCGCCTCCGCGCAGCCTCAAGGCGCAGCTGCGCTACGCGTCGGCGCTCGGCGCGCGCGGGGTCTTCATCCTGGGCGACGCGGAACTCGAGAACGGCACGGTGACGTACCGCGACATGGCGACGAGCGAGCAGCGGGAAGTGCTGATGGCGCAGGCGGCCGATCTGGCGTCGGCACGCTGAAAGCGGGGCGCTGGAGCGCGGGCTAGAACGTCAGGTTGAGCGAGTGCACGTTGTCGCTTCTACGAACAACTTCGGCGGTAACGAGCGCGGCTTCCGCGTTCATCCAGAACTCGATGGTCGCTCCGAGGTAGGTGGAGACGTTGAGGGATATCGGCAAGTCGTACTCGCCCGCAGTTGTGACCTCCCTGGTGAACCAGAGAGTGGGACGTCCCTCCTTGATCACCTTGGCGTACAGCCGGACGCCGACGGGGGCCGGCTCGCCGTCCACGGTGACGTCGCCGAGGAACACGATTGGGATCTGGGGCGGCGCGCCCACCGGCCCGGTGGTGTCCAGCACGGGCGGGCTGATCTGCGTGTAGCCTTCCCGCAGTGTCGGAATGATGCTGGTTCCAAGGTCGGTGCCAGTCGCGGCGTAGGCCTCGTTCGGCTCGCCGATCCCTCGCTGGGTCAGCAACGACGCAGGCATCCGTACGCCCTGCAGCTTCGCCTCGTCGTTGACCAGCGCCGCGCCGTCGAACGCTGAGCTCTCGCCGATGTGCAGTTGGATGAGGCCGTAGCCGAGCTGTGAAAAGATGAACCCTCGGGCGGTCACCGGGCGCGGGTCCAGCAGTCCGTTGAACGGGTCGTACTGCACCAGCACCATACGGTCGCCGATGCCGGGAATGTCAGCGGAGAGGGACACGAAATCGTAGGTGCGCGGCTCGCCGAGCGGCGTAAGCAGTGCCAGTCCTTGCTGGTCACTCCTGCCGGTTACCCACGCGGTGCCCTCGGTGCCATCGGCCAGCGTGAAGGTCACCTCCGGAGCGTTCCCCAGCGGACCGGATACGGTCAGTATCTCACCGCTCTCGCTGATGACCGTCCCCGTCCAGATGGTCTCGCCGAGCGTGAGCTTGACGACCCCGCTGCTCGCCTGAGCCGCAGCCTCCTCCAGCGTGAGCATGGGAACGGGAGTAGCCGTGGGCGTTGGCGTCGGAGTGGCCGTCGGCGCCGGCGTCGCGGTGGCCGTTGGCGTCGGTGTCGGAGTGTGGGTTGCCGTTGGCGTCGGCGTAGCGGTCGCCGTTGGCGTCGGCGTGGCCGTGGGCCTCGGAGTGGGAGTTGGCGTTGCCGTCGGCGGGGTCTGGGTTGGGGTTGGGG
>VXQP01000021.1:7030-12661 GCA_009838965.1 Chloroflexota bacterium | reverse complement strand
GTGTGGGAGTGGGCGTAGGGGGTGGATTAGCGTTACGCGCCGTGACGGGAGTCGGCGACGGCCTGGGTGGAGCGGAACTGCGCCTGCCCCCGGGAGTCGGCGAGGGAGTGGGTGTAGGAGTGACAGTAGGTGTGGGCGTCGGCATCAGGGTTGGGATAGGAGTTGGAACCGGAGTGGGCGTAGGAGTAGGGAATACTGTCGGAGTCGGGGTTGGAGCCGGCGTGACGATCGGTACAGGTGTACTCGTTGGAGTTGGTGTAAACGTAGGAGTTGACGTTGGAAGCGGCGTAGGTGTCGGAGGAGCCTCGGGGATGGGGATGAAGGACGAAGCTGAGGCGTCAACACACGCGCACACCAGTACTATCAAACTGATGCCGGTAAGAAGCGACGGTAAGCAGCGTGGTACCAAGTGACGCGCGACGATAGCAGGATGCCGCAGATTGGCACCCGGCAAGTAGAAGATGCCGCGAGATTATAGGTTCTATCGTACTGTTATCAACCTACTACGCCTTGGCGAGGCAAGGGGGGGTGCTGTCAAGGAAGCGCAGCCGGGAGCTGTGTCACAACGAGCAGAGGATGTCTCTGCGGCTGGATGACACTCAGGACTGGTCAGGCGTTGCTGTACTTCTCGAGCGCCTCGTCGGTGAAGTTGGCGTTGGTGAAGACCTGCTGGATGTCCTCCAGCTCCTCGATGTTGTCCAGCAGGCGCAGGGTCTGTCCCGCGTGCCCGCTGTCGAGCTCGACGGTGTTGGAGGGGACCATGGTCACAGTGGCCTGCGCGGGCTCGACGCCGGTTTCCTTGACGGCGGCGGCTATGGGCTCCAAGCCGTTCGGGGCGCCGGTGATCTCCAGGACGCCGTCCTCCACCTTGAAGTCCTCGGCACCGGCGTCGATGGCGGCGAGCGCGATCTCCTCCGCCTGCTCCTCGGAGACTTCCTCGACGGTGACGACGGACTTGCTCTCGAACATCCAGGCGACGGAGCCGGCCTCGCCGAGGTTACCGCCGCCCCGCGAGAAGACGGCGCGGACGTTGGAGGCGGTGCGGTTGCGGTTGTCGGTGAGCGCCTTGACCATGATGGCCGCTCCACCGGGTGCGTAGCCCTCGTAGACGATCTCCTCGAACGAGACGCCGTCGCCGCCGATGCCGAGGCCCTTCTTGACGGCTCGGTCGACGTTGTCGGCGGGCATGTTGGCGGCGCGGGCCTTGTCCATCATCAGGCGGAGCCGGAAGTTCATGTTGGGGTCGCCGCTGCCGCCTTCACGCGCGGCGACGGCGATGTCGCGAGCGAGCTTGGTGAAGAGCGCGCCCTTCTTGGCGTCGAGCGCGGCTTTCTTGTGCTTGATGGTGGACCACTTGGAGTGACCGGACATGTAGAGGCTCCTCTCACGTGGATTGGACGGAAGCAGGATAGGACAAAACCGCGCCCGCGTTCTACCCGCCGGGCGCCGGTCCCGGCCTGCGTGGCGGTCGCCGGCGGGGCTTCTTCTTCCCACGCGGGGGGTTCAGCGCCCGCCAGGCCAGTCCCTCAGGCACGGTGGCGGTCATGCGGTTGGCGTGCACGTCCACGCTGACGATGACGTCCGCCACTGCGGGGAGGAGCAGCTCAGCGCTCTCCCCGGTCACGACGTACACGTCGTTCGCTCCGGTGGCGACGATCTCGGTGAGCGTGCCCAGGCGGTCGCCGGCCTCGTCCTGAACGCTCATGCCGACGAGCTGGTAGTGGTAGTACGTGCCGGGCGGGGCTTCCGGCGCCTCATCCGCCGGCACGCAGAGCGTCTCTCCCTGCAGGGTTGCGGCATCGCCGCGTGAAACGACGCCCGTGAAGCGCAGGAGCAGGGAGCCGTCGGGCATCCGCTGCACGCGTTCGACGTGGAGTTCCCGGTCGCCGGCCAGGAGGCGGGCTCCCCTGCGGAAGCGCTCGGGGTTGTCGGTCTCCGGCTGCACGCGGACGCGGCCATCGCTGCCGTGCGCGCGGAGGACGACGCCGACGGCGACGAGGTTGTCAGGCTGGTTCTGGGGCGTGTTGCCGGAGGTTGTCGGCACGAGGCGGGGTCAGACGATCTCCAGGCTGGTGCGGGTGCCTTCCTTGATGGCGGCGACGCGGAGCAGCACGCGCATCGCCTGCGCCACGCGGCCCTGCCTCCCGATCACCTTGCCCTTGTCGTCAGGATGGACTTCCAGCTTGATGATGATCTGGCCGTCCTCTTCCTCCTCGGTGACTTTCACGTCGTCGGGATGAGTGGCGATGGCCCTGGCGATGTATTCCACCAGTTCCTTCATGGATTACCCCGCTTTCTCGACGACTCCTTGCGTCTGGAGGATGCGCTGAACGGTGTCCGTGGGCTTCGCGCCGACCCCGAGCCAGTGGCGGGCCTTCTCCTCATTGACCACGACCGTTGGCGGGTCGGTCAGGGGGTTGTAATGTCCAACCTGGTCGACGAATCTGCCGTCGCGGGGCGACCGCACGTCAGCCACCACGATGCGGTAGCTCGGCTGCTTCTTCTTGCCTACTCGGCGCAGACGGATTCGGAGCATGAGAAGTTGTCGCCTCCAGTGATCGGACGGTATACGCCTGCGGATTCTATCACTCAGCGAAGAGCTACGGAAGGGGGTGCAGGTCAGCGCCCCACGCTCAGGCGTGAGATGAGCGGCTCCGGCAGACCGGCCTGCTCCATCGCACGCTGCGTCGCGGCGACGTCGTACGCGGCCCGGCGCAGGAACAGCGCGTCCGCCTCGCTGTCGTAGACGGCAAAGGCGGCGCGCGGGTCGTGGTCGCGAGGCTGCCCCACGCTCCCCGGGTTCACGACGAGGCGCCCGCCGTCACGCGGGACGGTCAGCCCGCCCAGCCCCGGCAACGCCGCGCCACGTCCGTCCTCGAATGCGAACTGGTGGTGCGTGTGCCCGACGAGCACATCCCGTGTGTCGATGCTTCCGAGCGCCGCGACGGCGTCGGTATGGCTGGTCAGATACTCCCAGAGCGGGTCCCTCGGCGTGCCGTGAACGAGCGTGAAGCCGGCGACGGCCACGGTGTCGGGAAGACCCTCAAGGAAGGAACGCGCCTCATCGTCCAGTTGCTGCCCGTTCCACCGGCATGCCTCGCGCGCCGCGTGGTTGAACGTGTCCAGGCTGATGCGCCCGATCGCTCCGGCGTCGTGGTTGCCTTGGATGCAGACCGCGCCGAGCGAGCGGATGCGCCGGACGGTCTCGAGCGGCCAAGGCCCGTACCCCACGATGTCGCCGAGGCACCACACGGCGTCCAGCGGGCCCTCCGCCCCGGCAGCCGCGATGACGGCGTCGAGCGCGGTGAGGTTGCTGTGCACGTCGCTGACGATGAGCGTTCGCATGAGCGCATGCTACTACCGTACGATGCGAACGGACGCCGCATGACACACCTGACAGCAGGGCTTCCTGCTCTTCCTCGGCTTCGCAACGCTCGTGATTGAGGGCTGGCGTAGCGCTCGCGCGTCACTGAGATGTGCCGTAGTAGCGGCGGTTGATGATCTCTTCAGCGATGGCGGCCTTATCCGGTGGCAAGCCCTCGACGAAGGCTGCTTTGACGTAGCACACGCCGCGGTCTATTCCTCTGCACTCTTCTCTGATCACTTGTTTCGTTATGATCGTGTACAGATCCGAGAAACTCTGGCGGAATGCCTCCTCGCCGAGGCTAGTGTGTAGCTCAGAGAATAGCGCTTCACCCAATGTATAGTTGCATGGGTCATACCGGTTAAAATCATCCTGAAATAACCGTACAAAATCATGTACATTGTTGAATGAAAGACAAGAGGACGGAGGCGAAGTAGATATGTTCCCGCGTATTGCTGATGTTACTATATTCGCGCCCCCTTCTGTAATCCATCTGAACTCTAGCGACCAATAGGTGTGTGCTACTTCATGTATAATGACTTCCGGGTGGTCGCTTACCTCTGGATCTACGGTTATAAACGAATCTTCGTCTCCTGAACCACGGTATCTTTCATTGATATCATAGATAAGAATAATGGCATGTTGTTTAGGGAATGCGAACCCCATGAACTCTTCGTTCGCACGTACCGCCTGCTCCATTATATCCATGGTGTCGGATACAGACACGCCGTCATGGTATTGCAGATCGGGCTCTAGGTCGGCCGGCCAGACAACTGACAACGTAACCTCGCCAGCCAGAGGCAGTGTAATTAACCTTTCCTCAGTTTCCGTCTTGTCCGACTCCAGCAGTACACTTAACAGGTCTGGACGCTCTCGTAACTCAGTTTGAAGTAGCCTGTCTATCGATTCCAGAAGTGCAATGTCGATACCTTCGATGGTTTCCATGAAGGGCTTACCAGGCATCGTTAGAGCATAACGGTAATGGGACGAGTAACCCACTGATCCGAGGTTACGCCCACGGCTGACTATTGTTTCCAGCAGATCGATTGCTGTCCACTCCTTTTCGACCAGACCGTCTTGCACCCACGGCTTACGAACGATCTCTTCAAGAAGAGAGTCAGGCCAGTTCGCTATTCTCCAGAGGGCAAGGACACCCGCGATCTCTGAGGGTTCCAGCCCATCCGTTACCCAGGGGATGCTCTGGATGGTGGCGCTCGCGTTAGGGTTCCGCAGCCTCAGGTCGGCGAGAACTACAGTACTGACAGCCTCGCCTGCTGCATTACTGGTTACGACTTCATCCGAGAATAATCGCTCGACGGTGGGCTTGTCACTTGATCTTACTATTTGATTCATGATATCCAATACTTCGTTATCCTCTTCCTCCAGTGTCTGGAGGAAAGACATACTGGCAATCTTCAGTGTGGCGTCGGCGTTTCGATTAGCCATCGAGCTTATCCGAGCAAATGCAGAATGGTCCCCCCGAGAGAACTCATCCTGCATCCATGGCAATTCGATCAGTACGTCTATTAGGTCAGTGGAATCCTGAGCGATACCCACCAAGGACTCGACAACATAATGACTCAACGGAACGTCGATGGTCGGAGACTCAGCGATGTCATATACAATGAATACCGCATCATTAATCACTCGCTGGACCCAAGGAAGCCCTTGAATCTTTGCTGCTGTTTCAGGTTGTCGATACCCGAGTTCTAACAGACTGCTAGCTGCCCTGCTAGTGTCTGTGTAGTCATTCTCAGGTAAAGGAGGGGATGAATAGTCAGCTAGTTCCTCTATGCTAGGGTGTGTAAGCCGTACTAGAACCTGCATAATCTCGTCGCTGACACTAGTACTACTGACCTCAGAAGGTGCATCGAAGATTTGTACAGCCAAGGCTTGGTCGCAGTACGCCGGTAGTGTTTCAGTTTCGCAACGAGAATCGTAGGGGGAGGGTGGACGAGATGAGCGATCTGGTGACGGCTTGGAACGTGATAGCGGCTTTCGAGGCGAGCCTATTGGCGGCGATAACCCCGAGGCTCGTCAGGGGCTACCTGCCACTATTCCGGCGAACACAACGATGGTTCCGACGGCGAGCACAACTACGGCGAGGCCTTTCTCTTGATTCAATGCCATCAGCGCGGCCCCGCCGATAAGCAGGAGCGCCCCGAACACGAGCGCTAGCACCATATCGTCCTCCATCGAGAAAGGCCGCCGGGAACATCCGGCGGGGCGGGGCCGGGGGGGCCCAGTGGTGTGCCCGGGGGGGTGGG
>VXQP01000021.1:0-7020 GCA_009838965.1 Chloroflexota bacterium | reverse complement strand
TTTATCAACTGCAACCCGCGCGGCCCGCCCTATCAGCCGGTGCGCCCCTAACCCGCGCGCTCGCACAATATCTGCCCCCAGCGACAAGGGCCGCCGGGAACATCCCGGCGGCCTGCCCTGTCCGTCACATGGTATCCCCCTTCTACTTGGGTGGCCTTGTGCTTACCCCCTAGGTGGGCGCGCCCATTGTGCTCCTGCCCTCGTGGACTGTCAACGCATCCCAGGCCCTTCCATCGCGGAGTTGCGCGGGGCGGGGTGTCGGCGTAGTGTGCGCGATGCTGAGGGTGGATTCCTACAAGGGCGGATTACGCGCCCCCGCGCCTCCCTTGTCGCCCACCCCTCGCGGGTGGGAGGAATCGCCCTCAGCAAGCGTAATCCGTCGACAAGGGAGGTTCCTTATGGACACGGACAGGATGTTGGGGAGGGATCGGCCTGGTTCGCCCGAGTGGGCGCACTGGCTGGGGATGGCCGCCGCGCCTGCTTATGCTGCTGTGGTGGTGGATGCCGTCGCCCGGATGCTGGAGGAGCGGTTCCCCGGTTGGGCTCCTGTGCTGGGTGTCGTGCAATGGCTGCATTGAACGGGGGCGGGCCTGAGCCTTCCGAGGTAGCCAAGGCTGCAACTCATCAATGCCGCTGGTGCTGGTTCGCTATCGCGGCTGCGGTGACGGCGCTGGTGATACGGGGCCTCGTTATGGGCGGGGGTGGCGATGACGTACCGGAACTCCCCGAACGCCTCCCCACCGTGCTCCGCGCCATCGGCCTGATGTAATGGGGTTGCAGGGGTTGGCCCCGAAACGTACACTCGAGGCGCGATGTGGTTGCGTACTTTGGGGAGGTTGCAATGAAACGTGACGCGGTACAGACGGCGATGGACATCGGGCGCATGGCGACCGGCATCAAGCCAAAGCCGAGCGACGCTGCCCCTGCCCCCAAGAACGCCAAGGACGCTCCCGCCCCGAAGCGCACACAGGAGTAAGGGTCGGGGAGGCGGCCTCGGCGGGACTCGAACCCGCATCTGCCCCGTCGCCATGAGGTTGCTCTGTCCATTGAGCTACGAGGCCACCGACCCCCGATTGTACCTCTAACGCCCTGCTGTCAAGCGGGGCGTTTTGCACTCCATCCAGAACGCCTGTTCTGATAGGGTGCGCCTTGCAGGAGGCGCGCGATGAACAGGCTACCGGCGGATAAGCGGCAGGCGATACTGGAGCACCTCGTGGAGGGGTGTGGGGTGCGGGCCACTGCCCCGGCTGATGCGGGTGTCGCCGGTGACGGTGCTCAAGTTGATCCGGGATGCCGGGAACGCCGCTGCTGACTTCCACCACGAGGCTGTCCGGGGTGTGCCGTCGGCCAACATCCAGTGCGATGAGCTGTGGGCCTACCTGTACGCCAAGGACAAGCGGGTCAAGGATGCCCAGGCTGCGCCGCCGCACGCGGGCAGCATCTGGACGTGGACGGCCCTTGATACCGACAGCCACCTCATCGTCACCTGGCTATGCGGGCGGCGGGATATGGTGACGGGCCTGCCCTTCATGGAGGACTTGCGGTTCCGGGTGAAGGGCCGACCGCAGATCACCACGGACGGCGGGTTGTCCTACCCTGACCTCGTGGATGCGGCGTTCGGGGCTGACGTGGACTACTCGATGCTGGTCAAGCGGTACGACAACCGGGGCCAGTACGTCGGGGCGGATCGGTTCGCGGTGTCGGGCAACCCGGACATGGCCCGGTGCTCGACGTCGCTGGTGGAGCGTCACAACCTGGCGATGCGCTCGCACCTGCGCCGGTACACGCGGCGCACCAACGCGCACTCCAAGCGGTGGGAGCTGCACATCGCCTCCCTTGCCTTCTGGTTCGCCTACTACAACTGGGTGCGGCCCCACGAAACGCTACGGGGTAGCAGCCCGGCCCAGGCTGCTGGCTTGGCGACGCGCCGGTACACGATGGCCGAGCTCTTCCGATACTGCCTCAAACTGTAACAGTGCCAGTACGCCAATGTTGTGTACAACCTGATTGCGTTAGGGTATACTCCAAGTTTCTCCGTATACGCTTGGAATGCCGCTGGAGAAAAGGTTGCGAGTTCGTCCAGTACGGGCCTCCAGCTTTCCGGCCACTCCTCTATGACGGCTTGGTGTTCGGCTGAGATTGCCTGCTTTTCCTGAGGCAAGCAGACTGGCTTGGCTGCCTGCGGCGGTGTCGGCTCAGGCGTCGGTGTGGGTGTTGGCTGTGGGGTTGAGGTTGCCGTTGCTGTGGGAGTAGGGAACAGGGTTGGCGTAGCGGCTGGCGCTGGGGTGTAAGTATCAGTTGGGGTAGGAGCCGGGGTCGGCGACGCCGTCGGTGTGGCTGTGGGAACGAGTGTGGGTATGGGGGTAGGGCTTGGGGCAAGTGTCGGCGTAGGGCGGCTGGTGTTCTCGAGCACGGGCACGGTCGGAGGTGGGCTCTCGCAGGCCACTCCCAGGACGATGAGCAACCCTGCCAGCACAGCCCCCACTCTCCCACATGCTGCCGACTGGGTTGTCAGATTCACTCGCGTTCTCCTCCACGCGCCGGTAGGCTGTCCCATCCTACCGGAGTCGGCGCCTGGCAGTCATAATGCGCACCGCTGGCAGATCAGGAAGGAGCGTGGGATGACGACACGAGATGCAGGCGTTGAGGAGCTGACCTCGCTCTGGGCGCGGTTCGGCGCTGAGCTGACGTACGACGACCTTCCGGAGAGTGTGCGCCGCACGGTCCGCTCGATCACGTTGGACACGCTCGCCACCTCCATCGCGGCCAACACGCTCGGCATCGGCATCCCGGAACTGCTCGCCTGGGCGCGCAAGGCCGGTGGTGTAGAGGAGGCATCGCTCATCGGCCTGCCGTACAGGCTGCCCGCCGCCGTGGCCGCGATGCTGAACGGCGGCATGGCGCACGCGCTGAACTTCGACGACACCACCGCCGTCGGCTCCGGCCACCTGGGACCGGTGTCACTCCCGACGGCGCTCGTGGCTGCGGAGTTGCGGGGCGGGGCGTCCGGTAAGGAGTTCATGACCGCGCTCGCGGCGGGGATGGAGCTGATGTCGCGCATTGGCATCGCCATCACCGCGACGCAGGGCGCGTTCACGGAATCGAGACCGCAACCGACGCAGATGCCGGGCTGCTTCGCCGCGGCGATGAGCGCGTCGCGCATGCTCGGTTTCTCTCCACAGGAGACGCACAGCGCGCTCGGCCTCGCGTTTATGCAGGCCTCCGGCGGACGGCAGCCGGTGCTGGAGGGGCGTCCCGCCAAGGCGATCTACGCCGCGTTCTCCTGCCAGGCCGGCATGCAGAGCGTGCTGCTGGCGCGCGAGGGTTTGCTGGGCGACTGCGATGCATTCGAGGGCGCGGCGGGCTTCTTCCCCACCTACTACGGCGGAGTGTTCGACCGCGCAGCCATGAGTGAGGGACTCGGCGAGGAGTGGCGTCTGCTGAACGTGGGCATCAAGCCGTGGCCCACCACCGGCGTCGCGCACGTCTTCATCGAGGCCGCCTCGAACCTGCGAGCGACACGTGTGCCCGACCCGTCGGCAGTGACCCACGTGCTGCTTCGGGGCGAACCGCACATCCGAACGTTCTGCGAGCCCCTGCAGACCCGGCGCAACCCGCAGGCACCCGTCGAGGCCGAGGACTCGATCATCTTCGCCACGGCACGAGCGCTGACCACGGGCAACGTGACGCTGGCCGATCTCCAACCGACATCGCAAGGGTTGTTCGAGGAGACGTGCTTGCGCATCGCCAACGTCACCGAGTACGAGGTGGACGAATCGCTCGGCAAGTCCGGCGTCGTGGAGGTGAGGCTCGCCGACGGCGAAACGCTCTCCGAGCGCGTGGACGCCGCCCCGGGCCACCGCGACAACCCGCTCACTGACGAGCAGCGCCATCAGAAGTTCCGCGCCTGCGCCGTCCACGCCGGAACGCCGCTGAGCGACGCAACGATCAACGAGGTCATCGACATGACGGAGCACCTCGACGACGTGCCGGACGTCACGGACTTCCTCCGTTTACTGCGAGGAGGATGAGTCGGCTCGTTGACAGGCTTGCCCTGCGGGGCGTACAAACATCGAAACCCAACGACTATACGAGGAAGCCAACCATGCTTTCGACCAGGGACAACGAACGACTGACCCGCGTGGGGCCCGGTACGCCGATGGGCGAGCTGATGCGCCGCTACTGGCAGCCGGTCCTCGTCTCTCACGAGTTGCCGCATCCCGACTGCGACCCCCTGCGCTTGCGCATCCTCGGTGAGGACCTCGTTGCCTTCCGCGACACGTCCGGCCGCGTAGGCCTGATGAGCGAATGGTGCCCCCACCGCCTTACGTCGCTCTGGCTGGGCCGGAACGAGGAGAACGGCATCCGCTGCGTCTACCACGGCTGGAAGTTCGACGTGGATGGCACATGCGTCGACATGCCGAACGAGCCCGAGCAGTATGACTTCAGCCGCAAGGTGCGTATCACTGCCTACCCCACGGTGGAGATCGGCGGCATCATCTGGACCTACATGGGGCCGAAGGAGCAAACGCCCCCGGAGCCCTCGTTCGAGTTCACGCGTCAGCCCCAGACCCACCGCCATGCTTCCAAGGTCATCGAGGAGTGCAACTGGCTGCAGGCGCTGGAGGGCGGCATCGACTCCGTGCACTCATCCTTCCTCCACCGCAAGTTCGGCACGGGCGGCGCGGGGGGCTTGGACGGTCTCCGCGCAAAGGCAACGGCCTCGAAGCTCGACGTTGAGCCCACGGACTACGGCTACCGCTACGGCTCGGTCCGTCCCCTGCCCGGCGAGGACGCCAACTACGTTCGCACCTATCACTACGTGATGCCTCACGTGCAGATCCGTGCGGCGCAACTGAACAACGACGGCTCATGGTTCAAGTTCAAGATCGCCGGCCACCACTGGGTGCCGATGGACGACGAGACCACGATGGTATGGAACTGGTTCTACACACTGGACGAGCCCCTTACCCAGGCTGAGCGCGATGAACTCGCCACGGGCAATGGCCCCGACGACGTCGACCAGACGACGTGGCGGAGCCTGCGCAACCCGCGCAACAACTGGCTGATCGACCGCGAGACCCAGCGTACCGACACGTTCACCGGCATCAAGGGCATCAATGCGCAGGACCGGGCAGTACAGGAAGCGATGAAACCCATCGTCGACCGGAGCCAGGAGCACCTCGGCCAGACCGACCGCGCCGTCATCATCGCGCGCAAGATGCTGCTGGAGGCGGTTCGCATGGTCGAGGACGGCGGGACGCCCCGCGGCGCGAACGACGCCTACTACCACATCCGCGCCATCGAAGAGGTGTTGCCTGGCAGCGTCCGCTGGCAGGACGCGCTCATGCAGAAGATGTACGTGGGCGCAGCCTGACGCTCCTGTCCTGTACCGCTGGACGCCGTTCTCGAAGTGTTCGCCAGTCGTAACACTCCCTTAACGTTCGTGTAACGGGGACGCAACACACTGCCGATAGTATGGGTGTTGCAGACGAACACCGACACGGACATGGGTGGCTCCGCCCTAGATACGCGAAGGAGCGACGGACAAGAGGTGTGTCGGGAACGCTGGCCGAGGAATGAATGGCGGGGAGACCCGCCTTCTTCCTTTAAGCGGCGGAGAGTCTCTGGAGGGCTAGCTGCTCTCGTAGCGCGCGGTGTCCGGGTGGAACGAGAACCAACCGTGCCAGAACGACGTTATCGTTGGTATACGCGCCAGCGTCTCGGCGCCGTCCGCCCGGGTCAGCGCATCCTCGCTGATGGCCCAGAGCGCCCCGTCCGAGTCCCGCAGGACGTCGCCTTCCTCGGCGAACGTCCGTCCACCCCGTTCGTAGACCCTGCCCGTGCCCCAGGTGCTCGATCCGGCGATGACGATCTCCTGCCCGCCCACCACGTCGTTGATGACGGGCTCGTCAGCGAACGCGGAGACGGGGTACGCCTTGTAGTCGCCGTTGATGCCCACGCCGATGACCGTCTCCTTGGGGAGGAGCGCCTCGTCCCGGTTGAAGACCGGGAACATCGTCCTGGGCGATGAGAAGTAGTCGAAGTAGATGGCGTGCGGCTCCCACTCGTGGGCGTAGACGGTTGGCGAGTAGACGCCGGTATCGACGTCGAGGACGGTCGTGTCCGGGTGCTCGGCCAGCCACTCCTCCCACGTCGTCAGCACGGACGGGAAGAAGTCGAGTTTGATGCCACTGTCCGCCAGCGGGCCGACGACCGGTTCGCCGGTGAACTGGTTCCAGATCGAGTTCGTCGTGCGGTCGTACATCAGCTTGTTGCTCTGGTAAAGCATGCCGGACGTGCCGAACGTGGTGGGCTCCCCGTTTATCTTTGCGGAATACACGATCCCGCTGAAGCAGAGCGTTCAGTAGGCGAGCGCTATCGGCTCGCCTCCTAACCGGTCGTTCGCCATCTCGTGCGGGTTCATGATGCGCAGCGGGTAGGCGCGGTGCTCGCCGTTGATGGAGACGCCGAAGACGCGGTCGCGCGGCTCCAGGTAGTCCGCCTCGTCGGGCGTGAGCGTAGGCGCGAACTGCAGGTCGGGGATGCCGTCGGTGCGTACACCGCCCCAGACGGCCTCCGTGAGATCGATGCGCTCCGAGCCGGGCGCGGCGGTGAAGAAAGCCGCCATGCGCGGGTCGATGAGCCCGAGGATGTTCACCTTCCAGTCGAGGTATTCGCTCGGCGGAGGGAACTCGTCCCGGCGGGGCCCGAGCCACTCCATCGCCGCGTTCCACGCAGGCGGGTCGAGCCAGAAGTCCTGGCCGGTGAGGCTCACGAGTGCCTCCCGGTACGCATCCATCACCGCCGGCGCGCCGCTGAAGCGCATGATCTCCACGATGATGGGCACCTGGGAGACGTCGTTTGCCGCAACGGCGTCGTCGAGGGCAAGCTCCAGGGCTTCGAACGTCTGATCGGTGGTGCTGAAGATGCGCCACATCGTGTTGTTCGGGTCGTAGGGGTGATCCGGCGTTGATGCGGGTGCGCTCGTGGGGGCGGGAGTGGCCGTCGGCGCAGGGG
>VXQP01000049.1 GCA_009838965.1 Chloroflexota bacterium | reverse complement strand
CGCCCACCCCAGTACCCCCACCGGCCGGCTTCGACGCAGAGGAATACTTCGGCGGCAAGACGATCAAGATCATCGTCGGAGCGAGCCCCGGCGGCGGCTACGACACCTTCAGCAGGCTGGTTGCGCAGGCAGCCGAACGGCAGTTCCCTGACAGCACGCGCTTCATCGTGCAGAACCTCCCCGGCGCCGGACAGCTCCGCGGGCTGCGAGGCGTGATCGAGTCAGAGCCGGACGGACTCACCATCGGCCCGACGCACTCGCGCTGGTTCGCACGACAGTTGCTCGTTGGCGACGTGCCCGGATTCGACATCGACGCCATCCACATCCTCGGTTCGCCCACGTTCACCATCGGCGAGGACGGCTTCTGTCTCGACAAGAGCTTCGCCTCGTCCTGGCAGGAAGTGATCGACAACAACCTCACGATCCGGGTCGGGTCCGCAGCGGCGGGCAACGAGCCTGCCATCGAGTTCATGGTCCAGAACGGCGGCCCGTTCAAGCTCATCTACGGCTATGGCGGAACATCCGAGATCATGGCGGCGTTCGACCGCGGCGAACTGGACGGCACGAACCGCTGCAGCCCGGGCACCGCAGGCCGCCTCTTCCCCGAGTGGATAGAGCAGGGGCGCATGGTCCCGATCTTCTACGAGAAGAAGCCGTACAACGACGAATGGCTCGCCGAGCTCGGACACGCAGGCCCGCTCCCCTCTTTCCGCGACCTGCCGGGCCTCACGTTCGACGCGGCACAGGCTGAGGCGCTCGAACTGAACCTGCTCGTGACCGAGATCTCGCGTGTCTTCTTCCTTCCTCCCGGTGTCCCGGACGACGTGAAACAGTTCTGGCAGTCGGCATTCGATCGGATGATGGACGACGCGGCATTCAAGGAGCAGGTCTCCATCGCCGGATACGCGGACGACTTCGGCTACGGAAGGGCCGAGGACATCCTCGACATCGTCAGGCGGGTACAGAACGCCAGCCAGGCGACGCGCGACATTGCGCTCGAACTGAGCGGCGTCGGCAACCTGACCATCAACTAGAGACACATCGCGCCGGTGCGGGCAGGACGTCTGCACCGGCGCGGATCATAGGACCAAGCCAGCAGAAAGGACGTGCCGCCTCATGTGGGAAGCAAGCATCAGCGCGGCTCAACACCTGTTCAGCCCAGGCCCTCTTATCGCATTCGCGATCATCACGCCCATAGCGCTCTTCAACGGCGTGATGATTGCGGGGGGCGTCCCCGTCTTCATCCTGCTGCTCAGCTTCGCAGCCCAACTTGACCCGTTCATAGCGCTTCCCGCAGCTGTCTTCTACGCCGCAGCCAACGACGCGACGGAGCCGATCCCGTCCATCCTCATCGGCGTCCCCGGCTCACGTGGCTCCCAGGCGACCATCATCGACGGCTACCCGATGTCGCGCCAGGGACGCGCTGGCGAGGCGCTTGGGGCCGTCTACGTCTCCTCGCTCATCGGCGGCATCCTCGGGGCGGCGATGCTGATGACCGTTCTCCCGATCGCGCGTGAACTGCTCAAACTCTTCGGAGCGGCAGAATTCTTCCTCCTCTCGCTCCTCGGTATAGCCACGGTTGCGCTGCTCAGCTCCGGCGCGATGGTCAAGGGACTGCTGACCGCAGCCTTCGGACTCGCAATCGCCCTGATCGGCTTCTCCCCCATCGGCGGCGTGGTCCGCGCGAATATGGGGATCGGCTACCTGTGGGACGGACTTCCGCTGGTGCCGGTGCTCCTGGGCGTGTTCGCCATACCGGAACTGGCCAACCTCGTCGTCAGCAACACGACCATAGCGACCGAACGGCTGGACGAAGTGCTCTCCGGCTCCAGCTCAGGCGTGAAGAAGGGCATGGGCGAAGCGATGCGCCACAAGTGGCTCATCACACGCTCATCGCTCATCGGCGCGTTCGTCGGCATGATGCCGGGCCTCGGGGCAGTCCCCGCCCACTGGATAGCCTACGCGCAGGCCCGACAGACCGAGCAGGGCGCGACCGAGACGTTCGGGACCGGCGACATCCGGGGCGTGATAGCGCCGGAGGCGTCGAACAACGCCATCGACGGCGGAGTCCTGGTGCCGACGCTCTTCTTCTCGATTCCGGGCAGCCCGAACATGGCGCTCATCCTCGCCATGCTCATCCTGGTCGGCATCCAGCCCGGCCCCCCGATGTTGAACCAGCACCTGGACCTCACCGTTGCCCTTGTCTGGACGATCGTGCTCGCGAACATCATCGTGGTCCCCATCGTCCTGCGGTTCGCACCGCTCATCGCCCGCGTAACCGTCATACCCCCGAATATCCTCTTCCCGCTGGTGATGGCCATCATAGTGATAGGCGTCTACCAGAGTTCGCAGTCGGTAGGCGACCTCTGGTTGTTCGCTGGAGCCGGGGTGCTGGGCCTGTTCATGAAGGCATACGCCTGGCCGCGCCCACCCATCGTCATCGCGATCGTGCTGGCGAACGAGGCGGAGAAGTGGCTCTGGATAGCAACCAACACCTACGGTTGGGAGATGTTCCTCCGGTGGCAGTTCCTCACCATCATCGCATTCGTCATCCTCGGTGCATTCGTGGGCATCCGCGTGCAGCGGAGCGCCTCGCGGATCCGCTCTCAGGAAGCGCAACCGGATGAAGAAGCAGCGGCACTGAGTGAGGAGGACGACGACTCATGACGACCTCCAGCAGCAACACCCCGCGCAGCCGCTTCACGTCCATGGAGTTCATCGGCGAGGTGATCCTCCTTGCCGCGGTCGGCGCGTTCATGGTCTACATGTACTGGGACTCGTTACCCGAAGACTCGGGAGCGTCCGGATGGTTGCCCTGGAACCTGGACTGGAGCAGCGGCGCATGGCTGCTCCCGCGTATCACCATCCTGTTCGCGATTCCGTTCTGGTTCTGGCGCGCTGTCTCGCTCTTTCAGGCGGGCGCGTCGAGCGCGGGCGGTCAGATCATGGACACCGGCTTCCTCGAAACAGACGACGAGCCGGCTGTGGTCATGCGGCGCTGGCTGCTCCTCATCAGCTCAACAGCGGCCCTGCTCGTGGGTGTCTGGCTGTTCGGCTTCCACATCGCAGTACCGGCGTACACGATTCTCTACCTCACCATCTTCGGCAAGGTGAAGTGGTACTGGACCGTCATCCCTGCCATCTTCTTCGAGATCATCATCGTCGCCATCTACGGCTATATCCTGCTTGCCGAGTGGGGCACCCCGGTAGCGCGCGACTGGCCCGTCTTCGGCTCCATATGGGACGCGGTCATCGACGCCTGGCACGGCTTCTACGAGGCCAACCTCGAGTCCTAGTGGCCCTGTGCACGGGGACCTTGCATGCCGCGCTGTGCAGGGAGTAGTACAATCGGCGACAGCAAGTCAGCTTTCTTAGAGGCAACGCACGCAGGAGGAGCAAGCCATGCTTTCCAGGGAGAACAACGAACTCATCACTCGAGTAGGTCCCGGTACGCCGATGGGCGATGCCATGCGGCGCTACTGGATCCCCGCGCTCATGGACTTCGAACTGCCGGAACCCGACTGCGACCCCGTGCGCGTGCGGCTCCTCGGCGAAGACCTTGTCGCATTCCGTGACTCCAAGGGACGCGTCGGCCTGCTGCCGGACGCGTGCCCCCACCGCCGCGTGAGCCTCTATTTCGGCAGGAACGAAGAAGAAGGCCTGCGCTGCGTCTACCACGGCTGGAAGTTCGATGTGGACGGCGTCTGCGTGGACCAGCCCAACGAGCCGGAACAGAGCAACTTCAAGCACAAGGTGAAGACCCGCGCCTACAAGACGTGGGAAGGCGGCAACGTCATCTGGGCCTACCTCGGCCCGTCCGGCGAGGTCCCTCCCCCACCCGCGTTCGAGTGGACGACCGTGCCGGACTCGCACCGCGGCGTCACCAAGCTCATCCAGACCTGCAACTGGGTGCAGGCCGTCGAGGGCGGCATCGACACTTCCCACTCGTCCTTCCTGCACAACAACGACCTCTCCGACAAGACGCTGCTCCGCTCACGCTCCACGGCTCCGTACCTGGAGGTCGAGCAGACCAACTACGGCTACACCTATAGCTCCGTACGCCCGCTCTCCAGGGAGGAGGGCAACTACGTGCGCACCTACCACTACGTGCTCCCCTTCCACCAGCTCCGCGCCGGTCAGGTGGGACGCAGCGGCGAGCCCGTGCAACCGCGCAGCTCCGGCCACTGCTGGGTACCCATAGACGACGAGAACACGATGGTCTTCAACTGGACGTTCACTTGGGACGAGAACCCGCTGGCCGACAAGGACAGGCGCCTCGCGGGCACCGGCAATGAGTGGGATGTCGACATAGACCGCCAGACGTTCCGGACATTGCGCAACAAGGGGAACGACTGGATGATGGACCGGCAGATGCAGCGCACCGAGAACTTCACCGGCATCGTCGGCGTCAACACGCAGGACCGCGCCTTGCAGGAGACGATGGGCACCATCGCCGACCGCAGCCAGGAGCACCTCGGCACGAGCGACCGCGCCATCATCGCGATGCGCAAACTGCTCCAGGAAGCGATACGCGTAAACTCGGACGGCGGTACACCGCGCGGCAGCCAGGGCGAGTACATTGGCATCCGCGCTATCGACCGCATCCTCCCGGCCGACCAGCCGTGGTCCGTGCTCAAGCCGGACATGTACCCCGCGACCGCCGGACGCTAGGCCACCGGCGGCATATAGGCAACCGCTACGGCAGGGCTCGACATCGAGCCCTGCCGTTCTATGCCCCCTTCGTCACCGGCCTGGCGAGCGCGAACGCAACGAACGCCACCCCGAAGACGCCCGCGAATATGGTGAACGACAGGTCATAGCTGCCCGTGATGTCCTTCAGTATCCCCGCAAGTATCGGTCCCACCATGCTTACCCCCGCCATGATGGGCGCCGCGAAGCCTCGTATCGTCCCGAAAGACCTGCGCCCGAAGTAGTTCGCGAACATCATCCGGCTCACTACCGTCCACACGCCCAATGCGGACCCGAACGCGACGCTGAACGCCACTGCCGTTGGGAACGAATCGACCGCTATCGCCAGCACCATCGCCGTGAGGTAGAAGAGCACCGACGTGAGCGCCAGGTAGCGCGTGTGCACACGCTCCATCAGCAGTCCCCAGCCGAACACGGAGAGCGCCGCCACGGTCAGATAGATCGTCACCGCCATCGCCGCCGAGAACTGCGACAGACCCTTGTCCTGCAGGCTCACGTTGATGTGCAGGTTCGTCGCGTTCACCGCCAGCACCACGGCGGCCTGCCCCACGATGAGGGCCCACAGCGTCACCGTCCGCTTCGCCTCCGCCAGGCTCCACAACTCCTCGCCGGCATCCTCGGACACTTCCCCGACCTGCACGTCGTGCGTGGGCCGGCGTCCGTCCGGCAGCAGCCCGTAGTCTTCGGGTCTGCGGCGCATGTACGCGGCACTCGGCAACACGAGCGCGAGAACGGCGAAACCCGCAAGCGCGAGCCACGCCTCACGCCATCCGAACCATGTCATGATCGCCACTATCGGAAGCGGCATAATGAACTGTCCTGTCCGCTGCCCCACGCCCAACAGGCCCACGACGCGGCCACGTTTCCGTACGAACCAGGACGCCAGCGCGACCATCGTCCCGAGTTGCGCGCCCGCCGCCGCTGTCCCGCGCGCCAGCCCGAAGAACCCCCAGAAGTGCCAGACCTGCGTCATCGCGGCGAGGCCCACCATGCAGCCCACGATGATCATCCCCGCAGCCACGGTGACGCCACGCGCGCCGCGCCTGTCGAGTATCCGCCCCACCCATACCGAGGAGATGCCCCCCAGTCCGGACCCCAGCGCGAAACCGATGCTGATAGACGTTGCGGACCAGCCCAACTCGTCCTGCATAGGGCGAACGAACACCCCCACGATGGGCCCCTGCATCGGGACGCTCGCCGCGGCGTTCAGCATGCTCGCGGTCATGATGGCCCAGCCGTAGTAGACGCGTGGGAACGGCCAGAAGCGGGATATACGGGGCTGCTGCATGGTCATGGGAGTGCACGCAACCCTACCACTCGCGCGCAGCCCACGCCCGCGAACGCTATACTCCCCACGCTCACCCTCCGCTCCGAGGCGCTCATGCAACTGTCCGAAGACCAGCGCACGCTCGTCGCCACCGTCCGCGATTTCGTGAAGCGGGAAGTCATGCCTGCCGCGACCGAACTCGAACTGGCGGACGAGTACCCTCACGCCCTCGTAGCGCAGATGCGCGAGCTCGGCTTCTTCGGCGCGACCATCCCGGAGGAGTACGGCGGCAGCGGCGTCGGCGCGGAGACCTACGCCCTGCTCATCGAGGAGCTGTCCAAGGGCTGGATGAGCCTCACCGGCGTCCTGAACACCCACCTGCTCGTCGCGCACATGGTCCACACCTTCGGCACACCGGACCAGAAGGAGCGCTTCCTGCCCGTCATGGCGAATGGAGAGCAGCGCGCCGCGCTCTGCATCACCGAACCCGACGCAGGGACGGACGTGGCCGCGGTCAAGACGAACGCAGTCCGCGACGGCGACGACTATGTCGTGAACGGCCGCAAGATGTTCATCACCAACGGCCGCTACGGCAGTATCTACGCCATCGTCTGCAAGACCGACCTGAACGCCGACCCGCCGCACCGCGGCATCAGCATCCTCCTCGGGGAGAAGGGCCCCGGCCTCGACGTAGTGCGCGACATCCCCAAGCTCGGCTATCGCGGAGTCGAGACCACGGAGGTCGCGTTCGAGGACTACCGGACCCCCGCAACGAACCTGCTCGGCGGGACGGAGGGTGAGGGTTTCCGGCACGTCATGGGCGGGCTGGAGCTGGGACGCATTAACGTCGCGGCGAGGTCGGTCGGCGTGGCGCGCGCCGCGCTCGAGGCCGCGATGCAGTACGCGCAGCAACGGCGCACGTTCGGCAAGCCCATCGCCGAGCACCAGGCGATACAGCAGAAGCTCGCCGACATGGCGACACAGGTGAAGGCCGCGCACCTGCTGGTGATGGACGCCGCGCGCAAGAAGGACCTCGGTCAGCGCGTCGACCTCGAAGCCGGCATGGCGAAGCTCTTCGCCAGCGAGACATGCCTGAACGTCGCAACCGAGGCGATGCGCATCCACGGCGGCGTCGGCTACACGCAGGACCTCCCCATCGAGCGCTACTTCCGCGACGCCCCGCTCATGATCATCGGCGAGGGCACGAACGAGATACAACGGCAGGTCATCGCCCGGAACCTGCTCCGCAACTACTCCTCCGGCGACTTCCTCTTCGAGGCCGGCCTGTGAGCATGCCGCTGGAAGACGTCCGCATCCTGGAGCTCACCTCCGTGCTCGGCGGGCCGCTCGCAGGGCGGCTGCTCGCCGACCTCGGCGCGGACGTCATCAAGATCGAGCAGCCGGGCTCCGGAGACGCGTCGCGCAAGCTCGGGCCCTACTTCCTGAACGGCGAGAGCGCCTACTTCCTCGGCTTCAACCGCAACAAGCGCAGCGTCACGCTCAATCTCCAGACCGACCTGGGGCGCGAGGCGTTCTACACGCTCGCTGCGAAGGCCGACGTGGTGCTGGACAACTTCCGGCCCGGTGTCCTCGAACGGCTGCGTATCGATTACGAGACGCTCAAGAAGGTCAACCCGTCCATCATCTCCGCATCGCTCTCCGGCTTCGGGCAGGACGGCCCCTATGCGGGACGACCCGCATTCGACGGCGTCGTGCAGGCGCTCGGCGGCGCGATGAGCGTGACCGGCAACCCCGGCGACGACCCCCTCTACATGGGCTTCCCCATGGGCGACGTGGGCGGCGGCTGGGGTCTCGCGTTCGGCGTCCTCACCGCGCTCCACGAGCGCTCGCGGACGGGCGAAGGGAAGCGCGTGGACGTGAGCATGCTGGACATGCAGGTCTCGTTCCAGGCGCACCTGGCCGCGTTCTACCTCGCCTCCGGCGTCACGCCGCAGCCCATCGGCTCCGGTCACCCCAGCAACATCCCGGCCAAGGCGTTCCGCTCCAGCGACGGCAGGTGGGTGCAGATCCACTGCAGCACCGAGCCATTCTGGTTCAAGACCGCCGACATGATGGCCGCGACCGTCCCCGGCTACGAGACGCTGCCCGACGACCCCCGCTTCAAGACCGCGGAGAGTCGCATGAAGCACCGCAGCGAGCTGGAGGACCTGCTCGCGGAGGCCGTCCGCCAGAAGACGCAGGAGGAATGGCGCAGCCTGTTCGCCGAGTGGGACGTCCCTGGCGCGCCGATCAACGACATCCCCGACGTCTACCGCGACCCGCAGGTGCTGCACCGCAACATGCTCGTCGAGATCGATCACCCGACGGCAGGGCGCATCCGCACCGGCGGCAACCCCATCAAGACCGGCCACGAGGAGCGATTCACCCCGCCGCCGACACTCGGCCAGCATACCGTCGAGGTGCTCCGCGAGATCGCAGGCTACACGGACGCGCAGATGGAAGCCCTGCGGGCCGCGCAGGCGATATAGGGCTGCGCGGCGTCATGCGGAGCCAGGAAGCCCCCGACATCACCCGGCTCGCCATCCCCATCGCCCTCATCTTCTTCATGTGGGGGTTCGGTACCGGTGCGCTGTGGGTGGCGCGTCCCCTCTTCGCCCTTGCGCTGGGCGGGACGCTGCTGCAGGTCGGTCTCGTCTCGTCCCTGAGCGCGATGCCCCGCCTCATCTCCGGTCCCATCGCCGGTCTCCTCTCCGACCGCTGGGGCAGACGCCCCATGCTCATCCTGGGCGCGGTCGGGCACGGTTTGATCCTCGTCGGCCAGTTCGCAACCACCAACTACGTGCACTACGCCCTGCTCGAAGCGCTGGCAGGCATCACCATCGCCATCTGGACGATCAGCTCCAGCGTCCTGATTGCAGATCTCACGAAGATCGCGAACCGGGGGCGCACGGTCGCCTTCCGCGACACGGCGATGCGCCTGGGTATGCTGGCGGGCCCCCTCGTCGGCGGGTTCATCACCGCCCAGTTCGAACTGCGATGGGTGTTCATCTTCATCGCGTCCACCAAGGTCGTCGCGATCTTCGTTGTCCTCTTCCTCATCCCGGAGACGAGTCCTGCCCGTGCCCTGCGCGGGCCCGCTGAGCGGCCCCGCAAGGCGCGGAGCGCAGGCAACGGCATCCCGTGGGCCATGTTCCGCACAAAGTCGTTCGTGGCGGTCGCCGCCGCCACCATGTGCTTCGGCATGATCGGGCTGGGGCCCGGCATCTTCCGGACGTACTACCCCATCCACGCTCAGGAGACGTTGATGCTCTCCGCGGACGTCATCGGCAATCTCGTTGCCATGGGCGGTGTACTGACGATGCTTGCGGCGGCCCCCACCGGCTTCGCGGTCGACCGGTTCGGACGCAAGTGGCCGCTCGTCTTCGGCCTCGTCCTGCTTGGCGGCTCCGTTTACCTGCTGGGCGCATCGACGGCCTTCATCGGCATCGCGGTAGCCTTCGCCGTCTTCGCCGTTGCCGAGGGGATGAACACCAACACCAATCAGACCTATGCGATGGACCTCGCGCCGACGGAGCAGCGCGGCGTCTTCCTGAGCGCCTTCCACATGGCGACGAGCGCCGGCATGATGATCGGGCCGCTGCTAGCCGGGCTGCTGGCCGGGCGCCTGGGTCTGGAGAGCACGCTCTTCATCTTCGTGGGCGTCGTCGGAGGATGCGCGCTGCTCTTCGTAGTGCTCGCCCAGGAGACATTGCGGCGGGACCAGGCGCCGGAACCGGCCCCTACCGCACGGTAGCATAGCCGCCGCGCACGCCGCGCTTCGCCAGCACGACCTGCCACAGCTGGATGTTGCGTGACCGGAACCCGCCCGCGCACGCGAGCAGGTAGAACTTCCACATGCGGTAGAAGCGCTCGCTGTACCGTTCCTTCAGCGAGTCCCAGTTGCTGCGGAACTTCTCGTACCACGCCACCAGCGTCTTGTCGTAGTCCGCGCCGAAGTTGTGCCAGTCCTCCACCACGAACAGCCCCTCGATCGCCCCGCCTATCTGGGAGACCGACGGCAGCACCCCGTTCACGAAGATGTACTTGTCCATCCACGGGTCTATCGCGTTCGTCGACTTGTTGGCGCCTATCGTGTGCAGCAGGAAGAAGCCGCCATCTTTCAGGAGGCGCTCCGCTGTCTCGAAGTAGGCGCGGTAGTTCTTCGGCCCCACGTGCTCGAACATCCCCATCGAGACGACGTGGTCGAACGACCCTGTCGCGTCGCGGTAGTCCTGCAGCATCCCTGTCACTGGCAGGTGGCTGTAGCGCTCGGCGATGTAGTTCACCTGCTCCTCGGAGATGGTCACGCCGGCGCACGTTGCGCCGTACCGCTCCGCCGCGAACCCCATGAACGCCCCCCAGCCGCAGCCGATGTCGAACACCGACTGTCCCGCCTGCAACCCTATCTTCCGGCAGATGAGGTCCAGCTTCGCGTCCTGCGCGGCGTCGAGGTCGGTTGCCTCCTTCCAGTAGCCGCAACTGCCCGTGAGGCGCGAGTCGAACGTCGCGGCGAAGAGGTCGTTGCCCAGGTTGTAGTGCTGGTCGCCCACGTCCCACGCACGCTTCTTGCTCTGGCGGTTCATCCAGCGAGCGGCCAGCGCGAGTTTCACCGTGTTGAAGTTGCGCCGGAGGTTGTGCTGCACGCCCGAGCCGAGGATGCGCGCCATCGTTTCGTCCAGCTGCCCGGAGTCCCACCAGCCGTCCATGTACGATTCACCGAACCCAAGCGACCCCTCCGCAAAGACACGTGCGAACAGCCGCTCGTCGTGCACCTGGATGTCCCACGGCTCGGGGCCGTTTATCGCCACCTCCGCCTGCGCCAGGAGGCGTTCTGCCTGCTCTCTGAACTTCGCATTCGCCATGTGGGTCGTAACGCTCCTTACCTCTCCTGTCGGCGAGAGAGTATAGCGCGCCGCGCGGCGGTATGCGTACGTCGAGGATCACCGCTGTATGACAGCGTTATGCACAGGCGTATACTCGCAAGGCGCGCCAGCGGGCGCTGAGGAGGAACACCATGGCAGGGATCGTCGACGCAGACACCCACATCATCGAGCACCCCGGCGTCTGGGAGCACTTCGACGCCGACATGTACGACCGAAGGCCCCTGCTCGCCTCCATCCCTCTCGACGGCGAGGACGGTCCCCGCGATTTCGTCTGGATGGTCAACGGCACCGCCGTCCCGAAGCGCTCGGGCAAGGGCAGCTACGCCGTCGCCGTCGGCGGCTCCGACTCCGAGAACGCGCGCACCGACATCCGCGCCTCCGTGCGCTACATCACTGACCCCCTCGCACGCGTCGAAGACATGGACATGCGCGGCGTCGACAGCGAAGTCGTCTTCCCCACCGTCCTCCTCGCCTACATCACCGACGACGTCGACCTCGAGGTCTCCATCTGCCGCAGCTACAACCGCTACATGGCCAACGCCTGGCGCGTGGCCGGCGACCGCATGGCATGGGTCGTCGTGCCCCCGCTGCGCGACATGGAGGCGTCGCTGCAGGAGATCGAGACGGCGCGCGACAACGGCGCGGTCGGCGTCTTCTTCCGCGGCGTCGAGGGCGACCGCTCTCTGGCGGAGTCGTACTTCTTCCCCATCTACGAGGCGGCGCAGCGGCTGGGCATGGCCATCAGCATCCACACCGGCGGCGGCTCGCCCGGCATGCTGCAGGTGTTTGACCGCAACGTCTCGCACAACCTGCCGCACGTGCGCTCGCTCCCGATCTTCGCGTTCCGCGACCTCGTCGCGCACAAGATACCGGAGCGCTTCCCGGACCTGACGTTCGGCTTCATCGAGGCGTCGGCGTCCTGGGTGCCCTACGTCGTCCACCACCTCCGGCGCTCTACCCGGACCTCCGAGCGCGGCATCGGCCGGGCCAACCCCGACGCGGCGCTCGACTTCGGCCCCGCCCTCTTCCGCGACTACCGCCTCTTCGTCGCCGCCGAGACCGACGAGGACATCCCGTACCTCATCACCTACATCGGCGAGGACAACATCATCATGGGCTCGGACTACGGCCACCAGGACCAGTCGAAGGACAACGGCATGGTCGGCGTCATGCAGCGCCGCGAGGACCTCCCCGCCCCCATCGTCCAGAAGATCCTCGCCGACAACCCCACGCGCTACTACGGGCTGGGCTGATCCCCTACCCGTCCAGCTTGAGCAGCCTGCGCGCGTTCCCTTCGTAGATCTTCTGCTTGTCCTCGATGCTCGCCGTGATGCCGTCCATCACCGCAAGCGTCGACCGGATGTAGCCGGAGCCCTTCTCCGGGTCGAACGGCGCGTCAGACGCGAACAGCACCCGGTCCGCACCGAAGAACGCCAGCCCGCACTCCGTCGCCGGGATGGAGCCGAACGTCGCCGTGTCCGCGTAGAACATGCGGAAGTAGTCGTACGGACGCTTCGCCAGCCGTCCGAGCGTGCCCGCCTCGTGCGGATCGTCGCTGCGGCGTCCCAACTGGTCGAGGCCCGGCCCGACGCGCCCCTCGAAGAACGGCACCATGCCGCCGAGGTGGTGCGTGATGATCTTGATGTCCGGGTACTTGTCGAACAGGCCCGACATCACGATACGCCCCATCGCGACGCTCGTCTCGTACGGCCAGCCGAACGCCCACCACATGTCGTACCAGGAGCGCTCCTCGGACACGTAGTCGGAGAACTCGGCGGAACGTGTCGGGTGCAGCCAGATCGGCAGGTCGAGTTCGGCCATCTTGTCGAACACCGGCGCAAGCTCGGGGTCGTCGAGCGGGCGGCCGTTCACGTTCGTGAATATCTGCACGCCCATCGCGCCGAGCTTGTTTATTGAGCGGTCGATAA
>VXQP01000072.1 GCA_009838965.1 Chloroflexota bacterium | reverse complement strand
GCGCTCCGTCTCAACCCGGTGAAGACGCTGCTCACCGGCAACGCCTTCTCCACCTCCGGCACGTTCTACGAGTCCCACCACGGGAAGCGCCACCAGTACCACCACATGCGCATCTCGGCCTACGACACGCCCAACCTCACCGGCGAGGAGCCCGCGCGGCCCGGCCTGATCACCGCCGACGACATCGCCGACAAGGCCCTGCACTGGGGCGACGACCACCCGAAGTTCATCGCGGCTGTCTACGCGCAGTTCCCCGACACGCTGGAGGACTCGCTCGTGGGACGGACCGCCGTCGAGGACGCGATGCGCGAGGACGCCCCCACCGGCGAGGGCGCGCCGTCCGAGGAGGACGACGCCCGCGAGCCCGTCTACATCGGCGTGGACGTCGGCCGGTTCGGCACCGACGAGTCGGTGCTCTGCGCGCGCCGCGGGCAGCGCGTCGTTGCGCTCAAGTCGTTCGGACGCGTGGACACCATGCGCACCGCAGGGGAGACCGCGCTCATGGCGCGCGAACTCGGCGCGGAGGCGATATTCGTGGACGAGGGCGGGCTCGGCGGGGGCGTCGTCGACCGCCTGCGGGAGCTCAAAGCGCCCGTCCACGGCGTGCAGTTCGGGCGCAAGGCGATGCACCCGACGCGCTTCAGGAACCTGCGTTCCGAGATCTTCTGGGAGCTGCGCCGCCTCATCAACGACCGTCTCATCGCCTTGCCTGACGACGAGGAGCTCGCCGCGCAACTCCTATCGCTGCGCTACGACGTCTCCAGCTCAGGCCAGGTGGTGATGGAGAGCAAGCGTGAGCTGCGCAAGCGGAACCTGCCGTCGCCCGACCGCGCCGACGCCCTCGCGCTGGCGTTCATGACCCCGCCGTCGCTGCAGATCTGGACCGGCTACGAGCCGTTCCTGCTGCACCCCCGCCCATCGGTCGGCATCCCCGTACCCCCGTCCACCAGCGCAGACGACGAGGGGGTTCTGTCGTTCCTGCGGAGGCAGGAACCTCGCAGCCTGGGGGACGCGAGCGCGGCGACGGCGTCGACTCCGCCGCCGCCGCGCCTGCGCCCAACTTCGGCGTCTGGTGACGATTATCATTACAGCAGTGCAACTCACGAACCTGACACTCACGAACTTCCGCTCCTACCGGCAGCTTGACCTTGCGCTGGGGCCGGGGCTCACCGTTATCAGCGGCGAGAACGGGCAGGGCAAGAGCAACCTGCTGGAAGCGGTATACCTGCTTGCCATCGGCAAGTCGTACCGCGCGGTGACGGAGCGCGACCTCGTCTCGTGGCAGGCGGCGGAAGCCGGGGGGTATACGATCGTGGCGGCAGCGCTCGAAGGGCCGCAGGGCGCACTCGAGCTGCGCGTCGGCCTGGACTGCAGAGAGGGCAACAGCACCGCCAAGCAGGTCCGGGTGAACGGCACGCCGAAACGGACGTCCGACCTCGTGGGGATGATGGGCGCCGTGCTCTTCGCCGCCGAGGACATCGAGTTGGTGTCCGGCCCCCCGAGCGGGCGCAGGCGCTACCTCGACGTGTTGCTCGCGCAGGTATCGCGCCGGTACGTGCAGACGCTCTCGCGGTATCACCGGGTGCTGGCACAACGGAACACGCTCTTGCGCGCCATGCGCGAGGGGCGCGCCAGGGACGAAGAGCTCACATTCTGGGACGACGCGCTGGTGAAGGAAGGCGCCGTCGTGCTGAGTGAACGCCGGTCGTCCATGGCGACGTTGGCAGCGTTCATCGCGTCCGCGTTCGAGCGCCTGTCGTCGCAGGACGTGCTGTCGATGGCATACGTAGGAACGGCTGCGGAACCCGAAGACGGGGATGAGGAGCGTGCGCTGAGGGAAGCGCTGCGTGCATCGCGCGACCAGGAGCGGGCGCGCGGCATGACGGTCGTCGGCCCTCATCGTGATGATCTGCGGCTGATGCTGAACGGCGTTGAAGCGACGCGGCACGCCTCGCGAGGACAGGCCCGGCTGGCTGCGCTGGCGATGCGGCTGGGCGAGGCGCGTCTGCTGGCTGAGCGCAGAGGCGACCAACCTCTGCTGCTGCTCGACGATGCGCTGTCAGAGCTCGACGAACGCCGCAGGAAACTCGTGCTGGAAGAAGCATGTTGCTATCCTCAGACCATCGTGACGACCGCTGATCCGCACGCCCTGCCAGATGTCTTCCTGCACGCTGCCCGCCATCTGCGGGTCCGGGATGGGCAGATGACGACCGGGGAAGTTGCATGAGCGGGGACGGAGTGCAGGCGCTCACTGTTTCGGGTGTCCACAAGCGTTTCGGCAACGTGGAGGCCTTGCGCGGCGTCGACCTCTCGGTCGAGCAGGGCGAGATATTCGGCTTCCTCGGCCCGAACGGCGCCGGCAAGACCACGACCATCCGTGTCCTGACCGGATTCATCCGTGCAGACCAGGGCGCCGCCCGTGTGCTTGGGATGGAAGCCTGGGGCGAGACGGTTGCCATCAAGGCACGGCTCGGCTTCCTGCCGGACGTAGTGGCGTTCGCCAGCGGCTTCACGGGGCAGGACTTCCTGAACTACGTCGCGAGCCTGAGGGGCATCAGGGGCAGACTCCCTCGCCAGGCCGAGCTGCTGGAGCGCCTGGAGCTCCCGGACTCCGCACTCCGGCGGAAGGTGAAAGGGTACTCCTCGGGCATGGCGAAGAAGCTGGCGCTCGTGCAGGCGATGCAGCACGACCCCGACGTGCTGATCATGGACGAGCCGACCGAGGCGCTCGACCCGCTGATGCGGCAGGAGTTGTTCGCGATCATCAGGGAGGCGCGGGACAGAGGCGCGACGGTGTTCATGTCGTCCCACGTCCTGTCAGACGTGGAGGAGGTCTGTGAGCGGGTGGCGCTCATCCGCGACGGCCGCATCGTGGGGACAGGGTCGGTGGAAGCGCTGCGCGAGGGCAAGGCACGCACGATGGAGGTGGAATTCCGGGTACCGCCGACCGGCGGGCTCTCCATACCCGGCGTGGAGGTATTGTCACAGGAAGACACGAGGTGGGAACTGGCCATCTCCGGCGACATCAACGAGGTGCTGCGGGAGCTGGCGAAGCACGACATCGCCGACATGACCTACGAGCGGTTGAGCCTGGAGAACCTGTTCATGGGCTTCTACGGCGAAGGCGGGGGCAAGGAGCTGGCGGATGCTTAGCGTATTCACCTACACGCTCCGCTCGCACCGCATCGGGTTGTTGGCCGTGTCGGTGGGGCTGTTCGTGATGAGCCTGATCATCGTCTATACGTTCGACGCTTTCGGAGGACTGGAAGCGTTCGCCGATCTGTTCGAATCGCTGCCCGCGCCGATGACCGCCATGTTCCGCGCGCAGGGGGGGTTCGGGACTTCCCTCACAAGCTACATCGCGCTCGACTACCGGCACCCGGTGTACATCATCGCGGGTCTCGCGTTCGTGCTGTCGGTATCGGGCGGCGCGGCGGCGCGCGAGATCGAGCGCGGCACTGCGCTGATGCTGCTCGCATCGCCCATGGCGCGCTGGCGCTACCTGGCGGCGAAGATAGGCGTGCTGGTGGTGGGGGCGGTGGTCATCGTAACGATGTCCTGGCTGGGTTCGCTGGCGGGGGCGTCGCTCACGGGCCTCGCCGGCGACGTGGAAGGCGGGACGCTGATGCTGGCCCAGCTGAACGAACTGGGCGTGCTCCTGGCGGCGGGCGGCATCGCGGTGCTGCTCTCAGCCGTGAGCTCGGACGGCGGCCGTACGGTATCCGTAACCGCCGGGATACTGACGGTGATGTACTTCCTCGACTTCGTGGGAGCGATATGGGGCCCGGCGGAGCCGTTGGCTCCCCTGTCGATCTTCTACTACTTCGATCCCCTGGCCGTGGCGACGAACGGCACGACGCTGTTGCGTGACGTAGTGGTGCTGTTCGGCGTCGGGCTCGCGGGGTTCGTGGCTGCGCTCGTGCTGTTCCAGCGACGGGACATCACGCGCTAGCGGCGGGACTACAGTTCCGGATGCCGGTCGTGCCACTCCGACGCCTGTTCGTAAGCGTAGGCGGTGCGGAGGAGCGTGGGCTCGCTCAGGTGCGGGCCGAGCAGTTGCAGCCCGATGGGGAGGCCGTCTGCGAACCCGCACGGGACCGAGATGCCGGGGATGCCCGCGATGTTCGCGGGGATGGTGCAGATGTCGTTCGCGTGCATGACTATGGGATCGACGATACCGCCGATCTCGAATGCCGTGGTCGGAGAGGTGGGGAGCGTCAGGACGTCGACGCGCTGGAAAGCGTCGTGGAACTCCCGGCGGATGAGCGTCCGCACCTGCTGGGCCTTCTTGTAGTAGGCATCGTAGTAGCCGGCTGAGAGCGCATACGCTCCCATCAGGATGCGCCTGCGCACCTCTGCGCCGAAGCCGTTGCGTCGCGTCGCGTCCAAAGCGGCCCACATGCCGTCCGCTTCCTGGTCGGAGTAGCCGTACTTCACGCCGTCGTACCGGGCGAGGTTCGCCGAACACTCGGACGGCGCGAGGATGTAGTAGACCGCAAGTGCTGCCCGCGACGTGGGCAGGGCGACCTCCTCGACGATCGCACCCTGCGATTCGAGTACGGCGAGCGCGGCTTTCACCGACTCCGCGACCGCCGGGTCGATGCCGTCGCCGAGGTACTCCGGCACGACGCCGATACGCAATCCCCGCACGCCGCCTTCAAGTCCATCCGTGTAGTCCGGCGGCTCTGCGGGAATGCTGGTGGAATCCAACGGGTCGGGCCCGGCGATGGCGTTGAGTACGACCGCAGCGTCCTCCACGGAACGCGTCAGGGGGCCGATCTGGTCGAGTGAGGATGCGAATGCGACGAGGCCGTAGCGCGAGACGAGGCCATAGGTTGGCTTCAGGCCGACGATACCGCAGAGGGCGGCAGGCTGTCGTATGGAGCCGCCGGTGTCCGAGCCGAGCGAGTATGGCGCCAACCCCGCAGCGACTGCCGCCGCAGGCCCGCCGCTCGATCCGCCGGGCACACGGGAGAGGTCCCAGGGATTGTGGACGGTCTTGAACGCCGAGGTCTCGTTGGAGGAGCCCATGGCGAACTCGTCCATATTGCCCTTGCCGAGGAGTGCGCCCCCGGCCCTGGCGAGGCGGGTGGCTACGGTGGCGTCGTAAGGAGGCGTGTAGCCGTCCAGCATGAGCGATGCGCAGGTCGTGGCTATGCCACGTGTGGAGAGGTTGTCCTTGAGCTGCAAGGGGATGCCGGTCAGCGGTCCTGCATCGCCCTGTGCGATGCGGCGGTCAGCCTCGGCGGCCTGCGCTCGCGCGGTATCAGGCGTTACCGCAAGGTAAGCGCCGATGCCCGGATCCAGCTCGGCGATGCGCTCGAGATGGGCCTCCGTGAGCTCCACGGAGGAGACTTCTCTCTCAGCCAGGGCGCGGGACATCCGGGTTACGGTCTGATAGTGCAGGTCGCTCATCGATCAGGATTCTTCCATCACGGCTCGTACCCGGAAGAAAGAGCCTTCGCGCCGCGGGGCGTTGGCGAGGACGTCTTCGCGCTCCAGCGGCGGGCGGGAGACGTCGTCGCGCATGACCGTGTGGACCTCTTCCACCGCATGGCCCGTCGGCTCGATGCCGGAGGTGTCTATGCGTTGGAGGACGCTCACTTCGTCGAGGAGCTTGGCCATCTCGGCGCGCAGCTGCCCGGCCTCTTCATCGGTGAGCGCGATGTGGCACAGCGCGGCGACCTGCCGCACTTGCTCGACGGAGAGTTCGGGTTCCGGTTCGTTGGTCATTGGTCGGTGATGCGCGCGGATGCGCGGCAAGCTGGGGACAGTGGACAAGTCTATCAGACGGGAACGCCGCCCGAGAGGATTCTGCGCGCTAAGCGCGGGACTCCGCCATCGGCTACCGCCGACGGCTCCGCTCGGAATGACGAATAAGTGGGGCGCTGCGCGCAACGTGCGCTTACGCGCAAGCCAATCTGCTTCCGGTGCCTCCGGGGCACGATTAAACTGATTGCTCAGTCAGTGGAGGTTCGCCTGCCGAGAGGGACGCGCCGATGAAGATATCCCAGATCGCCAATTACAGCTTGCTCGCCGAGGGTGGCCTCCCCCCTCTTCAAGCGATGGTGTACGAAGAGTTGATGCGCCGCCCGGACGAGGTGTTCGAGTACCAGGGCGACGAACTGATCAGGACTTTCCCCCGTATGAAGCGCTCCGCGCTCAACTGGTCGCTGTGGTTGTTGGCGAAGACGGGGCACATCGGCAAGTTACGGGTCCGGGTGGATGGCAGGCTGACGACGGTCTATGGCGCTCACGAGGCGGTAGACGCGCTCAAAGAGCGCATGGGTATCGCCACCAGCTAGGCGCCCTCACCCGCCACGAGGTTCCTGCCTTCGCAGGAACGACGAGTCTCTTTATCCGGCGTCGGCGAGGTCGCGGAGCAGCTTGTAGGGGAATATCCCCGTGTCGTGCAGGTCGCTGAAGAGCAGGCCGATGGCGTAGCGGCCTATCTCCATGTACTCCTCTACCGTCACGTCCGACGGCACGTCGTCCACGCCTACGCGCCGCGTGTGCGTAATCTCATCCACGCACTGGGCGCAGCCGCAGTGTCCCCGCACGTAGCGGTGGGGGAGAAGGGTTTCGACTCCGTCTTTCCAGATGATGTGGAGTCCATCCGGCGCGATATCTATCTGCCGGGGCTCGTACTGCTCTTCCGCCATGGCCCGTCCTTCACCCTCACCCTAACCCTCTCCCCTCAAGGGAGAGGGGATAAGGCACCCGAGAGATGCTTCGGCTGCGCGTCGGGCTGGCGCCCTCCGCTCCGCTCAGCATGACATACTGCAAAGGTCTCCTCAAGGGAGAGGGGATATGGCTAGAGTTCCACTTCCCTGCCGATGCCGCTATCCAGCGCCTTGCGGTAGACGTGCATGCCGACGGTAACGTCCTCCATCGCCAGTCCCTGGGACTCGAAGAGGGTGATGGCCTCCGGCGACGGCCTGCCGGCCACGCGCCCGGAAACCACGTCACGCAGTTCCACGGCGTTCTCCCAGCGGAACGCCCGGCGCTCAGCGGCCCAGATCAACTCGCCGCACTCTATCTTCGCGTCCTCGAGGTCGTCCACGACGACGATGTCGCTGCGGCGTATCGTCGTCTCGTCTACCTCGCGGCGCATCCAGTGGTTGCTCCCCGCCGCGTTGACGTGGGCGCCCGGGGCGAGCGATCCGCCGTCGAACACCGGCTCGCGCGAGTTGGTGATGGCGCAGACGATGGCGGACCCGGCAATGGCGTCGTGCGGAGACTCGGCGGGACGCACGTCCAGGCCGAGTTCCGCCGACATCCGTTGTGCGAACGCTTCTCGACGCTCCGGGTTGCGGCTGTAGACGAGGGCTCGTTCGACCGGGCGGACGGCGGCGACTGCTGCGAGTTGCGTTCGCGCCTGGTAGCCGCTCCCGATGACGGCAACCGTTCCGGCGTCCGAGCGCGCCATGTGACGGGTAGCCACACCGCTCGCGGCGCCGGTGCGTATCTGTCCGAGCGCGTTAGCGGCGAGCATGGCAAGAGGGGAGCCGTCCTCCGTGCTGAAGAGGAGCACGACCATGCTGCTCGGCCCCTGTGTACCGGTAACGTAGGTCTTCAGCCCGGTTGCACCGGCGTCGTTGGACATTCCGGCCATCACCTGTTGCGCGCCCCGCATGAGCGGCAGCCGGTACCGCGGCATGTTGGAGACCGACCCCGCCGCCCATTCGGCGAATGCGGCATCCAGCACGTCCACGCACTCGTTCATGGGGAGCAGGTCCCGTACTTCTCGTTCGTTGAGCAGCAGCAAGCGTTAGTTCTCCTCTTCGCCGGGGTCCATATCCAGAGCAAGCTGCCCCGGAGCCTGAACGGGCCGTAGATTGCTGACGCCGACGCCGATGAGGCGAACATTCGTCCGGGGTTCCCAGTTGGCGTCCAGCAGATGCAGCGCGTCGGCAAGTATCGCATCGGCGTGGGCTGTTGCGTTATCCCGGCTCGAGGAGCGGGTCAGGGTGGTGAAATCGGACAAGCGGAGTTTCAGGGTGACGGTGCGCCCCACCAGTCCGTGCTGCTCCAGCGATCGCGCTACCCGCTCCGCCATGCGCCGGAGTTCCTCCGCCAGTGATTCACGAACATTCACGTCCTCCGCAAAGGTCTCCTCCGCGCTCACGGACTTCGTCTCCCTGTCCGTCTCCACGGGAGACGAATCTTCCCCCTGTGCCCGCCGCTTGAGTGCCGCTCCCCATGGCCCCAGTACGGTTACCAGCGCCTCCGGCGACGCGGCGGCGACCTGGCCGAGTGTGTGGAACCCGTGTGCCCTCAGGCGTTCCGTGGAGCGCGGGCCGATGCCGGGCAGGGAGCGCACGCCCAGGTCCGCGAGAAACACCGATTCCGTTCCTGACTCGACGACGACGAATCCTCCGGGTTTGCCCGTTTCGCAGGCAACCTTCGCGACCATCTTGTTGCTCGCGATACCCACGGAGCACGGGAGGCCGAGGTCGACACGTACCCGTCCCTGCATCCGGTGGGCGCGACCGGCAGCCTCCTGCATATCCTTCGATACGGGCGTGAGGTCGACGTAGGCCTCGTCTATGGACATCTGCTGGATGACGCCGGACTCCTGCTGAAGGATGTCCATCACTCGCCCGGAGTACTCGCGGTAGAGGTGGAAGCGTGGCCGGAGAACGATCGCTTCCGGGCAGAGCCGTACGGCGCGGGACATGGGCATGGCAGAGTGACAGCCGTACTTCCGCGCTTCGTACGAGGCCGCCGCCACCACTCCTCGCGACGTGGGGCTGCCTCCGATGAGCAGCGGCTTTCCTGCAAGGGACGGCTCTTCGATCACCTCCACCGAGGCGTAGAAGGCGTCCAGGTCTACGAGGGCGATGTACCGCTGGTCGTCCACAGCGCTCATGGTAGCCCTGGTGCTGCGTGCGTGGAAACGGTTGGTTGTCGTGCGCACGCTGAATGCGGGGCGTGCGCAATCGAAAGGCCACCTCCCGTACGTGAGCAGGGAGGTGGCCTTCAATCGTAGGACTGGAGTGTGTGCCGTCGGGCTACTTGCGTACCGCCCCTGCGAGATCTGCGCCTGCCGTGAAACCGACACGCTTGTGAGCGGGGACGTTGATGCGTTGCCCTGCCTGTGGACCGCGGATGGCGGTTACCTGCCGTTCCTTCACCTGGCGAGAATCGAAAGAGCCGAACCCGGTAAGGACGACACGGTCTCCGGCCGCCACCGCTTCTGTGATGCTTTCGAGCACTGCATTGAGTGCGGCGTCTCCTGCGGCACGGGTCCCGTTAAGCTTGAGCGATACTTTCAGCGCCAGGTCTCCCTTACGAATTGTTGCCACCCTTTCACACCTCCTCGCACTGAGGCTGGGGCGAGGCCTCAATGCTCTTGTGGTTCCGGGCAGTATAGCACGGGCGCAGCGTGCTCATAGGGGAAATGGGGCACTTTATATAGTCTGTTCTCGGCCCCACCACGCGTGGAAGTGATGCAATGGCCCATGCCCCCCTCCGATGGGAGGAGCGCCAGCTATGGCCGCAGTGACGTACGTTTTCGCGTCGGACACCGCGCCCTCCACGGTGTTGCCGCGTGCGAGCCCGGCAGCGACTGCCGATGCGAATGTGCAACCTGTGCCGTGCGTGCTGGTCGTGGCGATGCGCTTCGCCGGGAACTCAATGAACGCTGAGCCGTCGAACAGCACGTCCACTGCGTCCTCGCCGAAGTGGCCTCCCTTCACGACGACGTAGCGGCAGCCCATGCCGTGGATCGCGCGTGCGGCGTCCCGTGCGTGCTCCATCGTTTCAACGGGATGCCCACAGAGGGCGGCTGCCTCTCCTGCGTTCGGCGTGGAGACCAGCGCCAGGGGGAGCAGCCGGGAAACCAGTGCGGTTACGGCATCCTCACGCAGCAGGCGGTCGCCGCCTTTTGCCACCATCACCGGGTCCACGACGAGTTGCCGGACGGCATGATGTTCGAGCCGCGCTGCTACCGCCTCGATGATCGCCACGCTGGAGAGCATCCCCGTCTTCACCGCGTCCATTCCGATGTCGGTCGCCACGGCATCTATCTGAGCGCTGATCACGTCCACCGGCAGCTCGTGTATGGCGGTGACGCCCAGCGTGTTCTGCGCGGTGACGGCGGTGAGGGCGCTCGCGCCGTACACCTCGAACGCGGCGAACGTCTTGAGGTCGGCCTGTATGCCGGCGCCGCCTCCGGAGTCCGAACCTGCGACCGTCAGCGCGATGGGAGTACGCCTTTCGTTCATACCGGCCACTCCTCCTCGTTCCACGCCATCTCCCAGAAGAGGTACTCGTAGCGGGAGCTGGTGACGAACGTCTCTTCGATACGGACCAACTCGTTCTCGGGCAGCCCTTCGGCGATGCGGTCGAGCAGACCGCGGCACCACTCGGCCAGCTCGGCGAACCCGGCGGACGCGTACACGTCGATCCATGCGGCGTAGCGCGGGTCTTCCGGCCGTCCCCGTGCCGCGAGCCGCTGACCGACCTCTGAGAACCCCCACATGCACGGCAGCAGCGCGCCGACGACCTCGGGGAAACTGCCCGTCGCAGCCGTGCGGACGAGGAAGTCCGTGTACGCGCGGCACGTGGGAGACATCTCCTCGGTCTCCAGGTCTTCCTCGCTGATGCCGAACTCCGCCGCGTAGGAGCGGTGCATGGACATCTCCACGTTCAGCGTCTCATTCGTGAGCTGCGCCAGCTTCGTCATCGCCTCGAGATCGGGGGCGCGCGCCGACGCCGTCGCGAGCATCCGGGCGTACTCGATCAGGAAGCGGTAGTCCTGCCGCACCCAGTGCCGGAAACGAGCGACGTCCAGGCTGCCGTCGCCGATGCCCCGGATGAACGGATGCTCGTGCTGCGCCTCCCATACATCTGCGGCTGCCGCCTTCAAGCGGGTGGTGAACGGCTCAGGCATGGCGCCCCCCGCGTCCCGTCCCACGGAGTACCCTCACCCCAGCCCTCTCCCCTTGTAGGGAGAGGGGGCCGGACGTCACCCGAGAGATGTTTCGACTTCGCTGCGCTCCGCTCAACATGACAAGGCCCCGCTTACGCTTCGCTCTCCAGCGGGCGTATCTCCTCAGCAAGTGCTTCCAGCTGGAACCCTGCACCACCGCGCTGCCTGGCTGCGGATACGAACAGCGCCGTGATCACCGACGAGGTGACGACAGCGAGGAGGAAACTGGCCAGCAGGTTCCCGGACGCAAGGATGTGCCATACGCTCGTGAGTCCCTCCCACGTCCACCAGCCGGAAAGGTCCGGTTTGGGGAAGAAGAGAGCTCCCACGATGATGCCGGCCACCGCACCGGTAACGGCCCCCATCCCACTCAGATGCCGGCTCCACATGCCTGCGAATACCGGCACCATCGCACCGGCGCAGACCAGGTCCGCTATGAGGAAGAGGTAGAGGACGCTGTCGAACGCATAACCGACGACCGCGGCCGGGATGATGAGGAATGCAGTGATGAGCCGGGTGGAACGAAGCAGCCCGCGCCCGCCACGGATGCGTGAGAGGTCGGTCGTGAACACGCTCGCCATGCCGTTGAGGAGCGTGTCCATGCTGCTCATCACGAGCACGAGCGCAAGCGCGACCAGGACAACGAGCGCCCAGCCGGGCAGCACTTCCAGGGCCAGCGAGAAGAGCGCGATGGAAGCGGGTTGGTCGTCGTTCACCAACCCGCTGCTGACAGCCCACAGTCCGAATAGTCCTGCAGCGATGATCAGCGGGACGACGATCGCACCCGCGGAGAGGAAGCCGCGCCAGATGTCGCCGTCCGTCTTTGCCGCGTATACGCGTTGCCAGAGTCCCTGGTGGAAGAGGTTCGCCGCGAGGATGGCGATCACGAGCGTGAGGCCGAACTCGATGCCGTGGAGTTGGGTGACGTCGAGCAGCGCCGCGTTCTCTTCCCGTACCGTATCGAAGGCCGCGGTCCAACCTCCGAAGTGGGCGAGCGCGGCGATGAGGACGGCGATGAGCAAGGGGATGATGATGGCGAACTGGATGTTGTCCGTGAAGATGGAGGCCCGGAGGCCACCGTAGACGGTGTAAGCCAGCGTTGCGACGCCGACGAGAACGAGCGTCAGTTCGAGTCGTGCACCTGCAACGTGCCCCACCGCTCGTGCGATCGCGCCCATCTCGGCGGCGAGGAACGTGAACATGTAGAGGACGATGATGAGGAGCGTAAGGAGATACATCGCACGGCCGTACCGCTGCCAGACGAACTCGCTGAGGGAGTGACCGTTCGGCGCGAGTTTGCGCATACGCGGCCCGACAACGGTGAAGGCCACGATGGGCGCGGCCTGCCCGATGCCGTACCCGATGAGAGCGGCAACCCCTGCCCAGGTCGCGGCTTCAGCAGGGCTGAACAGGATCCACGCGCCGAGCAGGGATGCGGCCATGGTGGCCATCGCGGTCATGCCGCCGATGGAACCGCGCGCAGAGACGAAGTCCTCGATGGTCTGCCGCCTCGCCCTCGTGTAGGCGATGCCCGCCGCGGACATGACGGCCATGGTGATGATCGCTGCGATGAGGGCCCAGGCCTCGGTAGACATCGCGTCTCCTCCTGCATAGCGAAGGGCCGCTCACTGGAGGAGCGGCCCCTTGCGACATCCGCCGGTTGCATCGCTCTTCCTACGCTGGCATGACCCAGGTCAGGTTCGGAGGGTCGCCCGTGACGGGCCTCTCAGCCGGACGTGGCGCCCGGCTCCCCTGAACGTTCGCTATTCGATTGCGCGGCATGGTATAACCGTCCGGTCGGCCGGTCAAACAGGCGTGGGCTTGATGTAACTTCCCGTGTGATGGCGACACTGCCTAGCCCGTAGCTCGCCACCCCTGCCACGCCATGCCCCCAGAGCCCCCGGCTTGCTCAAAGGGCAGCGCGCTGCTGCTTCAACCACGCCAGCAGGCCATCGAAGGTCTCCTGAATGGTGGACCCGCTGGCTTCAATCTCGGCTGCCAGCGCTGCCTCGAATGAAGGGTGCTGATGACGCACGAGGCGGACGTGGAAATCCTCTCCGAAGGTGTCAGCCAAGTACTTCATGATCAGCGCACCACCGAAATAGATGTCGGTTGTGCTGAATGTCGGCGGGTTGCCCCCACAGCAGCGCAGTTGGTCAGGAATCTCATCGTGTACGTAGCGCACGAGCGAGTCGAACCCATCTGTTCGGTTGTACTCGGTTGCGTTGAACATGCCTTCGTATTCGGCCATCCCTTCGGTGACCCACTGCGGCGGCCTCTCGCCCGGAATCGACCGCTGGATGGCGTGAGTAAACTCGTGCACGATGTTCTTGGCATGGTAGTCGTCCGGTGGGAGTCCCATCCGTCCCCACGTGGGCCGAGCGTCCCAATCGGAATGAGAGGGTGTCAGGTACGGTATGAACCCATACCATCCGTGCCGTTGATAGTTGGCTCCGGCACCCTCACCGTAGCCCCAGCAGCAGAAGAACCCTGTCTTGGACACGTTCGCTTCGCCAATGGACATGGGCACAAGCATGACATTCACAGTTAGGGGTAACTGTCGGTAAGTAAGAGTGGGGACCCCGTATTTATCCTCCATCAGAAGCAGGGCATGGTCCATCCACTCCTCGACGAAGGCGATGTCAGCGGAGTACTCGGCTGTGTAGCAAATCGAGTACTGCGCGCTGGCAAACTCCAACCATGGGACGGACACACCTTCGTAGTCCGAGCACCAGCCCCTGGCCTGCGCACTACTTGCTGGAGTCACTGGCATCGACGTAGCAGTTGGCCGGGGCTGGGGCGTCGGCGTGGCGGTCGGCCGGGGCCGAGGGGTCGGCGTTGGTCTCGGCGTAGCGGTTGCCGTTGGGCTTGGCGTCGGCGTTGGTGTCAGTGTAGGCGTCGGCGTGGGTACGGGGGTCGGCGTTTGGGTGGGCGTCGCGGTCGGTATCGGCGTTGGCGTGGGTAGCGCCGCGATCGTGGCCTCGACCGCCGCGCTGATGGTCGCCTGAAGCCTCGCCTCCGCTGTGGCAGTGCCAGCGATCGCTGCGCTCACGGTCGCCTCGACGTCCGGCGTCGATGTGGGAGGAGTCGACTGGCACGCTGCTAGCCCGAGTGCAAGGAGGAGAAGGCTTGGGATTGCGAGTGCCCGCAAGAAGAAGGAGACCTCCGGTTCGTGGGTGGGCGCGAGTATAGCAGGGCATGGAAACACGTCGGGTTGCCAACCTCGCCGGGGAATCGAGCTGCGCCACCCGCGCCAGAATCCAACCGGCCTGCACACCACAGGCCGCGATGCTGCCTTGCATCAGTAAACAGGCGTGGAGCCTTGCGGTGGTACTGAGCCTTGGGTAGCCTCGCCTATGCAATGACGCTCGGCAGCATACGAGCGTCATTTGCATACCTTCTATCCATGCGACAGGAGAATGCCGTTGTTCCGCTTGTTTCCTCTCATACTCATTCTGGCTGTACTAGCTCTGGCTTGTTCGGCTCCTACGCCCACGCCTACGCTAGAGCCCACGCCGACCCTGATCCCCGTAGCCACTCCTACGGAAGCCCCCACTCCTACTCCTGTCCCCAC
>VXQP01000086.1 GCA_009838965.1 Chloroflexota bacterium | reverse complement strand
GTTCACCCCCATCCTAGCCTTCCCCCATCGAGGGGGAAGGGATCACGGGCTGCGAGGTTCCTGCCTCCGCAGGAACGACAGACCATCAGACGAGGCGGAGGCCGATCTCCACGAAGAGCCAGATGAGCGAGGTGATGCCGGCGCTGCCGCTGATGATCATGAGGTCGCGGCGGTGGAGGCGCCAGCCCTCGTAGACGTCGGCGTCGTGCGAGGGCGTGTCGAGCAGGAAGCGCTCGATGCCCCGCAGGCGCGCGTCGATCGCGTCGAGCTTCGCGGACCAGACGCGCTCGGTGAGCTCGTGCTCGCGGGCGTGGGCCGCGCTCTCCGCTTCCAGGGCGGCCAGCCGTTCCTTCTGCGTCAGCACCGTGGTCATGCCACACCTCCCAGGCGGTAGGGCTCCAGCAGCAGGCGGACGTCCGTGTCGAGGTCTGCGTCGACGTAGAACGGCTCGAAGGCGGGGGCGCGCGTCCACAAGCGCGCCGCGTTGATGAGCGCCGCCCGCTCGATCGGCGCGGGCCACCGTACGATGTAGAGCGTGTCGTTGAGCGAGTGCTGCTGTGGGGACGTGCCGTTCAGGCCCCGCGTCACCGTGAGCCGGTTGGACGAGACGGTGCGCACGAGCATCCGCTCGGGGCCCGCGGCTATCGTCTGCCCCACCGCGAAGTCGGCCCCGTTGGACACGTCCAGCAGCGTCGCGGTCTCACTGAGGCTGCTCCGCAGCCGCGAACGCGCATACTCCAGCCGCTCGCCGAAGCCCCACCGGCCCTGCACCTCGTAGCGTGCGGGGCCGCGCTCGAACCGCTGTCGCGGGCCGTTGCCCCGCACCCGGAGCGCGTGGTACGGCCTGCCCCAGTGCTCCTCCGGCGACGCGTTCAGGGGCAGCAGGTGGTACTCCGACGACGCCCACGATGTGCTGTAGTTGCCGGTCTCGTCGTCGTCCGAGCGCACCGACGAGACCGCGATGGCGTCCGGCAGCGGCAGCACTGTCTCGCCGGTGCCGTCGAACCAGCGCGTCTCGGTGAGCGCGTAGAAGTGGCGGTTGCAGTGACGGTCGACCGCCTCCGACACCGCGAGCAACAGGTTGAGCAGCGCAACGTCGGCGCCGCTGCCGCCCGCCGGGTTGTCCAGCAGCGACACGTCCTTCAGCTTGGTCAGGTCTCCGTACAGCGAGCGGTATGCTTCCGTGCCCATGATCAGCGCTCCTCCGTGTATTCGACGATGAACTTGTGAGACGTGGTCGGCCTCGTTATCCAGCGGAAGCTGAGCGGCTCGTTCCTCGCGCCCGCCGGACCCGCGCCCCGTCCCCACGTACGGGTCGAGCCCGAGCCGTGGTCCGGCACGCGGACGTAGTCGATGGCCTTGCGCGAGCTCGACGCGATGGTTGCGCCCGTGCCGAAGTAGACCTCGCAGAAGTGGAGGTTGTCGGACGTCGGCTGGTGGATGGTGAGGTTGATGAGGCGCAGCCGCTTGCCCGTGCCGGGTCGCAGCAGGGTGCGGCGCGTCGTGGTGCGCTGCGAATCGCTGAAGAACATCGTCTGCGTGTCGGACAGGTCGACCAGGTAGCCGGGCGTGTAGCGCCGCAGCCCGTCCTGCCGCGCCGCCCTCGGGCGCACCGTGGGCGCGTAGTCGCTCCTCCGCCGTTGCTCGTCTGCCATCTGCTCCTCCTTCCTGCCTCGGAGACACAGAAAGCCCCCGGCCTCGTCTGATGACCGGGGGCTCGTCCCCTCGTGCAGTTCCGTGGGGCTCATCCCCACTCCATAGGTTGTGCAACCAGCCTACACCCGCTCTGCCCGACCTCGTAAGGGGCCGGTGTCACAGTCCCCATAACTCACATGTATAGGCAGGATGGGAAAGCCTCCTGTCATGCGAGTTTCCTATTACATTTGTGTGTAGCAGAGCGTCGCATCCCGTCGTTTCCACTCGTGGTTCCGACGGCTCCCCTGCGACCCGTTTGCGGCGATCTGCGACTGCGCTGCGTCCGGGTGCTTCTTCAATGCGACAGGGTACGACAAGCCCCACAGGGGGGGTGCTGCCGGGACGGTGGCGTCACGGAGAGAGCGTACGCTGTCGTGGGGCGACCGCGAAAGGGGTGGGTGTCACAAGTTGGGCACTAGCCGCCCAAGTGGAGCCGTCTCATAGGTCTCGGTACTTCTGTTGTAGCCACCTTTGCAAGTCTTCAAACGTCTCTGGCACTGTCGTACCCGCGGCCTCGATCTCGGCCACCAACGCTTTCCTCGAATGACGGGTATTGGTGCCGCATCAGGCGAACGTGGATGTCCTCTCCGAACGCATCAGCGAGGTACTTCAGGATCAGCGAACCGCCGAAGTAGAAGCTTGTCGAACCGAACGTGGGGGTGGTGCTGCTTTCCCATCTGGGGGTGGTGCCTTCCAAGGCCTGGCAGCAGTACAGTCGATCAGGGATCTGATCGTGTACGTAGCGCACTAGAGAGCGGAACCCTTCTGTCCGGTTGTACTCTGTCGAGTTGAACATGCCTTCGTACTCGGGCAATCCCTCGTGTACCCAATAGGCTACTGGTACCGGGGACACGGAACCCCACATGACACGTTGCCCGGCATGGAAGACTTCGTGAACGAGGTTCTTGGCGTGGAAGTCATCCGGGGGTAACCCCATAACACCCCAACTGGGCCTGGCGTTCCACTCGCGGTGTGACGGAGTCAAGTAGGGGATCTGTGAGTAGACCCCGGACCTCCAAGCCTCCCGCCCCGATGCGTCCTAACAGCAGTAGAAGCCGGTTCTCCCGACGTTGGCCTGCTCGTTCGAATACGGCAGGAGCATGACGTTCATATGGAGCCTGGTCCGGCCCTTGGCGTCGCGCAGGTCGGCCCCGTACTTGTCGAGCAGCAGGGCTTCAGAGTGGTCGATCCACTTCTCGACGAACGGCACGTCATGCGCGTATTCGGCGGTGTAGCAGATCGAGTAGTTCTCATGCGGGGCTTCCAGCCACTGGGTCCGGGAGTCGTAGGCACTGCATTGGTCCTGTGCCACAGCCGTAGACGAAGTGGTACTCGGCGGCGGGGCTGGCGTCGGTGTGGCGGTTGGTTGTGGCGTCGGCGTAGCGGTCGGCCTGCGTGTCGGCGTTGGCCTCGGCGTGGGGGTTGCCGTTGGGCTGGGCGTGGGTGTTGGAGTCAACGTGGGTGTTGGCGTTGGCGTAAGCGTTGGCGTGGGGGTTGCCGTGGCTGTCGGTGTGGGCGTGGGGGTTGGTGTCGCGGTCGGCCGGGCTGCAATCGTTGCCGCGACTCCCGCGCTGATCGTTGCCTGAGCACTCTCTTCTGCTGCAACAGTGGCAGCAATCGCGGCACTTACGGTCGACTCGATGTCGGGTGTCGGCGGAGGAGGGGGAGAGTCACACGCTGCGAGTGCGAGCGCAAGGAGCGAGAGGGCAGTGAGCGCAGGAACTCGCCGCACCATTAGCCAGAAGCATCTCATAGACCCTTTGAGAATCTACACTCCTATGAATGACATAGGGGTGACGTTCTGGCCGATTCTGATTACGTTCTGATGACACTGTCCCGCGTCCCCCTGCACGGCCTGTCGGCCGTCTGGATTCCCGCCTTCGCGGGAATGACGGGGTATGACAACCCCTGCCCCCACTGCACGCAGGGCCCTCACCCGCCGCGCAAGCGCGCCGACCTCTCCCTCGAGGAGAGGTGGAGGCGAGGTTCCTGCCTGCGCAGGAACGACGAGACCACTCCCTGTCCTCGTCCATTCACCCCCATCCTATCCTTCCCCCGTCAAGGGGGAAGGGATCAAACAGCCCCGAAGCGGGCGCGGAGGTCGTTCTTGAGGACTTTGCCTAGGGCGTTGCGGGGGAGTTCCGAGACGAAGACGACGTGCTCGGGGCGCTTGAAGCGCGCGAGGGTGTGGCAGGCGTCGAGCAGCGCGTCCTCCGACGGCGCGGCGCCCGGGGTCGGCACGACGACGGCCATGACGCGCTCGCCCCAGGTCTCGTCGGGTACGCCGATGACGGCGCACTCCTCGACGCCGGGGCAGGCGTGCAGCAGGTGCTCGACCTCCTCCGGCGCGACCATCTCGCCGCCGCGCTTGATGAAGTCCTTGGCGCGTCCGGCGAGGTAGATGTAGCCATCCTCGTCCATGTAGCCGAGGTCGCCGGTGTAGAGCCAGCCGCCGTGCACCGTCTGGGCGGTGGCCTCCGGCTGTCCCCAGTAGCCGCGCATCAGCCGCGGGCCGCGGGCCGCGATCTCGCCGTGCTCGCCTGCCGCCAGCTCGTGGCCCTCCTCGTCGACGATGCGCACCTCGACGTCCGGCAGCGGTCTGCCGATGCTCCGCAAGTGGCGGCGCCGCTTCTCGACGACGTCCGGCGGTCCCTCGAGCACGTGATCCTCCGGCGGCACCATCGCGATGGTCGAGCCGGTCTCGGTCTGGCCGAACGCGTTGATGAACTGCACGCCGGGCATCGCTGCGACCGCTCGCTCGATCACAGGCGGCGGCATCGACGCCCCGCCGTAGGTGAGCACGCGCAGACTGGAGAGGTCGTGCGCGGGGAACTCGGGGTGGTCGAGCAGTTGCTTGAGCATCGTGGGGACGATGAGCGCGCGCTCGATGCGGTGTTCCTGGACGAGCGCCATCCACTCGCGCGGCTCGAACTGTCGCTGCAGGACGACGGTGCGTCCGCCGAACGCACCCGCGAGCGCGGCCTGCAGGCCGGCGATGTGGTAGAGCGGCAGCGTGAGCAGCGTGCGTTCCTCTACGTCCGGGTCCGGCGGCTCCATGTTCGCGAGCATGAACGACGTGAAGCTGTCGTGGGAGAGCATCACCGCCTTCGGCTGTCCGGTCGTCCCCGCCGTGTAGAGCAGCACCGCCGTCTCGTCGGGCGAACCCTCCGGGAAGCGCATCTCGTCCACGTCGCCCTCCGACAGCAGCGCCTCGTAGGAGCACCAGCCGTCCGGCGGCGCGCCGTCGACGGCGAGGACGCTCGCGGACGCCGCATCGGCGCCCAGTCCCGCGATGAGCGGTGCGTACCGCTCCCCCGCGACGATCACCGTCGGCGACGCATGGCGCAGCGGGTAGCCGACCTCCTCGCCGTGGCCCCGGAAGTTCAGCGGGACGTAGACGGCATCCAGCCGCGCGGCGGCGAAGTACGCTTCGAAGTGGACGGGCGTGTTCACGTCCATGACGGCGACGCGGTCGCCCGGCCCGACGCCGTGCGCGGCGAACGCGTTGGCGAGCCGGTTGGCGCGGTCGGCGAGCCCGGCGTAGGTGAGCGTGACGCCGTCGTGGACGAGCGCAGCGCGCTCCGGCACGATGGCGGCGGCGATGGTCAGGATGTCGTGGGTGTGCAAGGGCGGGGGCCTCCCGGTGGGAGGTTAGCGTAGCCGAGCGGCCAGCCGCCGTTCAAGCCGCAGGCCGTCGGCGAGCGTGAGGTCGGCGCCCTCGTTGACGGCGCGCTTCGCCAGCGCGAGCGCCTCGGCGGGGGCAGATGCGACGTCGCGCAGCCGCGCCTCGGCCACGACGTGGAGCTGCTCGCCCGGCACGAGCCAGTCCACGAACCCGGCGCGCACCGCCTCGCCGGAGGTCATGCGCCTGCCGGTGAGCGCGAGCTCCATCGCGCGCGGCAGCCCGACGATGCGCGGCAGCGACTGCGTACCGCCCGCGGCGGGGATGAGGCCGAGCGACGCTTCCGGCAGCGCGAAGACGGCGTCCTGCGATGCGATGCGGAGGTCGCAGAGGGCGGCGATCTCGAGGCCGGAGCCGAAGCAGTAGCCGTGCACGGCGGCCATCGTCGGTTTCGGCATCTCCGCCAGCGCGCTCCAGAGATCGCGCGCCCACCGCACGTAGCGGGCGATGGCCTGTGACGGGGCGGAGCCGAACTCGGTGAGGTCCGCGCCGGCGCAGAAGCCGCGCTCGCCGTCGCCGACCATGAGCAAGCCGCGCACCTCGGCGTCGTCGCGGACGGCGCTCAGCGCCTCGGCGAGCTCGTCGCGCATCCGCACGTTGAAGGCGTTGATCGCCTCGGGACGGCACAGGGTGACGATTGCGATGCCTTCACGCTTCCCGTAGCGCAGGGTGTCGAAGGCGTTCATCGTCCCTCGAACCGGGCCTTGCGCTTCTCCGCAAAGGAGCGCAACCCTTCGGCGCGGTCGGCGGTCGAGTGCAGCAGGATGCTCAGGTCGGCTTCCAGCCGCATCCCGTCGCGAAGGGGGAGGTCCGCGGACGCGGTGATGGCCTCCTTCACGTACTGCGCCGCGATGGGCCCCGCGTCCGCGATGGACACAGCGAGCGCCTCCGCGTCCTCCAAGTCACCGACATCGTGCACGAGCCCGACACGCAGCGCATCGTCGGCGTCGAGCGTCTCGCCGGTGAGCAGCAAGCGCAGCGCCTGTCCCCGGCCCACCGCCCGCGTGAGGCGCTGGGTCCCGCCGTGCGACGGGAGTCGTCCCTCGCGCACGTGCCCCATGCGGAACGCCGCCGACTCGCCCGCGATGCGGATGTCGGCTGCGAGCGCGAGTTCGAGCGCCTCGTCGCGGCAGTCGCCGTCCACCCACGCAACCACGGGGATGCGGAGGGCCCCGAGAGCGGCGACGGGGTCGTCGGACGCGCCGTCGCGCAGGGAAGCGCCGATGGCGCTCCAGTCGCCCGACAGCACCAGGACGCGCGCCTCGGCGTCGGCATCCAGCGCAAGCAACGCAGCGGTCAGGGCGGCTGCGTCCGCGCCGAGCGTCAATCGTGCGATCCGGTTGGGGTTGTCGGTCGTCATGCCGTGTGTTCAGCCTCCTCCTCTATTGTACCTGTCATCCGCAGACACCCCCTCACACGCCTCCTTGCCAGGCGCCTCTTGACAGCCCCAGCCGGTTACCCGTACGATGCGCGGCGGATTAGCAGTCAGGCTATCCGACTGCTAACAGACGATTAAAGCGAGTGCTAGCAGATGCACTCGCTGAATGCCGAGAAGGAGGTAATCGTGGCGCGAAATCTGCAGCCCTTGGGCGACCGCATCGTCGTGAAGGCGGTGGAGCAGGAGACCCAGACGAAGAGTGGTATCTACATCCCGGACAGCGCGAAGGAGCGGCCCCAAGAGGGCAGCGTAGTCGCGGTGGGCCCCGGCCGGGTAACCGACGACGGCAACCGTCTTGAGATGTCCGTCGCAGTGGGTGACACCGTCATCTACTCCAAGTTCGCCGGCACAGAGTTCGAGGACGACGGCGAAGAGTACCTGATCATGAAGGAGACGGACATCCTGGCCAAGGTCGGCTAGGCCCGTGCAGCCCGCGCCCCACGGGCGCGCATCACAAGGAGGAGTCAATCACATGGCGAAGCAGATCCTTTTCAGCGACGAGGCGCGAAAGTCGCTCAAGGTGGGCATGGACACCCTGGCCAACACGGTCAAGGTCACCCTTGGCCCGCGCGGCCGGAACGTCATCCTGGACAAGAAGTTCGGCCCCCCGAACGTCTGCTCCGACGGCGTCACCATCGCCAAGGAGATCGAGCTCGAGAACCACTACGAGAACATGGGAGCGCAGCTCCTGAAGGAAGCCGCCACCAAGACCAACGACGTCGCCGGTGACGGCACAACCACGGCCACCGTCCTCGCGCAGGCCATGATCGGCGAGGGCTTCCGCAACATCGCCGCCGGCGCCGACCCGATGGCCATCAAGCGCGGCATCGAGTCCGCAGTCGGCGCGGTCCGCGGCAGCATCTCCTCGCAGGCCAAGGAAGTCAGCGGCAAGGAGCAGATCGCCCAGGTCGCGTCCCTCTCCGCCCACGACAACGAGATGGGCAACCTCATCGCCGAGGTCATGGAGAAGGTCGGCAAGGACGGCGTCATCACGGTCGAGGAAGGCAAGAGCCTCGGCTACGAGACCGAGTACGTCGAGGGCATGCAGATCGACCGCGGCTACATCTCCCCCTACTTCCTCACCGACTCCCAGCGCATGGAAGCCGCCGTCGACGACCCCTGCATCCTCATCACTGACAAGAAGATCTCCGCGGTGAGCGACGTGCTCCCGGCCCTGGAGAAGATCCTCCAGACCACCAAGAACCTCGTCCTCATCGCAGAGGACGTCGAGGGCGAAGCGCTCGCCACCCTCGTCGTCAACAAGCTCCGCGGCACGCTCAACTGCCTCTCCATCAAGGCGCCCGGCTTCGGCGACCGCCGCAAGGAGATGCTGCAGGACATCGCCATCCTCACCGGCGGCACCGTCCTGAGCGAAGAGGTCGGCCGGAAGCTCGACTCCGCCACCATCGAGGACTGCGGGCGCGCCCGCAGGGTCGTCTCCACCAAGGACGAGACGACGTTCGTCGAGGGCCACGGCACCGAGCAGGCGATCCAGGACCGCATCGCGCAGATCAAGGCCCGCATCGAGGAGACGACGAGCGACTTCGACCGCGAGAAGCTCCAGGAGCGGCTCGCGAAGCTGTCCGGCGGCGTCGCCATCATCAAGGTCGGCGCGGCCACCGAGGTCGAGCTGAAGGAGAAGAAGGCGCGCGTGGAAGACGCCCTCTCCGCCACCCGTGCAGCGGTTGAGGAGGGCATCGTCCCCGGTGGCGGCACCGTTCTCGTCCGCGCCGCCGAGGCCATCGGCGAGCTTCCGCTGGACGGCGACGAGCTCACCGGCGCAGCCATCGTCCGCCGTGCGCTGGAGGAGCCGATCCGCACCATCGCATCCAACTCCGGCCACTCCGGCGACGTCATCGTCGCCGAGGCCAAGAACTCCCAGGACGACTGGGGCTTCGACGCCGACGCAGGCGTCTGGGGCCCGATGATCGAGCGCGGCATCGTCGACCCGGCCAAGGTCACGCGCGCAGCGGTCGAGAACTCGTCCAGCGTCGCGGCCATGGTCCTCACGACCGAGTCCGTGGTCACCGACATCCCCGAGCCGCCCGCGGCCGCCCCCGGCATGCCGCACGGCGACCACATGGACTTCTAGTCCAACGCCACACGGCTCATGTGAAGAAGCCCCTGCGCTCGCAGGGGCTTCTTTGCTTCAGCGGGGAGGCAGCCTTCTCACTCCCGCAATCTCCGCAACCCGGCAATGACGGTCGCCAAGCCGCTGGCGAGGGCGTCCTGATACTCCACGACCTCGTTATGAGTGAGCGTCCGCCCCCCGCCGTTCTCACCGTCGAACGCAATCCCCTCACCGAAAGGGAAATAGTCAGCCCACCTGCGCATGATGGCGTTCAGCCGTTCGTTGTGATAGTCGGGGTATGCAGCGCCGAATGAGAAGTCCCTGAGCCCTGCCCAGTAGACCCGGCCCGGCTCCGGGAAGAACCATGCGACCGTTACCGGTAGGTCCCATATCTCTTTCGGCACGTCTGCCTGTATCGAAAGTCCCAGGCCGCCCCACACAACTTTCCCGCCGCTCTCTTGAGCAACATTAAGAAGGTGCTTCGCGGCCGCACGCACGGCTTCCCTGGGAAGCCGGCCATAGAACTCATCCTCGGATTCGAATGGCTGTGCATTCACCGGTTGCAGCCTGTCTCCCGTCATCACAGAGACCTCCTCAGCCATAGCCCATACTCCCATCGGGCTGCTGACTATACCAACACCCGGCCCATACCCATCCTGTGCATCCTGTCCATCCACGGATGAATCTCTCCACTCCCCGAATCCGTTATCCTGTATGTATGAACGATTCGCCAGCGAAACGCGCCCTGCTGGTCATCGCCGCGATGGCGGCGGTGCTGGCGCTCGTTGCATGCAGCGGGGGCGAAGAGCCGGTGCCTGAGCCCACTTCTACGCCCGTACCACCGGCGGCGAGCGATGCGCCCGGCATGCCTGAAGTCCCCGCCTCCGTAATGCTGGAGTTGCCGGACCTGGCGATCAGCGCGTACCAGGGAGTGGACGCGCTCGGCGGCGAAGACACCTCGCTGTCGACAGTCGTCGGCCAGGGCAAGCCCGTGGTGCTGAACTTCTGGGCCGCACTCTGCCCGCCGTGCCGCGCCGAGATGCCGGAGTTCGAGCGCGTCCATGAGGAGCGCGGCGACGAGGTCACGATCCTCGGCATCGACATCGGTCCGCAGCAGTTTTTCGGCACACGTGAAGAGGGGCAGGAGCTCCTCAACGAACTGGGCGTCACCTATCCCGCGGGCACGACGTTCGACGACACGGTCGTGCGCGGCTTCGAGATATTCGGCATGCCGACCACATTCTTCATCGGGGCGGACGGCAGCGTCTTGCGCAAGTGGAGCGGCATCCTCGACGAGGAGAAGCTGAACGAGCTCGTTGATGAACTCCTGAGTGAGACACCGGTAGTGTCGTCGGAGCAAGCGAGCGGTGAGACAGACTCGGTGCAGCAGTTCGGCGACGAGTTCATCTGACCGTTGGAGGAACTGGCCGCGGCGCGGTCGCAGGAGACGTAGCGATGAACGATATGCCAGCCGCCGACGGCGACGGCCACGTGCTGGAGAACGCGAAGCGGATCGCCGAACTCCTCGACGAGCCGTACCGCGGGTACCGCGTCGGCAGCAATGCCTCCCCCGACGTGATGCCCATCGAACCGCTCACCCCGCTGGACGGCATGCCGCGGAGCCTCGGCGCAAGCCGCGTCGGCGGACGTGCTTACTCCGCAGAAGACTGGCTCGCCGCGCTGGACCGCGGCCCGCTGGAGTGGTCGGCGGTCTACCCCACACTCGGCCTCTACGCCGGCTACGTGAGGGACCCCGCCTACCAGGCCACCCTCTGCCGCGCCTACAACGACTGGCTCGCCGAGACGTTCTACCCCCACTGCGACGGACGCATCCTCGGCGTGGCCCTGCTCCCGACGCTCGATCCAGCAGCGGCAGCGGCCGAGCTGCACCGCGCCGCAGGACTCGGCCACGCGGGGGTCATGTTCCCGGCGGACGGCACGCACCTCCTCGGCCACGCAGGCTATGACGTCGTCTACGAGGCGGCGCGGGAGGCGCGCCTCCCGGTCGCGGTGCACGCCTCCGGCTCGCCGTTCGCCCCCGGCGCGGAGATCTTCCCCACGTTCATCCAGGCGCACTCCGTCGCTCACCCCTACGGCATCATCCGGCAGTTCACGAGCATGATGTTCGAGGGCGTCTTCGAGCGCTTCCCGGAGGTCAACTTCGGCTTCCTCGAAGCGGGCGCGACGTGGCTCCCCTGGTGGCTCGACCGCATGGACGAGGAGTACGAGTCGCGCGGCGCAGCCGAGGCCCCACTCCTCACGCGTGCGCCGAGCACGTTCGTCCACAAGGGCGGCAACGTCTTCGTCGGCTGCGAGCCGAATGAGCGCATGCTCGGGCAGGTGCTCGACCTCGTCGGCGACGACGTGGTGATGTACGCGTCGGACTACCCACACTGGGACTCGGACTACCCCGGCTCGCTCCAGTACATGCGCGCCCGGGAGGACCTCACCGACGCCCAGCGCCGCGGCGTCCTCTACGAAGCCGCGAACCGCTTCTACTACCGCTCCTGATCCCCGGCCGACCCGAACTTCTCCAGCGCCCAGCGCGCCTTCTCGCGCGGGACGCCGCACCGCGCGGCCAGCCGAGCCTCGCCCACGCCGTTCATCGCCTGTGGCGGCAGCAGCAGTCCGGCGGCGAACTCCTCCGCCTGCCGCTCCGCCTTCACCCGGTTCACCCACTGCCACGACGCCAGGTAGAAGCTCGTGCCGGTGTGCAGCGCGTGATGGCCGATGGCATGCGCCGTCAGCCACCGCTGCCAGTTCTCCGGCAGCGACTCTTCGATGCCGATGGCGCCCTCGAAGATCACCTCGCGCAGACGGCCCCTGAACCGCCACGGCACGACCTCGAGGCCGAGGCTCTCCAGCACCGGGGTCAGATCGCCGCCGGGTTGGACCGCGTGACGGACCGCAAGGTCGCGCCCCAGCCGGAATGCGCGCATGACAACTCCTCCTGCGCGGGGGATACGCTCATTCTCGCAACTCCGATATCCCCGTCGCGAGGGGCGCGTGTCAGCACTTCACTGTCATTCCGAGCGGAGGAGCGATGGAGCCGAGGAATCTTTCGGGGGGGACTGGCCTAGGTCAATGGACGCGGCTTGCGCTTGCTGCGCACGTAGCGCGCGAAGTCCCGCACCTGCTCCCACTCGTCGGCATCGAGATCGCCGACCTCGTAGAGGCGCGCGAGGTCCGACTCCTTGATGGGGGTCTCGTACTCTTCCTCGTTCAGGTGCCCCGCGAGCACGAGCAGACGTCCCAGCGGCACGCCCATCGCCTCCGCGACCTTGCGCAGGGTCGAGGGCATCGGGACCGTCCCGTGGTTGAACAGGACGCTGAGCGAGGCGTGCGGCACCCCCGCGCGGCGCGCGAGCGCCAACTGCGAGACCTCACGCTCCGTGAGCCAGCGTCTGATGTATGCGGCGAGCGTGTCGCCCGGCTGTTGCGTCGTCATGGTCAGATTGTACACGCTAACGGCAGGTCGGGCATGATTCCTGTGACACTGCCCCGTTGCGCCACTGACGCACCTGCCGTCACTATGTCGTGACACAGACATCGTTCTGACGCCATAGCGTCAGACAGGAGGAGCGGCCGATGGCAGAACCGATCGTCCATGAGCAGGTGCGTTGTCCGCGTTGCGCGGCGCGCGGGATGCGCGAGCTGACCAGTCTTCCGGAGGAAGGGCACCCCCTCTTCATATGCCCGTTCTGCAGGCACATGTGGTGTGAGTGGGGGCGTATCCGCACGTTCCCCGCCGTGCCCCAACGGTCGGTCGGCGCACGTTCCGCATCCTTCCCGGTGCGAAGGCAGGAGGCCGTCGAATGAAGCGAACGATGTCCGAACTGGGTACCGTGTTCGCGGCGCTGGGCGTGCTGCCGCTCGGTCCGTTGCTCGCGTCGAGCTACGCCGGGCTCGCGTGGGAGGCGCTTGCGCTTGCAGCGGCGTGGGCGCTCAGCTGGTACGTCTGGCTCGCCTCGCGCCTCCACCGGGAGTGAAGCAGCCAGCAAAGCAAGCGCGCCGTACTCGCCTTGACCCGCGAGCGGGGCGCTGCTAGCCTTGCACGGAAGAAGTCCGCTACCAAGGAGCGACGTATGACGAACACCATCCCCAACACGGGCGCGGCAGGCACGGAGACCGGCGAGCCCGCCATCACCGTGACCGACCTCGCGGCGGAGAAGCTGGCTGAGGTACTGGCCGAAGAGGGACAGCCCGAGGCCATGCTGCGCGTCATCGTCGTTCCCAACGGGCACGGCGCGCAGTACATGCTCTCGCTCGAGGACACTCTCGCCGAGGACGACCTCGTGCTGTACGAGTCCGGCATCCGCGTCATCGCCGACGAGGACAGCGCGCCGCTGTTGCACGGCGCGTCCATCGACTACTCGGAAGGCCTGATGCGCAGCGGCTTCGTGATCGAGAACCCGAACATCGCCGCAAGCCAGGGCGGTTGCGGATGCGGCTCCGGCGGTTGCGGCTCCGGCGGTTGCGGATGTGGCTCCGGTGATTGCGGCGGCCACTAGTCCGACCCTGAAACGGGCATGAAGGAAGCGCCCCGCTCAAAAAGCGGGGCGCTTTCTCGTCTCCTACGGCTCGGCTCGGTCGAGCGACCACACCCGGAAGTCGCTGTAGTACGTCTGCTGCCCCGGCAACCTGCCGCCCTCGAAGAACCCCGAGCCGATACCGACGCTGCCGTGCGCAGCGCCCTCGCGCAGGTCCAGCGCCGACACCTGCTCTCCGTTCACGTAGAGCAGGCCTGCCTCGCCGACCACCACGAGCATCAGCGTGTTCTGAGCATCTTCCCTGGTGTTCAGGTTGAGCACCCTGCCCGACCTGCCGGATGCCGTCCCGCTTCCTCCTCCACGGAGGAAGTGATTCCACTCCCTGTTACTGCCGACGTAGACGCCGTGGTAACTGTCCGGCCCTGACCCGCGGAACGTGAAGCCGTAGTCCCACCAGCCCGCGCTGCCCGCGTTGGGATTGGTGAAGGTCGCAACCGCGATGAAGTCGCTCGGGCTGCCTGCGGCGAGCGACCGCTCGATGAAGCCGTCTTCCGTGTGGTCGAGGACACCAGACCTGTTGCCGATCGACTGAGGCTCGTGCACCGAGAACTCACGGAAGCGCGTCGACCGGCCGGTCACCTCGTTACCGTCGTGAAACCCGGTGATCACGGAGATATTGCCTTCTGCCGCGCCGCCGCTCAGGTCCAGCGTCCCGATCGCTCTGCCGTTGAGGAAGAGCCAGCCCTGGTCTCCCAGAGCGGCGAGGCGCAGGTCGTTCACTCCTTCCGAACCCAGCCACAACCCGGAGGCCTGGCCGCTGCCGACGAGCCGGGCCTCGTCGGCGCCGTCCCGCAGGTAGTGGAACCACATCCCACTGATATTCTCGACGATGACGGCGTGGTAGTTGTTCTGCCCCGCGTCCCTGAACAGGAAGCCGTAGTCCCACCCGCTGATGACGGCGGGATAGGGATTGTGGAACTCCGCTGCAACAACGAAGTCGCCCCGCAGGAGCCCCGCGCCATGCTCTTCGATGAACTCATCCTCGTCATGGCGCAGATAACCTTCGACCGGCCCGAACGGTCCGGGCGTGTCGGTCACCGTGTCCCGTCCTGCGCCGGGGTCATCCACCCGCACGCCCGCCTTCAACGTGGGCAGCACTGCGAGCACCGTCTCCGAACCTATCGCGAAACCGACACCCTCAACGGGAACCCCCGTGCCTGACTCCGGGATAACGAACGCGGTGATCCCGACAACATCTCCGTCGGCAGTGAACAGCGCGCCGCCGCTGTTGCCCACATTGAGCGAGGCGTCCGTCTGCACCTCCCACCGGTCCAGTGACGCCTCGAAGTTCACGCTGGAGACGATGCCGCGCGTCATCACCGCCGAGTCGCTGTCCAGCGGGTAGCCCATCGTGAATACGTCGGCCCCCTGCGCCGGGCGCGTTTCGCTCAGTTCCACCGCCTGGAACGACTCCGAACAGCAGACGCTCAGCGCAGCGAGGTCCTTCGACCCGTCCGAGCCTAGCAGGGTCGCGTCGTACGACCCACCGTCCTCGGAGAGCACCCGGACGTTGCCGGGGTCGTCCTCGATGACGTGGAAGTTCGTCACGACGACCGCCTTGCCTGAGTCATCCACCTCCACGATGACGCCGGAGCCGACAGCAGTGTCGGTACTCACCTTCACCACGCTCGGACGCACGAGCGCAGCAAGCGCCACGAGGTCGATGGGCTCCGGGGTCGGCGTGGCCGTGTTCTCGGGCGTTGGGTCAGCCGTCGGCGCGGGCGTCGGGGTCGGCGTCGGCACGGGGCTTGGCGTCGGAGTCGGCGTGGGGTTCGCAGTGGGCGGTGACGTCGGTGTCGGGGTTGCTCAAAGCGTCGCGCACGAGAAGGGAAAGGGGGTGGTAGTCCGGGTAGGCGACTCTAGAGAAGGGGTGTGGG
>VXQP01000009.1 GCA_009838965.1 Chloroflexota bacterium | reverse complement strand
AGGGACGCAGGGTGCTGGTGTACGCGACGCACACCGGCACGCGGGACATCACCGAGCGGATGGACGGCATCCTGAGCCGGCACGGGTTCAGGGTGGCGGTGATGAAGGCTGATGCGGTCGCGCCGGAGCGGCGCGAGGCGTGGGTGGCCGAGCAGGTGGAGAAGGGCATTGATGTGCTCATCTGCCACCCGAGGCTGGTGCAGACCGGCCTCGACCTGATCGAGTTTCCCACGATCTGCTGGTACGAGACGGACTACTCGGTCTACACGATGCGGCAGGCCTCCCGCCGGTCGTGGCGCATCGGCCAGAACCGGCCGGTGCGGGTGGTGTTCATGGCCTACAGGAACAGCCTGCAGGCCGACGCCCTGAAGCTGGTCGCCCAGAAGCTCCAGTCCTCGCTGGCGGTGGAGGGCGAACTGCCGGAGGACGGCTTGGCCGCCTACGGCGACGACGGAGACGACCTCATGCTCGCGCTGGCACGGAAGATCGTGAACGGCGACGAGGACGAGGCGGAGACGGTGGAGGCGGTCTTCGCAGCAGCGCGGGACGCCGAGTCCACCGCGGAAGAGTACCTGGTCGACGACGGCTGGCAGGCCGTGGACGTCGAATCGGAGATGGCAGCGGTCGACGGCGATGCCACCGGCATTGAGTCGACGATGTTGCCGGTCCCGGACAGCGGCCGCCACGACGAGGAACGGGAGCCGCAGCAGACGCTGTTCTCCTGGGCCGAGTTCATGGCAGATGGGCCGGTGAGGCCGAAGGGCCGCAGCCGCAAACCGCAGCCCGCTTCCCTCTCCATGTTCGAGTGGGCGCTCGGCATGGAGCGGGAGCGCGAGGCCGCGTAGGCACCGCGCCAAGGTGACGGCGCGGCTGAGGGGGTGCCGCCGGCAACATCCGACGGCATCCCCTTCATGTGTGGGAGATTCTGCATTTAAGGCCCATCGAGGCAGGGACGTTGGCGTCGACGCGAAAACAGGCTGTCTGGCTTGCCGATGTCATCGAGGCCCCTCCACCGGGAACCATCTCCTGTTCGCTGGCCGGAGGACGGTCCGTGGTTAGCCCGTGCGGCCATGCCTGTCGGCGAGCAGGCCGCTGAATTGGGTCTATCCCGTGCTGATCGCCTGAGATGGTTTAGTATGGAGCCGATTTGGAGAAGCGCATGAAGAGACGCCGCAAGCAAACCCGCGACCGTATGGTCCTCGACGGACAGTACATGCCCCAGAGGAAGCTACACCCGTACAATGTATATGTGTTCTCATCTGGCTGCTTTTCAGTACGCAGGTGATAGTCATCGGTTGGTTCGCAGAAGGTCTAGGGCTCACACTGCTCATAGGTTGCTTGTTGGCACTCTTCCCCTGTTTCTTGTGGGCTCTCTGCTGGGTGCGGAAGGGCCGCCCCCCGATTACGTTCACCTACGCAGGAGCATTGGGCTTCTTGGTCCAGGTGGGAGCAGCCTTCGTAGCGGCAACGACGTTCTTGCTCGTGTTTCTGGCTGTTTCTGTAGAAGACAGCGTAATCCGAGAGCAGGTTTCAGCATGGGCTGAAGAGGTGTATGGCACCCCCGACGGTCCCGCTGCCGAGGTAATGATTACCGCCAGCGCGTTCCTGCTGATGGCCGCGCTGTTAGGAGCGACTCGATGGATATGGTGGCCCGTATGGAAAGCAGGAGATTCTCCCTCCAGGACGGTTGCGTGGCTGACGCAACACTTTACGCATGAGCTCATGGACGACCACGCCGACAGCATCCCGCTTCCGCCTCGCCTCTCAAGTAAAGCGTCTTTTGTGATGAAGCGGAGATACTTCTATCGAGGGCGGGACTCAGGCCTGTCTCGCGAAGGTTGCCGATAGGACCATACCAGCCCTCACCATTTCGTAATGCGGGAGGGCCTTCCCCAAGGGAGCGGCTGGCCCGACGTAAACTGTGATGCGTGGTGCGCACTAACGCAGGGGCTATGGCGATGCTTGTGGTGCGGAGGTGCCCTCCGCCCCTCATCTCGCTGTCATGCCAAGATGGCTCATGACGGAAAATAGTCCAGCGTCTCGCGTCGAGCCTGGGACACGAAGCCATGCACGTAGGCGTGCCGCGCCTCTTGGTGACGGAATCGACGCACACCCAAGCCCTACCGTTGGGGTTAAGGTATCCTCGCCTATATGCAGGACACTCCACTTACTGGTGTGCTTGAGGCACTAGGTCTTGAAGGCAGCGCGACTGAGGTAGGTCTCGACGTGTTGTATCGCGTTAGGCTGACTCGACAAGGCAAGGGACGCATTGCTAGGTCGAAGTTGCCCCAGGTGAAGAAAGCAATCCACGAAGCCATTGTCCGTACGTGCCATAAGCGGGCTTGCCGCGAAAAAGCAGGGCGTGATGGCAGGATGGTCATTGACGTGGCCACTAGGTACTGCGACAGCTGCGGAGGGGAGGACAACCGTACCGCTGTCGTGGAAATGCTGGAGGCGATGCGTGGGTCTGGCCAAACGAAGCTGCTCATAGTGGGCGGGGTGCCGAGTTCAAGACGGGAGCTGCAGGAGCTGTGTACGGAGCCGTGCGAATTGCGATTCCTCACCGAAGAGCAGAATCCCGGTAGGAAGACATCGGATAAGCATGTCGCTTGGGCTGACGTGGTGATCATCTGGGCTTCGACGCCGATACCCCACAAGATGACCCAAGCGATCCGCGGACCGCATGTAATCACCTGCGGGCAGCGTGGGGTAGCGGCACTAGCAAGAGAAGTCATGCGCTATCTCAATGCCTGAGGTTACTGACCTCTTCCTACAGGCGAGCGGTAGGTTGTAGTGGGATGCGCTACGCTAGCACCACCTACTCCTTGAGGCTGGCGTAGAAGTGTTACAATCCGCTCAGGAGGATATGGTGATGGCTGAGCAAGGGGCGCTGTTCTGTGTGTGGGCCGGAGAGGGCGGCAGGTACGCAGATGCGTTCGTCAAAGGCGGTTATGTAGCCATCGGATGGCCCGAAGTCCAGGACCTGCACAGAGTGGACTCCTATGACCAACTCCGCGCACGGCTGCAGGAAACGTACCCCGACGCGCCGTCAGGACGGGTAAGCAACTACCTTGGCCAAGTCAGCAACTTCATCCTCAAGATTCAGATAGGCGATTTCCTTGTGACTCCCGGCAGTGACCGTAATTGGGTGTGCATAGGGGAAGTTATTTCTCATCCATATAAAGTCTTGAACATAGACGAATCATCTCCCTATCCCCACAGACGCAAGGTGGAATGGCTATCGAAAGCCCGGCGTTCAGACTTATCGGAGTCCATGCAACGCTCGTTGAGGTCACCCCAAGCGATATTCCGCATCGGCGGAGCCGGAGCATGGATCGAATCCATTGCGGGTGATCTCTTCACGCTGGAGCAAGAGAACGATTGGAGTGACTCTCGCGTCCCCACGCTTGTGGGGGTAGAGCCTCGCGACGGCTATCGAATTTGGCTACGGTACGACAACGGTGTGTGCGGAGAAGTGGATCTGTCCGGTACCTCCCGCACGGGTGTGTTTGCGGCGTGGGAGAATCACGCCTTCTTCGAGACGGCGCATCTCGACGAACGCGGCGCAGTCGTCTGGGGCGAGGATGAACAAATAGACGCTTGCCCTGACTATCTATATATGCGACTCACGGGCAAGACCGTGGAGGAACTGATGCCCGGTTTGGGGAGTTGAGAGTCAATGCCTGAACTCTGCCGGTTCTACGGCATCGTTGTCCGTATGCGCTACAACGACCATGACCCTCCACACTTTCATGCTGTCTATGGAGGCGATGAGATCCAAATCAGCATAGACAACCTCGATATTCTGAGCGGACGACTCCCACCACGCGCAGTTCGCCTCGTTATGGAATGGGCGTCGCTGCGCCAGGAAGAACTGCGAGAAGCTTGGGAACGCAGGACGCGCCAAGAACCGATTGAAACCATCGAACCCCTGCCTTAGCCCTGCCACTTGTGGCCCAAGGGAACGCCACTCCACCTCGCCGACCATCACCTAGCTGCCACGGCTACCTGCTTGGGGTGGTCATCTCCTTGGGCAACTCCTACCCGGCAACTCCTTCCCATTGCCAAGAGCGCAGTGAAGTGCTGGCCGCGTCCCATGCATGCGTCGATTCGAGGGCCTACTGATTCAAGTAATAAGCTGCCCGGCTACCGCGAGCTACTCACCACTCGGACTGAGTGTGAAGCCCAGGCCCTAGTCCGCTGAGAGCTGCGGTAGCTGCTTGGCCGCCCGCTCGGATTCCGGGAACTGCACGCGGTATTCTTCAAGCAACTCGGCCCTCCGCTCTTCCGTCAGCTTCTCTCCTGCGAGGTAGCCGATGAGATTGGTCGTCAGGCTGCGGTTCTTGGTTATGATTTTCCCGTCTGTGCCGCCCGACCAGAGGACTCGGTCCCACACGTGCAGGTTCTCTTTGGTGATCCCCCAGGGAAGATCGTTCAGGTGCTTGCATGCTATGTCCGGCGAGTAGTTGGTGGGAGGGCTCGTCAGCTGCATATACGCCCGGACGAGGCACTCTTGGGTCACAGGTTTGCCAAGCAGGTTCTGCTCGCGAATCTCGCGACGACCGTCATCGCCCGTGCTCTCGGGGTCGGTCAGAGCGCTGGCAAACACCTCAATGTTCTCCAAGAGCATTTTCCAGACCTCGCGTACCTTCTCACGGAATAATCGCTGCTCATCCCGGCTGGGCAGCGTCGTCTTGTCCACCCTCCCACCGGGAAAGGTCTTGATGATTTCATCGTTGCAGTTGTACACGATGGACAGCGTCGTGAAGTAGGGGTCCTTGGGGTTGAGGGTGTTGCTGGCATACTTGACCAGCCGGGCACCGATGAGGTCGTTCGTCACCTCCCGCGCGAGGACGGCGACGATGTCGTCGTCGTCGGTCACGATGTTCTGTCCGGTAGTCGTCGGCTTGGCGTAGCGGTTGACCCGCGTGAATATCTTCCTCGCCTTGGTGGCCTCGTAGGGCACCAAGATGACCGTCACGTCCTCCTGTGCGAGTTGAGTGCATGGTGTGGGAATATCCGGGATGTCGCGGCCCCGTTCGTCGCGGCCGGTCACCGCGAACTGGATCGCCTTCAAACGGTGCTGACCGTCGAGCGGCACGAGGACCTCTCCACCCCTGAACGTGAGGAACCCCATGGTGTCCGCCGCTGGCTTGTACGGCCCGATTATGTCCTTCTTCGGGATTGCATCCGACAGCCTCTCAAACATGCCGTCGTCATTGAAATTCATGGCCGCCACGATGATTGCGCCGAAGAAACGAGGTCTGCCGCGGGCGTTCAGGGTCTCAAAGACGGCATTCGGGTCTATGGACCTGGGGACGTGGAGACAGGCGACCTCGAGCCTGTTCATAATGAAGTCGAAGAACCTCTGTGCTTGCTCCAACTCCATGCCAGCGAAATGGGCGTCAATCTCCTGCCATGCCGCAGTGAGCTTGCCGTTGGTCCCGATATCGTCCCCGCGGATCAGTGAGTTATAGCGCGACTGGTCGCTCCTCGGCGGAGATAGGCGGGGTCTGATCGACCCCGCCGCCTCGAGGGTCTGCGTGTGGTTCTCGTCGAGGAGGAAGAGAACCCTGAGGGCCAGAGCCTCGCGTCGAGCGTCTGCCCCCCTGGTGAACGTCCGCGCAAGGCGAGCGCACATCAGCGAGAAGGTGACCATGCGCTGCTGCCCGTCGTTAATCTCCCACGTCGCGGGCGCACCGGGCCTGTCCACTAGCATCACAGTCCCGAGGAAGTAACACTCTCTCTCCGCTTGGATCGCCTCGCCTAAATCTTCGAGCAGCTCCCGTACTTCCTCCGCCGTCCAGTCGTAATAGCGCTGGTGCCAAGGAACCTCGAACTGCCCCTTGTACAGCAGGTATGAGAGAACTGCCGCCTCTGCGTTGACGATGGTCATATTCTCTAGGCAATCCTCTCCAGCAGAGCCAGTCTCCCCTCCTCGCGGGTCTCGTCCCTCCACCAAACATCCTCAATGGCCTCGATCTCGCCGTCCGAGATCAGGCCCTCCCCGATCTGCGCCTCCAACTCGTGCAAGCGTGCTAGGATGTGTCGCCTCATCTCCATCGTGAAGGGGCCATAGACCCTGGAGCCGTCGGCGCGGGACTTGGAGTGCCCGTCGCGGCGTACCGTCATGCGGTTCCCATCGTCCTCGCGCAGTGCCATCAACTCCTCACGGAAGTCGGACAGCAACTCCAGCTTGTCGCTCTCCATGTGCCCGGAGTCAATCGTGCCCCGCATGCTCCGGTCTTTCTGGACGACGGTGCATGTCCAACACCCGAACCGGGGCGATGTGGTACCGCATGAGGGGGCGTCGGCCTTTGTGAGGACGAGCGGGCACTCCCCGCCCCCGGCGTTGCGGTACAGGGTTATGAGGTCCCGGTGCGTGCCACCCCACGGGGGCTTGGACTGGATGAGTACCGTCCAGACATCGTTATCTTCAAGATCCGCGAGTGGAGCGAACATCCGGCAGCCCTCGATACGGGAGTGCGGGTTCATAGTGTCGGCCTTGACCCCCCGTCCATCCATCCTCCTGCGGCGAGAGATCGACTCACTCTTCCTCGTCCCGACCAGTAGAATGGCGCGTTTGTGCCGCGCGAGGAGCCGTCCAATCAGACGCTTGGTCGGGAGGATCTTCATCCGGTCCGTGCACCAGCGGAAGTTGCGCGTGGGCGGCATGTACCCTCGGCCAATGACGTTCACCCAGAACGTCTGGTCAACGGCTGGCTTGGTGATGTGCGTTTCGATGGGCAGCCAAGCGCTCTTGGCTGTCTCCCGGATGACCGCTATGCTCTTCCGCAGGTGGTCAATAACCATCGGCGACTCCACGAGGGTGTCATTGGCCACCACGTAGACCACCCGGCGGCGTTTCTCGGGGGGCAGTTCCGCCAGCATCTCCCAGACTAGCTGCAGCAGGAGTGTCGAGTCCTTGCCTCCCGAGTAGGCCACAATCCAAGGGTCAGAATGCCGCTTGAGGTACTCGGTGGCGATGACCCCGCGTATGGAGCGGATCCGTTCGGCGATACCGGTCTTCATCGATCACTCCTTCTCTTACTTCCTACTGCTGCTATCTCGTCAAATCCCGCAGTTCCCGCACCGCACCGGTTATCTCATCCACGGAGCGGTCGATGTCCTCTTCGGTCGTGAAGCGGCCCAAACTGAGGCGCAGCGCAGAGTGTGCCCGGTCCTCGCCCAGTCCCATCGCTATGAGGACGTGGGACGGCTCGACGCTGGCAGAGGTGCAGGCCGACCCAGTCGACACAGCCGCCTCGTTCAGCATGAGCACCAACGCCTCGCTATCCACGGCATCGAAGCTAACATTCACGATTCCCGGTACGCAGCGTTCGCGGTCGCCGTTGATGATGGTGTCATCAATGGCCATCAACCTGTCGAGGAGCTTCCGCGACAGGTCAGCGACCCGGGCGTTCTCGGTGTCGCGCTCCATGGATAGAAGGCGGGCCGCCTCGCCCATCCCGACGATCTGGTGAGTGGGCAGTGTCCCGGATCGTATCCCCCACTCATGGCCTCCGCCGTGAATCTGGGGTTGCAGTCGTAAACGGGGATCACGCCTAACGAATAAGGCCCCTATCCCCTTGGGGCCGTACATCTTGTGCCCGCTAAGAGAGACGAGGTGCGCTCGGTTGCGCCGCATGTCCAGCGGCAAACGCGATGCACTCTGGGCCGCGTCGGTGTGAAACACCGCTCCGTGCTCGTGGGCGATGCGCGCGATGGAGTCTAGGTCGGCGATGGCGCCGGTCTCGTTGTTGACGTGCATCAGGGAGACGAGGATGGTGTTGGGGCGCATGGCCGCCTCCACCTGCTGGGGGATGATGACTCCCCCGGCGTCGGGCCTTAGGTAGCTGACCTCGAACCCTTGGGACTCCAAGAAACGGCAGGTATCCAGCACCGCTTTGTGCTCGATAGCAGAGGTCACGATGTGCCTGCCCCGGTCGGCGTGGGCGTAGGCGACGCCTTTGATGGCCAAGTTGTCCGACTCTGTAGCCCCCGAGGTCCAGACGATCTCGTCGGTGTCGCATGTGAGAAGGTCCGCCACATACTGGCGGGAGCGCTCTACCGCCTCAGCTGCCTCCCAGCCGTACCGGTGGGTCCGGGAGGCGGAATTGCCGAACACGCCCTCAGGGCCCAGAAAGTGGATCATCTGCTCAGCGGCCCGGGGGTCGACCGGAGTCGTCGCCGCATAGTCCAGATAGACCATGAATGGTGAGGGGGAGGGGAGCAGGCGTGACGGCATGTACTGCACCGCAACTGGGGAAGGGGGAAAGGGTGAAATCGCGAGGATAGTAGCCACGCTAGGGACGGGTGTCAATGCGCCGAGGTACCCTAAAGCCACGTTACTGACGAGCGCACGAAAGAGCCAGCGTGCAGGACTAGGTGGTCATCATGAAGGAGCAATACAGGAAGGCCGGGCGAGCAGAGCCTGGAGTGGCTTTGGATGAACTCGTGGTGTAACGGGCGGAGACTGTCTGGTAAGCATGGGCGATTCCCTGTGGTTCCCCGCCGATCGATTCCCAAGCGCGCGAGTAGTTTGGCTGTCGGTCTAAGGGCAAGGATGCTCTAAGGCCAACGATTGTCCCCTACAAGGCCTTCCAATATTGGCGTGAGGAACCAAGCCCTACAGGGGGAGCATGGGCTGCTGAGCCCTTGGGCTACAGAGAAACCTCCCACTCGAAGGTTCGTAGTACAGTACCGCTTGGCCCACCAACCTCCACGCGCACCGGGGGCGTATCGTCCCTGGCGGTGGCCCTGCCTCACGCTCTTCACGCGCACTGCCACTTCCTCATCGTTGCCGGTGCTCGGCCAGCCATGCCTGCAAGTCCGCGAATACTTGCGACGTGCTGGTCCCGGCGGCCTCGAACTCCGTCCATAGCGCTTCACGGAAAGAAGCATACGTGTGCCGGACGAGACGGTTGTGAATGTCCTCGCCGAACCTGTCGGCCAGGTACTTCATGATCACGTTCCCTCCGAAGTACACATCCGACGTGGTAAGCGAATACTCGTCGCCGCCAAAAGCCTTGGCGAGGAATATCTGGTCGGGAATCGTCTCGTGCGCATACCTGATGAGGGAGTCGAACCCGACTGTCCGGTTGTGCTCCGTAGCGTGAAACAATCCCTCGTACTCGGCGAGTCCTTCGTAAACCCAGGTGGGAACCGGCCTTCGGAAGACCCCGAGGACCTGTTGCCCCGCGTGAGTGAACTCGTGGACGAGGTTCTTTGCGTGGAGGTCGTCATGGGGCAATCCCAATATGCCCCACCTCGAACGGGCGCTCCAGTCGGGGTGCGACGGCGTGATACGGGATGTGTGCGAACCCTGAGTAGCAGCATCCGAACTGTGTTCTACCTGTATTCGCATTCTCGTCCGGCTCCGGGAGGAGCATGACGTTCAAGTGAAGACCGGCGTCCCGTAGATCGGCCCCATACTTGACGCTCATCACGTTCTGAGCATGGTCGATCCAGCGCTTCGCGAAGGCGACGTCATCGGCGTACCTCTCCGTGTAACAGATCGAGTAGCTGCCGTAGGCGGACTCCAGCCAATCGATGCTGGAGTCATAGCCCGAGCACCGGCCCTCCGGGGCCGACGGTTCGGACGGCTGAGGCGTTGGGATGAGGACCGGCTCCGGCGTCGGTCTCGGACCGGGAGAGGTGGGCACAGAAGGCGGAGTAAGGACGCGCCCCCAGCAAACGACTTCGCCGTCCGGCCGGAGTGCGCACGTGTGCTGCCCTCCCGCGCTAACGGCGACAAACCGTTCGTCCGGTACAGGAGTGGTCTGCCAGTAGTCGTTGTTTCCCCAGCACACGACGCGGCCATCGGAGCGCAGACCGCAGGTGTGCTTTCCGCCACTGCTGATCGCGGTGAACCGGTCGCCTTGCGGTGGCGACCGTTGCCCGTCATAACCGCCTCCCCAGCAGACCACGCTGCCATCCGTTCTCAGCGCGCAAGTGTGATGCCTGCCGCCGCTGATCGCCGTGAACCGCTCCCCGTCCGGCGACAACAAGTTCCCGCTCTCGTTGTTCCCCCAGCAGACGGGGCTGCCGTCAGGGCGCAATCCGCAAACGTGCCACCAGCCCCCGCCAATCGCGGCGACCTCTCCCTGCGGAACGTCTCTTACGTTGTTCGTCCCCCTCCAGCAGACGGCCCTCCCGTCAGAGCGCAATCCGCAAGTGTGCCAACCTCCGCTGCTGATCGATACGAACCGCTCTCCCGCAGGCGGTGAGGACCTCCCGTAACGGTCGGAGCCCCAGCACACAGCCCTCCCATCGGTCCGCAACGCGCACGTATGCTCCAGGCCGCTGCTGATAGATACAAACTGCTCACCGGCAGGCGGCGACGCCTGTCCGAAGCCGTCGCCGCCCCAGCAAACGGCGCTGCCGTCGGCCTTGAGGCCGCACACGTGGAATCCGCCGCTGCTGATCATGGTCACCTGGTCAGGTGGCGGCGTGGGGGCTTCCACAGGGATGTCGGAGAGGTAGTGCTCGATGAGTTCTATAACCTCTGTCTTGGTGATCGAGCCACCGTCGAGGTAGTCGTCGATGGCGGCGATTACCTCATCCCGCTGGATGCGGCCATCGACGTTGGTGTCGTAGTCGGAGACGGCGGCAGCGGCTGTGGCACTCACGGAGAGCACCGCCACGACAGCGGCCGCTACGATTCCAGCCGTCCTCGCTCGCATGCCTGCCCTCTTCCCCATCGTCTCGCCTCAACGTCTCCGGCGGGACCCGACGCCTCGCGCGTCCTTTAAAGGGGACTCCCCTGCAGAAGGCTCACCGGGCGCCCCGGGGCTGTGGATCGGGCCCCACGAGCGGCGCCGTCCTCCATATCTTCTCCACGATAGCACAGAGTTATCCATGCCTTCTCCATAATCAAGGCATGGCTGGCGTGCAGTCCGACTCGTGTTCCATCTATGGGGCTTGGCCGCTGTGTACGCTCGGAGTCACCGCGTCTGCGGCTGTAGGCGGCGGTTCAGATTCTCGCTCATAACGCATCCAACGGGGTTGACAGCCCCCGACACTAAATGTGTAGAATCCTTCACGTGACTCTACATGCGTAGATAAATCTGCATGATTCTCTACGCACGGGGAGTTGCAGCATCCCTGTGAAGGTGAGGATTTGACATGATCCACGCGTTGTATCGATCTCTGGGCTCCCTCCGGGCTTGGGTTACCGTGATTATAGGGGCCGTCGCCGCAACGGCGACCTGGCGCTCGCCGGTCCTGGCGAACGCGGCAGCTCCCCCGGGGGCCGCTTCGTCCTCTTCCTCCCACAGGAAGTACACCCTTCCTCTACTCGCGCTGCTCGCAGCCGTGGCGCTCGTCATGTGGCTGTTGCTCCCCGGCGGGGCGCTCCAGGCACAGGACCAGACGATCGAGTACGCCGAGAACGGCAAGGACCCGGTGGCGACGTTCACGGCGGACGACCCCGAGGGCGCCACGTCGATCACCTGGTCGCTGGCAACGGACACCACCATCGATGATGTAGAAGCGGCCGACATCGTTGACAACGCCTCCTTCAGCATCGACAAGGACGGGGTGCTCAAGTTCGCCAGCCCGCCCGACTTCGAGAACCCGGCGGACACTAATGCCACCGCTAACACCTACAAGGTGGTGGTGTTGGCCGCCGACGCCGCGACCGGTGGTCAGACCGGCTACTACAAGCTCACGGTCAAGGTCACGAACGAGGACGAACCAGGCAAGGTCACCCTGACCACCAGCACCACAAATGGGACGCCGCAGTACCTGGTCGGCGCAACCCTGACGGCCACCGCGGAAGATGGCGACATAACCAATGCCACTCAGACCTTTACGACCGACGTAGCGGGTGAAGTGGCCGGCGTCACTTGGCGGTGGTACAGCGGGGGGACGGAAATCACCGGCGCCGACGCGCAGGACAACACCTACACCCTCCTACAAGGCGATGCAGGCAAGCACATCCGCGCGGTGGTCTACTACGTCGTTACGGGCAACACAGACCAGGATATGGCGGAGATAACCACCGACTATCCCGTGCTGGCGGCCCGGGTTGGGGCCAGCCAACTCGAGTTCGACCCGGAAACGGTCTCCAGGACCATCAGCGAGGGGGACAAAGGCAGGAACGTTGGCGCCCCGGTGACGGCCATGGGCAACCATGGCACCATCAGATACGGCCTGGCCGATAGTGGCGACGGCACCTCTGCCGCCCCTAAGTTCGAAATCGACGCGAAGACCGGTCAGATAACGACCGCGGTGGACCTGAGCTACGAGGCGACTGCGGGAGAAGCAGATAACTGCGTAGCTCAGAATGCATGTGTAGTCACCGTAACGGCCACCGACTCCACCGGCGAAGCCGCTGCTACTCCCGCGACCGTGAACATCGCGATCACGAACGTGGGCGAGAAGCCGACGTTCCCAACAGAAGCACTAGAGATGTTGGAGAGCCCCGAGAACAGGGACGCTCTATTCGACACCACTGATGGTCCCGTCACCACCGAGGCCGGCGTCACCTACGTGGCAACGGATCCCGAGGGCCGGAACATTACCTACCGTCTGATGGGACCGGACGCGGCCAAGTTCCAGCTCAGCGCCACCCGGGTCCTCTCCTTCAAGGAGGACCAGGAACCCGACTACGAGATGCCGGGGGACGCGAACCGGGACAACGTGTACGAGGTGACTGTGCGCGCCTCGGACGGCACGATGTACGCCGACCAGATGGTCAAAGTCACCGTCACTGACGAGGACGAAGGCCCGATCGTCACGGGCATGGACACCATCAACTACGCTGAGAACGGCAAGGGCGCTGTGGGCACCTTCATGGCCAGGGACCCGGAGGGCCGCACGACCATCACCTGGTCGCTGGCAACGGACAGCAGCATCGATGGTGTCGAAACAGCCGACGTCGCTGACAACGCCTCCTTCATGATCGACGAGGACGGGATGCTCAAGTTCGCCAGCCCGCCCGACTTCGAGAACCCGGCGGACACTAATGCCACCGATAACACCTACAAGGTGGTGGTGTTGGCCGCCGACGCTGCGACCGATGGTCAGACTGGCTACCACAAGGTCACCGTCAAGGTCACGAACCTGAACGAGCCAGGTGAGATCACCTGGATCACCAGCACCTCGAATGGGACGCCGCAGTTCCTGGTCGGCGCGACCCTGACGGCCACCGCCGAAGATGGCGACATAACCAACACTACTCAGACCTTTACGGCCGACGTAGCCGATGAAGTGGCCGGAGTCACTTGGCGGTGGTACAGCGGCGGGTCTGAAATCGCCACCGCCACCACCAACAGCTACCAACTCCAAGATAGCGATGCAGGCAAGCACATCCGCGTGGTGGTGAGATACCAGGTTGATGGCAACACAAGTCAGGAGAGCGCTCAGCTGACCACCGACTATCCCGTGCTGCGGGCCCGGGTTGGGGCCAGCCAGCTCGAGTTCGACCCGCCAACGGTTTCCAGGACCATCAGCGAGGGGGACAAAGAGAGGAACGTCGGCGCCCCGGTGACGGCCATGGGCAACCACGGCACCATCAGATACGAACTGGGTGGCGCGGACGCGAATCGATTCGATATCGACGCCAAAACCGGCCAGATTACCACCGAAGTGGATCTGAACTTCGAGGGGACCAACGGCGCCGACGATCAATGCACCGCTGCAAACGCATGTGTAGTCACCGTAACGGCCACCGACTCCACCGGCGAAACCGGTCCTACCGCGACCGTGAACATCAAGATCACTGACGTGGACGAGAAGCCGGTGTTCACTGAGACCGCTGGTACCGCACTGTCACCGGAGATCATCATGAGCCCCGAGAACAGGGCCGCCCTGTTCGACACCACCGATGGCCCCGTCACCACCGAGGCCGGCGTCACCTACGCGGCAACGGACCCGGAGGGTCTCAACGTTAACCTGAGTCTGATGGGATCGGACGCGGCCAGGTTCACCCTCAGTGCCGCTGGAGTCCTCTCCTTCGTGAAGGCGCCCGACCGCGAGATGCCGGGGGACGCGAACGGGGACAACGTGTACGAGGTGACGGTACGCGCCGATGAAGGCACGATGACCGCCGACCGCATGGTCAGAGTCACGGTCACCAACGTGGACGAAGCGCCGGTGATCACGGCCGGCGGCCTGGTGGTGAGTGGGCTGACCAGCGTCTCCTACGCGGAGGACAGGACCGACGCGGTGGCGACCTACACGGCCCGGGGCGAGGACCCGACTAACGCCAGGTGGACGCTGAGTGGCGCCGACGCCGGTGACTTCACGCTCAGCGCGCGTACCGGCGCGAGCACGATGCTCAGGTTCCGGAGCTCGCCCAACTACGAGGCGCCGGCGGACGCCGACACCAACAACGTGTACATGGTGACGGTGACCGCGAACGACGGTACGAACACCGCGATGCGTGACGTGACGGTAACGGTCACGGACGTCGATGAACAGGGCACCGGCGACGCGCTCGTAGACAGGTACGACGCCAATACCAACGGCGAGATCGAGAAGGGTGAAGTCATAGCGGCCATCAACGATTACCTCGATGAAGGTACGAACGCCCCCACCAAGGCCGACGTGATCCGGCTCATAAACCTCTACCTCGACGCCTAAGTTCACAAGATGACAGGACACGAGGTTGCGCAATCAATCGTGCGCAACCTCGTGTCCAAATGAAGGGGGCATGACGTGCTCAACAACGCAATCGCCCGAGTTACTATCGCGCTCGCCGTGGTGGCAGTGGCCCTGATGGGCATACTGCCAGCAGCCGCGCAGCAGAGCCCAAGTGCCACGCGATCCTTCTCTTCGACGACGGTCGACCCGGGCGCGGACGTGACGGTCACCATCAACGCAGCCAACTATGGAGGCTTCGGTCGGGTCACCGAAACCCTGCCCAACGGGTTCACTTACAAATCCTCCAGCCTCGACGACAGCCAGGTGGACGCCAGCCGTGGCCAGGAGATCAGGTTCACCCTGCAGGGTGACAGCTCCTTCACCTACGTGGTCACCGCGTCTGACACGGCCGGTCCCCACGACTTCTCCGGAATGCTGAGGGACTCCGACAGGGAAAACCATGACATCGGCGGCGACTCCAGGGTTACCGTCCAGGCCACTGCTCCGAGTGACACCGCCACCCCAACGCCCACACCTACACCGACTGCTCAACCGTCGCCGGGCAGCCCCAATGCCACGCGGTCCTTCTCCTCGACGACGGTGGACGCGGGTGCAGACGTGACGGTGACGATTGCGGTTGCCAACTACGGTGGGTTCGGCAGAGTAACCGAGACGCTGCCCACCGGGTTCACTTACAAGTCCTCCAGTCTCGAGGACAGCCAGGTGGACGCCAGCGGCGGCCAAGTGGTCAGGTTCACCCTCCAGGGTGACAGTTCCTTCACTTACGTGGTCACCGCCCCCAGCACGGCGGACTCCTACGACTTCTCCGGCGAACTGAGGGACTCCGACAGGAA
>VXQP01000065.1 GCA_009838965.1 Chloroflexota bacterium | reverse complement strand
TCACGGGGGCGGCGAATGCGGACGCGGTGAGCGGCGCGGACGTGGTGCTGCTCGCTGTGCCGTTCGAGGGGCTGCGCCCGACGGCGGAGGCGCTGCGCGAGGGGCTGGCGGGTCGGCTGGTCGTGAGCATCGTCGCGCCGGTCGAGTTCGTGGACGGCCAGATGCGCGCGGTGAGCGTTCCGGAGGGGTCGGCGGGCGAGCTGACGCGGGACCTGCTGCCGGAGAGCCGTGTCGCCGCCGCCTTCCAGAACATGAGCGCGCGGGACCTGCTGCGGGCCGGCCATCCGCTCGAGGGGGACGTCGCGGTGACCGCGGACGACGAGTCGGCGCGGCGCGAGACGATGGCGCTCGCGGAGGCGATGCCGTCGCTGCGGGCGGTCGACGCGGGGCCGCTGTCGAACTCGCGGTACGTCGAGGAGCTGACGGCGCTGCTCGTGAACCTGAACCGTATCCACAAGGCGCACAGCACGATCCGGTTTCTGGGGTTGTAGGCAGGGATTGACGCTTACACCTTGACGCGGCGGTGGTATTATTAAGTTGCCTGCTTCGCCCTTGAACAGCGGAGAGGAAAGAGACCCGTGGCGCAGCGTTATCAACGCGAGATAGAAGAGATACTCGGCCAGGCCGGGGAAGAGGGCGAGGGCGCCGGTTCGGACGGCTCCAAACCGCCCCGCAGCCCCCGCCGCGTCGCGCGCGCTCCTCGCCGCAGGCTGGGCAGGCTCGTCCGGCCCACGCCCGGCAGGCTCCTGCTCGCGGGCATCGTTCTGCTCATCCTTGCGGTGGTGCTCAATGCGCTGGACGCTCCGGGCGTCCGTCCGTTCTTCTGGGCGAGCGTGGTGTTGTTCGTCTTCGCCTACGTCGCCTACTTCACCAGGCCGCGTCGGACGGTGGAACGGCGCTGGCGCGGGCAGCCGATGGACGATCCACAACCTGCCGGCCCTCTCTCCCGTCTGTGGCGGTGGATCACCGGAGGCTAGGTCATGCGCAGCTATCTGTCCCATCTCGAATGCACCGAGACGGGAGAGACGTATAACGCCGACGAACCGCACACCCTTTCACCCGCAGCGCAGAAGGTCCTCTATCCCCGCTACGACATCGACGCCGTGCGCCGCGAGGTCGACCCGTCGGTGTTCGCGACGCGTCCTCCCACCATGTGGCGCTACTTCGAGCTGATGCCCGTTCGTGACGAGTCGAACATCGTCACGCTCGGCGAGGGCGGCACGCCGATGATCCGCGCCTCGAACCTCGAACGGTCGTTGGGCGCGCGCACGCTCTACATCAAGGACGAGGGCCAGAACCCGACGGGAACGTTCAAGGCGCGCGGGCTGTCGTCGGCGGTGTCGCGGGCGAAGGAGCTGGGGCTGACGAAACTCACGGTGCCCTCCGCGGGCAACGCGGGCGGGGCGCTGGCGTCGTACTGCGCCCGCGGCGCCATGGAGTGCCACGTGTTCATGCCGGAGGACGCGCCCCCCGCCGCGAAGACCGAGGCCGCGCTCGCAGGGTCGCACCTGACGCTGGTGAAGGGGCTCATCAACGACGCAGGCAGGCTCTCCCGCGAGAAGGCGGCGGAGCTCGGCCTGTTCGACGTGTCGACGCTGCGCGAGCCGTACCGTGTCGAGGGCAAGAAGACGATGGGGTACGAGATCGTGCAGTCGCTGGAGTGGCGTGTGCCGGAGGCCATCATCTACCCGACGGGCGGCGGCACGGGCCTCGTGGCGATGTGGAAGGCGTTCAGCGAGATGGAGTGCCTCGGCTGGATCGGTCCGGAGCGCCCGAAGATGATCGTGGTGCAGTCCACAGGCTGCGCGCCGATCGTGCGGGCGTTCGAGCAGGGCGTGCGTCACGCCGAGCCGTGGGAGAACGCGCAGACGATAGCCGCGGGCATCCGCGTGCCGGTCGCGGTGGGGGACTACCTGATCCTGGACACGGTACGGGAGAGCGGCGGCACGGCCATCGCGGTGACGGACGAGGAGATACTCGCCGGGATGCGCGAGATGGCGTCGGCCGAGGGTGTCTGGTCCGCGCCGGAGGGCGCGGCCACGCTCGTGGCCTACCGCAAGCTTCGGGAGTCGGGCTTCCTGGCCCCGGAGACGGAGACGGTGCTCCTGGTCACGGGCGCAGGGAGCAAGTACACGGACGTTGCGATGGGCGCGTGAAGGCGCTCAAGCGGGCGCGCTGAACGAGCGTGAGTGGAAATGAGGATAGGCTGAAAGAGCGCCGCGACGACCGCGGCGCTCTTCAATTGCCAAGCGATGCCTAGAAGCGGGGTTCGCGGGGGCGAGCCTCGTTGACCACGAGGGCCCGGCCACTCACCGAGTAGCCGTTAAACATCTGGACCGCCTGCTCCTTCGAGGTGTCGTCCTCCATCTGAACGAACCCGAAGCCGCGAGGGCGTCCGGTCTCTCTGTCCGTTGGAATGTGCACGGAAACCACGGCCCCTGCCTGAGAGAAGAGGTCATGGAGTTCGTCCTGGGTCATCCTGAACGGTATGTTTCCTACAAACAAGCGATTGCTGTCCTCTGCCACTGTCGGTATCCTCCAAAAACTACGCCATGGCGTGTAGCCGAGTATTGCCGCCTTCGCTCCGCTTGTCAAAGCCGAGGCTCAGATTCGAGTGGCCAGGCGGCGAGCCGCATTGTAGCCGTATGACGGGCTACACGCAAGCCGCAATGTTTCGCCGTCGAAAATCGCACCAGCGGCCACCTGTGCTGTCGGATTGCAAGCAAACCGGGGCACAGCGCTGCGCCAGTCAATCACGAGGACGGAGATTGCGATGGCGTCGGCCTTTCGTGAATAATGTGGGCGCACTGGCGCATCACGGCAGGAGGGAGCGTTCCGTTGCATCCATTCACCTACGTTGCCCCGCGCACATTGGATGAGGCAGTCGCCGTGCTCGAACAGCACGGCGAACGCGCGAGGCCGTTCGCGGGCGGCACCGACGTTCTCGTTCAACTGCGCGGCGGGAGGTTCGACCTTGACGCCATCGTGGACCTGAAGGGCGTGCCCGAGGCGACGGCGCTCGACCTCAACGGCAGCCTGCGCATCGGCGCGGCGGTTCCGTGCTACCGGATCTACGAGGACAGCGCCGTCGCAGCCGCGTTCCCGGGCCTCATCGACGCGGCGTCGCTCATCGGCGGCATCCAGATACAGTCGCGGGCGAGCCTCGGCGGCAATCTGTGCAACGCCTCGCCAAGCGCGGACGGCATCTGTCCGCTCATCGTCCACTCCACCGTCGCGGTGGTGCAGGGCCCGCAGGGCGAGCGCCGCTTGCCGGTCGAGGAGTTCTGCACCGCGCCCGGCGCGAACGTGCTGGGGCGCGGGGAGCTGCTCGTGGCGCTGGAGGTCCCGGCTCCCGAGAAGGGGTTCGGCGCGGCGTACCAGCGCTTCATCCCGCGCAACGAGATGGACATCGCAGTGGCGGGAGTCGCGAGCGCGCTCACGCTGAGTGAGGACCGCGCGACCATCGCGTCGGGGCGCATCGCGCTCGCCGCGGTCGGGCCGACGCCGCTGTTCGCGGCGAAGGCATCGGCGTTCCTCGCGGGCAAGCCCGCCACGCCGGAGACGTTCGCGGAGGCGGGAGAGATAGCCTCCACCGAGGCGGCGCCCATCGGCGACATGCGCGGAACGGCGGAGCACCGCATCGAGCTGGTGAAGGTGCTGACGCGCCGGACGCTCGCCATCGCGCTGGAGCGCGCCCAATCAAATCGCTGAGCAGGCAGGTAGGAATGACGCAACAAGAGACACCAGTCCGCAAAATTCCGGTTGCCTGCACGCTGAACGGGCAGCAGACGGAGTTCCTCGCGGCCCCGTACCAATCGCTTCTGGAGGCGCTCCGCGAGGTGGTCGGGCTCACGGGTACGAAGGAAGGCTGCAACGACGGCAACTGCGGCGCGTGCACCGTCTCGCTCGACGGGCGCATCGTCGACTCGTGCCTCGTGCTCGCCGCCGAAGTCGACGGCAGGCAGGTGGACACGATCGAGGGGATGGCGCCGCCGCACGGGCTGCACCCGCTGCAGCAAGCGTTCCTGGAAGAGGCGGCGCTCCAGTGCGGCATCTGCACGCCGGGCTTCCTCGTGGCGGCGCGGGCGCTGCTGGAACGCGAACCCCATCCGGACGAACACCGCATCCGTCTCTGGCTGGCCGGCAACCTGTGCCGGTGCACCGGATACGACAAGATCGTGCGCGCGGTGCAGAGCGCCGCGAACAAGACGACGTAGGAGCCGAGCGACATGACTACGACCGCTGACCGACCCGCACAGGAGTTCAAGGTGGTGGGCAGCCGCCCCATCCGGCACGACGGCGTCGACAAGGTGCTGGGCCGCGCGCAGTACGGCGCCGACCTGAAGCTGCCGGGCCTCATCCACGGCGCGGTGCTCCGCAGCCCGTACGCGCACGCCGTCATCAAGAGAGTGGACGTCTCGCGCGCAGAGGCGGCAACGGGCGTGTTCGCCGCCATCACGGGCGACGACATGCCGGTCACCGCTCCCAAGATGGTGGACATGGTGGAGGAGGTGACGAACCTCAAATGGTCCAGCCAGCGCGTCATGGCGCACGGCAAGGCCGTCTACCGGGGGCACCCGGTCGCAGCGGTCGCCGCCGTCGACCAGAACACGGCGCTGGAGGCGCTGAAGCTCATCGAGGTCGAGTACGAACCGCTCCAGGCGGTCATCAGCCTGGAAGACGCGATGAAGCCGGACGCGGTCATCATCCACGACGACCTCGAGGGCGACCACCTTGGCGAGAAGGTATCGCCGACCAACGTCGCGGAGCACACCCGCACGGAGTTCGGCGACCCGGAGGCGGCGTTCGCGGAAGCAGCACACGTAATCGAACGGACGTACACCATCGCACGGGCGCACCAGGGCTACATCGAGCCGCACAGCTCCACAGCCTTCTGGAGCCCGGATGACAAACTCACGGTCTGGACGACCACGCAGGCGCCGTTCGGCGTGCGAAGCAACGTGGCGACGGTGCTGAAGCTCCCGCTCTCGGACGTGCGCGTCGTGCCGATGGAGATCGGAGGCGGGTTCGGCGGGAAGATAGGGCTCTACATGGAGCCGCTCGCCGCGATGCTCTCCCGCAAGTCCGGCAGGCCGGTCAAGATGACGATGGACCGCAAGTCCGTGTTCGACGCAACAGGCCCGGGCCCCGGCGGGCAGGTCACCGCGAAGATAGGCGTCGACAAGGACGGGAAGATCGTCGCGGCGACGGCCGACATCCGCTACATGGCGGGCGCCTATCCCGGCTCGTCCATCAGCGCGGCGACGGCGGGCATCTTCGCCTGCTACAAGGTGCCGAACGTTCGGATCGACGCCTACGACGTGGTCATCAACATGTCCAAGACGGCTGCGTACCGCGCGCCGGGCACGCCGCAAGCGACGTTCGCCAGCGAGTCACTCATCTCCGAGCTGTGCGAGACGATCGGGATGGACCCGATGGAGTTCCACCTGCTCAACGCGGCGGAAGAGGGCACCCGCCGGCCGGACGGGCCGGTGTTCCCGCGCATCGGGAACGTGGCGTGCATGGAGGCGATCAGGGACTCCGACCATTTCAAGAGCGACCTGGGCGAGAGTTCGGACGGGAAGCTGCGTGGACGTGGACTCGCCACGGGCTACTGGAACGGGGGCGGCAACCGCTCGTCCGTCACGATCAGCGTCAACGACGACGGCGTAGTGTCGCTGGTGGAGGGCAACCCCGACATCGGCGGGACGCGCACGACGATAGCGATGCAGGCTGCGGAGGTGTTCGGCCTCCCGGCGCACGACGTGCACCCCACCGTCGTGGACACGGACTCCGTCGGCTACAACGATCTGACGGCAGGCAGCCGCACGACCTACGCCAGTGGACAGGCGGCGATAGAGGCCGCCAAGCAGGTAGTGGAGGAGATCAAGAAGCGGATGGCGATGATCTGGGAGACGGAGCCGGAGAACGTCGAGTTCGAGGCCAGCGTCTTCCAGAACAAGGTTGCGCCCGACCAGCGTCTTACGTTCAAGGAGGCGGCGGGCAAGCTCGGCCAGACCGGCGGCCCGGTGTCCAAGACGGGCACGGTGAACGTTCGCGGCTCCGGCGGCGGCAGCTTCGCGGCGCACCTGGTCGACGTGGAGGTCGACCAGGAGACGGGCAAGGTGCAGATACTCCGCTACACGGCGGCGCAGGACGCCGGCAAGGCGGTGCACCCGTCCTACGTGGAGGGCCAGTTCCAGGGCGGGGCGGCGCAGGGCATCGGCTGGGCGCTCAACGAGGAGTACTACACGAGCCCCGACGGCGTGATGCAGAACTCCAGCTTCCTGGACTACCGGATGCCGACCGCGCTCGACCTGCCGATGATCGACGCCATCGTGGTCGAGGTGCCGAACACGAACCACCCGTTCGGGGTACGCGGCATCGGCGAGACGAGCATCGTCCCGCCCGCGCCTGCAGTCGGGAACGCGATAGCGGACGCCATCGGCACACGGCTGTACCAGACGCCCATGAACCCCAGCCGGATCATGGAAGCGCTGGCGAACAAGCGGAACGGCAAGAACGGACACTAGACCGTGGCGACGGTCTTCCTGTCCATCCCGCTCAGACGCTACACCAGCGGTGAGTCGAGCATGGAAGTGCCGGGAGCGACGCTGCGTGCCCTCGTGCGGAACCTCGATGAACGGTACCCGGGCATCGCCGAGAGCCTGGTCAATCCCGACGACGCCGACAGGCTGATGCCGGGGCTTGGCGCCATCGTGGACGGGGAACCGGCGAACATGGGCTTGCTGACGCCCCTCGACGAGGGTTCCGAGGTGCACTTCATCCCGGCCATCTCAGGCGGCGCACCCGTTTCGAATAGCGCATCGGGGGGAGGCGAGAGATGCGCCTAGCTTCACGGATGTCACGGCTGGGGACAGAGACGGCGTTCGAGGCGCTGGCGCGGGCAAAGGCGCTCGAAGCACAGGGCCACAGCATCATCTTCCTCGGCATCGGCGAGCCGGACTACGACACGCCTGCGCACATCGTCGAGGCGGCGAAAGGCGCGCTCGACGCGGGGTACACGCACTACGTGCCGTCGCCGGGAATCACGGAGGTGCGCGAGGCGATAGCGGCGGACGTGGGACGGCGGCTCGACTGCGAGATACCGGCGACCCGCATCATCGTGACGCCCGGCGGCAAGCCGATCATGTTCTTCACGATCCTTGCGCTCGCGGAGGAGGGCGACGAGGTCATCTATCCGAACCCCGGATTCCCCATCTACGAGTCGATGATCCGGTTCGCGGGCGCGACGCCGGTGCCGATGCGGCTGCGCGAAGAGCTGGGCTACAACCCGGACCCGGCCGAGCTCGCCGGGCTCATCAGTCCTCGCACGCGGCTCATCATCGTCAACTCGCCGAACAACCCGTGCGGAAGCGTCATACCGGACGCGACGCTGCAGCGCATCGCGGAACTCGCGGTGGAGGCGGACGCGGTCGTGCTCTCGGACGAGATATACAAGGACTTCTACTACGAGGGCTCGCACACCTCCATCACGAGCTTCCCGTCGATGTGGGAGCGGACGGTGGTGCTGGATGGACTCTCCAAGAGCTACGCGATGACAGGATGGCGGCTGGGCTACGGCGTCTTTCCGGAGCCGCTGGTGGAGCCGGTGACGCGGCTGGTGACGAACAGCGTCTCCTGCACGGCGGCGTTCGGGCAGATCGCGGCGGTGACCGCGCTGCAGTCGTCGCAGGAGCCCGTCAGGGAGATGGTCGGTGAGTTCGCGGAGCGCCGGAGCCTGCTCGTCGCGGGGCTGAATGCCCTGCCGGGCGTGACCTGCCCGATGCCGATGGGGGCGTTCTACACGTTCCCGAACATCACGGGCACGGGGATGACGAGCGGCGAGTTCGAACGAGGCGCGCTGCAGGAGGCGGGCGTTTCGCTGCTCTCGGGGACGGCGTTCGGGGAGTACGGCGAGGGGTACGTCCGCATCTCGTTCGCGAACTCGCAGGAGAACATCCGCGAGGCGCTCAACCGGCTGGGGCGCTGGCTCACTGAGCGGTAGGCCATCCGCCGTCACGCACTCCCGATCTCGTCCGCGAAGCGCAGCACCGCCTGTGTGACGCGTTCCCATGCACCGCCCGCCGGCAGCGGCAGGCTGTGCGAGCCGTCCACCTTCTCGTAGCGCCGCACCGACGGCAACAGTTCTACGAGGCGCTCGGTATCGGCCGGCTTCACGAGCGTGTCACGGATGCCCTGCACGACGAGCGTCGGCGCTCGGAACCGTCGCGCGGCGGTCCCCGCTGCCATGCCGAGCCTGCGCAGCTCGCTCAGCAGTTGCGTCGGGACGACGAACGCCCGCAGCTCGGCCTGCACGGCGGGGTCGTCTATCTGCAGGCCGGGGATGACGCTCAACAGGCCCTGCCGGACGCGGTCGTCGGAGAAGTCGGCGCGCTTGAGCGGACGCCATCGCCCGAAGAAGAGCCGGACGACGGGCCAGAGCATGTGGGTCACCGGCCCGCCGAAGCGCCAGTACGGCGCGAGCAGTGCGTAACCGTCGGCCATCTCCCGCTGCGCGGCCACGATGGACACCGCAGCACCGAGCGAGTGCCCCACGACGATGACCGTGTCGTGCTCCGTGCGCAGCGAGCGCACGCGCTCCGCGACGGTGTCTCTCCATTCGACGTGGCGGCGATTGGGGAGCGTGATGATCTGCGGGCCGAAGCCGGGCAGGAGGGGCGCGTCGACGTCCCAGCCCGCGGCGGCGAGCGACGCGGCGAGCGGTCGCATGTCGGCGGGAGTGCCGGGGAAGCCGTGCACGAGGAGCGCGGCGCCGCGCATCGCGCCGCGTGCGGACTTCCGGAACGGCTGGTGCTCCTCCTCCGCGAAGAGCGGCAGGCTGCGCAGGAAGGGAGAGGGTTCGTACGGCATGGGAACAGGCTATCAGCGAACGTACATCCCGCCGTTGAGGTCTATGCACGCGCCGTTCAACTGGGCCCAGTGCGGCTGCATGATGTCGAGCAGGACGTGTGCGAGGTCGGCTACGCTCATGAGGTGGCCGGTGGGAGTGGTGTTGATGTGCATGTCCAGCACGGCCGGAGGCGTGTCGTCGTGCATGGCGGTCCCGGTCACCATGCCGGGCGCGACTACGTTGACGCGCGTGCGGGGCGCGAGGGACTTCGCCAGCGACTTCGCGAGGGCGTGCATGGCGCCCTTCGTTGCGCCGTAGAGAGGGTCGTTGGAGCCCCGCTGGCCCGCCTGCGAGCCCAGGATGATGATCTGTGAGCCGTCGGCCAGGACGGGCGCCATGCGCTGGATGGCGCGGAACTGGCCGGAGAAGTTGACGTCCACGACGTCCGATATGCGGTCGTCGTCGTAGGCCTCCAGCTTCAGGCCGAGCGAGAGGCCGGGCAGCAGGAGGAGCACGTCAGCGCCCTCCGCGGGCCCGGCGAGCGCGTCGAGGTCGTCGGTGGAGCGCACGTCGGCATGCACCCATGTCGCGCGGTCGAGGCCCTCCGGCACGCCGGAGCGGTACGTCGCACAGACCTCGTGGCCTGCGTCGAGGAGCACGCGTATCGCGGCCTGTCCGATGCTCGAGGAACCGCTGAGGACGAATACCTTCATGCGCGGTCTCCCGCGGCGGATCCCCTCGCCGTGCGAACAAGGATGTCAACGGAGGGGGCGATGAGATCCTTGTTCAGGGTTTTTACGAGTGGGACGGGCACCCTGTTTGACATTCTTGTTCTCCTCCTGACAGGCATTTCCCAGGCCGTGGCCTGCCTCCCGGCATTAAGGCAACAACAATCTCATACGTTTATAAGTTCCAGCCCGCGCGGGGGTGTTGCATCCTGTTGCATCGGGCGTCCGGCAACGGCTCCAAGGACGGCTCGTTGGGGCGCTGGTGCGAGTTGCGCAGTCATGGAGACATGGTAGGGAGAGGCGCGTCGTTGGCGCAACGGGGCGATGTCACAGGAGAGTGGTACCATGAGCGCGCAGCGCCCCCGTAGCTGAGGTGTAGTGGAACGTAACACCATGGTGGACCTGGAACAGCTTTCATCGAAGGTTCGAGCATTCCGCGACCTGCATGCGGGACCCGGCATGCTGGTGATGGCGAACGCCTGGGACGCGGCGAGCGCCCGACGCTTCGAGGCGGCGGGCTTCCCTGCGATCGCAACGACCAGCGGAGGTGTAGCCCCAACCATCGGCTACGCGGACCACGAGGCAGCCCCGGTCGAGGAGATGCTCGCCGCGGCGGAGCGCATCGTCCGTTCGGTTCCCTTGCCTGTCACCGTCGATTTCGAGGCCGGTTACCAACTGCCTCCGGCTGAGATCGCTCGACGGTTGATCCACATCGGGGCGGCGGGCTTGAACCTGGAAGACACGGACCATCACGGGACGTTGGGGCTGGTGCCGGCCGAAGCACAGGCAGAGCGCCTGGCGGCTGTCAAGGTCGAGGCGCAGGCCCTTGGCGTCGACCTGTTCCTCAACGCACGGGTAGACATATTCATCCGGGGCGAAGGGGACGTGTATACGCAATTGGAGGAGGGCCTGCAACGCGCCAGGCTCTATCACGAAGCGGGGGCAGACTGCATATATCCGATCAGCTTAAGCGACCCCACCGCGATCCGTGCCCTGGTCGAGGCAGTCGAGGTTGTCAATGTACTGGTCCGCCGAGGGGGACCTATCTCGGTTGCCGCCGCGGCCCAGGCGGGTGCGCGACGGGTGACGTACGCATCGAGCATCTTCCGCGAATCCATGTCTCTCGTTGACCAGATCGCCGCGGAGATCCGAGCAGAGACTCCAGGCGTGTAGGAGTACAATACGCCTGTGCCCCTGTAGCTCAGGAGGATAGAGCAGCGGTTTCCTAAACCGCGTGCCAGGGTTCGAGTCCCTGCAGGGGTACCATGGGTACCGCTCTCTTGTGACCCGGCGGCCGAGCCTTGTATATGCCAAAGGCGGGTATATACTGCCGCCGAAGAGCTGCACCTCTGAACATGGCACGTTGCATGCAGACTCGAATGGAGGCTGATTATGCTAACCGCCGAGCAGAACGAACTCCTGTGCCGTATCGGCCCCGGCACCCCCATGGGCGAAGTAGTGCGACGCTACTGGGTCCCCGCCCTGCTGTCCTGGGAACTCACACCTGACGGAGCACCGGTCCCGTTCAGACTCCTGGGTGAGGACCTGGTTGCCTTCAAGGACACCAGCGGCCGCATCGGGGTGCTTCAGTCCTTCTGTGCGCATCGAGGCACGCCGTTGTGGCTCGGCCGCAACGAGGAGAACGGCCTTCGTTGCCTATACCACGGCTGGAAGTACGACGTCGAGGGCAACTGCGTCGACCAGATGAACGAGCCGGAGGAGTTGCGTTTCAAGGAGAAGATCACGATCCGGTCGTATCCGACCGTGGAAGTGGGCGAGGTTGTCTGGGTGTACTTCGGTCCCGCCGACAGGCAACCGCCGCCGCCGAACTTCGAATGGACGCAGGTCCCTCCCACGCACAGGGATGTCTCGAAAGTCGTCCAGGACTGCAACTGGGTGCAGGCGGTGGAAGGCGGGATCGATCCGTCTCACGCCCCGGTCCTCCATGGCGCCATCAGCGTGGACGCCGGGCCCGAGGCCGGACTCCATCCGACGTATGCGTCCATGCGTGCGAAACCGGGCACGTACGAGATAAACAGAACCGACTACGGCCATGAGTTCTGGGCTGTCCGTCCCCTGCCTTCCGAGGGGAAGGAGCTGGTGCTCTCACACCACTTCGTGGCCCCGTGGACCCAGATCCGTTCCGTCCAGAAGCCGTACCGCTCTCCAGGCCACATGTACGTTCCGATCGACGACGAGCACTGCATGGTCTGGAACTGGGAGTACAGCTTCGGGGATGAACCTCTCTCCGACTCAGAGCGGGAGAGCGCGGATATCGGAATGGCGAACGGCCCCAGCGCAGTGGACCAGAAGACCTTCCGATCGAAGATCGGAGCGGAGCAGGAGTGGGGACTGGACCGCGAGTACCAGAAGACCATGTCTTACTCCGGCATAAAGGGAGTGAACCTGCAGGACCGGGCCGTCCAGGAGGCGGTGGGGCCTATCGTGGACCGCTCGATAGAGCGCCTCGGACCTGCCGACCAACCCATCATCCAGCTCCGGCAGGTGCTGTTCGACGCTGTGAAGATGGTCGCCGATGGAGGCGACCCACCGGGCACGGGGACCTCGTACTACGGCCTGCGCGGCATCGCGAAGATCCTCGAGGCAGGGTCTGACTACAAGGAGCAAACGCTCGGCGAGATGCACCCGGCTGAATACGCCGGGTCACGATAGGCCGTGGCTAACGTTCCGGCCATGCCATCGGGCAGAGCCGTCGCTCAGTATGGCTGAGGCTGCAGGTCCAGGGCGTGCAGGGATAGGCCTGCGCCTGTTGGGCGCGGTGCGCATCGGCCCTGCAACAGTGATATTTACGCTGGTGCTGGGGGCCGTCGCGTTCATCGCGGTCTATCCCATCCTGCTGTTGTTCCTGAACAGTCTGCAGGTCGGACAGTTCGGCACGGACACGACGTTCGGGTTCGACAACTGGACAGCCGTGTTCCAGGAGCGCCAGCTTCGCGACGCGTTCGTGAACACGATCACCCTGACGGGCACGCGCCAGCTGATAGCGTTCTTCATCGGGGTTGCCCTTGCATGGGTCTTCGCCAGGACGGACCTGCCGTACAAGGGCTGGTTGGAGTTCGGCTTCTGGACCGCCTTCTTCATCCCCGCGCTGCCCGTTGTCATCGCCTGGTCGCTGATGCTCGATGGAGACCGGGGCCTCTTCAACCAGTTCCTGATGCGGCTTCCCTTCATCAATGAGGCGCCATTCCAGATCTATTCATGGTGGGGCATCACGTTCATCCACCTGATGACCACGACGGTCGCGATAAAGGTCATGCTCCTCACGCCGGCATTCCGGAATATGGATGCATCCCTGGAGGAAGCGTCGCGCATCCTTGGCGCGGGCACTCTCAGAACACTGTTCCGCGTGGTCGTTCCTGTGATGGCGCCCACGATCCTCGTGATCTTCCTGCTGGGGACGATAAAGTCGATGGAGGCGTTCGAGGTCGAGCTCATCCTCGGATCGCCAGCCAGGATCGACGTCTACAGCACCCTGATCTACCGGCGTGTTCTGCTCAAGGAACCTCCCGAGTTCGGCGAGGCCATGGCCCTCAGCATGCTGGTCCTGGCGCTCCTGTTGCCGCTAATCGTTCTGCAGCAATGGATAAGCAGACGGCGGAGCAGTCAGACGCTCTCCGGCAAGTACTCCGCCCGATTGCATGAGCTTGGCCGTCTTCGCTGGCCTCTGTTCTCGGCCATCGCCTTCATGGTCCTGATGATGACGGTCTTCCCAATCATCATGGTGACGCTCGGTACATTCATGAGGTTGTTCGGCTTCTTCGACATACCGAATCCCTGGACCGTGAAGAACTGGATCGTAAGCCTGTCTGACCCTCGGATACTGGGAGCGCTCAAGAACACCTTCCTCATCGGGATAGGCGCTGCGCTCTTTTCGATGGTTGCCTTCTCGCTCATCGCCTACATCAGCGCCAGGACGCGTTTCGCGGGACGACACGTGCTCGATTTCCTGACCTGGTTGCCCGCGACCATTCCCGGCATCGTCATCGGATTGGGCTTCCTCTGGCTGTTCCTCAGAACACCCGGCCTCAATCTTCTCTACGGAACGATGTTCGTTCTCGTGCTTGCTGTAAGCCTCGCCAGCATCACGTTGGGCGTCCAACTGCTCAAGACCAACATGATGCAGATAGGCTCGGAGCTGGAAGAGGCCTCCTGGGTGAGCGGCGCCTCGCACATCTATACGTTCCGGCGCATATTCCTTCCGCTGATAGCCCCCGCGTTGGTGCTGGTGGGGCTGCTCTCCTTCGTGCAGGCGGCGAAGGCGATCAGTGTGGTGGCATTGCTGTCAACGCGGAGTTCTGAGCCATTGTCGATGCTGCAGCTCGACTACATGGCGGAAGGGAAGTTCGAAGAGGCGTCAGTGATCGGACTGCTGATCCTGCTCCTGACCCTGGGCATGGCTGCCGCGGCACGCATCCTGGGTTTGAAACTCCGAGGCATATCGACAACCGACCCGTCCACCTAGCGGGGGCAGGACGCCATACGCCAGCGCGTTCTGCTACCGTTGCACGTCCTTGTTACGCGGCGACGGCCCATGCCTGAGCCTGCAGCGCGTCGAAGTGCAGGGAGATTTCCTGACCTTCTTCCCAATCCTCGGACACAGGAAGGTATATCTGTACATCCTGGCCCCATGGAAGACGCACGCGTGCCTCGTAACGTTCGCCGACGAAGAGGACAGCGGCGATAGAGCCCACGAGTTGCGCGCTGTCGTATGAGCCGTCGGCGACACGAACCACGTCGACGACCTCCGGCCTGACCGCGACACTGCACTTCTCGCCCGGCTGCAGCACGCTGCCGGCCGTGGTGCGCGCGCGGATGACGGGCCCTCCCGGCTCCTCAAGCTGCACCGGGACCGTTTCGGAGTTGCCGCCGCCGATAACCGTGCCGGTGAACATCACAGTGCGTCCCAGGAAGTCGCGCACCGCCGGAGTCTGCGGGTTCCTGTACAGGTACGTCGGCGTGCCGACCTGTTCAACGTTGCCGTGGTCCATGACCACGATGCGGTCTGAGAGGCTGAGCGCTTCTATCTGATCATGAGTGACGAAGAGGACAGTGATGCCGAGGCGGCGCTGGAGCTCCTTCAACTCAACCCGCATCTGTTCACGGAGCTTGGCGTCCAGGTTCGAGAAAGGCTCGTCGAGGAGGAGCAGGTTGGGCTCGAACACGAGGCTGCGGGCAACTGCGACCCGTTGCTGCTGACCGCCGCTGAGCATCGTCGATTGACGGTCGCCCATACCCGTAAGCCCAACCTGATCGAGGACCCTGGCCACCCGCGCCCGAGTCTCGGACCGCCCAACTCTCCTCACGTTCAATGGGTAGGCGACGTTCTCGGCCACCGTCATGTGGGGCCAGATGGCGTAGGACTGGAACACCATGCCCATATTCCGCTTGTTCGGGGGTACGAAACTGCGGCTGCTGCCACTGTCGACGACGACGCCTTCGTAGAGGATCTCCCCGCTCGATACGCGCTCCAGGCCGATGGCCATGCGAAGCGTGGTTGTCTTTCCGCATCCGCTCGGCCCGAGCAGAGTAAGCACTTCGCCCTGGCGGACTTCGATCGACGCGTCCTTGACTGCTTCCACTGCCCCGAAGCGTTTCCAGACGTTACGGAGCTCCAGTACCGTTTGGCGCTCGTTCGCAGATGAATCAGTCATGGAGTATCGGCCTTATCTCCCGTGGCTGGGCGTGGCGCCGGAACCCTCGGGGACTGTTGGCGCAGCTTACGGGCGTGAATCTCGGAGGGTCAAGCTCGACACAGTGGTTGAATCCTCTACAAAACCCGCACCGTGTTTCGAATCCCGCCTTGACACACGGCTCATATAGTCCTATAACGGCTGGCGCGCTACAACATCGATAGCGTGGCCTTGCGGCGATTGCAGTTGCTGTCCGGCGGGAGGACCGAGGCGACGAGCGATCAAGGCAGATACTCGCCGTGGGCTCTTCTTGCAAACGTCGGCATCGGTCGCTCGTCGGAGAAAGGAAGTCCCCATGAAAAGGTCACTCTGGTCGGCGCTTTTGGTAACGCTTATGGGAGCGCTGGCGTTGATGGTGGTCGGTTGTGGCTCAGACCCCACGCCCACCCCTGCGCCGA
>VXQP01000104.1 GCA_009838965.1 Chloroflexota bacterium | reverse complement strand
CCCTACGCCCACTCCCACACCCACCCCTACGCCGACACCTTCCCCCACTCCGACCAATACTCCCGAGCCGTCCCGTCCGCCAACGGCAACACCTACACCCACTCCAACCCCTTCGCCTACTCCGACACCTACCCCAACGCCCACACCGACGCCTACTCCTACGCCAGCGCCCATCAAGGAAGCGGCTCAGCAGACCATAGGAGCGGGCGCCCACCATTCATGTGCACTCGAGTCAGACGGCACGCCCGTCTGCTGGGGTGATGACGCGAAGGGCCAATCGTCTCCACCTGCAGACACGACGTTGACCGACATCACCGCTGGTGGGGCATACACGTGCGGACTCAAAGCCGACGGTTCGCCCATCTGCTGGGGAGAAAACGACAACAGACAGGCCTCCCCTCCATCTGACAAGGCGTTCGTCAGCATCAGCGCCGGATACATCCATACCTGTGCGCAGGAGAGCGACGGCACGCCGATCTGTTGGGGTGACGACGAGAAAGGGCAATCGTCGCCACCTACAGGCTCGACATTCACCGCGATCAGCGCCGGAGAGACCCATACGTGCGCTCTCACTTCAACCGGCACCGCCGTCTGTTGGGGCGGAGTGGACAACGACCATGGTCAGGTGTCACCGCCCGAGAAAACCACGTTTACAGCGATAAGTGCGGGCTACCTCCACACCTGTGGCATCAAGGCAGACGGCTCCGTAGCCTGCTGGGGATTGGACAACAAGGGGCAGGTGTCCGGTGTTCCCACAGATAAGACGCTCGCCTCGCTCTCGTGCGGGCGGCGCCATAGCTGCGCCCTGACTTCCGACGGGGCACCCGTCTGCTGGGGTGAGGATGACCAAGGCCAGTCCACCCCTCCCGCCGGTTCGACGTTCGTTGAGATAAGCGCAGGAGAGAAGCACACCTGCGCACTGCAAGGTGACCGCACACCTATCTGTTGGGGCAGTAACGACTCGGGACAATCATCCCCTTCCACCCTGGACCCAACGCCGACTCCCACCCCTACACCAACTCCGACGCCCACTCCTACGGCCACGCCTACCCCTACACCCACACCAACGCCTACGGCAACTCCCACACCAACGCCTACGCCCACACCGACGCCTACGCCCACACCGACGCCTACTCCTACGCCCACTCCTACTCCTACGCCCACTCCTACACCGACGCCTACGGCAACTCCCACACCTACACCCACACCAACGCCTACGCCCACACCGACGCCTACGGCAACTCCCACACCAACGCCAACACCGACTCCTACTCCTACGGCCACGCCCACCCCTACACCGACGCCCACTCCACCGTCTGCACCAACGCCGTCCCACGCTGCCATCACAGCGGGAGACCACCATTCATGTGCGCTCAAGGACGACGGCACGCCGGTCTGTTGGGGAAGCGATGAAAAAGAGCAATCGTCTCCACCGGCAGACTCGACATTCACAGCAATAACTGCCGGAGAGACCCACACCTGCGGCCTTACTTCCACCGGTACTGTCGTCTGTTGGGGAGGCGTTGACAACGACCACGGCCAGATGACGCCGCCGGAGGGGGCCACGTTCAAGGCGATCAGTGCGGGCGACCTGCACATGTGCGGGATCAAGACGGATGGCTCCATAGCCTGTTGGGGGTTCTCCACCAAATGGAACCTGTTGTCCGCGCCCACAGGTAACACATTCATTTCGATATCGTGCGCGCGGCGGCATAGTTGCGCCCTCAAGGAAGATGGCTCGGCAGTCTGCTGGGGCAAAGATAACGCTTACGGCCAACTTACACCGCCGCCCGGCAAGACCTTCACTGCCATCAGCGCGGGCCACAGCCACACCTGCGCGCTCGAAGCGGACGGCACGCCCGTCTGCTGGGGCAAAGACAGCGAAGAGCAGTCATCACCGCCGGAGGATGAGGAGTGGTGACGTGGCAGGGCAAGTGCCAACCTTGACGCCCCCTGGAGCGGCTCCTAGCATCCCCCGGGGACGGCCCCCGGACACACCACTCAACGGGAGGGACCTCGATGTCCGCCACGAACAAGGAGATCGTTCGACGCTTCTACGAGGAGGTGGAGAACCAGGGCAGGCTGGACCTCATCGACGAGCTCATCTCGCCCGACTTCAGGGACGTCTTCAACTCCAGCGCCTTCGGCCCCGCGATCGGCCGGGAGGGCATCCGCAACCTCGTCATCAACCTCCGCAAGCGCCCGGACTTCCACATCGAGATCGAGGACCTCATCGCCGAGGACGACAAGGTGGTGATGCGCATGCCCCGGGGCGTGGAGGTCCTCCGGATCGTCGACGGCCGGATCGCGGAGCGCTGGGTCATCATCGACCGCTCGCCTCATCCGGCCTGACAGGGCTGGCCGCAGCGTCGTGGGACCGTAAGGACAGCGAATTGAACATCCTGATCACGGGTGCAGGGCTGGTGGGATGCCACATCGCGCAGACCTTGAGTGAGCGCGGGCACCGGGCCGCGCTCTACGACGTCTCCCCCAGCGAGGACTACATCCGGCGGGTGGCAGGCGACCTGCCGGTGTTCCGGGGGGACGTGCGGGACCTTCCGGCGCTGATCGAGACCATGCAGCAGGAGCGGACGGACGCCGTCGTCCATACCGCCTATGTGATCGGCGACCGCCTCGCCCAACGGCCCTACGCCGGTCTCGGCGCCAACATCGGGGGCGCCATCGCCGTGGCCGAGGCAGCCCGGTTGACCGGCGCGCGGCGGCTGATCTTTGCCAGCACGTTCGGCGTGTACCGGTGGGGGCTGCAGCCAACGTCTCCGGTCACCGAGGACTACCCCGTCGTCTCCAACGCGTTCTACAGGGCCAGCAAGCTGGCCTGCGAGGTGATCCTGCAGTCCTACGCCGGCGCGTACGGGCTGGAGGTCGCGACCGCACGGTTCGCCCAGGTGTACGGCTTCGGCCATTACACGGGAGGAGACCTGATCGGCGAGGTCCTGCACCGACTGCTGGAGACCGGCCTTCGGGGTGGCCCCGTCGAGGTGGACTCTCAGCTCTTCGGCTCCAATGACTACGTCTACGCCAGGGACGTGGCCCAGGGTGTGGCCCTGCTCTGCGAGAAGCCGCTCGAGAGCAAGGTCTACAACCTGGGCAGCGGGGCGCTGTCCAAGGTGGAGCATGTGGTTGAAGCCCTCCGGGCGGCACTCCCCGGCGTGGAGGTGCGGCCTGTTGAGGGTGGGAGCATGAACTACACGCCCGACCGGGCGCAGCCCCTGAGCATCCTTCGCCTGCAGGAAGAGACGGGCTACCGGAGCGCCTACGGCCTGACCGAGGGGATGGAGGACTTCGCTCGGGAGTTGGCCCGCAACAGGTAGCACAGGGGGACGCTATGGAGACAGTAGGGTTCGTCGGCCTGGGGAATATGGGCGGGGCCATCGCCGCGAACATCGGCGCGGCCGGCTACCCGCTGATCGTCAACGACCTCAACGAAGAGGCAACGCGCCCGCTCCTGGAATCGGGCGCGCGTTTCGGCGCAACGCCCACGGAGGTGGCCGAGGGGTCGGACGTGATCGTGACGTCGCTTCCCAGCCCGAGAGAAGTGGAGTTGGTCGCTCTCGGTGCCGGTGGGCTCATGGCGGGCATCGGAAGCGGGAAGGTCTACGTCGACCTCACGAGCAGCCATCCCAACACGATCCGCAAGATCGGGGAAGCGTTCCGGGCGAAGGGCGCCGAAGTGCTGGACGCGCCCCTGATCGTAGGCAAGGGAGGCATCCAACAACGGAGCGTACAGGTGCTGGCCAGCGGAGACCGAGCTGTCTACGACCGCGTGAAGCCGGTGCTGGACGCATTCTCGGACACGGTCGTGTACACCGGAGAGTTGGGAACAGGGACATACATCAAGCTGGCCCACAACCTCGTGCGTCGAGGCATCGGACTGGCCATCGGCAAGGGGCTGGTGCTGGGAGCCAAGGCCGGCGTCGACCCGCCGACCCTCTGGGAGTGCATGTATTGGGGACTGGACACGCAGATGCACCAGCTCAGGGAGTCCTTCGCCAAGGCCGTGTCCGAGCCGCTCCCCGATGCTCCGGCCACCTTCACCCTCGCGCTCTCCCGGAAGGACGTGGGTCTGGCGATGGACGTCGCCCGCGAGTTCGACGTGCCGATGCCCATAGCCGCCCTGGTCGAGCAGTACATGGTCGAGGGGATGGTGCGAGGCTGGGGCCGGCAGAGCACAGCGTCCCTGTTGAAGCTTCAGGAAGAGGCGGCAGGCATCGACTTCTCCAGTCGGAGCGGGGAAGCGTAGCGTACCTGCGTCGCCGCTACGAGAAGATGCGCGGCAGCTTCTGAGGCGTGTACTCGGCGGGCGCCTCGGTGACGAACAACTGCTGCTCGATGCCGTACAGCCGGCAGGCGTTCCCCCCAAGGAACTTCAGCTGAGCGGTCTGCGGCACACCCCACCCGGTCATACGATCGATGGCTTCCCATGCATCGGCGGCGTCATGGTGCGGCATATCCGAGGCCCATATCCCCACGTTCTCGTACATGTCCCAGAGGCGAAGCACGGGGTCCTCGTCGGCCTCGAAACCGATGAAGCACTGCCGGTTGAAGACTTCCTCCGGGTCACCGATCTTCAGGTTCGCCCGCTCGAGGATATGTCGATGAAGGTCCAGGAAGCCCTCGGCCTTCTCCAGCACCAGTGGTAGCCAGGACGCGTTGGACTCCAGCACGGCCACCCGAAGTCCGGGGAACTTCTCCAGCCAGCCTGACATAAGCACGATGGTCAGCCAGTTCATGGCCTCGGCCACGAAGCTCAGCGGCTCCAGCGAAGGCACCACCGACCCCATGGCCTCCATGATGTTGGGAACGAACTGTCCCGGTGAATAGGCGCTGACCTCCGGCTCGAAGGTCTGAGGGTCTCTTATCCCGGCCTCCTCGTGCACGACCGCTATCCGCTCGGCCAGCTCCCGACTCATGGTCCCCGGTGCGATGAAGGTGTGCATGCACAGCGCCAGACCCAGCGATTCGAACTCGTGCCAGAGGCGGTCATACTCAGGGAAGGTCGGATACTTACCATTGGACAGGATGGGGCGCACGGCGGCAGCTTTGAACCCCATCCCGGCGATGCGGCGCAATTCCTCGATGGCGAAGTCCACGTCCTGCGGGGCGATGATGCCGCAGGGGTAGAGCCGCCGCCTGTTGGCTGAGCAGTAGTCGTCGACCCAGTCGTTGTAGGCGCGGGCGCAGATGCGAGCGGCCTCCGCGTTCTTCACCAGCGGCATCTGGATCATGGGCGCCGAGGGAAACACCATCACCTGGTCGATGCCGCAGGCGTCCATCTCCCGCAGCCGGGCGTAGGGGTCTCGTGTGATGGCGTTCCTCCCTACCCGCTCGTCCCAGTCCGGGTCTTCGGGGCTGACCGCACCGATGTCGCTCTTCGTTATCGTGGGGTTCCAGACCTCAGCCGCGTACGAGAAGGTGCGTGGGTCCAGGAACGATTTCCTGCCGTTCAGCACACGGATGCCCCGGTCGTTGTCCACGTAGAGATGAGACTTGGCGAACTCCCGCTGATGGGACGGGATGTACTTCTCCCACACGTCAGGGGGCTCGAAGATATGACTGTCGCAGTCGAACACCGGAAAGTCCTTGGTCCGTCCCTGTCTGTTGTAGGGCATGTCTCTCTCCTGAACCGGCGGTGTTCGCTGTGAGCCGCTAGCTCGCTACGGGCTCCTTGATGCCATACAGCTCGGCGCAGTTGTCCCAGAGGATCCTCCGCTTGTCTTCATCGCTGATGCCCATCTTCTCTTCCGGGTTACCGGCGCCCAACCGGAGGAAGCGGTCGACGGCGTAGGGGTACTTGGAGTCCCCATGGGGATAGTCGGTCGAGAAGACCAGGTTCCGGTTCGGCATCCAGTCGATGGCGTACTTCACCGGTTCCTCGTCAGCCTCGACCGACGCATAACCCTGCCTCTTGAAGTATTCGCTCGGAGCCATCTTGAGCTCCGGCGCCCAGACGTCCCCCATCTGCTCCCAGTGCTCGTCGAGCCGCCAGAGGAAGAAGGGCAGCCAGCTGCAGTTCCCCTCCAGGAACGCCACTTTGAGGTTCGGGTGGCGCTCGAAGATGCCCGCGCCGGCGAAGCTGGCCACGCACAGCATCTGCTCTACCGGGTGACAGAAGGTGTGGCGCAGCATGAAGTTCTGGCCGAACTGCCAGCCCACCTCCGGCAGACCCGTGAAGATGGCCTCGTGGAAGCCGAGCGGCACGTCGAGCTCCTCCAACGTGTCCCAGAGCGGTTCGTAGTACGAGTCGTGCCAGGGACGGTTGTTGACCATGTTTGGCCTCAGGAAAACGGAGCGGAACCCCAACTCCTTGACGGCCCGCCGCGATTCGGCAACGGCGTCGTCCACGTCGAAGACCGAGATCATGCCCGCCCCCAGGAGCCGCTGCGGGTCCGCCTTGCAGAAATCGAATAGCCAGTCGTTGTAGGCCCGGGCGACTGCTGCCGCGAGGGCGGGGTCCATGTCCGGCTCGCCCAAGGCGTGCAGGCCCCGGCTGGGGTAGATGACCGCCACGTCGATCCCCTCGATATCCATCGCTTCCAACTGAACCTCGTTGCTGTAGCCTCGGTCGGCGTGGGGGCGGTAGCGCTCCTCCACCTCTTCGAAGTTCCGTCCGGCGGGGCGGCCTGTGGGCATCGCCCTGAGAGGGTCCCTCCCCCAGAGGCGTCCGTCCGGGTGGATGAGGTTCAGGTCGGAAGCGCTGTTCGCCGTTCCGATGGGGGCAACGCCCCTGAAGCCTGGGTCGATGTACCGCTGCCACAGGTCCACCGGCTCGATGATGTGCATATCGCTGTCGATGACCTTGAATCCGTTCTTCGCCATCTCGTGCCTCCCTGTCTGCCAACGACTGCACACTAGGAATCTGCGAACCGGGTGTCAAGGAATGGCGCTCGGTCGCGGGTACGGTTCCGGTGGCCTCTCCGGCGGCCTACACCGCTGCTGCCACTGCGCCGACCCGGGGCATCGTCAGCAGTCGGCCCAGGCCTTCGATGGGGTCGTCGATGCCCGAGAGGGAGAGCGTCCGCCAGAGCGTCACCGTGTGCGAGGTGATCACCGGCTTGCCGATGGCGTCCTCGAGGTCCTGGGCCACGGCGATGGCGTCGAGGTTCATGCAGCTGACGAACAGACCGTCGGCGGATGGATCCCAGTGGGCCATGCTGAAGTCGTAGATCTCCTGGGGCTGAGTCGTGCTGAACTCCTTGCTGGTGGACTTGCCCATGCCCTTCATCTTGAAGGCGTCGATACCAGCTTCCACCAGGTACTTACGCTCCGATTCGTGGTGATCGTCCTGGTAAGGGCTGGTGACGACGATGCGCTCCAGACCCAGCGTCTTGAGCGCTTCGACGGCGGCCAGCATGGTGGAGGTGGTCGGGATGCCGTACCGCTGCTTGACCTCGCGGCAGAAGTCGATGTCGCCCTGCAGGCCACGCAGCGCTCCACTCACCGTGCAGCAGTACCCCAGCGAGGTAACGCGAGCGGTGGACAGTTCTTCCACGGCGCGCCAGGACTGCTTCTCCATCTCGATGAGAGCGGCCATGCCGCCGCCCTGGTTCAGCATGCGCGTCACGTGGAAGGTAACGCCCTTCGGGGCGAGATACGGGAACCGGGACTCGGTGATGAGCTGCCCGCTGGTCGTGATGAGGCCGATGCGCGCTCGCCAGTCGATGGGTTCAAGCATGGTGATGCTCCTCTCGGGACCCCGACACGTCAGTGCTCGCCGTAGACTGTCTGCTGATGGGAATATAGCGTCCGGCGTTCAGGAACGATAGCGTACTCTTCCACTTCCACGGAGCAAGTCGCGCGTATGCGTACGGTCATAGTCGATACGGACCCCGGCGTCGACGACGCCCTCGCGCTCATGATGGCGCTGAATTCCGCCGACCTGCAGATCGAGGGCATCACCACGGTCGGCGGGAACGCCACGCTGTCGGACACCACAGGCAACGCGCTCCGGCTGCTCGAACACCTCGGTGGGAAGCAGAGCGCCGTACCGGTGGCGGTCGGCGCCGGCGAGCCGTTGCAGGGCTCGTTCACCCACGCGTATCACGTCCACGGCGCAGGGGGGCTCGGCGTTCCCCTGCCCGCACCAACGCTGAGGCCGCACGGGATGAGCGCGGTCGAGTTCATCTGCGAGCGAGTCGCTGCGTCTGCCGAACCGCTGGCCGTCATCGCGCTCGGCCCGCTCACCAACGTTGCCGCCGCTCTGGAGAGCCGCCCTGACCTCGTGGATGCGCTCTCGGAGATAGTCGTCATGGGCGGAGCGTTCGAGGTGCCGGGCAACATCACACCCTACGCCGAGTTCAACATCCACGAAGACCCTTGGGCCGCCAACACCGTCTTCGCTTCGGGAGTGCCGGTGACGCTCGTCGGTCTCGACGTGACGCGCCGAACGTCCATGCACCGCCGCGACGGCCCAAAGTGGTTCGAGGGAACGTCGAAGTCGGCTCAGCTGGGCAACGGTATCCTGGCGGACCGGTTCAGGGAGCGGGCCGACCTCCAAGAGTTCTTCCTGCACGACCCGCTGGCCGTGGCGACGGCGATCGACCCGGACATCCTGACGTGCCGCCCGGCACAGGTATCTGTCGTGACGGACGGGGAGGAACGAGGACGGACCGTCGCAGGATACGGAGGCGGGACAGTGAAGGTGGCGGTCGGAGTAGACGTTCCGCGAGCCGTGGAGATGGTGCGGAGCCTCGTTTCCGGGGGCCGGGCATAGCGCAGGCTTGAGGACTGTCGCGGCTGCGCGGGCTACAATGGCGCCGATCCGGCTCAGGCGAGAGGAGGAGCAATGGCAACCATCGTAGGCAGGTTCGGTATGTCGCATGGCCCTCAGCTCTATGTACCTCCCGAGCTGTGGCCCAACATCCTCCGTCGTGACGACATGGGCCCCGAGAAACCGGGTATGCGCGAGCAGACCTCGGAAGCCATGATGCAGCACCGCTACGACGCGTGCCTCAAGGCGATGGATACCGTCCGAGCGAGGATCGACGAGACCGCCCCGGATACTATCGTCCTCATCGGGGACGACCAGCGCGAGAACCTCCTCGCGGACAACACGCCGCCGTTCCTCGTGTACATCGGCGATGAGGCAGACGCGAGCACGCGGGTCTCGCACTACCACCTCGGCGACGAGTTCACCGACACCATCACGAGGTACCGGGTCGACGTCCCGCTCGCCAGGTGGACCATCGACTCGCTGCTCGATTCCGGGTTCGACCCCGCATGGTCGACCGCCACGCGGCACGAGCAGGGACTCGGCCACGCGTTCGGCCGCCCGCTTCACACGACGAACGACGACGCCCGCTATCAGATCGTTCCGGTGATGGTGAACACATACTACTCGCCCACCAGTTCACCCCGGCGGTGCGTGGACTTCGGGCGCGCCCTCGCTAGGGCCATCGAGTCTTTCGACGAGTCCCGGCGCGTCGTGGTCGTCGCGTCCGGCGGGCTCTCCCACATGATGATCGACGAGCAGATCGATCGTGAGTACCTCGAAGCGGTCGAAGCGCACGACCTCGACTACATGGCGGCGATGGACCCGGACGTGCTGGTCGGCGGAACGTCCGAGATCAGGAACTGGATCATCGCCGCCGCAACGAGCGACAGCGCGGGACGGGTCATCGACTACCAGCCCTGCTACCGGAACCTGGCCGGCGTCGGCTGTGCCATGGCCTTCGCCGAGTGGGAGTGACCGCCGAACCGGCCGTCCCCGGCTTACGCCGCACGCCCCCTCCCGCCGCTCGTTGACAGCCGGATGACGCAGTGATTAAGTGCCGCTACCAGGACATCTGCGGCTACTCCTCTGGGCATCCTCCCGCGCCACGCAGAAGAAGAGGAGGGAGAAGCGCCATGGCGAATCTCATCACGGCACGTGGGGACCGGTCTCTTCGATCGCTCATCGACACCGAAGGCGGCACGGTGAGCAGGGAGTTGTACGTCAACGAGGATATCTTCGAGCAGGAGCAGGAGCAGATATTCAACCGGTGCTGGCTGTTCCTGGGCCACGAGAGCCAGGTGCCGAATCCGGGCGACTTCATCGTGACGCGTATGGGCACGGAGGAAGTGCTGGTGGTGCGTGGCCGCAAGGACAACCAGATACGCGCCTTCCTCAACTCGTGCGCTCACCGGGGAATGAAGGTCTGCCGTTACGACCAGGGCAACGCTCTCGTGTTCACCTGCCCGTTCCACGCCTGGACGTACGACTGCACCGGCGCTCTGGTGGGAGCGGCCTACCAGTACGCCCCCTACGCCTACGACGGCGGCCTCGACAGAGAGCAGTGGGGGCTGACACCGGTGGCGCAGTTCAAGAACTACTACGGGTCGCTGTGGGCAACGTGGGACCCGAAGGCTCCATCGTTCGAGGACTATGTCGGCCCCTTCGCCGACAGCATCCGGTACGACTGCGAGGCGAGCGACGGAGAAGAGGCCGGTATCGAGGTCTTTACGCCATTCCAGAAGTGGCGCCTGCCGACGAACTGGAAGGTGCCTGCGTTCTCTTCGTCCACCGACCTGACGCACGCGGCGATGACCCACCGCTCGGTGAACGCCGCCGCCATAGGCCCTGACCGCGGGACCATGTCGGGCGGCGACCGTGGCAAGCGGCGCGCGCCCTTCCCTGCCAACCGGTACGCAGTGGGCGACCACAACCTCGGTCACGGGGGCAACTGGACCGCCTACAAGCAGACCGGAGTGCCCCCATACGTGAACACCTGGCTCGAGGCCGGTGTCGACGATTACTTCCGCGAGGCCCACGAGCGCAAGGCGCTGAAATACGCCGACCGGATACTGCCACCCCACGGCCACGAGGGCGGACACTTCTGCGTGTTCCCCAACTTCATCATGGACAGCTGGCGATGGCGCTGGTGGCACCCTCACACCGTGGGAGTCGTCGAGCGGTGGAGTCTGTTCGGGGTCGACAGGGAAGCGCCCAAGCACGTCAAGGACGCGGTACGCCACTACGTGATGCGGTACAACGGACCAACCGGGGCCACCGAGTCGGACGACATGGAGAACTGGAACTACGTCTTCTCCGCCAGCCAGGGCGCGAGGGCGCGCAAGCGGAACTACTACTTCGCCAACGGGCTGGGCCGGGGGTTCGAGACCGACAAGTACCCTGGCGTCGTCTTCAACGGGTCGCACACCGAAGAGGCCCACCGTGCCCGCTTCAGCAGGTGGCTCGCGTTCATGGAGGCGTCGAGCTGGGACGACCTCTACCCGGTGAACAGGGCAAAGTCGCACCGCATCTGGTAGGGACTGCGGCACCTGCAGGTCGAGGAGCAGGGGACACGAAGGGAGTCCTGGGATGACACAACACGCCAACGCGAGTTTGGAAGCGATGGACCGTATCGTCCTGCTGAAGGACATCGAGCAGTTCCTCTACTGGGAGGCGCTGCTCCTGGACGAGCGCAGGCTCACAGAATGGCTCGACCTGCTGGCAGAGGATATCCATTACTGGATGCCCATCCGCAGGAACATCAAGTTCGGTGACTGGGACCTGGAGTACAGCGACCCCGAGTCGGAGATCTCCTACTTCGACGAGGGCAAGGACATCCTGACCGGCAGGGTCCGGCAGATCAACACGGGCGTGCACTGGGCGGAGGAGCCGGTCTCACGGTTCGAGCACATCATCTCCAACATCCTCCTGATGGAAGTGAACGGCGACGAGGTGAGGGTGAGCAGCAAGTTCTTCTGCTACCAGAACCGCCTGCAGGACGAGGTGAACCTGTTCGTCGGCAGGCGATACGACACGCTCCGGCGCGACCCCGACACAGCCTTCAAGATCGCCAAACGCGACATCATCCTGGACCAGAACGTGCTCCTTCCGAAGGTGGTCAATACGTTCTTCTAGAAGAGCGTGCAGATGCGCATCGAGTGGCGATACCGGAACGACGAAGACGCCCTCCTCACCGTCGACGAGGAGGGCGCCACCGCACTGGAGGTCTGGGAGCTCGACAGGGCGTTGCTGTCCGATTTCCTCAACCTCATGACCAGCCTCGACACGCACCGCAGGGAGAGCATCGTCGACAACAGCCGGAGGGACCCCCAGGACTGGGGGAAGCTCGTGATCGCACGGTCGGATGACGGCGACGTGCTCAGGATCGACCCCGAGCTCTACTGGGACCGGGTCGCTCACTGGTTCCGCTCACAAGGCGGCGACCCTAATCCGTGGCAACGTAGAGCGTAGGTCTGCCGTTCGTTGACAGCAGGTCGATGCAATGGTTAAGTGCCGGCAAGGGCGCAGCAGGCAGTCGAGCGCGAGGGAGGAACGGCGATGACCACGACGATCGCGAGCGCAGGTACGGAAGGGGCGGTCGACGAACTGCTGATCTCCGCCGACTCCCACGTGATGGAACCGGGCGACCTGTGGGCGACGCGCCTGCCCAAAGGGCTGCGCGACCAGGCGCCGACATTCCCTGATGCCGTCTCCGACCAGTCCAAACCAGGCGGCTGGGACCCGAACGAACGGCTGAAGGAGATGGCCGTCGACGGTGTCAGCCTCGAAGTGCTCTACGCAACGCGCGGGATGACGCTCTTCCGCCTGGACGACGTAGTGCTGCAGGAGGAGTGCGTCCGCGCCTTCAACGACTGGCTGATCGAATACTGCGCGGTGAGCCCCGAGCGTCTGTTCGGGATCGGTCTGATCTCCCTGTACGACATCGACCACGCGGTCGCGGAGCTGGAGCGCTGCCGGAACGCGGGACTGCGCGGGGCGATGATCTGGCAGAACCCACCCGAGGAGATGCCGTTCTCGTCAGATCGTTACGACCGCTTCTGGGCCGCCGCGCAGGACCTCCGGATGCCCGTGAGCCTCCACATCCTCACCGGGCATGGGTACATGAAGCAGGCCCACCTCCGCCACGGCACCGAGCACTACCGCTCCAGCGTGAACCTCAAGATCGCGGAGGTGATGAACAGTCTCTTCGACCTCATCTTCTACCAGACGCTGGACCGCTTCCCGGACCTGAAGATCGTGCTCGTGGAGAACGAGATAGGCTGGATCCCGTTCGCGCTCCAGCAGTGGGAGTACTACCTGGGCAGGCACCGCCACCGGGAGCCCGGCCCCGCGCCGGACAAGATGCCGGGTGAGTACCTCGCCGACCAGATATATGCGACGTTCTTCAACGACGCCATCGGCACACGCTACCTGTCGAGTTGGGGTGCAGACGCCTGCATGTGGTCTAACGACTACCCGCACGCGAACTCCACCTGGCCGAACTCGCGCAAGGTGATCGCCGAGCACCTCGGACACCTCGATGCGGAGACCCGCACGAAGGTGCTCAGCACCAACGTCTGCCGCCTGTACGACATACCCCTGCCGGAAGCTCTCTGAGGAGGACGACGATGACTTACGACCTGCTGCTCAAGAACGGCCGCATCGTGGACGGGACCGGCGGACCCTCCTACGAGGGAGACGTCGCCGTTGTGGACGGGCACATCGCGGAGACCGGCAGACTCGGTTCGTCCGCGAAACGGGTCATCGACGTCCAGGGGCAGGTCATCGCCCCCGGCTTCATCGACAACCACTGCCACTACGACGCGCAGGTGCTCTGGGACCCACTGTGCACATTCGCCTGCTACCACGGCGCCACGACCGTCATCAACGGCAACTGCTCCCTCGGACTCGCTCCGGCGCGCCCGGAGGAGCGCGCCGACCTCGTCTCCATGCTGTCGCGGGTCGAGGCCATACCGGTCGAGTCGCTGCAGGCCGGAGTCGAGTGGTCGTGGGAGTCGGTGCCGCAGTACCTGGAGACCATCGACCGCGAGCTTGGTGTGAACGTCGGCTCGCTCATCGGCTTCTCGGCGGTGCGGCGGCACGTGATGGGCGAGGCGGCCTACTCGGCAGTCGCGACTCCCGAACAGATCGAGCAGATGAAGGAGATCGTCCGCGAGGGCATCCGCGCGGGGGCGCTGGGACTCTCCTCGGAGCGAAACCTGCGGCACATGGACCTCGAGAACCGCCTGCTGCCCGCGAACGCCGCGCCGCCCGACGAGTTCCTCGCCGTGGCGGAAGCGCTCGCCGAAGTCGGGGCCGGTTCCATCCAGTTCGGGGACTCTGAACGTATCGAACTGTCGGAGGGCCTGCTCACGCGGACTGCCCGGGCAACGGGACGCCCGGTGATCTCCAGCCTTGCGGGACGTGCAGGGACCACCCGGAACGACGCGCGGATGTACGCGATGGTGTCGCCCTTCATGGAGAACACTGCACGCTGGACGCTGCTCACCGTGGGAAGTTTCGACGGCTTCCCGCACTGGCTGCCCGTAATGAGCAGTTCACCCGAGGAGAAGCGCGTGGCCTTCCACGACCCCGCGGTGCGCGCCGGACTCAGGGCCGACGCCGATGCGCCGGACAAGCGGAACCCCGGCTTCCCCCAGGTGCGCTGGGACCTGCTGCACGTGGCCAGGGTCGCCCTGGACGAGCACCGTGCCTACGTGGAGCGGAGTGTGAGCGACATCGCGCAAGAGTTGGGCAAAGACCCGCTCGACACGTTCCTCGACCTCGCGCTCGAAGAAGACCTCAGGACGCTCTTCTACTTCCGCTCCGACGTGAGTACGTCGGCGATGGCGGAAGTGATGGCCGACCCGTTCGTGCTGCCCGGACTCTCCGACGGCGGGGCGCACGTCACCCGCCGTTGCGACAGCCACTTCTCGACGTTCCTGCTGTCGTTCTGGGTGAGGGGGCAGCAGGCACTCTCCCTGGAAGATGCCGTGCGGAAGCTGACCTTCATGGGCGCGAGCGCGTTCGGCCTGCACGATAGGGGTCTCATCAGGCCCGGCCTGGCCGGGGACCTGACGGTATTCGACCCGGACACCATCGGCGCAGGCGAGCTGGAAGAGGTTGCGGACTACCCCGGAGACGCGGTGCGCATGCGCCGTCCCAGCGAAGGCGTCGCCTGCACCATCGTCAACGGCGAGGTGCTGATCGAGGCGGGCGAGCACACGGGAGCCCTCCCCGGACGGCTCCTGCGCAGCAGCGCCTACGGTCGCTAGGCGATTATCTATCGACAGCCGTCTTATCCGGCTTCCTGAGCGTCTCCTCCAGGAAGAACGCCACGACCATCGCGGCGGCGAACGCCGTCGACGCGAGCAGCACGAACGCAGCGCCGAACCCCAGCGTGCCGGACAGCAGGCCGAAGCTGGTTGGGCTGGCTGTCGAGCCGCCCTGCGCAACTAGGCGCGAGACGCCGAAGAAGAGCCCCCGCGCCTGCGGTGGGGCCACGTCCGTCCCCAGCGTCTGCATGTTGCCGGAGATGACCCCCATCGACAGGTGCACGAACACGAAACTCGCGATGAACCAGGACAGGCTGAGGCCGGCGAATGCAGTTACCGACACAGACGCCATCGAGAGACTCGTCAGCAACAGCCCCGGCACGACGATGTACTTCCTGCCGAACCGGTCCATCACGAATCCGGTAGAGAACATGATAGGGACGGTCCCCACCGCCATCGCGCTGCGCAGCACACCCAGCTCGGCAGGGTCCAATCCGTAGACGTAGGACGGGTAGAGAAGGATCACGCCACCCTCGAAGACGGCTCCTCGGGTGACGTTCGTGAGGAACTGGATCGAGAAGACGGTGGGGATCGGTTTCCTGAGCAGCAACGCCCAGCGCGACCCCTCTACAGCGGCCTCGGCCGCACGCCGCGCCGCGGGAGCCGATTCCTTGACGACGAAGTAGGTGGGGATGATGGAGAGCAGCGTCAGGCCTGCGTGAATCAGGAAGGGCGACCACAGCCCCCACGCCACCGCCGCGAACCCTCCGATGAGCGGACCGCTGAGCGCGCCGATCGACTGCACGCCAAACATCTGCGTGACCTGCTTGCCGCGCTGCTGCACCGCTCCCGTATCGGCGATGACCGTGATGCGGCTCTGCATCCACATCTGTGTGCCGACCCCGGCGATGAAGCGGTACACGAGCAGTTCGGAGAACGAGCCTGAGACCGCAGCCTTCGCGATGAGCAGGGAAGAAAGCGCAACGACCACTGGGCCGGCGAGCAGGATCCAGCGGCGGCCGATCCGGTCGATGAGCATGCCGGTCGGAAGTGACGCGACCAGCGTGCCGAGGAGGAAGACGACGAATACCCACGACGCCTGGACGATGCTGACCCCGTAGAGCTTGGTCAGCTCAGGCAGGACGGGCAGCCCGATGCCGTTCCCCAGCCCCAGCGCAATGGCCGGGACGTGGAGCCCCAGTATCAGGCGGAGTTGCGGGTGAAGTCCCCGGCGGGCAGGCGCTTCACTCTGACTCCCTTCGCCGTTCTGCCGCATGGACGGGATTGTACGCTCGCGGTCGACCTCTCCGTTTGTCCGCCGTCGACGAACGCCCGGGACTCGTCTAATCTCTGTCTGGCGCTATCCCAGCGGAGGAAGGGTATGAACACCAGGGTACGACTGAGCATCGAACGGCAGGTCAGCTTCGCCGAGGGATCCTCGTTCGGGGACACGGGGCCCTACGAACGGCTGACCGGATCGGCGTTCTTCGAGCTGGACCCGAACGACCCCGCCAACGCGAACGTTGTCGACTTTGCGCTGGCACCCCGCAATGCGAACGGCCTGGTCGAGTTCAGGGCGGACCTCGACATCCTGAAACCGGTCGACCTTGCACGGGGCAACGGATGCCTGCTCTACGGTGTGAACAACCGGGGGAACAAGACGGTCGTGCGCGTATTCAACGACGCTGCGCCGGACAACGACCCGCTCACGCTCGCTGCGGCCGGTAACGGTTTCCTGATGCGGCAGGGCTACACCGTGGTCTGGTCCGGCTGGCAGGGCGATCTCGTGGCGGGCGACGGCCTCCTCACCATCGATCTGCCGGAGGCGTTGGAGAACGGGAAGCCGGTACGCGGCAAGGTGCGCCAGGAGTTCATCGCCGAGCAGGAAGATGTGCTCTGGATGCCGCTGAGCGGCGCGCCGAGCATCCGCTGCTACCCTGCGCTCGACCTCGACACGACCCACGCGACGATGACAGTGCGCGAGCACGAGCGCGACCCGCGCGTGCCCGTCCCGCCGGACGCCTGGGCGTTCGCGGAGGCGGAGATGGTCGACGGCGCCTTGCAGGTGCGTCCGTCGGCGGCGGCCTGCTACATGAAGGGCGGCTTCAAACCCGGCTGGATCTACGAACTGGTCTACGAGACTGAGGGCTCCCGCGTGATGGGGCTCGGCATCGTGAGCATACGCGACCTCGTGTCGATGCTGCTCCATGACGCCGTTGACGCGAGCGATGCGCCGAACCCACTCGCAGGCCACGAACGAGCGTACATCTACGGAGCGTCGCTGAGCGCGCGCGTGATCCGCCAGTTCATCTACGACGGCTACAACGTGGACCCGCAAGGTCGGAAGGTCTTCGCAGCCGCCTACCCGCACGTATCCGGCGCAGGCCGCCTCTTCACGAACGCCCGGTTCGCCCAGGTGGGGCGTTACCCGCGCCAGCACGAGGAGCATCAGTGGCCCTCGGAGCGCTACCCTTTCGCCTACTCCACCACGCCGGACGCTTTCTCGGACTCGCTGGACTGCGTCATGAAGCGCCCTGAGTCGGACCCGCTGGTCGTGCACACGCACACGAACACCGAATACTGGAACCGTCACGCTTCCCTCGGGCACACGAGCCCGCGCACAGGGGACGACATCGAGTTCCCGGATGCGGTGCGCGTCTACTTTCTCGCAAGCGCGCAGCATACGAGCGTGATGCCATCCCCAGACGACATCTGCCAGCAGCGCTCCAACGTGATGAACAACGGACCGCTCATGCGGGCAGTCCTCACGATGATGCACCGCTGGGTGACCGAAGGCACACCGCCACCGGCCAGCATCGTGCCGCGGCGGACAGACGGCACACTGGTCAGTCCTGAAGAAGCGCTTGCAGCGTTCCCGAAGGTGCCCGGCTTCCCCACGCCGGCAAGCCCCAGCCGGCTGCCGCTCTACGACTACGGGCCCGGTTTCGATCAGGGGTTGGTCACCGAACATCCGCCGCAGCCCGTGCCGGGCAAGGAGTACACCGTTCAGATGCCGCAGGTGGACGAGGACGGCAACGACCTCGGCGGCCTGCGTTCGCCGGAAGTCATGGTCCCCGTCGGCACCCACACGGGATGGAACCTGCGCAGAGCGGGCTTCGCTGAAGGAGACCTCGCCTCGCTGGCAGGCAGCTTCGTGCCCTTCGCTCGAACGCGCGCCGAGCGGGAGACGAACGGCGACCCGCGGCGCTCCATCGAGGAGCGGTACGCGTCGCACGAGGAGTACATGCGGCAGATGGCCGAGGCTGTCCGGCAGTTGCAGGCAGCAGGGTTCCTGCTCGAAGAGGACGCGGAGCGCTACATAGAGGCGGCGAAGAGCCGGGACCCGCTGAACGAGGCTGCCCCACTCGCCCCGCTGACGCTCAGCAAGGCGATGCCGTCGCCGTCGGCAAGCGTGCGCTGAACGTGCATCGCGGCTCGCGGCGGTTGTCGCCGTAGATGCCCCGCCCTATGATGCACGGCGGCAGGAGGTGTGGTATGGCGCATCGCATCGTCTCACTGCACGCGGGATACGACGGCCCCAACGGATTCGTAGACGGGTACGTCGGCCGTCCGGCCGACAGCGGTCCGTATCCGGGGCTCGTGGTCATCTCCGGCATGGGCGGGCTCAACTGGTTCCAGCGCGAGATGACGCGCACGTTCGCCCGCGCCGGCTTCGTCGCCCTCTCTCCGGACCTGTTCGACGGCGTACTGCCTGAGGGGCGCGCCACGCAACTGCGCTACAAGAACTCGCTGGACGTGGAACGGACGGTGGAGAACCTCAGCGCCGGCGCCGACTTCCTGCGCTCGCTGCCGTGGACGGCGGACACCGCGCCCGTGGGCATCGTGGGGTTCTGCCTCGGCGGCGGGCTCGTTCTGCTGTCGCTGGCGCGCACGAACACGTTTGGCGCGGGCGTGGTCTACTACCAGAGCCTCTTCCCGGACTCCGAGGAGCTCGAGAACATCCGCGTGCCTATGATGTGCCACTACGGCACGCACGACCACACAACGCCCATCTCGGAGATCGAGGCGTTCCGCGCCGCGCTCGACCGGTACGAGAAGCAGTACGAGCTGTTCATGTACGAGGGCGTGGGGCACTCGTTCCTGAACCCGAACCAGGACTCATCCGAGCGCCGCGAGAAAGCGGCGGCGGAGTCGCTGGAGCGGACCTTCGCATTCTTCAGGAACCACCTGGGTGTTCCAGCACCAGCAGTCGAGGATGACGAGACACCGGAGACGCCGTGAGGCTGTTCGGCGGCTTCGTCGAGTTCTTCGCCGCGCTGCGCTACCGGGACTTCCGGCTCTTCTGGATAGGGCTGGTCGCACAAGTCACCGGCCAGCAGATGACCATCGTCACTCTCGGGTGGCTGGCGTATGACCTGACGCAGTCGGCGTTGGCTCTGGGGCTCATCAACCTCGTGAGCGCCGCGCCGCGCATCGTTGTGAACCTTGCGGGCGGGGTGCTCGCCGACCGCTTCGACCCTCGGACACTTGTTGTTGCTGCGCAGACGATCGCCGTCGCCGTGCTGGCGACACTCGCCGTGCTCGCACTGACCGACCAGGCGGTGGTGTGGCATCTGGCCGCGGCGGCAGTGATGATTGGGCTGGTGCAATCGTTCGACGAGCCGGCGCGGGCATCGTTCTTCCCGCGCCTGCTGCCGGACCGGTCGCTCATCCCGATAGCAGTGCCGCTCACGTCGGTGGCGTGGTCGTCGACACGCATCGTCGCGCCATCCATCGCCGGGTTCGTCATCGCAGCGGCGGGAGCGGGGCCGAGCTTCTTCGTTGCCGCGGCGGGCGCGGCCGCGATGGCGGCAGTGATGCGGATGGTGCATCCTCAGCAGGCAGCCGTCGGGCGGCACGGAACGATGCTGGGCGACCTGAAAGCGGGAGCAGCCTACGTGTGGAAGCACCCGGTGTTCCGCCCGCTGCTGCTACTGGCGCTGGCGTGCTCGGCATTCGGGCAGGGTTACATGATGACCTTCCCTGTGTTCCAGGTTGAGGTGTATGACGTCAGCCCTCGCGAATTGGGGTTCATGTACTCCTCGGCGGGCGTTGGGGCAATGGTGGGGCTGTTCGTGTACTCGCGCTACTTCAAGCAGCGGGGCGCGGGGCTCGTACTGCTGGGCTCGGCCGGTTCGTTCGGAGCGATGCTGGTTGCGTTCGCGCTCACGCCGTGGTTCGAGGCTGCGCTCGTGCTCCTGTTCCTCTCGGGAGCAGTAGGCGTGATACAGATCACGACGGGGCAGGTGATCCTGCAAACGCTGGTGGAGGACAGCCTGCGGGGACGCGTGATGGCGCTGTACGGTATCCACTGGGCGCTGTTGCCGGTGGGCGGCGCGATGATGAACAGCCTCGCCGAACGCACCGGGGCGCCCGTCGCCGTTGCAGCGGGAGGGGCGGTCCTGGTCGTGGTCACCCTGGCGATCGCGGTGCGCGGAGGAGCGCTGCGCGGCGTAGCACTGCCCCAGGCCGTGCCCGCACGGGCTTAGGCAGACGACAGACCCACGAACCCGACTCAGATCCGCTCGAGGTCGGCGACGGTGCGTTCGTTCACGACGTCGCCCGTGTTCAGAGTAGACTTGGGCTCCACTATCAGGACGTGGGCTTCGGACTCAGCCACAGGCTGATGCTCCACGCCCTTCTCAACGATGACCATCTGGCCCTCTTCCAGATGAACGTCCCTGTCACGGAACCGGATCGTCAAACGTCCTTTCACCACGAAGAAGAGTTCGTCTTCCTGTTCGTGGCTGTGCCAGACGAACTCCCCGTTGAGTTTGGCCAGCTTCACGTAGGAGTCGTTGACCTCCCCGATGATCCGGGGGCTCCAGTACTCATCGAACTGTGACAACTTGTCAGCGAGGTCTATCAGGTCCATCTCTGTCTCCCAGACAATCTTCTACTGCCAGCCCATGCTGCCGAACCAGACGCCCCTGCGGTAGTTCTCAATGCCTTGCCGGGCGTAAGGGAACCGTGTTCTCCGGCAAGTCGGCCATGTCGAACCAGCGCAGGTCGTCGCACTTGTCCGGCTCCATGTTGGTTACTTGGCCCGACCACGCCGAGGCCTTCAGGAAGAAGTTGACATACTCCCTGTCGCTCATCGAGTGGATGACCCCAACCACCTCCAGATCCGTTGGCGAGAGGTCTATCCGCCTCTTCCCTCGCCTCGCGGATCATGGAGGTCTTGAGATCCTCGCCTGCCTCGACGTGGCCCGCGATCATGCTGTAGGAGCCGTCCGCGAAACCCGTGTTGTACCGACGGAGCATCAGGATGCTGTCGCCTCTGACCAGCAGCAGGTAGACCGCGATCGGTGCCAGCAGCATCGTTCCCCGGACGAGCCCTCTCCTACAGGCCCCGGCCTGCTGTGGCGTCGAGGACTGCGCCCTGCTCCTCGGAGGCGTCGTACTCCCACTTGTAGTGGGGGTCCTGGTACGCCCCTTCCGGCATCAGGCTCTCCAAACCGCGCTTGCCGAGCTCTTCCTCGAACATCTCGCGGATCCACGACTCCTCGCTCGGGTATTCCACCTGGTCGAGCAGCGGGTTCATCCGGTTGCTGAGGCCGCGCATCTGGCGGATCGGCGAGAGCGCGAGGTAGCGCGCGGGCTCCACGCTCACGTTGAAGTGCTGGTGGAACCAGCGGTTCGGCGGCACGAACATGCTGGCCTCGTGCCATGGAACGATGACCTTCTCCTGGCCCTCCGGCCACATGATGGAGTAGCCCTCTCCCGCGGGGATGATGATGACGACGCCCGGCCCGTGGCGGTGCGCCTTCTTGTAGGTGCCCGGCGGGAAGACGGACATATGCCCACCCATCTCCGAGTGCGGGAACTGGATGTCGACGACGTGTCCGCCGCCCCCGCGCTGGCGGTGCGGGACGAGGCCGTTCCAGGCCGCGAGGTCGGTGAAGAAGTTGCCGAACCAGCTCGCGCCCCGTCCGCCCGGCGCGCGCTTGGCGACCGAGTAGAGCTCATCCTCCGAGGTTTCCAGCAGCGTGGGGTCCTCGTAGGTGCTGTTGAAGAAGTAACTGGCGTCTGGGACGAGCGACATCGCGACCGGCAGGTAGGTGTTGCTGATGAGCCGGGCCGGACGGTCGCCGCGAGCGTTCGCGAACTGTCGCACCGCGCCGCGCGGGATGACGAAGAGGCTGCGCGGGCTGAACTCGAACGTCCTGCGCTCGACGCCCTCTGCCCACACCGTGGCGAGCCCCTGCCCATCCGCGACGTACACTACCTCGTCGAGCGCGAAGCGCATGGGGTACGTCGAACCTCCAGGCGGGATCTCAGTGATGCGGGCGTCGGCGACGCCCTCCATCCCCTCGAGCTGGATGAATGCGCCGTTGCAGCCCAGTTCCGGCCATGGGGCGACCTCCAGGTTGCGGACGTCCTCCACGAAGTAGCCCTTGTGGACGGGCAGGTCCAGCGACTCGACCCACTGGTCGTACGGGAGCTGCTTCGCCCGCGCGTCCGTGTCTATGTCCACCTTTCCTATCGTTGCGACGTCTGACTGCTGCGCCATGGTTCTCCTCCGAGCCTGTCAGGCTTGTATGCGTGGACTCTCGCTCGCGGCGCGCGATTCGTCAAGCGTGGATCACACGCCCACGTGAACTCTCACCGTTCGTCCGGCTGCGCCTGTGGCTGCAGCACCGCGACGTCGTAGCCGAGCGAAGCGAGCGGACTTCCGTCCGTGTCGAAGAGTTCGGCCTCGAAGCGGGGAGCCGGGCGAACGTTGCCGCCGAGCACCGGCAGCGTGCCGGAGAAGACGACGGTGCCCGCGCCGGGGTCGGGACCGATGAGCTCGAGCAGGCGCTCTGGCCGGATGAGCTGGGAGAGCGTTCCGTCCTGGTAGTCCTCCATTTCATCGCCCTCGCCAACGCGGCTGCGGAGGCGCAGGTCGTCCCATCGCGGCAGGAGGTCGTCGAGACGCCAGATCTGTCTGCTCAGGATCTTCGGGTAGATCTGCTTGGACTTCTCGATGGAGAGGCTCTCGAGGCCGCGGTCGGTGTGGTCGCTGCCGATGCAGACGAAGACGTCGTCCCGGTCGATGAGCAGCACGTACTCGGCCTCGCCGGACGACGTGCCGTCGTACGCGTAGACCGTCCCGTCCACCTGGAGCACCTGCGGGTTCGCCACGAATATCCACGGCACGTGCGCCGGGCGTGGCACGCCGAGGAGCGCAAGCTCGGCGATGTGCTCCTCCACCGCAGCCGGGTCGCGGCCCGTATAGCCGCCGGCGAGCAGCCTGCGCGCGAGGAAGCGCATCGGCGCTCCGGCGTGGTCGAACGTGAACCTGTGTGCGGGTCTCTTCGCCGACACAGCGACTTCCTCAGCGTTCATAGTGCCTCACCTCGAATGTCCGGCAACCGTCCGGCGATGTCCAGGGGCCGTGGGGCATGCCGGGCGGGCGGCAGGCGTACATGCCTGCAGTGAACGTCTTGTTGAGCGGGATGTCGTGGATGCTGCCCTCGATGATCCAGACCTCCTCCCAGAAGTCGTGCACCTGCGGGCCCATCGGTGAGGTGTCCGTCCCCGGCTCGAACCGCAGCAGGCGCGTGTAGTCGCCGCTCAGGTCGTCGCGCGAGAGTATCTGCTGGCTGAGGCCCCCCACGGGCGGGATAGGCTCGCTGGGGATGTCCGAGGGGTCGAAGAACTCCAACTCAGGTTTCGCCACGCTCAACTCCTCTCTTACGCTGCTTAAGACGTCCAGAGCCCGGCGAAGCGGGCTGCCACGACCTGCTCGTAGGGCACTGGACCGTCGAGCAGCCCTATCTGCTGTGCGAACCGGTCCATCTGCTCGACCGCCTCCTCCGGTATCGACGGATCATAGTACGGCAGGTCGCGTTCTATGAGCTCCGCGATCAACGACGCCTCCTCGGCAGGGAAGCGCTTCTCTCCGACCCCCGTTGCCCTCGACGGGTCGGCCTTCAGCATACGCTGCGCCGACACGATAGCACGCACGGCGGCGGCGACCTCGTCCGGCTGCTCGTCGATCCTGCGGTCGGTCGTCACGAACGCAGGGAACGTGTAGCCGCGCGCCGCAGGCGGGCCGGCGCCGCGCCGCACGTCCAGCACGACGCTGCCGGCGCCGGAGCGCATGGCGACCTCCGTCCCCATGCCGTTCGCCCAGAAGCCGTCTATCGCGCCGTCGGCCAGCGCCCGCGCCGCCTGCACCCCGAACGACACGCCGGAGCCGGTCGCGCCCGGCACGGGGCCGATGTCCACGCGGTCGCGCGCGGGGTCGATGCCCGCTTCACGGAGTATCTGCTCCAGACCGTCGCGGGGGCCGGGCGCGGCGCCGATGCGGAGGCCCTTCACGGCCTCGATATCGCCGCGCTGCGCGCCGAGGTCGCTCCTGAGCACGAGGAACCAGTACATGTGCTGTGCAAGCGCGGCGAGCAACGACGCGCCCTCCCACCGGGGAAACGCCGTCAGCACCGCGTGCGCCGAACCCGCCACGTAGTCGAGCTCACCGTCGCGCAGCATCTCCATCGCGCGCGTGACCGGGAAGACAAGCTCGATGTCGGCATCGAGGCCCTCGGCCTCGAACGCGCCGAGGTCGACCGCGGCGATGGCAGGGAAGTATGAGTTCGAGACTAAGTCAGGTATGCCGATGCGCATCAGTCCACTCCGTTGCGCGGGAGTGTGCCAAGCGTCAGGCGGCAGGTCAACCGGAGCAGGCGTTACGTCACTTCCATCGATGATATTCGCTAACACGCGTTAACGAGCCTCAAATAATCCCCCAGCGGTGCGCAGGTATACTCCCCCGCATGCAGTCCTCCGTCGAGGAAACGACCCAGGCATCCTGGCACAGTTCGTCCGTCGAGGATGCCTTCGAGGGCCTTGCATCGTCAGCGTCCGGGCTGTCCTCCGCCGAAGCAGCAACGCGCCTCGCCACCTACGGCCCCAACCAGCTGATCGGCGCTCCTCCCGTCTCCGCGCTCAAACTGCTGCTGGACGAGTTCCGCAGCCCGCTGGTGCTCGTGCTCATCGGCGCGGCGGCGGTGCTGGCGGGCGTTGAATTCGTCGCGGAGGAGTCCGGGCACTTGATAGACGCAGGGCTCATCGCGCTCATCGTCGTGCTGAACGCGTGCCTCGGTTTCTCACAGAACTACCGCGCGAGCCGGGGCATCGAGGCACTGAACCGCCTCGCCGCTCCTTCCGCGACGGTACTCCGTGACGGCGTCGCGGAGCAGGTGGACGCCAAGGTGCTCGTTCCCGGAGACGTCGTGCTGCTGGAAGAAGGTTCGCGCATCCCCGCCGACGGACGGGTCATCAGCAGCATCGACCTGAGCGTCGACGAAGCGGCGCTCACCGGCGAGAGCCTGCCCGTCCGCAAGAACACACAGCCGGTCTCCGCCGACGCGGCGCTGGCCGAGCGGTTCTGCATGGCGTACAGCGGCACGGTTGTGATGCGTGGGCGGGGGCGCATGCTGATAGCCCGCACCGGCATGCAGACGGAGGTCGGCGGCATCGCGGCGGAGGTGCAGACGACGGAGAGCGAGCCGACCGTCTTCCAACGCGAGATCAGCCGTCTCGCAGCGCGGATCGGCTGGGCCGTCGCGGTGCTCATCGGCATCGTCGCGGTGCTGCAACTGGTGACCGGCGACCTGAGCCTGCTCGAGACGTTCATCACCGCCGTCGCCCTTGCGGTAGCGGCGGTGCCGGAGGGACTGCCCGTCGTCCTCACGCTCGCGCTCGCGTTCGGAACGAGGAGGATGCTGGATCGCAAAGCGCTCGTCCGCTCGCTGCCGGTCGTGGAGATCGTCGGCGCGGCGGAGGTCATCTGCACCGACAAGACAGGCACCGTCACCGAAGGCCGCATGACGATGCGGCGGGTGGCGACGCTCACCGAGGAGTTGGACGCGCACGACATCACGCTCGGCGCGCACGAGGAGCCGATCGGCATCTCACTGCTGGTTGCGGGCCTGTGCAACAACGCGCACCGGCACCCCGAGCACGGCTACGTGGGCGACCCGACGGAGACAGCCCTCCTCGAATTCGCGGTGCACGCGGGAGCGCCCCTGGACGAGTACGAGCGGAAGGGCGAGGTCCCGTTCACGTCCGAACGGCGGATGATGTCGGTGGCTGTCCAGCACCCCGTGGCAGCCGACGGTCTGCTGCTGACGAAGGGCGCGCTGGAGGCGGTGCTCCCGCTCTGCACGAGCTTCAGGACGCCGGACGGGGTGTCCCCGCTGAGCGACGAAGAGCGCAACGCGCTGCTGGAGCAGAACGTCGGGCTGGCGGGACAGGCGCTGCGGGTGCTGGCGTTCGCGTACAAGGAGCAGCCTGCCGACGCCCCGATGGCTGAGGCAGGGCTGACGTTCGCCGCGCTGGGGGCTATGAGCGACCCGCCGAGGCCGGAGGCCACACACGCCATCGAGGCGGCGCACCGGGCCGGCATCCGTGTGGTGATGATCACGGGCGACAACAGCCTCACGGCGGCGGCGATCGGCAAGGAAGTGGGGCTGGACGGGGAGGCCATCGAAGCGAAGGAGCTCGACGGGTTGGACGAGACGGAGCTCAAGCGCGTCATCAACGAGACCAGCATCTTCGCGCGGGCCGAGCCGCGCCACAAGGTGCTCATCCTCCGGACGCTCAAGGAGGACCACGACGTCGTGCTGATGACGGGCGACGGCGTGAACGACGCCCCTGCCCTGCACAACGCGGACGTGGGTGTCGCGATGGGCATCAAGGGCACGGACGTCGCGCGCGACACGTCGGACATGGTGCTGCTCGACGACAACCTCGCGACCATCGTCGCCGCCGTCGAGGAAGGCCGCCGGATATTCCGGAACATCAAGAAGTTTGTGAACTACATGCTTACGGGCAACCTCGCCGAGGTGCTCGTGATCCTGGTGGCCACCGTGTTCGGCTACCTGCCGGTGACCGCCGTGCAGATCCTGTGGATCAACCTCGTGACGGACTCCGGGCCCGCGGTGGCGCTGGCGTCCGACCCGGCGCCGCAGGGAGCGATGCGCGAGCCTCCGCGTCACGGCGCGGTGCTGGGACGCTCGATGGCGGCGCTCGTCGGCAGTGTCGGTGTAGTCATAACGATCATCCTCATCGCCACGTTCTTCGTCGGGCTGCGGCTCTGGGACCTGGACACCGCCCGGACGATGACCTTCACCGGCTTCGTCGTGCAGGAGTACCTGCGGCTGCTGGTCATCCGTATCCAGGAGGGGATGCCCATCTGCACGAACCGTTGGCTCTGGGCATCAGTGAGCGTGAGCCTGCTCATGCAGGCAGTCATCCTCTACACGCCCATCGGCAGCGCAGCGTTCGGCACCGTGCCGCTGGGTCTGGAGCAGTGGGGTATCCTGCTGGCAGGACTGCTGGTCGGCTTCGCCGCAACGACCGTCACCGGGAAGCTGGTCGTGCGGCGGTTCGGCCCGCTGTAGCGGCCTCCGGCGCGGGGCTGGCTCAGCCTGCAAGAGCACCCTCGATGCATATCAGAGAGACCCTAGCGCACGTGTTCGAGACGCAACTGGCCAGGAGCCTGCTTGCGCTGGCCGTCCTCGTGGGGATGGCCACCGCAGGGTACATGCTCATCGAAGGATGGTCGCTCCTCGACGCCGCCTACATGACCGTCGTCACCTTCACGACCGTCGGCTACGAGGAGGTGCACCCGCTCTCTTCCACCGGGCGCGTCTTCACCATGTTCCTCATGGTGGCCGGTGTGGGGGTGATGCTCTATATCCTGACGAGCGTGATGCACCTGATCGTGGCGCAGGAAGTGCTGCGAAACCTGGTGCGAAGGCGCAGAATGAGGGCGCGTATGGCGAAACTCAACGGACACTTCATCGTTTGCGGTTTCGGACGCGTCGGCAAGGCGGTCGCGCTCACGCTCCAGGAGCAGTCGGCGGAGCTCATCGTGATCGACAAGGACCCCGACGCCCTTGCCGAGGCTGGAGAGCGCGGCATGCTGTGGGTGCACGGCGATTCAGCGCAGGACGACAACCTGCTGGCGGCACACATCAAGGACGCGCGGGGCCTCGTAGCGGCTACGGGCGACGACAGCCAGAACGTCTACGTGTCGCTCACGGCGCGGGGGCTCAACCCGGAGTTGTACATCGTGGCGCGGGCGTCGCGTCCCGACGCAGAGGAGAAGCTGCGAAGAGCGGGCGCCGACGCGGTGGTCCTGCCGCACGTCATCGGCGGGAAAGAGATGGCGCTCTCGGCGCTGTCGCCGCGCCAGGAATGAGTCGCGGCTAACCCCGCACGACCCTGGCGAAGCGGCGGCTGCCGACACGGATGAGCGCCCCGTAGGTGATGCGCACACGCTCGCCGTCGGAGCGTTCGCCGTCTATCTGCACCGCATTCTGCTGCAGCAGACGCCGCGCTTCGCTGCGGCTCGCGGCCAGGTCGAGCGCAGGAAGCAGGTGCGAGAGGTCGGCATCGAAGCCTTCGGCGTCATGGGAGACGACGGCGGGGCCGGTCAGATCGACGGCGACCTCCGGTATGTCCTCCGGCGTCTCGCGTCGCTGGAAGACGCGCTCGAACTCCTCGCGCGCCGCGGCCGCTTCCTCGGGCGAGTGGAAGGCGGCGGTGAGCTCCTCACCCAGCCGCTTCTTGATGTCCATGGGGTTCGCGCCGCCCTGGCCGCTCATAGCGGCGCGGATGGCGTCGAGCTCCTCGTCGGGAACGTCGGTGAGCAGTTCGAAGTAGAGCGCGATGATGTCGTCCGGCAGCGACATGACCTTCCCGAACATGTCGCGCGGGGTGTCCTCGAGGGCGATGTAGTTCCCGAGCGACTTCCCCATGCGGCGGACGCCGTCCGTGCCGGGGAGGATGGGCACGGTGAAGACGAGCTGGGGCCGCTGCCCCACCTTCTCCTGCAGCTCGCGCCCGACGAGCAGGTTGAAGAGCTGATCGGTGCCGCCGAACTCCACGTCAGCCTCGATGGCGACCGAGTCGTACGCCTGCAGCAGCGGGTAGAGCATCTCGGTGACGGCGATGGGGCGCTGCGCAGCGTAGCGCTGGGCGAAGTCGTCCCGGTGGAGGAACTGGTTGACGGTGAAGTGCGCGGTGAGACGTATGACGTCGGTCAGGGTGAACTTCCCGAACCATTCGCTCTGGTAGACGGCGCGCGTCTTGTCCGGGTCGACGACCTTGAAGAACTGGCGCATGTACGTTTCGGCGTTCTCGCGTACGTCCTCGGCGCTGAGCATGGTGCGCGTGTCGGACTGGCCGGACGGGTCTCCGATCTGCGCCGTCCAGTCGCCGACGATGAGGATGAGCTCGTGGCCGAGGTCCTGCAGCTGGCGCAGTTTCCGGAGGCCGACGTAGTGGCCGAGGTGCAGGTCCGGTCTACTGGGGTCGAACCCCATCTTGAGACGGAGCGGCTTGCCCTCCTGCAGGCGCTTGATGAACTCGTCCTCCGGGATGATCTGCGCGACGCCGCGCTTCGTGATGCGGTCGATGGTCTGCCGGTCGAGTGCGGGCATGTCAGGACGCCTCCTTCGACAGCGCAAGGATACGCCTCGTACGCGTCACGTCGTCGCGCATGGCGGCGATGAGCGCGTCGGCGCCGTCGAACTTCTCCTGCCCGCGCAGGCGTTCGACGAATTCCAGCTTCACCTGCTCGCCGTACAGGTTGCCGTCGAAATCGAGGACGAACGCCTCGACGACGCTCGGCCCGTCCTCGTGGAAGGTGGGCTTGTGCCCGATGCTCACCGCGGCGGGCAGGCGGTCCGTGCCGTGCAACAGCCACCCGGCGTAGATGCCGTCCGCGGGTACCGCCTGCTGCGGTCCCACGCCGACGTTGGCCGTCGGGTAGCCGAGCAGCCCGCCACCCCGGTGCTCACCCTCGACCACCGGACCCTCCAACGCGAACGGACGCCCCAGCATGCGCGCGGCGCGTGCGACATCGCCTGCGTCGAGCGCCTGGCGTATAGCAGTGCTGCGGGCCGGTTCGCCGCCCAGCGAGAGCTGCTCGACGCACTCCATCGTGTAGCCGAGTTCTTCCCCGAGCGCTTCGAGCACGGGGAGCGTCCCCTCCCGGTTGTGCCCGAGCGTCACGTCCGGCCCGGCAGCGAAGTACGCCATCCCAAGGCAGTCCCGCAGGGCGGTCATGAACTCACGCGGGGTGAGCAGCGACACCTGCTTCGTGAACGTAACGGGCACGACCGCCGCCACGCCGGAGTCTGCGAGCAGGTCGAGCCGCTCTTCCAGCGAGGTGAGCATCCGCAACTCCACGTCCGGGCGCAACACTGAGAACGGATGGTTCGCGAGCGTCACGGCCACAGGGGCGAGCCCGCGCTGCTTCGCTGCTCCCACCAGCGTGGCGAGCACGTGCCGGTGCCCCAGGTGGACGCCGTCGAACACGCCGAAAGCGACAGCCGCTGCCCGGTCGGGCCGGTATGCGGTCAGCTCCTCACAGAGGTCGGGCACGAAGGCGCTCCATGCGAGGGTCAGGCGACGGGCTCGACGGCGAGTGCCTCGTGCGCCTCGTTGAGCATCGCCGCAGTCTCCTCCCAGTCCATGCACGCGTCCGTTATCGAGACGCCGTACCGGAGCTGTGACGGGTCGTCGCCGAGGTCCTGCCGCCCCCCGAAGAGGTGGCTCTCCGCCATGAGGCCGACGATGAGGTCGTTGCCCGCGCGGCGCTGAAGCACCACGTCCCGGAAGGCGATCGACTGCCGGTTGTGGTCCTTCTCCGAGTTGGCATGGGAGCAGTCGACCATGATGCGCGGGGGCAGGCCAGCAGCCTCCAGTTTCGCCTGCACGTCGCGCACGCTCGCCTCGGCGTAGTTGGGGCCGCCGGAGCCGCCGCGCAGGATGAGGTGGCCGTAGAGGTTGCCGTTCGTGTTGACGATGCAGGTGCGGCCCTGCCGGTCTATCCCGAGAAAAGAGTGCGGGGCGCGGGACGTTTTCATCGCGTCTATGGCGATCTGGGAGTTGCCGTCCGTGCCGTTCTTGAAGCCCACGGGCATGCTGAGCCCGCTGGCCATCTCCCGGTGCGTCTGGCTCTCGGTCGTGCGGGCGCCGATGGCGGCCCAGGTCACGAGGTCGGCAAGGTACTGCGGCGTGATGGGGTCAAGGAACTCCGTCCCTGCCAGCACGCCCATCTCCGCGAGCTGCATGAGCAGTTTGCGGGCGCGGTAGAGGCCGCTCGATATGTCGAACGAGCCGTCGAGGTTCGGGTCGTTGATGAGGCCCTTCCAGCCGAGGCTGGTGCGCGGCTTCTCGAAGTAGACGCGCATGATGATGAAGAGCGAGTCGCTCATCCGCGCAGCGAGTTCGCCCAGTCTGCCGGCGTATTCGAGCGCGGCTTTCTCATCGTGGATGGAGCACGGGCCCGCGATGACGAGCAGGCGCGGGTCATCGCCGGTCAGGATGCGCTCCACCTGGTCACGGCCCTCGGCGACGGTCTGGGCCATCGCGGGCGTTAGCGGCAGTTTACGCTGCAACTCCTCCGGCGGAGCGAGCGGTTCTATCGATCGTATGTGCAGGTCGGTAACGGAACGCGCCATGACGCAATCCCCTTTCTTACTCTGACGATGCGGAAGGCGAAAGAACGAACGCGGAGCCTAGCGATAGCTGTAGCTGGCGCTGCCCCGCCGCGTAAACAGGAAGAACCGCCGGGTCCCGTCGAGGGCCCGGACGCCACGGATGCGAGGCTCGGTTGCGAGCGTTGTGCGCATCTCCCTCCGCCGGTTCATTCGCTGTCGGGCGACCGCAGGTCGCGAGCACCCTTCAGGTAGACGTACCGCAGGTCCTCTTTCCGCTTCTCGGTATTCAGGAGCAGAAGCACCCGGATAACGGACTCCGGCGCACCCGGCACCGGAATCTCGCAACTGTCCATCAGCGCCGTCTGCTCCCATCCCAGCCGCAAGCGCGCCGCCTTGGCCGGAAACTCCGCGGTGAGGTCTGCGGTTACGGTAAAGAATACCGCGCCTATATCACTCTCGGCAAGGTCATTGGCTGCCGTAAGCTCGCGTAACAGCTCCTCCGTGGCATCGAGGATCGCCTCGGGCGTATTGGCATCGGCTGTCGTTGCGCCGCGCAGTCCAAGGGTCGGCATGGTGTTCTCTCCACTCACTCCTACGGGCGGGAACGACACAGCCACACACATCTGCGCCAGCGTCACTGCGCGGCAGCCAACTCCCGTACGAACGCGCCAGCCCGGGAGGCCGCCTCGCCGGGCGGGGCGGAATCTATCACGTTGATGAGCGCGCTTCCAACGACCGCAACGTCCGCGACCTTCCCCACGCGCTCCACGTGCCGCCGCTCGGAGATGCCGAAGCCGACCCCCACTGGCAGCTGCGTGTGCCGGCGTACACGGGTAACGAACTCCGGGAAGTCGTCCGGCAGATCGCTCCGTGCTCCCGTCACGCCGGTGACGCTGACGCAGTAGACGAACCCTCGCGCATGCTCGCAGCCAAGCACGATGCGCTCCTCGGTGCTGGTGGGCGCGAGCATGCTCACGATACCCAGGCCATGCTGTTCCAGGGCGGCACGCAGTTCGCCCGCCTCGTCCGGCGGCAGGTCGGGGATGATGAGCGCGTCCACTCCCGCCTCCGCGCAGTCCGCGGCGTATGCGGCGATGCCGTAGCGCAGGATGGGGTTGTAGTAGCCCATGAACACGAGCGGCAGGCTCACTCCTGCCTCCCGGAGACGGCGCGTCGTTTCGAGGCAGACCCGGGTGTCCACGCCGCCGGTCAGCGCGCGATAGCTCGCGGCCTGTATCGTGGGACCGTCGGCAAGCGGGTCGCTGTAGGGCACGCCGAGTTCGATGACGTCCGCGCCCGCCTGCTCGATGGCGGGGATGATCGCGAGCGTATCCTCGATCGAAGGAAATCCGACGGTGACGTAGGGAGCAACGGCGGTGCGTCCCTCATCCCGCGCACGGGCAAGGGCGCTTTCGAGGCGGTCCAACATGGCAGACAGTCTACCGCGTCCGGGTCCGCGATGCGGGAAGGAGCACGGCCCACGCCTGAAAGTTGACTCGATGTGATGCTTTGTACTATCATGTTGCCGCTTCTAACATCCGTTCCGCTGGGAAGGGAAGTAGTAAGGGGCAAGCGCATCCCAGAGAGCCGGTCGTTCTGGTGCGAGACCGGCGATGGACAAGCCCTCCTGAACTCGTCCCCGAGCGGCTGGCCTGAACAGCAACAGTAGGGCCAGCGGAGCGCGCCGTTACCGCGCAGGAAAGCTGCCTCGGCCATCTCGGATGCCGGGGAAGTAGGGTGGTACCGCGGGTTAACGGCCCGTCCCTTCATGGGGCGGGTCTTTTTTTACCCGCGGAAGGGCGCTCCTGTTACGGAACGACAGGCGAAGGAAAGCGAGGGAGTCTTGCATCTGACCGGCGCACAGATGGTCTGCGAAAGCCTGGTGCGGGAAGGAACGGACATCATGTTCGGCCTTCCCGGCGGCGCGATACTGCCGCTCTACCAGACGCTGCCGGAGTACCCGCAACTGCGGCACATCCTCGTGCGGCACGAGCAGAACGCCGGTCACGCGGCGGACGGCTATGCCCGCGCGTCCGGCAAGGTCGGCGTCGCCGTCGCGACCTCCGGGCCCGGGGCGACGAACCTCGTGACGCCGCTGGCAACCGCAATGATGGACTCGGTCCCCATCGTGGCGATAACCGGGCAGGTGCCGCGCGCCGCCATCGGACGTGACGCGTTCCAGGAGACGGACACCACCGGCATCACGCTCCCCATCACCAAGCACAACTACCTCGTCATGGACACTGCGGACATCCCGCAGATCATGAGCGAGGCGTTCCACATCGCGCGTACGGGCCGCCCAGGCCCCGTGCTCATCGACCTGCCGCGCGACGTGCTCACCGAGAGCGACGACTTCGACTACCCGGAGCACGTCGACCTCCCCTCCTACAAGCCGACGATGGAGGGGCACGGGCAGATGATCAAGCGCGCCGCGCAGCTCATCGCGGACTCGCAGCGCCCCCTGCTCATGGTGGGGCACGGCGCGATCATCTCCGGCGCGTTCGCGGAGGTGCGGGAGATCGCGGAGAAGGCGCAGATCCCCGTCATCACGACGCTGCTCGGCATCGGCAGCTTCTCCGGCGAGCACATCCTGAGCATGGGCATGCCGGGGATGCACGGCCAGGCGTACAACAACTGGGCGATAGACCGCGCCGACCTCATCATCGGGGTCGGGATGCGGTTCGACGACCGGGTCACCGGCAGGCTGAGCGCCTTCGCCCCCAACGCGAAGGTCATCCACATCGATATCGACCCCGCCGAGGTGGGCAAGAACGTGCGCGTCACGGTGCCGATCGTGGGCGACGCGAAGCGTGTGCTGCACGCGCTCGAAAAGCAGGTGGAGCAGGTCTCGCGTCCCGAGTGGATGTCAGAGATAGACGCAATGCGCGCCGAGCACCCCCTGGGTTCAGGCCACGGCAGCGGGCTCCGTCCGCAGCACGTCGTCCGCGAACTGTGTGACGTCACGGACGGACGCGCCATCGTCGTTACCGGCGTGGGGCAGCACCAGATGTGGGCGGCTCAGCACTACGTGTTCAAGGAGCCCGGCTCCTGGATCACGTCCGGCGGGCTGGGGACGATGGGCTTCGAAGTGCCCGCGGCGATGGGCGCGGCGTTCGCGCAGCCCAACCGCCCGGTATGGAGCATCGCTGGAGACGGCGGGTTCCAGATGACGATGTCCGAACTGGCGACCATCGTGGAGCACAACGTGCCTGTGAAGTTCGCCATTCTGAACAACAACAACCTCGGCCTCGTGCGGCAGCTGCAGGACCTCTTCTACGGCGGTTCGCGCGTGGCGTCCGGCTACAGCGCCAACCCGGACTTCGTGAAGCTCGCCGAGGCGTACGGCATCTGGGCGAAGCACGTCACGGACGAGCCGCAGGTGCGGTCGGCCATCGAAGAGGCCGCGGCGGTGGACGGGCCGGCCATCATCGATTTCCACGTGGAACCGGAGGAGAACGTGTACCCGCACGTTCCGGCGGGTGAGAGCGTGTTCGAGATGATCGAGTCCCCTGCGGGGCGGGAAGCGCTGTCATGGCTGACGTAAGCCTGAACGGACACGTCCACACGATAACGGCGCTGGTGCACGACAGGCCGGGGGTGCTGGCGCGCGTCGCGGGGCTGTTCTCCCGGCGAGGGTTCAACATCTCCAGCCTCGCGGTCGGCCACAGCGAGACGGCCGGGCTCTCCCGCATGACGTTCGTCGTGGAGGGCGGCGATTGGGTGGTCGAGCAGGTGACGAAGCAGCTCTACAAGCTGATAGACGTCGTGCGTGTCACGAATATCTCGTCGGAGAGCAGCGTCGTGCGCGAGATGGCCCTGCTGAAGGTGAAGTCCAACAAGGACAACCGCGCGGAGATCATGCAGATAGTGGATATCTTCCGCGCAGGCATCGTAGACGTGGGCAAGGACACGGTCATCGTCGAGGTGACGGGCGACGAGGGGAAGATAGACGCGCTCATCAAGCTCCTTCAGCCCTTCGGCGTCCGCGAGACGATGCGTACAGGACGGATAGCGATGACCCGCGGCGGCGTGGCCGCGGGCACGAAGCAGACGGCTGTCCCCGCCGCGCAGAGCGCGCCGGATACGGAAGTCGTCCCGTAAGGCGCGAACCAAACACGAGGAGGAGACTGCGATATGGCGAAGGTGTACTACAAGGAAGATGCCGACATCGGCCGCTTGAGCGGCAAGCGGGTCGGCGTTATCGGTTACGGCAGCCAGGGGCACGCGCACGCGCTCAACCTGCGCGACAACGGTGTCGACGTGATGGTGGGCCTCCTGCCGACCAGCGCCAGCCGCGCAAAAGCTGAGGCCGAAGGCCTGCGGGTCGCCACTCCGGCTGAGGCCACGAAGGAGAGCGACGTCATAATGGTGCTCGCGCCGGACACTGCGCAGCGCAGCATCTACACGGAGTCCATCGAGCCGAACCTGGACAGCTCCAAGACGCTGATGTTCGCGCACGGATTCAACATCCACTTCGGGGAGATACAGCCTCCCGCCGACGTGGACGTGTCGATGATCGCTCCGAAGGCGCCCGGTCACCGGGTGCGTGAGGTGTTCGTCGACGGACAGGGGGTACCGTCGCTCGTGGCGATCCATCAGGACGCCTCGGGCGACGCGCTCGCGAACGCACTGGCTTACGGCGCCGGCATCGGCTCGGACCGCGCAGGCATCGTGGAGACGACGTTCAAGGAAGAGACGGAGACCGACCTCTTCGGCGAACAGACCGTGCTCTGCGGCGGCGTCACCAGCCTCATCACCAACGCCTTCGAGGTGCTCGTGGAGGCCGGGTACCAGCCGGAGATCGCCTATTTCGAGGTGATGCACGAGCTCAAGCTCATCGTCGACCTGCTCTACGAGGGCGGCATGAAGTACATGCGCTACTCCGTGAGCGACACGGCGGAGTACGGCGACTACAGCCGCGGCTCCCGGGTGGTGGACGAGCACACCCGTGCCGAGATGAAGCGCGTGCTCCAGGAGATACAGGACGGCTCGTTCGCCCGCGAGTGGATAGCCGAGAACCACGAAGGGCAGCCGCGCTTCAAGGCGATGCGTGAGGCGGCTGCCGGTCACGAGATCGAATCTGTCGGGGCGGAGCTCCGGGGGATGATGACGTTCCTGGGGAAGAAGTAACCGCCGGCACAGCGGAGGCCGTGAGCGGCCTGTATGCGGAGGAATGACATGGAAGACCGAGTGCTCATCTTCGACACCACGCTCCGGGACGGAGAGCAGTCCGCCGGGGCGGGGATGACGGTGGACGAGAAGGTGGAGATCGCCAGGCAGCTCGAGCGGCTGAACGTCGACATCATCGAGGCGGGCTTCCCCGTCAGTTCGCCCGGCGACTTCGAGGCGGTGCAGACGATCGCGCGCGAGGTGCGGAAGCCGATCATCGCAGCGCTCGCACACGCGAACGAGGCCGCGGTGGACCGGGCCGGCGAGGCGCTGAAGGACGCGGCGCACCCGCGCATCCACATCTTCATCTCCTCCTCGGACCAGCACATCCAGCATCAGCTGCGCAAGAACCGGGAAGAGGTGGTGGAGATCGCGGTGAAGGCCGTCTCCCGGGCGCGCCAGTACACCGACGACGTCGAGTTCTCCCCCATGGACTCCAGCCGCACGGAGCGCGAGTTCCTCGCTCACATGGTGCGGGCAGCCGTCGACGCGGGCGCAACGACCATCAACATCCCCGACACGGTCGGCTACGCGGTGCCGGAGGAGTTCGGCGGCCTTATCACCTACCTGCGCGCCGAGGTGCCGGAGCTGGGCGACAGCGTCCGCATCTCCGTGCACTGCCACGACGACCTGGGCATGTCGGTCGCCAACAGCCTCTCCGCGGTGAAGGCGGGTGCCCGCCAGGTTGAGGGCTGCATCAACGGCATCGGCGAGCGCGCGGGGAACACTGCCGTCGAGGAAGTCATCATGGCCCTCCGCACGCGCGGCGACTACTTCGGCGTGGACACCGAGATAGACACGAAGCAGCTCTACAACACCAGCCGCCTCGTGAGCCAGGTGAGCGGCTTCCCGGTGCAGCCCAACAAGGCGGTCATCGGGCGCAACGCGTTCCGGCACGCCTCCGGCATCCACCAGGACGGCGTGCTGAAGGAGCGCACCACCTACGAGATCCTGAACCCGCTGGACGTCGGCGTGCCCCGCAGCGAACTCGTGCTCGGCAAGCTGAGCGGACGCCACGGACTGCGCTCGCGGCTCGAGGAGTTGGGCTACACGCTGAGCAACGAGGAACTCGACAAGGTGCACGAATCGTTCAAGGAGCTCGCCGACAAGAAGCGCGAGGTGACGGACCGCGACCTCATTGCGCTCATGGGCAACGAGCGCACGGCTATCGAGGAGACGTACTCGCTGGAGCACGTGCAGGTGACCTGCGGCACCGGCGAGATCCCGACCGCGACCGTTCAGTTGTCCCTCGAAGACGGGTCGCTCCGCACTGACGCGGCGACAGGCACCGGACCGGTGGACGCCGTCTACCAGGCCATCAATCGCATCGTCGGCGTGCCGAACGAGTTGACGGAGTTCAGCGTCAACTCGGTGACGGAGGGCATCGACGCGATCGGCGAGGTGAGCATCCGCATCGAACAGGACGGCAAGCCGTACATCGGACGCGGCGCGGACACGGACATCATCGTCGCGTGCGCCCAGGCCTACATGAATGCGCTCAACCGCCTGATCGCGATGGGCGACACCTCGCGCTCGCCGGAGGCGGCAGGCGCCGTCTAAACGGTAGCAGCCTCACGGGAGCATGACGAAGAGGCAGAGGGGCTATCTCCTCTGCCTCTTCGTATGTGGGGGTTGACTTGGATTCTTGGTATACTTTACTATTCATCTGGCCTGTAAGGAATACCAAGCAATCGAGGCAGCGCCATGCGAACTATAACCGTCAGCAGCAAGAACCAGATAACCATCCCCGTTGCCATCCTCCGTGAGGTTGGCATCAAGCCCGGCGACACGCTGGCCGCGGCCGTCATCGACGGAGACATCGTCCTGGTCAAGGAGCCTGAGAGCTGGGTGCAGTATTTTCAAGGGAGCATGAAGGGGGCCTACGGCGGCACCAAGGAGAGCATCGACCGTTATGTCCTGCGCGAGCGCGAGAGTTGGTACGAGCCGCTGTCCGAGCACATCAGCGACTCGGACCCACGCGAGTGGTGCAAACGGTTCGAGGACCTCTACGCCACGGACGGCAGCGTACGGGCAGTCGCCGACACGCTCATGGACTGCCCGTACCATGTGGCCACCTTCCCGGACCTGGCATGGCTCATCCCCGAGAATGGCCACCCTACTGATCTAACCCTGACGCTGGACAGGCTCACGTCCAACCACTGGGTGCGCCGCATCCCCGCGCAGGATGACGAGCCGGAGCGCTACCGCCTGGATGGAGAGATTGCAGCGTCGCTCAGGGCCGCGTAATGACGTCGGCCCTGAGCGACGCTCTCACGGGCAGGACACGGATAGCGTTCGACACCAACGCTGTCATCTACTACCTTGAGGACGTTTACCCGTACGGCGTCTACGCAGCGCAGGCGTTCTCACTCCTCGCGAGCGGCGCAGCTGTCGGGTTCGTGTCCGTCATGGTGGAGATGGAGACGCTGGTGCGCCCGCTGCGCATACGGGACAGGGGCCTGCTGTTCTCCATACGCAGGTTCTTCGCCCTTCACCCCAACCTGCACGTCACTCCGATGAGCAGCGACATCGCTCAGGCGGCAGCGCAGGTACGCGCCTCCACCAACTTGAAGGCGCCGGATGCTATCATCGCAGCGACCGCCGTGGCTGACCGCTGCGACGTCATCATCGGCAACGACCGCGCATTCGCCAGGAACAGCGAACTCCCCTACTTGGTCCTGGGCGATTTCGCCGTCTGAACAGAAGCGGAGGATCAGATGGCCCCCAAGACGATGTTCGAGAAGATATGGGACGCGCACGTCGTGCGGGAGGAGGAGGGCAAACCCTCCCTGCTCTACGTTGACCTGCACCTCGTCCACGAGGTCACCTCGCCTCAGGCGTTCGACGGCCTGCGCCTCAACAACCGGCGTATCCGCAGGCTCGACAAGACCGTCGCCGTCGCCGACCACAACGTCCCCACCAACGACCGCGACAAGCCCCTCACGGACGAGGTCTCGAAGGCGCAGCTCGAGGCGATGCAGCGCAACGCCGACGAGTTCGGCCTCGAGTACCACGACATGTTCAGCGAGAAGCAGGGCATCGTCCACGTCATCGGGCCGGAGCAGGGGCGCACGCAGCCCGGCATGATCATCGTCTGCGGCGACAGCCACACCGCGACGCATGGCGCGGTCGGCGCGATGGCGTTCGGCATCGGCACGTCCGAGGTCGAGCACGTCCTCGCGACGCAGTGCATCTGGCAGGCGAAGCCCAAGACGATGGAGGTCCGCGTGGACGGCACGCTCGGCTTTGGCGTCACGCCCAAGGACGTCATCCTCGCCATCATCGGGAAGATCGGCACGTCCGGCGGCATCGGCCACGCCATCGAGTACACCGGCTCCGTCTTCCGCGAGATGTCCATGGAGGGCCGCATGACGGTCTGCAACATGTCCATCGAGGCGGGCGCACGCACCGGTATGGTCGCGCCCGACGAGACGACGTTCGCCTACCTGAAGGGGCGCGAGTACGCCCCCAGCGACGCTGACTGGGACGCCGCCGTCGAGCGCTGGACGGCCCTCCGCACCGACCCCGATGCGACATTCGACACTGTCGTCACGCTGGACGCCGCCGACATCCAGCCGCAGGTGACGTGGGGCACGAACCCCGCGCAGGTGCTCCCCGTGGGCGGGCGTGTGCCGAAGCCGGACGAGTTCGAGTCGTCGCAGGAGCAGGGCGCCGTGGAGAAGGCGCTCGCGTACATGGGCCTGAACGGCGGCGAGCGCATCCAGGACATCGCCGTCGACACGGTCTTCATCGGCTCATGCACCAACTCCCGCATCGAGGACCTCCGCGCCGCCGCCGCGGTGGCGAAGGGTAAGCAGAAGGCCGACACCGTCCGCGCGCTCGTCGTCCCCGGTTCGTGGGCAGTGAAGCAGCAGGCGGAGGAGGAGGGGCTCGACCAGGTCTTCACCGACGCCGGGTTCGAGTGGCGCGACGCCGGATGCTCGATGTGCCTCGCCATGAACCCCGACCGCCTCGCGCCCGGCGAGCGCAGCGCCTCCACCTCCAACCGCAACTTCGAAGGACGGCAGGGCCCCGGCGGACGCACGCACCTCGTCAGCCCGCCGATGGCCGCCGCAGCCGCCATCGCGGGGCACTTCGTGGACGTGCGCGAACTCAACTAACGAGACCGGACGCGGCTCCGGCGCAGGAGTAGACGGATGGACGCTTTCACGAATCACACCGGCAAGGTCGTTCCCTACGACATGCCGAACGTCGACACCGACCAGATCATCCCGGCGCGCTTCCTCAAGAAGATCGACCGCGTCGGGTTCGGCGAGCTGCTCTTCTACGAGCTGCGCTACGAGGAGGACGGCTCCCCCAAGCCCGGCTTCATCCTGAACCAGCCGCAGTACGCCGGTGGCACCATCCTCGTGAGCGGACCGCAGTTCGGCATCGGCTCCTCCCGCGAGCACGCGCCGTGGGCGATCCAGCAGTACGGCTTCCGCGTCGTCATCGCGCCGAGTTTCGGCGACATCTTCCGCAACAACTGCTACCAGAACGGCCTCCTCCCCGTCATGCTCGACGCCGCCGAGGTCGACACCATCATCGCCCGCGCCCAGGAGGTCCAGGGCTACGAGCTGACCGTCGACCTCGAGACGCAGCAGGTTACCGACAGCCTCGGCCTCGCCGCGTCGTTCGACATCGACCCCTTCCGCAAGGAGAACCTCGTGCAGGGGCTGGACGACATCGGCCTGACGCTCCAGAACGAGGGGGCGATAGACGCCTTCGAGAGCACGCACTCCTGACCCGCCCCCACTCCGCCGCGAATACGCCGGCACACCCGAGGTACGCACATGGCCACTTTCGACATCATGGTTCTGCCGGGCGACGGCATCGGCCCGGAGGTCACCGGAGCGTCGCAGCAGGTGCTGGACGCCGTCGCCGCCCGCTGGAAGCACAACTTCCGCTACCAGACCGACACGGTGGGCGGAGGCGCGATCGACGCCTACGGCACGCCCCTGCGCGACGAGACCGTCCGTGCCGCCAGGCGCGCGAACGCCGTGCTCTTCGGTGCGGTCGGCGGCCCCAAGTGGGACAACGAGCCCGTCCGTCCTGAGGCGGCCATCCTGGGCCTGCGGAAGGCGCTCGGCCTCTACGCCAACATCCGCCCGGTCAAGGTCTTCCCCGGCATGGAGCCCGCAAGCCCGCTCAAGGACGACCGCGTGCGCGGCGCGGACATGGTCATCCTGCGCGAACTCACCGGCGGCCTCTACTACGCCCCGCCCAAGAAGCGATGGGAGACGAAGGCCGGACGCAAGGGCGTCGACACCCTCCTCTACACCGAGAAGGAGATCGAGCGCATCCTGCGCGTCGGCTTCGAGCTCGCCCGCTCCCGCCGCAAGAAGCTCACCTCGGTCGACAAGGCGAACGTCCTCCAGTCCTCGCGCCTCTGGCGCGAGATCGCCATTGAGGTCTCCAAGGACTACCCGGACGTCGAGCTCGAGCACCAGCTGGTCGACTCCTGCGCGATGGTCCTCATCACACGCCCCACGAGCTTCGACGTGATGGTCATGGAGAACATGTTCGGCGACATCATCTCGGACGAGGCCGCCGTCCTCTCCGCCTCGCTCGGCATGCTGCCGTCCGCCAGCCTCGCCGGACTCCCCGGCAGGGACGCGAAGGGCAGGACGCGCAAGGTGAAGGGCCTCTACGAGCCCAGCCACGGCAGCGCGCCCGACATCGCGGGTCAGGGCAAGGCCAATCCCGTCGGCTCCATCCTCAGCTCCGCGTTCATGCTGCAGTACTCGTTCGGCCTCGCAGAGGAGGCCGCCGCCATCAACGCGGCGGTCGAGAGCGCCCTGAACGACGGCCACCGTACCGCCGATCTCGCCCCTCCCGGCGCGGAGTTCTCCACCACCCAGCACATGACCGATATGATCCTCGAGCGGCTGTAGGCCGCGCCGATGCTCGATGTCGACATCAGCGCGCCCGTAGCCGCGGCGGTTGTCGCGACGTCGCTGATAGCCGCGCTCATCGGCGGCGTCACCGGCATGAGCACCGGCATCATCGCCATCCCCGTCCTCATCTTTGCGTTCGGCATACGCCTCGCCGTCCCCATCGTCACGGTCGCGATGCTGCTCAACACGCTCTCTCGCTCCGTCGCGAACCGCGACTACGTCGACTGGCGCGTCGCCCGCTGGTACAGCCTCGGCGCGGTGCCCGCCGCCGCGGTCGGCGGCGTGGTCTTCGCGAACATCCCCACGGACTGGCTCGCGAGAGGGCTCGGCGTCTTCCTGCTCGCGCTCGTCGTCTACCGCCACATACCCCTGATTGCGGGGCGTGCGATGCCCCTGCGCGCCTTCCTGCCCGTCGGCATCGGCCAGGGCTTCTTCTCGGCGCTCTTCGGCGGCGCAGGCCCGTTCGGCGCGCACTTCTTCATGGCCTACGGCCTCACCAAGAACGCGTTCGTCGGCACCGTCGCCGTCGGCACGTTCCTCGTCAGCATCGTCAAGACGGTGGTCTACGGCGGCTTCTCGCTCTTCACCGTGGAGACGTTCCTCATCGCCGTCGGCATCGGCCTCGTCATGGCCGTGGGAGCGTACGCCGGCGCGCACATCGTCAAGCACGTGCCGGAGCGCCTCTTCATCTACGCGGTGGAGTTCTTCATGATCGTCTCGGGCCTGCTCCTCCTGGCGACGGGATAGCTGTGGACCCGGTCGTCCTCGTTGCGCTCGGCGGCATCGCCTTCTTCTCCGCCGTCATCGGCGGGCTCGCGGGCCTCGGCTCCGCCATCATCATGATCCCGGCGCTCACGTTCGCCGTCGGCATCCGCGAGGCCGTCCCCATCGCCACCATCGCCGTCATGATGCAGACCTGGTCGCGCATCTGGGTGAACCGCCACCTCATCGACCGCAGCGTCGTCAAGTGGTTCTTCATCGGCGCGCTGCCGACCTCCATCGTCGGCGCAACGGCGTTCGCCAACCTCCCGGCCGACCTGCTGCAAAGGGCGTTCGCCGTCTTCCTGCTGCTCATCGTCGCCTTCCGGCATACGCCGCTGGCGCAAGGCGGGATGCGGATGAGCGCGCGGTCGTTCGCGGGGGTCGGCGCGGGCCAGGGCTTCCTCTCCGCACTCTTCGGCGGCGCCGGGCCGTTCGGTGCGTCGTTCTTCCTCGCCTACGGACTCCGGCGCGGCGCGTTCGTCGGCACGATGGCCTCAGGCATGACCATCATCAACGTCGTCAAGATCGGCATCTACGGCTCGTTCGCCCTGGTCGACACGAGCGCCCTGCTCCTCGCCCTCTCGCTTGGCCTCGTCATGGTAGCGGGCGCGTACGTCGGCGGCGCGATTACCAACCGCGTCTCCGACAAGGCGTTCGTCTACATCGTCGAGATCGTCATCGTCGCCGCGGCGATCTCGCTGCTGGTGCGGTAGACTCCGTCGTTCCTGCGAAGGCAGGAACCTCGCAGCCCTTGCCCGTCATTCCCGCACCGGCGGTAATCCCTAGTGGCCCTTAGGCCACACGTTCGCAGCAGCGCACGCGGTGGGGCTGGTGGAGTGAGGGTTGTCATGTTGAGCGCAGCCGCACGCGGAGTCCCGCGCTTAGCGCGCAGCATCCTCTCACCGGGGGCGACGTAGGGGGGTGCCGACTCCCCTCGCCCCCTGGGAGAGGGCAACGCGCTTTAGCGCGTGGGTGAGGGCTGTACCCGTGACACGCGCCTCTTTCGCGGTTGCGCCCGGACCGCGTACTCTGTCTCCACCGGCGCGGATGCCGGGCGAGGGCACGGCGCGATGCCCCTTGGGATGGAGCGCTCAGAAAGGCTCACAAGGGCTCAAAAAACATGCAGAATGAGCCTTTATGAGCCTCCCCAGGGCTCATTGGGGGCGCATCTCCCAGGAGTGAATGAGCCTTAATGAGCCCCTCGTTACGAGTGAACCGCGAAAAACTCTACCGTCGTGCGCCGCGTTGACACCCTCTCCCTCCCCTCTTGTGGGTCTCCGCCTCTGGCCAAACGAGGCCCCGGTGAGCGATAATAGGCCGTCAGCGACAAGAAAGAGTCTCACGGAGCACCAATGCCAGCGAAGAAAGCAGCGAGAGTCCAAGAGCGCCGCCGCATCGTCAACCGGCGCGTCCGCTCCAGCACGCGCACGGCGGTCAAGAAGGCCGTCCGCGCGCTCAACACCCACAACGAGGCGGCGGGCAGCGCCGTCCTCACGGCGGTCAGCAGGCTCGACCGCGCCGTCTCCAAGGGCATCGTCCACCGAAACGCCGCAGCCCGGAGCAAGTCACGCCTCACCAAGCGGCTCAACGCTGCCGCCGAGTAGCAGCCCCGTCCGCAACCCGCGCAAACTGTGACACCACCCGGTTGACAGTCGCGAGCGCGGCCTCCTATTCTACAGAACGTTCGTTCTAATCCGAGCCGGAGGCCGCCCATGTCAGCCATCTCGACGCGCCAGCAGCAGATCCTCGACTTCCTGCGCGAGTACCACACCGATCGCAGCTACATGCCGTCCATTCGCGAGATCCAGCTCGCCTGCGGCATCAGCTCCACCTCGGTCGTCGACTACAACCTCCGCCTGCTCGAGCGCGACGGCTACATCCGCCGCGACCCCGACATCTCCCGCGCCATCGAGCTCGTCGGCGAGTCGGAGGCGGACCTCGTCGAGGTCGCCCGCATCCCGGTGCTCGGCGCGATCGCCGCAGGCGAGCCGATCCCCGTCCCCGAGGCGAGCGCCTACGCCGGCGGCGACCACGACTCGTTCGCTCTCCCGCCCGAGCTGACGCCCCGCGACCCCGACAACCTCTACGCCCTGCGCGTCAAGGGCTACTCGATGATCGACGCGTTCGTAACCGACGGCGACATCGTGGTGCTGCGTCACACGCGCGACGCCCGCAACGGCGAGATGGTCGCGGCGTGGCTCCCCATGCAGGAGGAGGCCACGCTCAAGCACTTCTACCTCGAGGGCGAGAACGTGCGCCTCATGCCCGCGAACCCCGCGATGGAGCCCATCATCGTCCCCGCGGACAGCGTCCAGGTGCACGGCAAGGTCGTCGCCGTAATGCGCAAGGTCGCCGCGTAGCAGCGCCATGATCGTCGTCCGCCGCGCCAACCGCGACGACCTCCTGTTCATCGTCGATGCGCAGATGGCGATGGCCGTTGAGAGCGAGGGCGCGGAGCTCGACCGTGCGACACTCACGGAGGGCGTACGCGCCGTGCTGGAGGACCGGGTCCACGCCGAGTACTGGCTCGCCGAGGAGGACGAGACGCCCGTCGGCATGCTGATGACCGTCACCGAGTGGAGCGACTGGCGGAACGGTGTCGTGCTCTGGATACACTCGGTCTACGTCGTGCCTGAGGCGCGTCGGCGCGGGGTCTACTCGACGCTCTACGCCCACCTCCGTTCACAGGTCGAGCGCTCCGATGAGCTCATGGGGCTGCGCCTCTACGTCGACAAGCGCAACGAGCCCGCCCAGCGCGTCTACGAGGCGCTCGGCATGACCCGCGAGCACTACCACCTCTACGAGTGGCTCAAGGACTGACAGGTTGTCATTCCGAGCGGAGCGCAGCGGAGTCGAGGAATCTCTCGGGGAAGGATGCTCAATCGGACGAGGGCAGCTTGCGCGCCTCCAGCATCGCCATGGGGCGCCCGTCGCAGTGGATGCGGGACGAGCCCGCCTTCGTGCACAGCACCATGATGCCCGTCGCCTCGTCCTGGTAGCGCTTGCCTAACTGGTCGGCCTCGCCGTCCGCGGCGGAGGCGCAGGACAGCTCCCCGTCCCCGCCCTTCGTAATCATGTACTGCGCGCCCAGGTCGGCGCACTCCAGACGCTTGCCGGTCTCCGCAGCCATCCGTCCCTCCGGTATCGTAGGGTTAACCGGAGCAATGTTAGCAGAGGCGGGCAGGCGCACCGCGTACGCGGCAGCCCACACTGCAGGAGGTGAGCGTGGCCATAGCGTCGAACGTCAGGCAGCACATGGAGAACAGCTCGTGGATACGGCGCATGTTCGAGCTCGGCATCGCCCTCAAGCGCGAGCGCGGCGAGGAGAACGTCTTCGACCTCTCGCTCGGCAACCCCGTCGTTGAGCCGCCGTCCGAGTTCTTCGACGCGCTGCGCAGCCTGGCCGACACCCCGGCGCCCGGCGCGCACCGCTATATGCCCAACGCGGGCTATCCGGAGACGCGCCAGGCCGTCGCCGACTCGCTCGCCGAGGAGTCCGGCCTTCCCTATGGAGCCCAGCACGTGCTGATGACGTGCGGCGCGGCAGCCGCGCTCAACGTCGCCATACGCTCACTCTGCGACCCCGGCGACGAGGTCGTCATCCTGACACCGTATTTCGCAGAGTACCTCTTCTACACCTACAACTACGGCGCGACGCCCATCGTCGTCGGCTGCGGTGACGACTTCACACCGGACCTCGATGAGCTGGAGCGCAAGCTCACCCCGCGCTCCAGGATCGTCATCCTCAACTCGCCGAACAACCCCTCCGGCGTCATCTACCCCCAGTCGTTCATAGCCGAACTCGCTGCGCTGCTGCGGCGCAAGAGCGAGGAGCACGGCACGGCCATCTACCTCGTGAGCGACGAGCCGTACCGCCGCATCATCTACGACGGCCTCGCCTACCCGTTCCCGCAGCACGAGTACGAGCGCACCATCACCGCGACATCGCATGCCAAGGACCTCGCCCTCCCCGGTGACCGCATCGGCTACCTGGCCGTGCACCCCGCCTGCGAGGAGGCGGGCGAGCTGCTGGACGCGTTCGTCTTCTGCAACCGCGTGCTCGGGTTCGTGAACGCGCCTGCCATCATGCAGCATCTCGTGCGCGGCCTGCAGCGCGTGACCGTGGACGTCAGCGACTACCAGGCGAAGCGGGACTACCTCTGCGACGTGCTCACGTCGGCGGGCTACAACGTCCGCAAGCCCGAAGGTGCGTTCTACCTCTTCCCGCAGTCGCCGGTAGAAGATGAGATGCTGCTCATCCAGGCCCTGCAGGAGGAGGGGGTGCTCGTCGTTCCGGGACGCGGGTTCGGCATGCCGGGCTACTTCCGCATCTCCTATTGCGTCCACCGGTCCGCGCTGGAAGGCGCAGCACCCGGCTTCCGCGCAGCCATCAACAAGCTGGGTACACCGTAGCGAGGCCGCCTGAGAGAGGCAACGCACAGACGGACGCGCTATCATGGGATCGATGTCCCTGGAATGAAGAGGGAGATGGAAGCATGACGATGTTCCAACCGCGCCGCGTAGGCCGGGATAACCAGCTCCGGGCGCGCATGCTCTTCACGATGCTGCTGCTCGGCCTCGTGTACGGTCTCTTCCTCTGGTTCCTCATATCCGTGGCGGGCGCGACCGTCATGCTCGGCTTCGCCGTCGTGCTCGTGCTCGTGCAGTTCTTCCTCTCCGACAAGCTCGTGCTCACTTCGATGCGCGCGAAGGTCGTGACGCCGGAGGAAGCGCCGGAGTTACACGCGATGATCGACCGGCTTGCGATGACGGCGGGCATCCCCAAGCCGAAGGTCGCTGTCGCGGACATGAGTGTCCCGAACGCGTTCGCCACCGGGCGCAGCCAGAAGCATGCAGCGGTAGCCGTCACCACCGGGCTGCTGGGCGTCTTGAACGAGCGGGAGCTCGAAGGCGTACTCGCCCACGAGATAAGCCACATCGCCTCGCGCGACGTACAGGTGATGACCTACGCCAGCTTCCTCTCCGTCGTCGCCTCCACGCTCATGAGCCTCTTCTTCTGGTCGGCGCTCTTCGGCGGAGGCTTCGGGCGCAGCAGGGGCGGCAGTGCGGGCAGCTACATCATGATCGCTTACATCGTCACCATCCTCGTCTGGGTCATCAGCCAGGTGCTCATCGCCGCGCTCTCGCGGTACCGCGAGTACGCGGCTGACCGCGGCGCCGCCATCCTCACCAACCGCCCCCGCGACCTCGCGAACGCACTCCAGCGGATCAGCGGCTCCCTCACCGGCCTGCCCCAGAACGACCTCCGCCGCGCCGAGACGCTCAACGCCTTCTTCATCATGCCCGCGATCGGCGACGGTTTCGCCAGCCTCTTCTCGACACACCCCCCGATGGCCCGCCGCATCGAGCGCCTGCTCGAACTGGAGCGGACAGGGATGCTGACCGGGTAGTCCCTATGTGCAAGTTCCTCTCCCGACCGCATACCGCAGAATGGAGCGAGGCGAACGAGGCGATGGCCGGCGCCACGCAGGTGTTCGAGGAAGTGCTCGACACCTTCACGACCGGCAAGGCCGGCGTGCTCGTCCGCCCATCCGAGGACCAGGACGCGGTCCAGGCCAAGGCGGAACTGGAGCGTGCCCTGGCGCACCTGAAGTCCTCCGAGGCTCGGTGGGACGTCGTGCTGGACGACTCCGAGCATCCCCATCCATGGATCATCGTGCGGGATTCCGGGCTGCCCGCGCTGGCAAACTCGACCCGTATCATCGGGGAAACACTCGTGTCGATGGGCATCGGTCCGCGGGTGCTCGCCGCGGTCTATGCGTTCAGATGGAAGGAGCAGGAGATCTACTGGATCTACCAGCCACGCATCAGGGCGTTCACGCCGTTCGCCCCGGCGACGGGCGGTGAGCCGGAGACCCGTGACCACCCGCTGGAACTGCGGATGGAGCAGGCATCCCGGAAGGACATCCCCACCTCGCGCGCCATCAAGGAGTGGTACCCCATCTGGGGGATGCCCCTCTAGGCCCCGGCGTCACCGGAGGCGCGCGCCGGGCGCTTCAGCCTGCGGCGCGCCCAGAGGATGAGCACCGCATCGAGCAAGGGGAGCAGGATAAGCGCTCCCCACCACGGCAGCGGCGTGAGCAGAGCAAGCAGCACTACCAGCGCCGCAAGCACCCCCAGTCCGACTATGAGGATGATTCCTATCGCCATCATGCCATTCATCCGCGCAAGTATAGGGCTGGCGAACCGGTGGTACTATCTCCGCATCCGCCATTAACCTTCCTCTAACATCCGTCCAGCCATGTCCACAGCAACCGGGCAGCACCAGCAGCATCACGAACGGAGCGTCGTACTGCCCATCGAGGGCATGACGTGCGCCGCGTGCGTGAGTACGGTGACGAACGCCATAGCCCACGTCGACGGCGTGTCCGGGGTGGTTGTGAACCTCGCGTCGGAGACGGCAGCGGTGACGTTCGCGCCAACCGGGCAGCGCATCGCAGCGATGCGGGACGCTGTGCGGTCGGTGGGCTATGGCATGGTGGAGGAGACCGCCGTGCTCACCGTTCCCGGCCTGGCTGACACTGACTCGGCCAGGCCCCTCGAGGCATGGCTCGGGGGGATAGACGGTGTGCTCCGCACGGACGCGAATCTCGCGGCGGAACAGATCACGGTGACCCTCATCCCCGGTACAGTCTCACCCGGCGTGCTGCGGGATGCCGCGACGGCGGCAGGATTCAGCGGCGCCTACGTGACTGGCGCAGACGCTATGGACGCTGAGCTGGAGCGGCTGTCACGACGGGTGGAGATACGCGACCTCAGGAACCGCGCAGCCTTCAGCATCGCGAGCGCGGCGGCGATCATGCTGCTCATGCTCATTCCTGCCATCGAGCGTGGTGTGGGCATGCCGTGGGGCAACGCCATCGCCCTCGTGGTCGCGACACCGGTGCAGTTCCGGGCCGCACGGCAGATATATGCGAGTGCGTGGGGCGCCCTGCGGCACCGCACCTCCAACATGAACACTCTCATCGCACTGGGCTCCTCGACGGCCTACTTCTACAGCGCGGTCGTGACCTTTTCGGGCAGCGCTATAGGGAGCGGTGAGACGTACTTCGACACCTCTACAGCCATCATCGCTCTCGTCCTCTTCGGCAGGCTGCTGGAGGCCAGAGCGAAGGGCAGCGCGTCGGACGCCATCCGAACGCTCATCGGAATGCAGCCCCAGACCGCCCGCGTCACGCGGAACGGCGAGGAGCGGGACGTACCCGCGAGTGACGTCGTCCCCGGCGACGCCGTCATGATTCGTCCTGGCGAGCGCATCCCCGTGGACGGCGTCGTGACCGAAGGAACGACCGCCGTCGACGAGTCCATGCTCACCGGCGAGAGCATTCCGGTCGATAAGCAGGCGGGCGACGTGGTGTTCGGAGGTTCCGTGAACACGTCGGGGGGCATTTCCATCGAAGCGACCAAAGTCGGAAGTGCAACTGCCATCGCGCAGATCATCAGGATGGTGCAGGAGGCGCAAGGTTCCCGCGCGCCCGTGCAGCGGCTCGCCGATACCGTGGCGGCTTACTTCGTTCCGGGTGTGCTCACCATCGCCGCACTTACTTTCCTCGCATGGTGGCAACTCGGTCCGCAGCCCGCGCTGGATACGGCGATGCTCAACGCCATCGCCGTGCTCATCATCGCGTGCCCCTGTGCACTCGGACTTGCCACGCCGACCGCCATCATGGTCGGCGCAGGCTCGGGCGCCCGGCACGGCGTGCTCATACGCGGGGCCGAGGCGTTGGAGCAGGCCCACAAGCTGAAGGTTGTCGTCTTTGACAAGACGGGGACCTTGACGAAGGGAGAGCCCCAGGTTACAGACGTACTCCCGCGCGGCATCTCCGAAGATGAGCTGCTCTCCTTCGCTGCTGCAGTGGAGCAGCAGAGCGAGCATCCCATCGCGGCCGCGGTCGTGCAGGCAGCGAAGGACAGAGGCCTCGATCTTCCTCGTGCCTCGGACTTCCAATCTGCGCCCGGACTCGGTGTGCGCGCAACTGTGGACGTGGATGCCATCACTGTCGGCGGGCTTGGGCTGGTGCGGAGCGCAGACATCGCTCTCGGTGGAACGGCGGAATCGGCGGTTCGCGTACTGGCAGAGCGCGGCAGGACACCTCTGGTCGTGCTACGGAACAACCTCGTCATCGGCATCCTGGGCGTCGCGGACATCGTGAGGGATGAATCGGCGGAAGCAGTCACAGCGCTCAAGGCGATGGGACTGGAAGTGGCGATACTCTCCGGCGACGTGCGGCCCGTCGCTGAGGGCATCGCGGCGCAACTCGGCATTCAGCGGGTTATGGCAGAGGTGCTCCCGAGCGCCAAGGCTGCCGAGATCGAGCGCCTCCAGAGGGAAGGGAAGCGTGTAGGGATGGTGGGGGATGGCGTGAATGATGCCCCCGCACTGACCCAGGCAGACGTGGGTATCGCCATCGGTTCCGGTACGGACGCGGCACTGGAAGCAGCCGACGTTGCGCTCATGACAGCGGACGTCCGGCTCGCGGGCGCCGCCGTGCACCTCTCCCGTTCCACGATGCGCATCATCCGGCAGAACCTCGGCTGGGCGTTCGGCTACAACCTCCTGTTGATACCGGTCGCAGCGGGCGTTCTCCACCTCGTGTTCGGGAACGGCGGCGTGCCGGAGGCGTGGCGCTGGGCGCTCGGCGAGCATGGCTTCCTGAACCCCATGCTCGCCGCTTTCGCGATGGCGCTCAGCTCTGTGTCTGTCGTGACGAACAGCCTGCGCCTGAAGAGGTGGATGCCTTAGAATGTCAGTGTCCGCTGGGCCTCCGGCACACAGGGGAGAAGGGTGCATGAACCGGCTTGACGTGATCTTTGGGAAACCGGGTGATACGGCCATAGACCCCATCTGCAAGATGGTGGTGCCGAAAGCCGACCCACCCGGTGGGACCGCCGAGCACGAAGGGGAAACGTACTACTTCTGCGCTCCCGGATGCCGCACTGCGTTCGCGGACGATCCCGCGCGGTTCCTGTCAGCCTAGATTCCGACCTGTGCACCGCACACGCCTGCATGCCTTGCCACCGCGGGTGTGCAAGGCGTACCATAATCCTATTGTGCGAATTTTCACGAGGAGGTAGCCATGGCTCCCCTTGACGAGCTCGACACGAAGCTCATAGAGCTGCTGCAGCGCGATGGACGCGCCTCCAACATCGAACTGGCGCGCAAGACCGGCGTAAGCGAAGGAACGATCCGGCGGCGTTTCCGCAACCTCGTTCAGGAAGAAGTCATCCGCGTCGTCGCCATCCCGGACACCTCCAAACTGGGGCGGCGCATGTCCGCGCTCGTCGGCCTGAAGGTAGACCCCGCCCACGTGCAGTCGGCGGCGGAGGAGCTGGCAAAGATGGAAGAGGTGCACTATGCGGCGGTTACGACCGGCGCGTTCGACGTCTTCTGCCGCGTAAGCCTCGGCTCTCCGCTCGAACTCTCCGACTTCCTCAGGAACCGGGTTGGCGATATCACGGGCGTCCGGCAGACTGAGACGTTCATCAACCTGTCGATCAAGAAGAACGTAGGAGATTTCATCCCCCAGGACGAGAGTTGATAACGTGTTCACACCCCTGAACACGTCTGCTAGAATGCACTCACCTTCCTGGGAGGGAGGGGGCCCGAACGGGCCTAGCTTAATGGGAGGGGCACTTCCAAGATGGCCTACATAATCGCCGAACCCTGCGTTGACGTGAAGGATGCGTCGTGCGTTGACGTCTGCCCCGTGGACTGCATCTACGAGGGCGACCGCATGTTCTACATCGAGCCCGATGAGTGCATCGACTGCGCAGCGTGCGAGCCGGTCTGTCCCGTCGCCGCAATCTTCGCCGAAGACGCGCTTCCTGCCGACCAGGCCCGCTTCATCGAGATCAACAAGGACCGCAGCGAACCCTGACTCCCGGGCTGCTATCGGGAAACAGGCATAGGCGGGTCAGTGTTGACCCGCCTATCGTTGTCTCCCGTGCTTTCCTACGCAGGGACGTTCCTCAGCCTCCCCCGGCGAACTCTCGCCCCACCAGGGACAGCGCTTCTTCCACCCATGCCGCATCGAATGTGAGGAGCAGCGGCGAGTCCGGCGTTGCCGCGTAGTAACCATCGCCGGCCGCGCTCCGCTCTCCGACCGCATACACCGCGCTCACGGCTCTCTTGTCCTCCAACGGGACCGCCAACTCGTAAGTAACCCGAATGACGGCGCGGGGTGGCTGCAGGCCCGCGTTTTCCGGTGTCAGACCCTCCGGCCAGATTGCCGGGTCAAAGCCGGGAGGCCCGCCTGCAACGCTCAGTACCGCGTCGCGCTGAGCATCGGTCAGGTCCGACGCCGCGTCACCCTGCACCACCCTGTCGGGCGGTCCACCGTCGGACCCGGCCAGACCAAGCAGGAACGTCACGATACCGTCCGCGCTCTCGACCTCGAAGAGCCGCACAAGCGCCGAATCGACGCAGTAGTACCAGTACGGCAGCGGCGGTTCGGCGGCGAGGCGGCGCAATACCCGCGCCCACGGTTCGTTGACGAGCGCCGCCTCGGGCTTTCCTTCCAGTTGCGTGTAGACGTTGCGTCCATCCGGTGTCTCAGCGCCGAGTCGAACCTCGACGCGACTCCCCCCCTCCAGGCCGACGCTGACGATGTCCGGTTCGTCCAGTCCGAACTCCGACAGCGCAACCGGCGCAGCCAGCTGGCGCTCTACTTCAGGGCCCGAGAGCAGCAACACGACACCGCCCCATCGGTCCAGGTTCACGGGCACCGGAGAATCGGCGAAATACCAGCCGTCATCCCGCCGTTCGAACATGACGGTGCCCGCCTCCGTCTGCACGGTGACGTTCACGATGTCGTCCTGAGATGCAGTGTAGAGACGGGCGCGGAGCGGCGTTGCTTCTGGTTCGTCGGCGTCACCCGACACCAACAGCCACGCAGCAACAACTGCAAACGCAACGATCAGCAGCAATACAAACCTGACAATTGCGCTCTTCATCCCGGTGTGCCCTCTTCTAACGCCGCCGCCACCACACGACGACGCCAGCGGCGGCGATCAGCGCGGGCAACAGGAACCAGCTGACGTAACGCACGAGGTTGTACTCCGGCACCGTAAGCACGAGAGGGCGGAAGACCTCTTGCTTCGGGCGCACGGCGATGAGCGACCTGTCCTCCAGCAGCCAGTTCACCGTGTTCAGGAAGAAGTCCGCGTTGCTCACGTTGCCGAAGTGGCGGTTGCTGGCAAAGTCTGCATCTCCAAGAACGGCAAGCGTTGTGCGGACGGACGCGGGGTCGAACGCTTGCGACGGAGCATCCGTAGCGAGGGCGGACGCCTGTGCGATGAGATGCGCCGTATGGGGGCCGGGGATGTCACGGCCGGCAACAGGGTCTTCCTCCATTCCCTCCACGGCCCAGGAGTCGCCGGACGTGGTCACCAGCGGCTCGAACCGCACGGGCACGGGATCGCCGCGTTCGATACGTGCCGCGACGACACCCCCTGGACGGAACGCGATGGCGCCCGGGAAGAGCGTTGCGCCAAGCGGTTCAACGATAGCGCCCCCCTCGGTGACCGAGGTCTGTCCCAGGTATTGGTCACGCTGCACCGTAAGTGTGCGCGCGTCTCCGGCGGCGGAGCGCCCGAGGTCAACGAGCGTGCCGGGCACCGTTTCGAGCCCCCACGCCGCGAGCAGGCCGGCCATCGTGTCCCGCGTTTCGGAGGACGCGTCGAGCATGAATAGCGCTCGTCCTCCGTCCGCCAGCCAACGGATGATCGCCTGCTCCTCGACGTCCGGGATCGGTTGGCGGGGCGCGGCAACCACGAGCAGCGAGGCGTCGTCCGGCACGCTTCCGGTGTCCGCCAGCATGAGTGACTCGACGCGATAGCCGTCGGCTCGGAGCCCGGCGGCGGCCAGCCCCAACCCGGAGCCGCCTGAGCGGAGGTCGGTGATGCTTCGCTCACCGTAGCCGGTGAGGAAGTAGATGACGTGCTGTTGAGCCCCGGTGGCCGTGAGGATGGCAGTGAGCAACTGCTGCTCTGAGAGCTCGCCAGCGCCTACAGAGGCACGGAGACCTGTAGCAGGTGCAGTGAAGAGCAGCAGTGGAGCGCTGACCACGCCGAACTCACGCGCGGTGGCAGGTTCCAGTTCAGGATCGACGAATCTGTAGGAGAGCCTGTCGCCGGCATGCTTGGCGAACTGCCGCAGGTAGCCTTCCGCCGTTCCCTGGTAATGCAGGCCATCCTCATCCGTCACGACGAATCCGGTAACGTCCACATCCGCAGGGAGTGCAGCCAGAGCCTGCACGGTCTGTGGAGCTATCCCGAATTGGCGCGTCGCGGTGAAGTCCCAGGATGCGTCAGTCGCCGAGGCGATGACATTCAGCACGACCACGATTGCCAGTGCGGCGGCGGCACTGCCAAGGCTCACCCAGGAAAGACGGCCTCTGCGGCCGGTGACTGCACCAACGAGGTAGCCCATCGAACCTGCGGCAGCGAGCGCCAGCAACACGCCTGCAGCAACGAGTGTCGGTACGGCGAACGGGCGGAGTTCGGGGGCCCATACGACGAGGAGCAGTCCTCCGAGCGCGCCGATGCCTCCAAGCGCCGCAAGGAGCAGGCTCCAGCCTCGCAGTCGCTCGGCAACCCCACTCCCCAACGGTGGCTGTCCGTTCACCGCCATCGCCGAGACTCCAGGCTGAGCGTGGTCAGGAAGAGGAAGAGCACGATGAAGGTGATGAAGTAGACGACGTTCCGCAGTTCGATCACACCCGCGACGAACGCGGTGTAGTGGGCTGGCAGGGAAACGCCGGCAAGCAGTGCAGACGGCAAGCCGGATACGAGGCCGGAGGCCTCGCTCGCCAGCGTGAGGAAGAGCAACGCGACGGCTGCCGTCACTCCGGCCACGATCTGGTTGCCAGTGAGCGAGGATGTGAACAACCCCAGCGACGCAGCGGCAGAGCCGTACAGGAGCAGGCCAAGATATCCGGTAAGGAGCGGTCCACCGTCCGGCGAGGCGTACCAGTAGAGCAGCACCACGTAGACGAGCGTCGGGACGATGATGCCGAGGAGCATCGCTACGAGCGCGCAGAACTTCCCTGTCACGATCTCCCAGTCGCGCAGCGGAGCAGTGAGCAGCAGCTCCAGCGTCCCGAGTTTCTGTTCCTCCGCCAGGAGCCGCATGCTCGCGATGGGAGCCCAGAGGATGAGCGCGAACATCATGGGCGTGAAGACAGCACGGAGAGAAGCTTCCGGCAGCAGTTCCGAGACGCCGGACACGTAGAACTGGCCCGTGAGCGCAAGGAATGCAGCGCTTACGACGTAGGCCATCGGTGAACCGTAATAGGAGCGGGTCTCCTTCCACGCGAGGAGCAAGACGTTACGCATCGGGGTTCTCCCGCTCGCCTCGCGTGATCTGCAGGAAGACCTCCTCCAGGTCCACGGAGGAGCGGGCAAGACCGCGCAGCCCGATCCCCGCAGCATTCATCGCATGGGCAATGGCTTCCCGCAAGTCCGAGCGCAACGGAGCAGCGATCTCGAACGCGTAGACTCCCTCCTCGATGAGTGTGGCCGTTCCAACGGAACGGACGCCCGGCACAGTGGCGAGAGCGGCACCCGTCTGTTCGGCAGCGCCACGCGCCTCTACCCTGATGCGCTGCGCCCCCTGGAGGCGCTCCGCTATCTCATCCGGATGACCTTCCGCAACGAGAACCCCGTCGTGCAGGATGATGACGCGCTCACAGAGGGTGGAGGCTTCAGCGAGTTGATGCGTACTCAGGAGCACCGTGTGTTCTTTGCCCAGGCGCCGTATGAGGTCCCGAGCTTCCACGACCTGCACCGGGTCTATGCTCACGGTCGGTTCGTCAAGTACGAGGACCTCCGGCTCATGGAGCACCGCAAGGGCCAGCCCCAGTCGCTGGCGGTACCCCTTGGATAGTTTGCCGACGAGCGTGTCGCGGTAATCGACGAGGTCGAACGCATCGAGGACGCGGTCGATCGAGGACGCAAGGCTTGCGGTGTCCATCGAGTGGACACGCCCGAAGAACCGCAACGAGGCAGCGACGGTCATATCGCTGTAGAGCGGCACCGATTCAGGCAGATAGCCGATGTGCCGCCGCGCTTCCAGTGAGTCGGCGGCAAGGTCGTGACCTGCGATGCGGACCGTCCCTGATGTAGGCGGCATGTAGCCGGTGAGCACGCGCATGGTCGTGGTCTTTCCAGAGCCGTTGGTGCCGAGCAGACCAACCGTCTCGCCCCTGTCTACGGAGAAGGAGACGCCGCTCACGGCGAGGAAATCACCGTAGAACTTCGTGAGTCCTTCAACCTCGATCATCCGGTCAGCCAATCTGCCTGTTCTCCATAGAGGTCTGTTATCGCGGTTCGACCCTTGAGGATAGTGAATCGCGTCCGTAGAGCCTACCGGATTTGATTCCGGTTACGCTGCGCCGTAGACTCGCCCCAGCGTGTCTGGAGGCACTCTGGAGCCCGAACCGCCGTGTACCGCTTCGTCATACGCCGTCTGATGCTTGCCGCGCTCACGATGCTCGTCGTGAGCGTGCTCACGTTCTTCATGCTGCGCCTGATCCCCGGCGACATCGTTGACCTGATGCTTTCCGATTTCGGCTATGCCGCAGACCGGGACGCGATCCTGCGAGAGTTGGGGCTGCACAGGCCGTTCTACGTCCAGTTCGGCGAATGGTTCGGCGGATTGTTCGTAGGTGACCTCGGGCAGTCACTCTGGACGGGGAACACCGTCACGCACGAGCTTGGGCGACGCTACCCCGTGACGCTGGAACTCTCGATCATCGCGCTGGTCGTGAGCACGGTGCTCTCCATCCCCATCGGCATCATCACCGCCGTTCGGCAGGACACGTGGATAGACTACGCACTGCGCTCCGTCTCCATCGGCCTCGTGGCAGTGCCCATCCTCTGGATAGGCACCATCGTCGTGACCCTCCCAGCGCTGTTCTTCGGTTGGGCTCCGCCGCTGAGCTACGTGCCGTTCACGGAGGACCCCATCAAGAACCTGAGCGTGATGGTGCTGCCGGGAGTCATCGTGGGCATACCGCTCATGGGCGGCACGATCCGGATGACCCGCGCCATGCTGCTGGAAGTCGTGCGACAGGACTACATCCGCACCGCATGGGCGAAGGGCCTGCAGCCGCAAACCATCTGGTACCGGCACGCGGTGCGGAACGCGCTCATCCCCGTGCTGTCGCTCATCGGCCTGCAGATCCCGTTCCTGCTGGGCGGTACGGTAATCATCGAACAGATATTCAACCTGCCCGGCATGGGCATCTACATGCTGCAGTCACTCCAGAACCGGGACTATGTCCCCGCACAGACCATCATCCTCACCTTTGCAGCGGCCACCGTGCTCATCAACCTCATCGTGGACCTCCTCTACGGCGTCCTCGACCCACGGATAAAGTACACGTAAGTCATGGCTGTCGAGAGCACAAGACCACAAGGAGCGCCTGCTGCGGCGAGGCTGCCACGCCGTGCGAGCGGAGGCTTCATCGGGCTGGTGACGAGGCTGTTCACCGAGAAGCCTTTGGGAGCAGTCGGCGCAGTCATCGTCATGATCATGCTGCTCATGGCCGTGTTCGCCAACTGGATAGCGCCCTACCCGTATGACGAACCACACTTCTCCGACGCATTGCAGGGGTCGAGCTTCAGCTACTTCCTGGGCACCGACTTCATCGGGCGGGACCTGTTCAGCAGGCTCGTGCACGGCGCCCGGGTCTCCATCGTCGTGGCGCTCGGTTCGGTCGCACTCGGCAGCATACTCGCGGCCCTGATCGGCATCACGAGCGGCTACATGGGTGGGAAGTTCGACACGCTGGTGCAGCGCCTCGTGGATGCGTGGATGAGCGTGCCCCCACTGCTCCTGCTGCTGTTCGTGATGTCCATCCTGGGACCGAGCACACTGAACGTGACCCTCGTGCTGGGGCTTGTCGCCATACGCGAGAGCCGTGTACTGCGCGGCGCGGTACTGGCGCTCAAGGAGCAGCCGTTCGTGGAGGCGGCGCGCGTCAATGGCGCGACCACCCTGCGCATCCTGGTACGGCACGTCCTGCCGAACGTGATGGTGCCCATCATCATCCTGGCGAGCCTGCGCCTGGGGCAGGTGATCCTTATCGAGGCATCGCTCAGCTTCCTCGGCTACGGTGTCCCGCCGCCGTTCCCGTCCTGGGGCCGGATGCTCAGTTCAGAGTCGCGGACGTACATGGAGATCGCACCGTGGCTTGCCATCTGGCCAGGCGTCTTCCTTAGCCTGACCGTGTTCGGCTGGAACGTGCTCGGCGACGCACTCCGCGACTTGCTCGACCCCCGCATGCGCGGTACCGGCGGCGGCTACCGCTCCGGGTCGTAGGGCACCGGCGCGCATCATGCCGGACATCGCCATCATCGGCCTCAGCCCGCTGGGCATCGCGCTTGGGCGTGCGATCAGGTCCGGTGTGCAAGGCATCTCCATAGCAGGCTTCGACCCTGACTCCGGGACGGGAAGGCGTGCGCTCGAGACCGGCGCGATAGACGATGCGCCGAGGAGCGCAGCAGCAGCGCTGGCAGGCGCGAAACTCGTCGTCCTCTCCTCGCCGCTCGCCTCCGCAAGCGACGCGTTGCGCATCATCGGCGAGTTCGCTCCATCCGGGTGTGTCGTCACGGACACGTGCCCGTTGAAGGCCCCCCTGCTGCGCTGGGCGGAAGAGCGCCTGCCGGACGGGATGCACTTCGTCGGTGGGCGTCCCGTGCCTCGTACGTTCAGCGGAGGCGCGGAAGCATCGTTCGACGGAACCGACTACGCCATCATCCCATCGGCGACCGCCTCGGGGGATGCCGTTGAAGCTGTGACCGGACTCGCCAGGGCCGTCGGCGCGAGTCCATTCTTCCTCGATGCGGCAGAGCACGACAGCTTCGTCATCGCCACCGAGTACCTGCCGCGCATCGCCTCTGGCGCAGCGGTGGACGCCGTCTCTGCAAGCCCCGTCTGGCGCGACGTGCGCCGTCTGCAGGGAGACGCGTTCACCCAGGCCTTGCGAACGGCTGCCGAGCTCGACCCGGAGGAGCTTGCCGTTGTGCTGGAATACGCGCCGGAGACATTCACTTCGTGGCTGGACCGGCTCGCAGGAGCCACGGACGGCCTGCGGGAGGCCGCGTTCGCGAAGCCGGACTACGCGGAAGCGGCGAAGCGGCTCACGGAACTGATCGAGGCGCGAGTGGACCGACTGCGCGAGGCTCCGCCGGCGCACGCTCCAGTCATGGAGCGCCAGAGCTTCTCGTCGCTCCTGCTGGGCGACTGGCTGGGGCGGCGGGCTAACCGCCAGCGATAAGCGCCTGCGCCCTGCGTCAGCCCTGCGGGGCAACACTCCTCGTCTGTTCGAGCTGGTCGGCTACCCACTCCAGCGTCTCCGAGTCCAGCCGGAGTTCGATGTCCTGCTCCGCACGCGTCTGCCCGAGCCACGACTCGAACTCGGCCTCCTCCAACAACTGACGGGCGACCGGGTCGAGCGCGAGAGAGGGGTCGCGTCCACTGATGACGTAGACGACGATCGCGCCGTCGCCGCGCTGGAACGGCGGCGAGAGTTCCGACGCGGGGAGGTTCCACAGCAGGTCCGCGGCAGCAGGCGGAAGCGCCGCATAGGGCAGCCAGCCGAGGTCGCCGGAAGCGGGGTCGAGCGAATAGCGGCGCGCCAGCTCCTCGAACGGCACTCCCTGCACTGCCTCACTCTGGATACGCGTGGCGGTCTCCACGTCGGCGACCACGATTGAGTGCAGGCGTATCTGTGGCTGCGGGTCGACGATGGAGCGTCCGAGCGTCTCCGTGACCTTCCGTCGAAGCGACTCCCCTTCAGCCAGCTTCTCCAGTTCTGCGACGTCGAGACGCCGCAGGTCGGCGTACTGCCGCTTCGCCTCGGCGAGCTCGGCGCGGGCCGAAGCGTCAAGGTTCCCAGCGTCCAACTGCGGGGTGAGCTGCGCCGCGAGTTCGCGCTCGACCTCCGCCTCGCTCACGGTGACGCCGAGCGTGCCCGCCGTCTGGCGCAGCACCTCGTTGTCGATGAGCAGCCCGGCGGTATCGAACGCCTGTGTACCGGGGTCGAACCGCTGCCGCTGGAGCAGCGCGTCTATCTGGTTGGCGCGGAGCACATCGACGAGGGTGGCGCGCGGTATCTCGACGCCGTTGACGCGGGCGAACCACTGCTGGCTCGGCGCGGTGTAGACAAGGAAGAAGCCGATGAGCGGCCCGGTCACGAGAACAAGCGCACCCAGCGTTACGATGAGCACCGTAAGCCGGCGCGAACGCCCGCCCGGCCTCGCAGGCCGCCTCTCCACCCGCCGCATGGATACGGAACTGTCCTCGCCTTACACGCCGTAGAGCGCCGTGGCGTTGTCCGTCAGTATCTTCTCCGCGGTTGCCGAGGAGATGTCGTCGCGCGAGCGCATCTGGCTGACGCAGTGCACCTGGGCCGACGGGTCGGCGGCGAGGCGGTCGGTCGTACCGGGGGTGTGGTGTCCGTAGTCGGTGCCAACGACCAAGTGGTCCTCACCGACGTACTGCATCAGGTAGGGCAGGTCCTCCTCGACCTCGTAGGAGACCCACATGTTGTACTCGTCGAAGAGGCGGGGGCCCCAGAAGTCCCGGTCGGCGCGAAGCGTGCCGCGCAGCTGGTACATGGCGAACGGCACCCAGGTAGCGCCGGTCTCAATGAAGCCCCAGCGGAGGTCCGGGAAGAGCTCCGGGACCTTGTTCGAGACGAGGTTGCGGAAGGCGACGACGGGCGGGATACGCCCGTGCGTGAACGTGTGGCTGCGGCTGACGTCTACCAGGAAGTTGAGCGCGGGAGCGCCCTGACCCTGGTGGATGCAGATGGGCAGGCCGAGCGACTGCGCCTCCTCGTAGACCGGGTAGAAGTACGGGTCGTCGAGCGTCTTGTCGCCCTCGATGCCGCGGAAGAAGACGCCGCACGCGCCGTGCTCCTTGCCGAAGCGGAGCTCGCTGACCGCGGCGTCGATGTTGCGGAGCGGGGGGATGACGACGTAGCGGATGCGGTCTTCCGCCTTCGCCCAGACGTCGGCAAGGAAGCGGTTGTAGGCCTTGCACAGCTCGACCTCGTAGGCGGCGTCGTGGGTGAGGTACGCCAGGAAGAGCGTCGGGTAGACGACCTGGGAGTCCACGTTGGTGGCCTGCATGTCCTCGAACCGCATCGGGAGGTCGAGCAGTTCGCGCGCCTTCCTGTCGACGCGGTCGCGCACGTTTGCCTGGGCGGTGGGAGTGACGAGGAAATTGCCGCCTCTTCCGGCGGGGCGCGGGTAGATCTGGCCGTCTATCAGCCACATGTGGTCCACGCGGCCGTAGAGCGTGTCATCGGGCACCTGCACGACGACGGGCCGGCGCTTGTGCCACTCCGGGTCGAGGAAGTCCCACATCTCCGGCGGTTCGGCTATGTGCGTGTCTACGTCCACTACGCGTCCCATGCTGGCCCTCCTCAGTCTCCCTCGAATGTATGGCTGACGGGCAGAGTATGTTCCCCCAAGGCACGCCGGTCAAGCGCGGGGCAGGCGCTCACCCCGGCCCCTCCAACACCCCGCTCCACCGATTCACCCCCATCCTAACCTTCCCCCATCGAGGGGGAAGGGACCGAACAGGGCTGCGAGGTTCCTGCCTGCACAGGAACGACGGGCTTGAGCGTCCGCTTCGCGGCGCGGTGTGCGCTGCCCGCGCACCTGGATTCCCGCCGGTGCGGGAATGACGGGGCTAGATGGCGCGGGCAGCGGCGTAGCCGACGGCGACGGCGGCGAGGCCGAGGGCGACGGTGAGGAGGACGTTCGCGGCGGCGGAGAGGTATGCGGCGCTGCGCAGGAGCGTGAGGGTGTCGTTGGTTATGGCGGAGAAGGTGGTGAACCCGCCGAGCACGCCGACGAAGAGGAAGAGGCGCGCGCCCGGCCCGAAGAGCTGGCGCGTCTCCGCGAGGCCCGCGAGCACGCCGATGAGCAGGGAGCCGAGGACGTTGACGGCGAGCACTCCCCACGGGAAGGACGGCTGCCCCAGCACGCGCGACACGCCAAGGATCACGCCGTAGCGCGACGCCGCGCCGATGAAGCCGCCCACGCCGACGAGGAGGACGTCAGTCATGGGTTATGCCGGACCCCGGAGGGATTCCTCGACTCCGCTGCGCTCCGCTCGAAATGACAACCGCCACCGCACCACACCACACCACACCGTGTGGCCTGCCGGCCACTCTGGATTCCCGCCTTCGCGGGAATGACGGGGGCGGCGCTCACGGGTGGCGCTTCCGGAAGGTGAGGGGGTCGTGCTGTTCGCTGCCGTAGAAGCGGAGCCAGAAGTCGCTCTTGCCGGGGAAGTCCATGTAGAGGCCGAGGTGCGCTCCGCCGAGCACGTGGAGGTGGCCGTGTGGTTGGGATTGCATCGCGTCGGCGCCGAAGTTGGAGACGATGCGGAAGCCTCCGGGCGCATCGGACTCGCCGAGTTCGACGGCAAGTTGCGCGGCGCGGGAGAAGAGGGGCGACCGCCAGAACTCGGTCTGGCTCATGTGAACGACCGGCGCAACGAGGTACATGAGCGGCGCCCAATCGAGTGCATTGTCGAAGGCGACGAGCTCGTCGTCCTGATAGCGGATGCGTCGTGGGAGCGCGCCGGAGGCGATGCCGCAGAACGCGCACTCACCCGAACCGCCCGGAGGGGCGCTATGAGACATCGCGTCGGGGCTCCTGCCGGACGCGCCCCGTCTGACGATAGTCCGGCGCGGTGATGGGGACCTCCGTCACCATCCGGGCATCGTTGAGGCGTGAGGCAACGGGGTCGGCCGGGCCGGATGGGAGGGTGCGCATGGTGATGACGGTGGGGAGGCGGGCGTTATGCCGGTGGACGATGATCTGGTAGAGCTTCTCGTCCGCCCAGGACGTGGAGCTTTCGGAGCCCAGGTCGTCCATGATGAGCAGCGGCGCCTGCTTGATGCGGTCGAACAGCTCGTCGTACGTGACGCGGCTGTCCGGGCTGAAGGTGTAGCGGAGGTGGTCGAGCAGGTCGGGCACGAAGGCGAAGAAGACATCGCCGCCCTGTTCGAGTTGCCGGTTGGCAACGGCAACGGCGAGGTGGGTCTTGCCGCAGCCGGGGCCACCCACGAGGACGAGCCAGCCGTCCGGCTCCTCAGCGAAGGCCCGCGAGGCGTAGAGGGCAGCAGCAAGCGTCTCCCTGTCCTCTCTCGTCCTGGCACGGCCCTGACGTTCGAAGGAGTCGAAGGTCATGCCGCTGAGCATGGCATGAGGGATGCCGCCGAGGCTCATGGTCCTCGCGCCGGTAGCGCCGCCCATGTCGATCACGAGCGCGTTGCGCGGGTCTGTGAGCTTGCTCTGAAGGCGTCCGTCCAGCCGTTCGAGGGGAACGGCTGAGGTGAGGATGGTGGGAAGGCCGTTGAGGTAGCGGTGGTTGACGACCTGGAAGAGCTTCTCCTCAGCCCAGGGGGTGCCGTTATGCGCGCCGATGTCGTCCAGGACGAGCACGGAGACATTCTTGACCTGCTCGAACACCTCGTCGTGGGAGAGCTCCGCGTCGTCCGCATAGCCGCCCCGGAGCTGGTCGAGCAGGTCCGGCACGAACGTGAAGAGGACGGGGTGTCCCTGCGCCATCAGGCGGTTGGCGGCAGCGGCGCCAAGACAGGTCTTGCCGGTCCCGTGGCCGCCCGTGAGGAGCAGCGAGCCGTCCGGCGCCTCGGCGAAGGCCCGCGCTGCACGGAGAGCGGCATCATAGCGGGCGTTGGCTTCGGGCCCGACGCCGGGGCCGCTCGGGGCAAGCGTCTCGAAGGTGACGTTGTGGAGCACGCCGAGGTTGCTGTAGCGCTGCAGGCGGGCAAGGCGGTCCGTTTCGCTGCGCTGGATCTGACAGAGGCACGGGAAAGCGCGCCCGAAATCCGGATGTCCGACGGGCACGTCGCGGCGCACCCAGCCCTGGCCTCCGCAGGTCGGACAGACATCAGCATAAGCGGACTCGGCGTCGAGCTGCTGCACCCACTCAGGAACGGCGGCGACGTTCGAGAAGTTCCTCTGCTGTAAGCGCCTCAGAATGTCTCCCAGGCTTTCCACTCGATCTCGTTCCTCTCCCTTCGCGTTTCCAGCGTTCCAGCACTGCCGCTGCGTAGCGCCAACTGCGGACGTTACCCGCAGCCGCCTCGCGTATGGCCGCCTCCACCCACCCGGAAGGGTAATCCTCCTCGGCGGCGCGCAGCTCGTCGGCGACCAACGGCGTCAGCATACCAATGTTCTCTTCGTACAACCGAAAGATGTTGGGGCGTTCGGACGGATACGCAACTGCAGTCTGCGCCGGAGCGAGGCCGAACCGTTCGGCGGCGCGTTCGTTCTGCGGCGTGCGGAGCAGGAGCCAGTTTCCCGCTTCGATGAGGGTGCCGCGCTCGACCGCCAGCGCGATGCCGCGCTCGATCTCGCTCTCGGAGCCGAGGGCTCCCAGCAGAACGCCGTCCGTTCGCAGGGCGAAGACCGGAACGCGTTTCGGGGCACCGCTCTGCTGAGCCTCGTACCAGAGGAAGCGCAGTGTGCACTTCAGTTCGGCGCAGTCGGCGATGTCGGCCAGGAGAGACGCGAGCAGCGGCGCAGGGACAGGCAACCGCTTCACAGCAGCGCCGAACCCGGGAAACGTCGACTCGGTCATAGGGTCGCCGGTTCGGTCGCCAGGTTCAGGAAGCGCGAATACTTGCCGTCGAAGTAGAGGTGGATGGAGCGCGTGGGGCCGTGGCGGTTCTTGGCGATGACCAGTTGCGCGAGGTTCTCCGGATAGGGGTCAGTCGGGTGGCGCTGCTCCCATTGCTCGGGACTCATGTACTTGTCGTCGCGATGGATGAAGGCGACGACGTCGGCGTCCTGCTCGATGCTGCCGGACTCACGGAGGTCGGAGAGTTGCGGATGGTGGTCGGGGCGCTGCTCGATGGCGCGGGAGAGCTGGGAGATGGCGATGACCGGCACGTTGAGGTCGCGAGCGATGGCCTTCAACTGGCGGGTGATGTCGCTCAACTCCTGCACGCGGTTCTCGCCCCGGTTCTCCCTTCCCGATATGAGCTGGAGGTAGTCGACGATGACGAGGTCGATGCTCCTCCCGGTATGCAGCCGGCGGAGCTTGGAGCGCATCTCCAGGACGGTCTGCGCGGGCGAGTCGTCCATGTAGACGGCGAGGTCGGAGAGAGCGCCGATGCCGTGTATGACGCGGGCCTGTGCGGTGTCGCCGAGGAGGCCGATGCGCAGGAGGTGGCTGTCGACCTCCGCCTCGGCGGAGAGGAGGCGGAGCGCGAGCTGCTCGCGGCTCATCTCAAGGCTGACGACGGCGGCGACAGCGCCCTGCCCCGCCGCGTTGCGGGCGATGTTCATCGCGAGGGTCGACTTACCGAGCGCGGGACGTGCCGCGAGGATGAAGAGATCGCCGCGCTGCAGGCGTCCGAGGGCGTTGTCGAGGTCGATGAAGCCGGTGGGGATGGGCGCGACGCCGTGATCGAGCGGCGCGGTATCGGACGCCTCCTCCAGGTACTGGTCCAGCACTTCCCGAATCGTGACGAAGTCGCGCGTGACGTGGGTGTTGCGGACGCGGAAGAGGATGTCCTCCGCCCGTTCGAGGGCCTGCTCCGTATCGGGGGAATCCTCGTAACCGATGGTGGCGATGTCTCCCGCGGCCTGTATGAGCCTCCGCATGGTGGCGGTGCGGTTGACGATGCGGGCGAAGTGCTCAGCGTGTACGGACGTGGGAACGGCTGCGATGACGTGGCTGAGGTAGCCGGGGCCGCCGACCTCGTCAAGCCGCTCCTTGAGCGAAAGCTCACGGGCAACGCTGATCTGGTCTATGGGTTCGCCGCGCTGGTAGAGGGACTGACAGGCCTGGTAGCACCACCGGTTACGCTCGCGGTAGAAGTCGTCTACCGCTACGAGCGGCGCGATGCGGTTGATCACCTCCCCATCTATGAGGAGTGAGCCGATGACCGCTTCTTCCGCATCCGCGTCATGTGGTGGAAGCTTCTCCGCATACATCCTGCCTCGTTCCTACGGCTCCTCTTCTTCTCCGGTTATGCCGTCCCCGGGCTCGTCTTCGTCTTCGTCGTAGTCGTCGTCGGGGGACTGGACTTCTTCCTCGTACTCTTCGTAGGCGCTCTCTTCGGACGCGGGTGCGTCGTCCTCCGATTCGGCATCGGCGGCCTGGGCAGCCTCGTAGCCTTCGGGAACGACGGAGACCGTTATCTCGGCGGTCACTTCGCGGTAGAGGCGGATGTTGACGGGGTAGTCGCCGGGTTCATGGATGGCGGCGCCGAGGAGCACCTGCCGGTGGTCGATCGTGCGCCCGGTGGCGGCGGAGAGCCGGTCGGCGATGTGGCGCCCGGTGACGGAGCCGAAGAGCCGTCCGTTCGGACCGACGCGCACCTCAACGGGCACTTCCATGCCCCGGATCAGCGCGGCGACCTCCCCCCACTCCTCGGAGTACTGGAGGCGCTTCTGCTTTGCCGCTGCTTCGATGGCGCGTATGCGCTGCAACTGTCCGGGGGTCGCCGGGGCGGCAAGCCCGCGGGGCAGAAGGTAGTTGCGGGCGAACCCGTTCTTCACGTCTTTGACCTCGCCTGCATCAGCGGCGCCGGCCACGTCTTCGAGAAAGATGACTTTCATCTCGCTGTTCCTCGCACTGTTGGGGTATGAACAAACATCATACCACCGGACAGGCTCCTCCCCCGCGCGTTCGTTGCGCAAGTGGCTCGTGTCGCAGTTGCGGCGTGCAGTTCCTGCACGGGGTGGATGTTCACACATCGGCTCCGCAAACCCCACGCGAAGCAGTTCGCCGAATTCCGATGATCCGTACGCTTGCGTTTTCCGGGACGCCGATCCTAGGCGTTCAGCGCGCGCTCCAGGCCGCCGAAGAAGGCGTCGGCGAGGTCTGCGAGCGATTCATCAACGAGGCCGGGGATGGTGAACCGTGTACCGCCTGCGACGCCCAGCCGTGCGCAGGGAACGCCCGCTTCCCGAGCGGCGGCCTCGACGCGGGCGGCGTCCGTTTCCGCGCAGCTGACGACGGCGCGCGACGGCGTCTCGCCGAAGAGGGCGGCGTCCCAGCGTCCTTCCGGCAAGTTGCCCGCGCCAGTGAAGCCAACGCCGCCGAGGACGGCGCTCTCCGCCAGCGCGACGGCGAGCCCGCCGTCCGAGCAGTCGTGGGCGGAGCTCAGCAGGCGCTCGCGTGCGAGGCCAACGAGGAGGCGCTGCAGGCGGGCCTCGGCATCGAGGTCGATGGTCGGTCTGCCCGCGACCGTGCCGTGCTCGAGGGCGAGGTACTCGCTCCCGGCGAGCGCGCCATCGTCCGCCGGCGACGCGCCGAGCAGAAGGACGGCATCACTCTCGCGGGCGAACGCGGCGCCGAGCGCGTTGCGGGCGTCGTCGAGCAGGCCCACGGCGCCGACGACGGGCGTGGGGTAGACGGCCTCGCCCTGTGTCTCGTTGTAGAGCGAGACGTTGCCGCTCACGACGGGGACGCCCAAGGCGCGGCAGGCGTCGGCCATGCCCCGGATGCATTCATCCAACTGGTAGTAGACCTCCGGCTTCTGCGGGTTGCCGAAGTTGAGGCAGTCGGTGACGGCCAGAGGCGTCGCGCCGGATGCGGCGACATTGCGGCACGCCTCGGCGACGGCCATCGCTCCCCCGGTGTAGGGGTCGAGCCAGACGAGACGTCCGTTGCCGTCAACGGCGAGGGCGAGCGCCTTCGGTATCTCCCGTAGCCGGAGGACAGCGGCGTCGCCCGCGCCGGGTTTGACCATCGTGCGGGTCTGCACCTCGTGGTCGTAGCGGCGGTAGACGGCGCGCTTGCTGGCGACGTTGGGGGAGGCGAGGAGGTCGCGAAGGATGCGTCCTGCTTCCCCCGGATCGGTGGCCGGAGGCATCGGCGCGGTGTGCAGCGCGTCGAGGTACGCAGGGCGCGTCCCGCCGGGGCGGTACTGCGGCGCTTCGACGAGCGTCGCGATGTTGACCTCGGCGGCGAGCTCGGGGCCGTCGTAGACGCGCGCCACGCCGTCGCCGGTGACGGTACCGATGGCGGTGAGGGGTACGTCCCACCGGTCGAAGATGCGGCGAACGGCGTCCTCGTTCTCCGGTTTGACGATGAGGAGCATCCGCTCCTGGGACTCGGAGAGCATCACCTCGTAGGGGGTCATGCCATCCTCGCGACGAGGAACGAGCGCAACGTCTATCTCGACGCCGGTGCCGCCCCTCGCGGCGCACTCCATCACGGAGCTGGTGAGTCCCGCCGCCCCAAGGTCCTGCATGCCGTCGAGCAGCCCGCTCGCGGCGGCTTCGAGGCAGGCCTCGATGAGCACCTTCTCCAGGAACGGGTCCCCAACCTGGACAGTGGGCCGCATCTCGCGCTCCTCCTCGAATGTCCGGGAGGCGAGGCCGGACGCGCCGTGGATGCCATCCCTGCCGGTGGCGGAGCCTGCGAGCAGGAAGAGGGAGCCGGGATTCGCGGCGGCGGCGCGCATGAGCGCTCCGTGCGGGAGCAGGCCGACGCACATCGCGTTCACGAGGGGGTTGCCGCTGTAGGTAGGCGCGAACATCGTCTCGCCGCCCACGTCCGGCACGCCGATGCAGTTGCCGTAGCCGGAGATGCCGGCGACGACGCCCTGGAAGAGGTAGCGGTTGCGCGCGGTGTCGAGCGGGCCGAAGCGCAGCGAGTTCAGGAGCGCTATGGGGCGCGCACCCATCGCGAGGATGTCGCGGACGATGCCCCCGACACCCGTCGCAGCGCCCTGGTAGGGCTCGACGGCGGACGGGTGGTTGTGCGATTCAATCTTGAAGACGACGGCGAGGCCGCCGCCGATGTCGACGACGCCTGCGTTCTCCTCGCCTGCCTGCACGCGCACAGCCTCGCCGGTGGTGGGAAACCCGCGCAGGAGCGGCTTCGAGTGCTTGTAGCCGCAGTGCTCGCTCCAGAGCGCGCCGAACAGGCCCAATTCGACGCCGTTGGGCTCCCGCTCGATCCTGCTGACGATGAGGTCGTACTCCTCACGGGTGAGGGCGATCTCGTCAAGCGTTTCTTGTGAGACAGGCATCAGTTGGCGACTCCTATGAGACCTACTCCGGCGACCACGAGCGTCGCGCCGAACACCACCCGCAGCGTCAGGCGTTCATAGCCGCGCAGAAGCAGCAGCACGAACACGTATGAGACGAGCGGCACGGCCCCGGTGATGGGGGCGGCAACGCTGTAGTCTAACCGAGCGAGCGCCGTGTAGAAGCTGCCGGATGCCAGCGCGAACAGGACGCCGGCCCCGAGCATCCATCCCAACCCGGAACCAACCGGAGAACGGCCCGAACGCAACCCGCGCGCCCTGATCCCCAGGGTTAGCGCGAGACCGAACAGCGCCTCGTAGGACGCGACGACCACCGGCGGGTTTCCCCTGTCCACGAGATGGTTCGCCAGCAGGCCGACCGTCACGAACGAGAGCATCGCGAGCACCGTGAACACGAGACCGATCGTGATACGGCGGGTATCCGGATTCCCGGCCATGGCGCTCACCGCAGCACCCGGTTGCGGTCCGTGAGGATGACGGCTACTCCGATCACTACGACGAACGCGCCGACCACCGTCAGCAGGTTCGGACGCTCCCCGGCAAAGACCACGGCGAGCGCGATGGCAAAGAGCGGCGCTGCTCCCAGAATGGGCGCAGCGAGGGTCACCCCCGCGCGCCTCAATCCGTGGAAGTAGAAGAGGTTGCCGGTAACCCAGGCCAATGCCCCCATCACCGCTATGGTGCCCAAGGCGGCCAACTCGACACTGCCGAACGCCGCAACCCCCTCGGTCGAGACGGCCACGATACCCAGCACGGCCGCCACCATCCCCACGACCACGACGACCACGAGCTCAGGGGACACGGCGAACATCGCTCGCCGGACGAACACGTCGCCCGCTCCCCACCCGAGCGTGGCCACGATAGCGAGCAGGATACCGAGGCTCATCTATGCGCTGACACTATGGGAGCGCTCGTGGAGCGCCTCGTCGATCGACAGCAGGATGCGGAGGCCGTCCGTGCCACCCAGCGCCTCTTCCACAACCCGCTCCGGGTGCGGCATGAGCCCCAGCACGTTCCCGGCCTCGTTCGTCACCCCCGCGATGTTGTCGAGCGAGCCGTTGGGGTTGGCCTCGAGCGTCACAGCCCCGGCCTCGTCGCAGTAGCGGAAGGCGATCTGGCCGTTCGCTTCGATGCGGGTGAGGGTTTCGGCGTCCGCGTAGTAGTTGCCGTCGCCGTGGGAGACGGGAATCGCGAGCACCTCGCCCTCGCGCATGAGGGAGGTGAACGGGGCGGCAACGCGCTCCACCTTGAGGTGCTGCGGCTGGCAGCGGAACTCCAGGCTGGCGTTGCGCATGAGTGCGCCGGGGAGCAGGCCGGACTCGCAGAGCACCTGGAAGCCGTTGCAGCTGCCGATCACAGGGCCGCCCGCCGCGGCGAACTCGGAGAGCGCGCGCATCACGGGAGAGAAGCGGGCGATGGCGCCGGGCCGCAGGTAGTCGCCGTAGGAGAAGCCGCCGGGGATGACGAGACAGTCGAACCGCGAGACGTCAGTCTCCTTGTGAAAGACGTACTCGGTATGCGCGCCGAGCACGCCCTCGATGGCGTCGCGCCAATCGGCGTCGGACCAGGTGCCGGGAAAGACGATAACGCCGTAGGAAGCAGTCATCAGGCCCCCTGCCCCAGCAGTTCGCCGACGATGCGATTGACTGCGCTGCCGTCGGCACGCCCCTTGAGCTGGGGCATGAGCCTGCCCATCACCTTGCCGCGGTCGCCGGGGCCGGACGCACCCAACTCGGCCACGACCTGCTGCGCGAGCGCGCGTATCTCGTCCTCGCCCATCTGCTCCGGCAGGTAGCGGGAGACGACGGCCAGCTCCGCTTCCTCCTGCGCCGCGAGGTCCTCGCGCCCGTGCTGGCGGTAGGCGGCGATGCTGTCGCGGTGCTGCTTCGCCATGCGGCCGAGCACCTCCAGTGCAGCCTCGTCGTCGAGTTCGCCGCCCTTCTCGATCTCGGCGTTCTTGACGGCGGCGCGGATCAGGCGAATCGCGCCCTTCGTGACCTCGTCCTGCGCCTTCATGGCGGTCTTCAGGTCTTCGACGAGTTGTTCCGTGATGGACATCGGGTCTGTCTTACTCCTTGTCAGACGCCGCCGCGCTCAGCTGGCGGTGGACGCTCGCCATCTTGATGGCGGCCTCGACCGCGTCGAAACCCCGGTTGCCCTGCGCGCCGCCGGAGCGGGCCAGGGCCTGGTCGGTGTTGTTGGTCGTGAGCACGCCGAAGGCGACGGGCACACCGGTCTCGCGCGCGACCTGAGCGATGCCTCGTGCGGCCTCGGCGGCGACGAAGTCGAAGTGGGCGGTCTCGCCGCGAATGACGCAGCCGAGGGCGACGAGAGCGTCCCATGCGCCGCTGCGCGCCATCCGCTCCGCGGCCTGCGGGAGTTCGAATGAGCCGGGGACGTGGACGACGGCGAGCGCGTCTTCCTTCACGCCGTGGCGGGCGGCAGCCTCACGGGCGCCGCGCAGCAGCCGGGAGGTCAGCGCCTCGTTGAACTGCGCAACGATGATGCCGAGCCGCAGCCCCTGCGCGTCGAGACTTCCACTGATCTCCAAGGCCATGCAGGTATTCTAGCCTGCTGCGCGTCCGTCGTGGGGGGTTGGTTCACTCCGCCGGGTCGGCGTTGTGCGGGTCGAGGAGATGGCCGAGGAGTTCCTGCTTCGTCCGCAGGTAGAACTCGTTCTCCTCGTTGGCCTCGACGACGATGGGCACGCGCTCTTCGATGGAGAGGCCGTAGCTCTCCAGGCCGACAACCTTCTTGGGGTTGTTGGTCATGAGGCGCATGTTACGGACGCCGAGGTCCACGAGGATCTGCGCGCCGACGCCGTAGTGGCGGAGGTCCGGCGGGAAGCCGAGCTGGCGGTTCGCTTCTACAGTGTCGGCCCCGTTGTCCTGCAGGGCGTACGCCTTGATCTTGTTGTGTAGGCCGATGCCGCGCCCTTCCTGGCGCATGTAGAGGAAGACGCCGCGGCCCGCCTCCGCGATGGCCTTTATCGCGATCTCGCGCTGCACGCCGCAGTCGCACCGCAGGCTGCCGAACACGTCGCCGGTGAGGCACTCGCTGTGCACGCGCACGAGGACGGGCTGCTTGGTGCGGACGTTGCCGAACACGAGCGCAACGTGCTCCGCCGAGTCGACGGAGGAGCGGTAGGCGAAGGCGCGGGCGGTGCCGTACTGGGTCGGGAGCCTGGCCTCGGCGACGCGCTCGACGAGGCGCTCGTGTTCGAGGCGGTAGGCGATGATATCGGCGATGGTGACGATGTCGATATCGAGTTCGCGGGAGACCTCCTCCAGCTGCGGCATACGGGCCATCGTTCCGTCGGCGTTCATGATCTCGCAGACGACCGCGCCCGGCGGGAGCCCGGCCATGCGGGCGAGGTCGACGCTGGCCTCGGTCTGCCCCGCGCGGACCAGGACGCCGCCCGGTTGGGCACGGAGGGGGAAGATGTGGCCTGGCCGCGCGAGGTCGGACGGCTTCGTGCCGGGCTCGATGAGCGCTTTCACGGTGGCTGCGCGGTCGTGCACGGAGATGCCGGTGCCGCCATTGTCTATGTCCACGGAGACGGTGAAGGCGGTGGTGTGCTTGGAGGTGTTGCGCTCGACCATCATGTCGAGGTCGAGCTCCCGCAGGCGTTCACCAGTCATCGGGGCGCAGATGAGCCCGCGTCCGTGCGTCGCCATGAGGTTGATGGCCTCCGGCGTGACCCACGAGGCGGCGATGGCGAAGTCTCCCTCGTTCTCCCGGTCCTCGTCGTCCACGATGATGACGAGTTTGCCGGTGCGGAAGTCCTCTATCGCCTGTTCAACACTGATGACCGGCATGCAATCATCTCCCGCCGAGCGCCTGGGAGGCCGTGAGACGCTCTACATACTTCGCGAGGATATCAACCTCGATGTTAACTCGGTCGCCGGGTTTTCTCACCCGCAGCACGGTGTGCTGCATCGTATACGGTATCACGGCGACCGAGAACCCGGCTCCTTCCTGCGAGGCTACGGTGAGGCTGATACCGTCCAACGCAACGAAGCCTTTCTCGACCACGTAGCGCGCAAGTTCCGCCGAAAGATCGATGCGCAGCACACGTTCTTCCGGTTGGCCACCGAATGAGACGACCTCGCCGGTGCCGTCAATGTGGCCCTGCACAACGTGGCCGCCCATCCGGGACGAAGGAGTAAGCGCACGCTCCAGGTTGACCGTTCCGCCGGGTGCGAGGTCGCCGAGGTTGGTGCGGGAGAGCGTCTCTTCCACGACATCTACGGCGAACTCGCTGTCCGTGCGCTCGGTCACGGTGAGGCAGACGCCGTTGACGGCGATGGAGTCGCTCACGGCGAGCGCGTCCATGACTGAGCCGCCCGCGATGCGCAGGCGGTGCGGAGCGGTCTCCACTACTTCTCCAACCTCTTCTACGATGCCTGTGAACATCCGGGTTCTCACTCCCGAGCGGGGTAGCCGACGACCATCATATCGCCGTCCAGCTCCGTGTACGTTACATCGCGGAGACGCAGTGCGTCGGCCATGCGCTCGGCTCCCGCACCGCCGATGGGGCCGGGCACGCCGTCCCCGCCGATGACGACCGGCGCGATGAACGCGACGACCTTGTCGACGAGTCCGCTTTCGAACAGCGCCCCATGGAGCGCAGCCCCGCCCTCCACGAGAAGCGACATCACGTCCCGCGCACCGAGTTCCGCGAGCAGTTGGGGCAGGTCGGTGCGGCCATCCACTCCGGGAGCCGCGATAGTCTCCGCGCCAAGCGCCTCGACGGCACGGGCTGCCTCTGCCGAGGCCACTGCGAGGAGCGTCGTGCCTTCTTCAGTGAGCATGGCGGCGCTCGCGGGGAGGCGTCCTGCGCTGTCCACGACGACGCGGAGCGGCTGGCCGCGAGCAGGCAGCGGAGCGTCGCGCACGGTCAGGAGAGGGTCGTCGGCAAGCGCCGTGCCGATGCCGACCATGACGGCGTCGGCTTCCGCACGCAGGCGGTGCGCCTCCCGCCGCGAAGTCTCGTTCGAAATCCAGCGGGAGTCGCCGGAGCGGGCGGCTATCTTGCCGTCCAGGCTCATGGCGAACTTCGCTACCACGAACGGCAAGCCGGTGTTGATGTGCTTCGCGAACGCCTCAACGAGCTGCTGTGCCTCCGATGAGCCGCCGTCGACGGTCACGGGGATGCCCGCCTCGCGCAGGTGTTCGACGCCCCGGCCTGCAGTGTGCGGCGCGGGGTCCATCGCGGCGACATGCACCGACGCGACTCCCGCCTCGACGAGCGCATCAGCGCAGGGTGGGGTCCGACCGTGGTGCGCGCACGGCTCGAGGGTGACGTAGAGGTCTGCGCCGCGAGCGGCATCGCCGGCCATGCGGAGCGCTTCGGCCTCGGCGTGCAGGCCGCCGGGAGGCTGGGTGCGCCCCTCGCCAACGACGCGTCCGTCGCGAACGAGCACCGCGCCAACGGGCGGGTTGGGACTGGTGTTCCCAACCGCCTCACGGGCGAGTTCGACGGCCCGCTGCATGTGGTCCGTGGCGGTCACGGCGCGACATCCCTCCGAGGCTGCCGTACATTCGGGCCTCAGAGGTAAGTATAACGGGGCGTCTCAGGAGGAAGGCGGGGCACCGGGGGACGGATCGAAGTCCATCTGGATGCGGCTGGGCGTGGGTTCCTGCTGGCCCTGGTACTTGGAGCCGAGCTCAGCCGAGCCGTAGAGGCGCTCCGCCGGAGTGGAGAGGCGCAGGAACGATATCTGGCCGATCTTCATGCGGTAGTAGAGCGTGATGGGGAGGTTGGAGACATTGCTCAGCTCCAGCGTCAGGCGTCCCTTCCAGCCGGGGTCGACGTAGCCCGCGGTCGAGTGGATGAGCAGTCCCACCCGCCCGAGCGAGCTCTTGCCCTCGAGCCGCGCCACGAGGTCCGCGGGCACCTCGACGTGCTCGAGGGTGCTGCCGAGCACGAACTCACCGGGGTGGAGCATGAAGGGCACGTCATCGCCCACGGTGACCTGCTCTGTGAGCGTCTCGTTCATCGCGCGAACGTCTATGAACGGCACGTGGTTATTCCGGAACACGAGGAAACTGCGTCCGAGGTGGAGATCGACGCTGGCGGGCTGGATGCAGCCCTCCATGAGCGGGTCTATCACGATGTTCCCGCTCTTCAACTCCTCACGTATCGTCCGGTCGCTCAGAACCGTCATCTGCCCCTCTTCCCGGTATAGCGCGCGCTATTCTAGCAGCGGTTGGCACACTGCACGCGGGGCAGCGGGAAGAGCCATACCGGCGCGGCGGGCGTACCATAGTCGGTAGGCAGGCGAGCGCGCGATGAAGCATCCGTGGGCAAACATGTTCATCCTGCTGATCGCCACCGGCTCGGTCGTGACGGGCTACTACGCATTCGTCGCGGCTGAGCCGGAGCAGGCGTGGCAGACGAGCGCACACCGCGCGGCAGGGCTGGCGGTGGTGGCAGTGCTGGTGTGGAAGGTGCCGAACCTGCTCCGGCCACTCAAGCGGCGCTGGGGCGCATGGACGGGCCAGGACTGGGTGGCGGTGGGGGCGCTCTCACTCCTGCTGACCGACATCATGCTGGGCGTGGCGTGGTCGCACATCGGGCGGTTCTCCTACCTCGGCTCATCCGGCATGACGTGGCACGCGCTGCTCGTATTCCTCATCGTGCCGATGATCGTGTGGCACCTGGCGCGTTACCGGAAACTGCTGCGCCCGCGCTACTGGGCCGAGCGGCGCTCCGTGCTGCGGCTGGGCGGGCTGGCGCTCGCGGGCACGGTGCTGTGGCAGGTCGGGGCGCGGATCGACGGCGTGACGGGCATCGCGCAGGCCAAACGGTTCACCGGCTCCTACGCGGCGGGCGACTTCACGGGCAACGCCTTCCCCACCACGTCGTGGCTGAACGACAGGCTCGAACCGATCGACCGCGAGACGTGGACGCTCACGATAGACGGCGCGGTCGACGCTCCGCAGACCATCAGATACGACGACGTGACGGGCACGGAAGAGGAGACCGTGGTGCTCGACTGCACGGGCGGGTGGCACTCGACGCAGACGTGGCGCGGCGTACGGCTCGGGGAGTTGCTGGAGCGGGCGCGTCCCCAGACCTCGGCGGCAAGCATCACGGTTACGTCGGCGACGGGGTACTACCGCCGCTTCGGCCTCCGGCATGCGGAAGGGCTGCTGCTCGCAACGCACGTCGGCGGCGAACGGCTGTCGCACGGTCACGGCGCGCCGGTGCGCCTGGTGGTGCCGGGGAAGCGCGGGTTCGAGTGGGTGAAGTGGATCACCCGGATAGAGGTCAACACGACGGGCGCGTGGCTGCAGCCGCCGCTGCCTTTGCAGTAGACGCGGGAGTCTATTCGATGAGAGCGTCGGCCTCGATCTCGACGAGCATCGCGGGGTCGATGAGGCGGCTCACCTCCACCATCGTCGAGGCGGGACGCACGTCGCGGAAGAACTCACCGTGTGCGCGAGCAACGGCCTCCCAGTTGGCGATGTCGGTCACGTACATCCGTGTCCGCACTACGTCACTCAGAGATGCCCCCGCCTTCTGCAGCGCTGTCTCGATGTTGCGCAACGTCTGCACCGTCTGCGCGTAGGCGTCACTGACGCCCGCCACAGAGCCGTCGGCTGCGGTCGCGACGGTGCCGGAGACGTAGACGGAGTTCCCCACACGCACGGCGCGTGAGAAGCCGATGGAGCCTTCGTACGGGCTGTTGCCGCTGACGTTCGTGCGTGGCATGGCGGCTCCGCTAGTAGAACACGGCGCGGGAGTTGCCGCCCGCGGGAGCGACAGCCTCGCCGGTGATGCAGCCCGCCTGCTCCGAGCAGAGGAAAACGACGATTGACGCGATCTCCTCGACCGTCACGAGGCGGCGTATCGCGTTGTTCCTGGCGATGCGCTGCTCCGCCTCCGCGAGGGTGATGCCCTCGCGCTCGGCAGTGCCCTGCAGCCGCTCGACCAAAGCTTCCGTCCGGCTCAGGGCAGGGTGGACGGCGTTGACGGTGATCCCCTTGGGGCCAAGCTCCTCGGACATGACCTTGGTGAAGTTCATCACGGCGGCGTTGCGCAAACCGCCGCTGATGCCGGCGGCGTTGCGCGCGGCCATGCCGTCCATGTTGACGATGCGCCCCCACCCGGCGCGCTCCATGTAAGGCGCGGCCTGCTGAGCGCAGCGCAGGTAACCCATGATCTTCACGTCGAAGTCGTCACGCAGCATCTCCTCGTTCAGCTGCGTGAGGGTGTCCGGGCCGCCTGCGAAGCCGACGCGCGCGGCGTTGTTCACGAGGATGTCCAGCCCGCCAAGCGTGTCCGCCGTGTCCGCCACGAGCCGCATCACGTCCTCCGCGATGCCGGTGTCGGCGCGGAAGCCGACCACGCGCACGCCGGTCCCGGCGGCGATCTCAGCGGCGACGTCGCGGGCCGCGGACTCGTCGCGGGCGCAGAGCGCCACGTCGACGCCCTCTCGCGCCAGTTCCCATGCGATGGCGTAGCCGATGCCGCGCGTGCCTCCGGTTACGAGCGCTCGCTTGCCGGTTATGCCGAGGTCCATGGTCCTCCTCCGTGGTTGAAGCGATCGGGGCGGCTGCGATGCAACCGCCCCGATTATCCTGGCAGACTCTCCGCTCTCCTATCCGGAGAACACGGTGCCGAAGACGACGGCAACGATGGACATGAGCTTGATCAGGATGTTGAGCGACGGGCCGGACGTGTCCTTGAACGGGTCGCCAACGGTGTCGCCAACAACGGCGGCAGCGTGCTCGTCGGTGCCCTTGCCGCCATGCGCGCCCGCCTCGATGTACTTCTTGGCGTTGTCCCAGGCGCCGCCGGAGTTCGCCATGGTGATGGCGAGCAGCGCTCCCGCTGCGATCGCGCCGATGAGCAGTCCGCCCACCGCCTCCTTGCCAAGGAACGGGATGACGCCGACGGCGATGGGCACGATGACGGCGAGCAGACCGGGGATGATCATCTCGCGCAGCGCGCCCTTCGTGCTGATGTCCACGCAGCGGGCGTACTCGGCGCGAACGCCCTCCTTGCCCTCGCGCAGACCGGGGATCTCGTTGAACTGCCGCCGCACCTCCTCCACCATGTCTTGCGCGGCGCGGCCCACGGCCTCCATCGTGAGCGCACTGAAGATGAAGGGCATCAGCGCGCCGATGAGCAAGCCGACCAGCGTCGAGACTTCCAGCAGGTCGATGGCCTCCAGACCAACGACCTTGGCGTAGGCGGCCATCAGGGCGAGCGACGTGAGCACCGCCGAGCCGATGGCGAAGCCCTTGCCGGTGGCGGCGGTGGTGTTGCCGAGCGAGTCGAGCGCGTCCGTGCGCTCGCGCACCTCCGGGTCGAGGTGGGCCTGCTCGGCGATGGCGCCCGCATTGTCGGCGACGGGGCCGTAGGCGTCCGTCGCGAGCGTGATGCCGAGGGTAGAGAGCATGCCGACCGCGGCGATGGCGATGCCGTAGAGCCCGGCGAGCTGGTGCGCGCCGATGACTGCCGCCGCGATGATGATGAGCGGGATAGCCGTGCTCAACATGCCGGTCGCGAAGCCGCTGATGATGATCGTGGCCGGGCCGGTGACGGACCGGGCGGCGATGCCCCGCGTTGGTTTGTATTCGTAGCTGGTGTAGTACTCGGTGCTGACGCCGATGATGACGCCCGCGCCGAGTCCGACGGCGACCGCACCCCAGAACTGCCAGACCTTATCCATGCCGAAGCCACCGTCCACTTCGAACAGCCAGTAGATGGCGCCGAAGGAGCCGACCAGCGCGAGGAAGCCCGCGGCGAAGATGCCCCGCCGCAGCGACCAGAGCAGGCTGCCGATGCTCGTCGTCTCACCCGTGCGGACGATGAACGTGCCGATGATGGATGCGGCGATGCCAACGGCGGCGATGATGAACGGGAGAACCGCAAGAGCGGAATCGACATCGATATCGACGCGGGATTCGTCGACGCCGATGAGGACCGCCGTGCCCGTCGCGGCGAGGGCGAGGCTTGCGATGATGGAGCCGACGTAGGACTCGAAGAGGTCCGCGCCCATGCCGGCGACGTCGCCGACGTTGTCGCCGACGTTGTCTGCGATGACCGCGGCGTTGCGGGGGTCGTCCTCCGGGATGCCGGCCTCGACCTTGCCCGCGAGGTCGCCACCCACGTCGGCGGCCTTGGTGTAGATGCCGCCGCCAACACGGGCGAAGAGGGCGATGCTGGACGCGCCGAAGCTGAACCCGGCGACGATGTCCTTGTCCCCGAAGACGATCCAGAGGATGACCGCGCCGAGGAGTCCGATGCCGACGACGGTGATGCCCATGACGCCGCCGCTGGAGAACGCGACGCGGAGCGCCCGGTTCAGACCGGTGCGCGCGGCGGACGCCGTACGCATGTTGGACTTGACCGCGATGCGCATGCCGATGAAGCCCGCGAGCGCCGAGGTGATGGCGCCCACGATGTAGGAGATCGCCGTCTCCCACTCTTGTTCCTCACGGGCGAGTCCGAGCGCGAGCAGGACGATGAAGACGATGAAGACGAAACCCGCGAGCACGGTGTATTCGCGCTTGAGGAAGGCGTTCGCGCCCTCCTGGATAGCCGCGCCGATCTCCTGCATGCGCTCGGTGCCTTCGTCGGCCTTGAGCACGCGCACAGCGAGATACGCAGCAAAAGCGAGCGCCACTGCGCCCGCAACGATGGCCAGTATGAGGCCTTCCATCAGCATCTACCTCCCGGGGGCATGGGCACGGCCCACCACTGCCCCGCACATGTGATTCTCGCCGGAGTCCGGCAGTGCGCTATTGTCTGCGCCAGAGCGCCCCAAGGTCAAACCGGCGACACCGGACACTCCCGCTCCGTCACGTGGCGGAGCGGTCGTTGAGCAGGCGTTCCAGGCGGCGCTGGCGCATGGGGCCGCTGCCGTAATACATCCACCATTATTCTCCCTATTGACACCGTATTACATTCTGTTATAGTCATTTGCCAAACCTCCAGGTAGTGAAAGGATGCACGATATGGAAGGTAACCTAAACAGTCTGCTAGCCACTGAGCGCCAACACCTGGAAGCGGAGGCAGCAGATCTTCAGATGAGAGTCCGGGAAGCCCAAGAACGCCTCTCACTCGTGCAGCGACGCCTAGAGCATGTACGAGCGCTCCTAGACGACCAAGAGTCATCTGAAAGCCAAGATGCTATGCCACAGACACAACACAACTACAATACTGGCAACCGCAGCCATGTGTGTGATATCGCCGAGGCAGTGCTGAGTGAACGGAACGGAGAGCCAATGTACTACAAGGAGCTGGCACAGGAGGTCATCAGACGTGGAGGAGACCTCTATGGAGCGACTCCATGGGCCAACCTGACCGCCCGCATGGTCCAGGACCCCCGCTTTGTCCGCCCTACTGCTAAAGGGTTCTACGCTCTGCGCAGGGATTACCCCAATGCCCGCAACGTCGGAGCGCGAAGGCAGCGCCGACGGCGTACTGGGTAACCCTCAACGAGTAGACGACCACGTACTTCGGGAGCGATGCCATGACATCTCAGTTCGTACCGACCGTCACTAACATGGTCACCATCGTGCGCAACATCATCGAGGGCTACGGAATGGGCCCTATCCGCGCACTGGCGCAAGAGCCAGTGCAAAACTCCAAGGATGCTGCCCGAGGTCATGCTCAAGTGGAATACCGATTGTACCAACGTCCTCTCTTGGACGGCACCCGTGCCTACATGCTTACCGTCACCGACTCCAACACTACGGGGCTCCGAGGTCCCGCCCTCACCTTGGACGAGATTCAAGCGAGGGGTAATGTGCTTCGCGCAGACGAGAATTGGGCCGCGTTTGAAGGCATGGGGTACACCAAGGAAGACGACGCGGCCTTGGGTTCGCGAGGGCAGGGCAAAGCTGCCTTCTTGTACCACTCAGCGTTACCGAGGGTGGCTTCTTCCCAACAAGACCGGATGATGATTCTCTACGACACGCTTCTCTCAGATGGTACGTATCGCCTAGGCGTCCGTTATGCCAGCCCGTTCGATACCGTGCTGACGCCGCCCTTCAGCGCTGAAGAAGCTCGCCGAATAGTGTCCTCTCATTACACATCTGCCGACGGCACGGATATTCAGCTAGGGCTGGAACCACTCACTCAAGTGGGCACTCGCGTCATAGTGCCCCACTTGTCTCATGAAGCTCTCGAAGCCTTCCAGTCTGGCGAACTCCATTCGTGGCTCCAGCGGTGCTGGTGGCGGGCCATTCAGGTTGGCATGAGCATCAGCTTGGTTGACGAGGACGGAATCCGCCAGGCTGTTTCGGTTCCAGAGTGGTGGGAGTCCGAGCCGTGGAGAAGGTCAACGCCCCGAGTTCGAACCTACGAGAATGTGGATGTTGCCGGGTTGAAGATCAAGCGTATCGTCCTCCTCTACGATGAATCGCTAAATGAACCCGACATCGAAGGGGCTAGTGCGCAATTCTGGGGTGTCCAACTGCTGAGGGGTCAGCAATGGATAGAAACCTTGGGGACGGAGACTCTGTCAGACTACGTCCCTCGTGACAAGCGGCCGGGATTTCGGGGCTTCGTTGAATTCGACCAAGCCTCTGAACCTGAACTTCGTAGGGCGGAGAGTTCACAGCACGAACGGTTCGACCGGCGCTCGTCAGGAATCAGACCCATGCTCTCGGTCATCGTAAGCAAGGTGGAAGAGTTCGCAACGGAACAAGGATGGGGCACGCAGGAGTCCATTCGCCAAGCCCCAGAGGCAGAGCGTGACGCAGCTATGGAGTTCCTACGATTCCTGAATCCCCGAACGCGGTCACCACGAGGCGATCGCGGAAGAGCGTCAGCACCTTCTCAATTGCTTCCCGGGTTGTCTGAGCGCTGGTCATGCGAACTACATCTGGAGTACCCCGATTCTAGGTCTACGCGCGTCAACAGGGGGCAATACATCCGCAATCTAGAGGTCATCACTAGACTCGAACCACCTGCCTCCAAGCGCGCCGTCGTATCCTTGGAATTGATGAAAGCCGACGAATCAGAGTCGCGCACACTCGTCGCAAGCCGGGAGGTGGAGTGGCGGAATGGAGAGGGAATCGCGCGTTTCGGGGATTATCAGGTCATCAACGGCACACCGACTCAAGGAAAGTTGCAGTGTGCGCGTGATGGGAAATGGAGACTTGTGGCGAGGGTCGAAGCAAGTGGCGTGCAGGTCGCTCAAGCATCCCGGAGTATGTTCGTGAACGAGGACCCGCCTGAGCGCCATTCCAAGCCATACACGATATCCATATCCGTGGAGAACCACTCCACCGGACAACGCCGCATCAACAGTGGCGATACCGTCGGAGTCCAGATAAGTGTCACCAACCACACGGCAGAGAGCCAAACGCTGCAGTTGACTGCAAGCCTCGGAGACCTCCTCCTCGCAGACATGGCACCTGTTGTGACGCAGGGAATCCCTGCCGGAGCAACTCCTTCCCGTGTGCCCGGTGTCCAAGGCCCGCATTACAGTTAATCCCACTGTGCCCCCTGAGCCTTCAATGCAGTCAGTTGCTCTGCCGCCAGGGCGCCACACGTTGCGCGCAGACCTCTACCTCAGCGGCGACGTGGTGGCCCACGCCAGCCGCACATTAGACATAGAGGTTGACCCTGCGCAGTCCCAGGACTGGCCACCATTCAGAATCGAACAGATCTCCAGTGATGACCCCCACCCCCGCTGGCAGTTTGACAAGAGCGACCCCACCAGTTGGGTACTGCGCTATCCCTCGGGTTACCCTCTTTATAGGGCGTTGGATACGGGCCCGGTTCGCACCACCCAGCGTTTGTCTGGTGTTTCGGCTTTCGTCGTAGATGTCTGTGCCGAGGGCATCATTGAGTGGGTCATGGACCCCGTAGACGAAGGAGACCTCTCTCGGTTGGACGACTTGTTAAGTGGCACACCGGCCGGTGCCAACCCCGATCGTTGGGAGAACTACAGCGACAAGATGCACGAGTTGGCGGCTCTGCGGGGTTACACTGGACACTTGGACGAGTACAACAGGCTCGCAAGGGACTGCGCTTCACGTTCGCTGAGCCTATTCGAGGAGCGCGATTAATGCCGGTCAAGATATGGAATCGAGCCGACAGTACGCTGAGCAGCGTGGTGGAGACCGTCCGTCCGGCGAGCCTACGTGGAGAGTTGTTCCGAGCCGAAGCGGAAGCGCTGGACCGTGAGATTGACGAGATGCTTGACCGAGCCGTGGCATTGGCTGCTGATGTAAAGACAGCCGAGGCCGAGCAACGTGCTTTCGTCAAGCGATGGGCGGTCGGCCGGGCGTTGATGGAATCGGGGCTTGTGCAATCTAAACACCTTGACCCAGGCGAGCAGATGTCGCTTTGGCAGGCAATAGCCCGCAAGTGCAGGCTTGGTGTGCGTGCAGACGGAAGCTCAGAGAAGGCTTGGCAAGAACTAACCCCGAATCGAGAACCTGACCCCACTAGGCTGGAGCGCGATGTCTTCGCTGTCGGGCTTTGGCTACAGGAGCAGGAGCTTGCCACAGCTATGATGGCATTCGGAGGCAGTCGCACCAACGCCAGGGAAATCTATCGACGAGGAGCCATCAGAACCAAGAACGTACGCGATGTGCTTGCACGTTGGTTCGAAGAGTTGGAGCCCTCGCAACGTTTGACATTGACGAAACCGGGGAACTTCTTGCCACTTGCAAGGGCATTAGCAACCCGCTTTCCCGGGCGTGGCCCAGGTTCCGCAAAGCGTCCTGTGCACTACTCCGACGAGGACTTATATGCGGAGATCTGCAAGGTACTCGACCCCATAGCAGATGAACTGGCCCCATCAGGCGCGGAGTCTGCTATCGAGAATCCCAAGAGCGGTCGTTGAGCAGCCGCTCGAGGCGGCGCTGGCGCATGGTCATGGTGAGGTCACCGCGGGTGCGCTCGAGGACGCCGCGCAGCTGGTCGGTGGTGCGGCGGAGGCCGGAGGTGAGGGCGTCCGGGAAGTCCATGACGACGAGGATGTTGTAGACGTCGTCCATGTAGCGCATCAGCTCCTCGGCACGGGAGTCGTCGTCGCGGCGGAGGGAGTCGAGGATGTAGCGCCGCAGTTCGCTCGCGGCCTCGGCAAGCCCGTTGAGGTAGGACGGCGTCTCGACGCCGATGTCTGCCGGGAGCGGGAGCTCCGTGCGGGCGATGAACGCGAGCACGGCGCATGCCTCCGCGTACTCCTTCTGGGCGTCCTGGGTGTAGCCGGTGAAATAGAGGTCCGGGTGGCCCTCGAGGGTCTGCTGGGTCTCGCGGACGAGCGCACCCGCCGCACCGATGAGCTCGCGAGCCTCGTCAAGCTCGTTGCGATGGATGGCGCGTATGGCGTTCGCGGAGGTCCGCACGACCTCGCGTGAAACCTTGATCGCCTGCTCGCGCCGCTCGTGTTTGGCTCGGAACTCGTCGAGTGAGAGGGCGGCTATCTCGTCGATGCGGGACTGCGTATTGGCGGCTGCGTCGTCCATGCGGCATAGCCTAGCAGAAGGACAGTTCCACTCCCCACTCCATTCCGCCGGTTCACTCTCTCCCTAACCCTCTCTCTTCAAGGGAGTGGGGACCAGACCGCCCCGCAACACACCTCCGTGCGCCCTGTCGGGCACTCTGGATTCCCGCCTTCGCGGGAATGACGGGGACGATTGTGCAGCGTTTCACTTACGCTCCTGCTGTGCTATGCTCGCGCTCGTGGTCACCCCTGAATCCGTGGGGTTCAAACCCCACCGGGAGGGAGTCTGCCGAGCAGGCCATGGTCAACCCGAACGAGCACGCGCCTCTGTCCGCGCCTTCTCTCCTGACCGGAGCGGAGGAGCACGGCGCGGTCTACGGGCAGACGATGCCCGGCTGGGACGTCGACCGCATCGAAGGCGAGGCGGTCGAGCAGTTGAAGTGGAACGCGCAGGAAGCGTTCCCCGACCCCGCCATCCGGATACCCGAAGATATCGCCAATAATGTGGCGGTCACGTCTGTGGACGCGCTGCTGAACTGGGGCCGCCGCTCCGCGGTGTGGCCCGTGGCGTTCGGGCTCGCGTGCTGCGTGTTCGAGATGATCGCCTCGGCGATGTCGCGGTTCGACCTCGCGCGATTCGGCATGGAAGCGATGCGCGCGACGCCCCGCCAGGCCGACCTGCTCATCGTGTCCGGCACGCTCACGTGGAAGATGGCGCCTGCCGTGCGCCGCATCTACGACCAGATGGCGGAGCCGAAGTGGGTCATCGCGATGGGCGTCTGTGCGACCAGCGGCGGCCCGTACTACCAGGGTTACAGCGTCGTGCCGGGAGTGAACCACATCGTACCTGTGGACGTGTACGTGCCGGGATGCCCGCCCCGCCCAGACGCCCTGCTCTACGGCATCATGCAGTTGCACGAGAAGATCAAGCGGTACAGCGTCGGGCAGGACGCCGCCGGAGTGGACCGCGCATGACGACCGCGACGGCAGGCAACGCGCTCGCCGAGTCGCTGCGCTCCCCGTTCCCGGACGCCGTCGTCGAGTCGGACGAGAGCGCCGTGTGGATCGAGCCGAGCGCGATAGCGGACGTGTGCGCGTTCCTCCGGGACGACCCCGCGCACGACTACCAGATGCTCGGGTCGCTCACGGCGGTGGACTACGTCGAGTACTTCGAGGTCGTCTACCACCTCACGTCCCTTAGCAGGAACGCGACCGCCATCCTGAAGGCCCGGGTGTACGGGCGCGACGACGTCTCGCTGCCGAGCGTCACCGGCGTATGGCGCGGCGCGACGCTCCAGGAGCGCGAGGCGTGGGACCTGATGGGCGTGGGCTTCGACGGCCACCCGAACCTCAAGCGCATCCTCACATGGGAGGGGTTCCAGGGCCACCCGCTCCGGCGGGACTACCTGGAGCCGCCGCTCCCGTACTCGTGGCCGCAGGGGGGCTGACGATGACGATGCGCACCGAGCCCGTCGTCGTCAACGTGGGGCCGCATCACCCGAGCACTCACGGCGTGTTCCGCATGAAGCTGACGTTCGACGGCGAGAACATCCTCGACGCCGAGCCGGTCATCGGCTACCTGCACCGGGGCACGGAGAAGCTGGCGGAGGAGCGGCAGTACACCCAGGTCATCACGCTCACCGACCGGCTGGACTACGTCGCGTCGATGACGAACAACCAGGCCTTCGTGCTCTCGTGCGAGCGTCTGGTGGGCATCGAGCCGCCGGACCGCGGGAAGTACCTGCGCGTCATCGCTGCGGAACTGCAGCGCATCGCGAGCCATCTCATCGGCGTGGGGTTCTTCCTGCAGGAACTCGGCGTGTTCGGCGGAACGGCGCTGATGTACGCGTTCCGCGAGCGCGAGCGCATCCTGGACATGTTCGAGATGCTGTGCGGTGCGCGCATCACACTCACGTACATGCGCATCGGAGGCGTGCTGCAGGACACCCCGGACGAGTTCTGGCCCGCCCTGCGCTCCTTCCTGGACGACATGCCGGGCTACGCGGACGAGTTGCAGGCGCTGGTGTTCGACAGCGAGATCGTGCGGAGTCGCGCCATAGGTGTCGCACCGGTCTCGGCGGAGGACGCCATCGCAGCGTCGTTCACGGGCCCCATCCTGCGGGCGTCCGGCGTCGAATGGGACTGGCGCAAGGCCGCGCCCTACGACGTGTACGACCGCGTCGAGTTCGACGTGCCGACGTGCGAGGGCGGCGACAACTACGACCGGTTCTGGGTGCGGATGCTGGAGGTGCGGCAGTCGCTCCGCATCATCGAGCAGTGCTGCGAGCAGATCGAGCCGGGGCCGGTGCGGACGACGATGGCGATGCTCTTCCGTCCGCCTCCGGGCGAAGCGTACGTGCCCATCGAGGCGCCCAAGGGCGAACTGGGGTTCTACCTCGTGAGCGACGGCACGATAGCGCCGTACCGCTGCCACGTGCGCTCCCCGTCCTTCATGAGTCTCACGCTGTTCAGGGAGATGCTCGTGGGATGGAAGCTGGCGGACGCCATCGTGACGCTCGGCAGCCTCGACTTCAACATGGGCGAGGTTGACCGCTGATGGGCGAGACGCTCGCAGGGAACGTCATCTACCGGAACGTCTACCAGTTCGTGCAGGACCTGCTGGGCGAGGAGTGGTCGTGGGTCGCGTACGCGGCTGCGGGAATGGCCATCATCCTGCTGGTCACGAACGCCGTCATGGCCATCGGAACGTTGTACACGTGGTTCGAGCGCAGGCTGCTCGGCCGCTTCCAGGGGAGATTGGGACCGAACCGGGCAGGGCCGTTCGGCGTGCTCCAGCCCATAGCCGACGCGATCAAACTCATCACGAAAGAAGACATCATCGCGCTGGGCGCCGACCGCATCGTGTTCACGCTCGCGCCCGTAGTGATGCTCGCTCCGACGCTGCTCGTGCTGGCGGTCATCCCGTTCGGCGCGGGCTCGTGGGTCGCCGACCTGAACGTCGCGGTGCTGTACATCGCGGCGGTGAGCGGCATCTCGACGATAGCGGTGATGATGGCGGGGTACGCGTCGCCCAACAGCTTCTCGCTGTTCGGGAGCATGCGCGCGGTAGCGATGCTGGTGAGCTACGAGGTGCCGCTGGTTATGGCGCTGCTGGGCGTCACGGTGCTTGCACAGTCGATGTCGCTGGTCGACGTGGTGGAGGCGCAGGCGCTGCCGTTCCTGATCGTGACGCCGCTGGGGGCGCTCATCTTCCTCGCAGCCGTGTCGGCGGAGCTCAACCGCGCGCCGTTCGACGTCACAGAGGCGGAATCGGAGCTGGTCGCGGGGTACATGACCGAGTACAGCGGGATGAAGTACGGCGTGTTCATGCTGGCGGAGTTCACGAACACCGTCGTGGCAGGAGCCATCTTCGCCGTGCTCTTCCTGCAGGGCTGGGAGTGGCCGATCCTGCCGTCCCACGTCTGGTTCCTCCTCAAGGTGGCGGGCTTCGTGTTCGTGGCGATATGGGTGCGCGCGACGCTGCCGCGATACCGGCTCGACCAGATACTCGCAGTCGCGTGGAAGTACCTCTTCCCGCTGAGCCTGATCAACGTGCTGCTGCTCGCAGCGGAGATCATCGTCTGGCCGGAGCCGAGCACGGCGGAGCTGGGCATCATGTCGGCGATCAACTGGGCCGTCACGATACCGGCGGCAGTGCTCTGGTCGAAGGTCGTGTCGCTGCGCACCGCACCACCGGTAGCAGCGGCGTTCTCGACGGAGGGCCGCTGATGTACGGCGAAGGCATCCTGCGCGGGCTGGGCGTGACGCTCCGCAACCTCGTGCGGCGCCCGTTCACGGTCCAGTACCCGGAGGCGCGCATCCCGCAGCACCCGCGCTTCCGCGGGCAGGAGTTCACGTGGTACGAGCAGCGGTGCACGGGCTGCGCGAGCTGCGCGAAGTACTGCCCGCTCGGCATCATCCGCATCGTCACCGACCCGGACGGGGGCAACGAGCAGGACGGCGGCAGCTACAAGGTGGACGTGTTCGACATAGACCAGGCGCGCTGCATGTACTGCGGGCTGTGCGTCGAGGCATGTCCCTACGACGCGCTGCACATGGGCTCCGGTTTCGAAGCCGCGCGTTACCGCCGGGCCGACCTCGTGATCGATATCGACACGCTCAAGGAGCGGGAGAAGCACCCGAGCACCTGGTTCCGGCCTCAGCTGGAGCGCGAGAAGGCAGACCCGCACCACGACGCGCCCCAGGAGTGGGAGAGCGTCGGACGCGAGCCGTTCCTCTGGCATCCCAAGCGTCCCGGACAGATGCCGGAAGAGATGGACCACCGGTCCAGCGCCGCGGGCGACTACGGAGGCGAGCGTTAGCCGTGGCGTTCGACAACCTCTTCTCCGAGATCGTGTTCTGGGCTCTGGCGGTGGTCACCATCGGGTCGGCTGCGCTGGTGGTGCACCTGCGCAGCATCTTCCGGGCGGCGCTCATGCTCGTCGTGAGCTTCCTGGGCATCGCGGGGATCTTCGCGATGGTGAACGCCGAGTTCCTCGCGGTCGTACAGGTGCTGGTCTACGGCGGCGGCATCGCGGTGCTGGTGATATTCGCGGTGATGATGACGCGCGACGTGGACACCGGGAACCGCTCGACCGCCGTGCAGCCCGTGGCGCTGATGATGGGCATAGCACTGCTCGGAGCGCTCGCGTACAGCATCGTGCAGGCGGAGTGGGCGCTGCTGCCGGACTCGCTGCCGGGGCCGATCGCCACGGTGTTCGTGGAGACGCCGACCCAGCTGGGGCGGCTGCTGCTGAGCGACTACGTGCTGGCGTTCGAGGTCGCGGGCGTACTGCTGCTCGCGGCAGTCATCGGAGCGCTTTCGCTCGTACGGGAGCGGCACGATGCTTGAGCGGCTGCTCATCATCTCAGCGGTCCTGTTCTGTATCGGACTGTACGGGGTGCTGTCGCGCAGGCACATCATCGCCGTGATCATGTCCGTGGAGATCATGTTCAACGCGGTGAACGTGGCGCTGGTCGCGTTCTCGCGCTACACGGTTCCGGCGTCGTTGCGGTTCCCCGGAGCGGGCACGGACGTGGAGCGTTTCGTGCTGGAGGGGCAGACGCTGGCGGTGTTCGTCATCGTCGTCGCGGCGGCGGAGGTCGCGCTGGGGCTCGCGCTCATCATCGCGCTGGCCCGAAGACGCGACACTATCCATATCTCAGACTTGAGCACGCTGCGGCGTTAGCGGGACTCGTATGTGGGTTGACTACAAGAAGGCGCCGAACCTGATGCTCGCCGAGATGTGGAAGGAGATCCTCGAGGGCGAGGGCCTGCCCGTGCGCCTGCTGCCGGAAGGCGGCCTCCTCGAATACAGCGAGACGTCGGCGTTCCGCGTCATGGTGCCGCGAGGCCGCGAGCACGTGGCTGACGAGATACTGAGGAAGCTGTAAGCGATGCTCCCCGAAGCAGCAGCCTGGCTCATCATCGGCCTGCCGCTCCTCGCGGGGGTGTTCAGCATCGCCGTGCTCCGGCCGTGGAGCCGCTCGCTCTGGCAGTACGCCGGATACGTGGGCATCGCCGGCACCGGCGCTGCGTTCGTGCTGAGCCTCATCGCCGTCAACGGCGCGATGGGGAACGGCGACGCGGGCTACGAGCCGCATGCGTGGTTCGCCGTCGGCGCCATCGGGGCCCAGGACGGCTTCCGGATGACGGTGGGCATCCTGCTGGACCCGCTCTCGGCCATCATGGCGGCGGTCGTCTCGGGCGTCAGCACGGTCGTGCAGGTGTTCTCGCTCGGCTACATGCGCAAGGACGAGCACGACGCGAACGGCACGTGGAGCGACTACCCCCGCTACTTCACCTACATGTCGCTGTTCACCGCCTCCATGCTGGGGCTGGTGCTGGCGTACAACCTCATCCAGCTGTTCGTGTTCTGGGAGCTGGTGGGGCTCTTCTCCTACCTGCTCATCGGGTTCTGGTACCACCGCCCGGCAGCGGCCGCGGCGGCTAAGAAGGCGTTCATCGTCACGAGGATCGGGGACTTCGGGTTCATGCTCGGCATCCTCTACCTGTTCCTGAACCGGGGCGAGTTCACGGCGCTGGGGCTGAACCCGTTCGAGATACCGGCCATCCTCGATGCCGCGCCGATGCTGTCGGCAGGCATTGCGACCTGGGTGGCGCTGGGGCTGTTCGCGGGCGCGGCTGGCAAGTCGGCGCAGTTCCCGCTGCACACGTGGCTGCCGGACGCGATGGAGGGCCCGACGCCGGTCAGTTCGCTGATCCACGCGGCCACGATGGTCGCCGCCGGCGTGTTCCTCGTCGCGCGGCTGTTCGGGCTGTTCGAGGAGAGCGCGGCGGCGATGAACACGGTCGCCATCATCGGTGGGTTCACCGCCGTGTTCGCGGCTGCCATGGGATTGGCAGCGAACGACATCAAGCGCGTGCTCGCGTTCTCGACCGTCAGCCAGCTGGGCTATATGTTCCTTGCACTGGGGGTGGGCGCGCCGGGCGTGGCGATGTTCCACCTGTTCAATCACGCCTTCTTCAAGTGCCTGCTCTTCCTGGGCGCAGGCTCGGTGCACCACTCGGTGCACACGTTCGACATGCGGTACATGGGCGGCATCCGGCGCTGGATGCCCATCACGTACCTGACGACACTCGTCGGCGGGCTGAGTCTCGCGGGGATATTCCCGCTCGCAGGCTTCTGGAGCAAGGACGAGATCCTGACCACGGCGTGGAGCGGAGCGCACGCGGCGAACACCGGCGTCTCGCAGCTCGTGTTCTGGCTGGCGCTCGCCGCGGCGTTCATGACAGCGTTCTACGTCTTCCGCCTCATCATCATGTCGTTCCACGGCGAGTTCCGGGGCGGCATCGATTCGGTCCCGCACGAGGAGCGCATACCGGACGAGGCGCACCACGAGGTGCACCAGCACGAGTCGTCGCGCGTGATGACGCTGCCGCTCATCGTGCTGGCGGTGTTCGCGGTCGGCTCCGGGTTCGTGGCGAACTCACTCATCGATCTCGGGCCGGTGCCCGCGCACTGGTTCTCGCACCTGCTGCACGAGGACGCGCCGAAATTCAACATCGGCATCGCGCTCGCGTCCACCGTGGTGGCGGTCGCCGGGATAGGGCTGGCGGTGCTCGTTTACGGAACCCGCACCGTGTCGTTCGACGGGCTCGGACGCCTGTGGCGGTGGGGACACCGCCTGCTGGCGGAGCGCTTCTACATGGACGCGCTGTACGAGGACCTCATCGTCCGCCGCGCGCTCTACCGCGGGCTGTTCCTCGTTTCCGACTGGTTCGACCGCCGGATCGTGGACGGCGTGGCCGACCTGGCAGGCTGGCTGGGGCGCAACAGCGGACGCGCCATCGCCCAGCTCCAGACAGGCCACATCCAGGTGTACGGCGTGGGGGTCTCGATGGGCGCGGCGGTGATCCTCATCTTCTACCTGATGCAACGCTGAGCAGATGCTGACCGCAATCACATTCGTACCGATGATCGGCGCCGCGCTGGCGATGGCGGTGCGCGGCTCCGCACGGACGACGCGGCTCATCGCGCTGACGACCGTGCTGGCGGAGCTGGGGCTGACCATCTCCATGTACGTCATCTTCAACGCGCAGGGAGACACATATCAGTTCGTGCAGCGCGCGCCGTGGGTCTCCGCGTTCGGCATCGAGTTCCTGATGGGCGTGGACGGCCTGAGCGCGCCGCTGGTGCTGCTGAACGGCATCCTCGGCGTGGCGGCTGTGCTGGTATCGTGGCGGGTAGAGACGCGCGTCCGCGAGTACTTCATGTGGCTGCTGCTGCTGCAGGGCGCGGTCATGGGCGTCTTCGCGTCGCTCGACCTGATCCTGTTCTTCATATTCTGGGAGCTGGAACTCGTGCCGATGTTCTTCCTCATCTCCATCTGGGGGACGGGGCGCAAGGACTACTCGGCGATGAAGTTCCTGCTGTTCACGTTCCTCGGCTCGGCGTTCATGTTCGCGGCCATCCTCGCGCTCTACTTCTCGTTCCCGGCGGGCGAGCGCACGTTCGACATGACCGCGCTCATCCACAAGGACCTGACGAACCTCATCGTGCCGTCGTCGCTCGTGTTCAGCGGATTCCTGGTCGCGTTCGCGGTGAAGCTGCCCATCGTGCCGCTGCACACGTGGCTGCCGGACGCGCACACGGACGCGCCGACGGCCGTGAGCGTGATGCTCGCGGGCGTGCTCCTGAAGATGGGTGGCTACGGCCTCCTCCGCATCAACGCGGGCATGTTCCCGGACGAACTCGCTGCAGCCGCGCCGCTGCTGGCGATGCTCGCGGTCGTGAACGTCTTGTACGGCGCGTTCATCGTCATGCGCCAGACCGACCTGAAACGCCTCGTCGCGTACAGCAGCGTGAGCCATATGGGGTTCGTTGTGCTGGGACTGGCGTCGGTCGGCGCAGGGGCGGCGCAGTTGGACGGCACGGGGCTGAACGGGGCGGCGATGCAGCTGTTCACCCACGGGACGATCACGGGACTGCTGTTCGTGGTCGTCGGGCTGGTCTACGACCGCGCCCACACCCGGCACATCGCGGACATGGGCGGGCTCTCGGGCCGCATGCCGCTCATCGCCATCGGTTTCATGGTCGCGGGGCTGGCGTCGCTCGGCCTGCCGACGACAAGCGGCTTCGCCGCGGAGATCATGGTGTTCCTCGGCACGTTCCCGGCATACGGGCTGGCGACCGCGCTGTGCGCGTTCGGCGTCGTGCTCGCGGCGGGCTACATCCTGTGGACGGCACAGCGCACGATGTTCGGCCCGCCTCTGGAGCGGTGGGCGCACCTCCAGGATGCGACACGCGTGGACGTCGCCGCGATGGGCGTACTGATCGTGCCCATCTTCGTGTTCGGGGTCTATCCGGCGCTGCTGACGGACGTGTTCGACGCCGGTATCGCGCCCATCATCGCGTCCTTCGCCGAAAGCGCGTCCTTCGTTGCAGGACGCGGAGGCTAGCGCTTGGGCATCACGGGCAAAGACCTCTTCCTCATCGCACCTGAGCTTGCGCTCGTGGTTGCCGCGACCGTCGTGGTGCTCTCCGGCCTGGTCTCCCGGCAGCGGCAGCTGACGCTCGGGCTTGCGCTGCTCGGGCTCGCCGCGACGTTCGCATTCGGCATCGCGCTGTGGGACGACGTACACGCGAACGGGGCGCAGTCCGCCTTCAATGACTCGCTCATCGTCGACAAGTTCGCGCTGTATATAAAATTCCTCGTAGCCGGGACCGCCGCCCTCGTCCTCATCGCAGGTCTGGAGTACGCGGAGCGCTTCCGCCCCTATGAGTCGGAGTTCAGCGGGTTGGTGCTTTTCTCGGCGAGTGGACTCATGCTGCTGGCAGCCGCAGCCGACCTCATCACCATCTACGTCTCGCTGGAACTCGCGACGCTGCCGGTCGTGGCGCTGGCTGCGTTCGTCAGGATGCGTGTCGCGCCCATCGAGGCAGGTGTGAAGTACCTGTTGCTCTCCGCCGTCTCATCGGCATTCCTGCTGTACGGGTTCGCGTTCCTGTACGGCGCGTCGGGAACGATGCAGGTGGTGAGCAGCGGCAGCGCGCCAACCATCGCGCAGTCACTCGCCGCAGGTACGGCAGCAGTGCCCTTCGGAGGGCTGGCCGTGATGGCGGGCGCCGTCCTTGCGACCGCCGGTTTCGGCTTCAAGCTCTCCATGGTCCCTTTCCAGATGTGGACGCCGGATGTGTACGAAGGCGCGCCCACGCCTGTCGGCGCGTTCCTGGCGACGGCCAGCAAGGCCGCCGCATTCGCCGTCGTGCTGCGGTTGTTCTACGAGGCGCTCGGCGGGTCGTCGGCAGACTGGTCGACGCTCTTCGCAGTGCTCGCGGCCATCACGATGACGATAGGGAACCTCGTCGCGATCGTGCAGAGCAACGTGAAGCGCCTGCTGGGCTACAGCGCCATCGCCCACGCGGGCTACATGCTCATCGGCGTGGCAGCCGTGACTGCGCACGGACAGGAGACGCCGGACGCATCCGGCATCTCGAGCGTTCTCTTCTACCTTGCTGGCTACGCAGCGATGACGCTGGCGGCCTTCTTCGCCGTCCTCGTGCTCACGCAGCACAGCGGAGACGAGCGCATCGAGGCGATGGCGGGCATAGGGAAGCGCGCTCCGCTCGCTGCGCTTGCGCTGGCCGTCGCGTTGCTGGGTCTCACCGGCATCCCGCCGACGGTGGGGTTCATGGGCAAACTGTTCCTGTTCAACGCCGCCGTGAACTCGGGCCTCGTCTGGCTTGCGGTCGTTGGAGCGGTCAACTCGGTCGTCTCCGCGTACTACTACGTCGGCATCATCCGGACGATGTACCTGCGCCAGCCGACGGGAGAAGCCACACCCATCGCCGCGGCGTTCTCCGGAAGGCTCGCGCTGGTGGTAACGCTGGCGGCTATCCTCGTGCTTGGGTTCTGGCCGGGCGGACTGCTCGAGGTCGCACGCACCGCCGCGAGCGGCCTGGTTTCCTGACGAGCCAGCGATGACGTCCGCTTCCAACCGCCTCTACGCCGACCTTGCGCACCTGTGGCCGCTGATGAGCCCGCCGGAGGACTACGCGGACGAGGGCGACTGCTGGCGAGGCGAGCTCCGCAAGCGTCTCGGCCCCGGCAGGGCGCGCATCCTCGAACTCGGCACGGGCGGCGGACACCTCCTGCACCACATCGCCGACGGCTTCGAGGCGACCGCGGTGGACCTCTCCGAAGGGATGCTCGCGCACTCGCGCCGCCTGAACCCGGACGTGACGCACCACGTGGGCGACATGCGGACCGTCCGCCTCAGTGAGACGTTCGACGCCGTGCTCATCCATGACGCCGTCGACTACATGACGACGGAAGACGACCTGCGCGCGGCCCTCACTACAGCGAAGGCGCACCTGCGCCCCGGCGGCCTGCTGCTCATGGCGCCGGACGATTACGTGGAGACGTTCACTCCGCCGCGCATATGGCACGAAACGCAGCGTAAGGAGGGAGCCGAGCTCACGTTCGTCGAGTACTCGTGGGACCCCGACCCGAGCGACACGCAGATCGAGACGGTCTACGTGTTCTTCTTCGAGGAAAACGGCGCGTTGCGGGTGGAGGTGGACCGCCACACGACCGGGCTCTTTCCTGTCGGCACCTGGGAACGGCTGCTCATCGAGTCCGGTTTCGAAGCGGAGCGCATCGACTATCCCCACAGCGAGAACGGCAGCGAGGCGTACCTGTGGATATGCACTGCGACCACGTGACCGCTCGCGTAGAATGACGCGAACGACAGACGCATCGAGAGGGGAGAACGGAGCATGGTGGAAGGCATAGCAGGCCGCGTGGCGATCGTTACCGGCGCGGGACGCGGCATCGGGCAGGGCGTCGCCCTGCGGCTGGCGAAAGAGGGCGCAAGCGTCGTGGCGAACGACCTCGATCAAGGCCCACTGGACGATACCCTCCGGCAGATAGGAGAGGCGGGAGGCACCGCTGTCGGGCTCGCCGCATCCGTCACGGATGCGGACATCGGCGAGCGGCTGGCGTCGCTGGCGGTGGAGCGGTTCGGCGGGCTGCACATCGTCGTAACGGCGGCCGGCTTCCTCTGGGACGGGATGATCCACCGGATGACGGACGAACAGTTCAATGCCATCGTCGACGTGCACCTCGGCGGAACGTTCCGCGTCGTGCGCGACTCGTTCAAGGTGATGCGGGAACACGCACGAGGGGAGAAAGAGCGCGGCGAGGCCGTGCCCGCTCGGCACATCGTGACCATCTCGTCGCTCTCCGGGTTCGGGAACCTCGGCCAGGCGAACTACTCCGCGGCAAAGGCCGGGATCGCGGGGCTCACGCGGACGGTCGCTATAGAAGGCGCGATGTTCAACGTGCTGGCGAACTCGATGGCGTTCGGGTTCATCGACACGCGGATGACGCGCGCGATGGAGTCGCAGAGCGAGTTCGTGCGCGGAGCGCCGCAAGGCATACCGGAGGCCGCACGTAACAGGGCGCTTGAAGTGATACCGCTGAAGCGCGCCGCGGCCGTCGAGGAAGCCGTCGGGCCGATCATCTTCCTCTGCTCCGACCTCTCGACCTACGTTACAGGAGCGCTGCTCGAAGTGAACGGCGGCGTACACATATCGTAGCGGGAGAGAGCGGCGCTGGTTGAGTCGTTCGAAGAGTATGAGATCAAGCCGCGTATCCACGTGGTGGAGTACGTGCGGCTCAGGCGCTGCAGCCAGACCCTCGCGTTCATGCGGCTCTCCATGCGCGTCTACCATGAGGCGTGCGAGGCGCCGGGGTACTACGCCGGGGGCATCCGCGCGAAGTGGTGGCGGGGCGAGTTCTTCAGCTACACGATATGGGAAGACCGCGAGGCGATGACCGCGTTCGTGCACTCTGCGCCACACGCAGAAGCTGCTGCCGTTGTTGCGGAGTTCGCCGCGCCGGGCTCCTGCTACGCGGAGTTCATCAGCGATGCACCGCCGGACTGGGATGACGCGCGTCGACGCCTCTCCACTCCAACAGCCTATTTCACGCCGCCACTCCGGGGAGACCTCCGCAACCGTTAGAAGAAATCGTGCAGGCGGTCCTTGAGCAGGGCGTGAACGCCCGCAAGCAGCAGCACCATCGTCATCAGGAACACCGCCAGCTCCCAGTCCAGACCGTGCGCGACGATGGCAAGGGCGGTACCCGCAGCAGGTGCGTGCTCCGTATCGGTCAATGCCATCAGCAGCATCGCCAGGCCGACAGCGAGGGCGGCGTAGAAGCCGAACAGCAGGGAGAAGTCGCCGGTGAACTGCGTCCCGGTGACGTACTCGGCGAAGAAGTCGACCAGTGACGCAGCGACGACAGCCACCGCGTGCCCACCGATGCTGTGGCGCGGGTGCGCCGTTACGCTGCGTGGGCCGATGAAGAGGATGAACGCGGTTGAGGCAATGGCGGCGACGAGAACAGCACGGGCAACGCTATCTCCGGTGATGAGGTCTGCCGCCCAGAGGGCCAGCATGAGCGATACCGCGGCGAGCCCCACCTGGAAGAAGTAGACGCGCAGCAGGATACGGCCGCGCGCGCCGCGGGTGAGCCTTGGATTGATGAGGCGGGACCTCCAACGCGCGGGACGGAAGCGGCGTTCCGGAAGGCGCGTTGTACGGGTTTGAGCCTTCTGACGGAGGGGAACCCGGACCCTTGCTATCGGGTTGAATCGTCGCCTCATCATTCACCGGAAGAGGGCAAAGAAGCGGTCCTGGTACTCATCGAACAGGTCCCAGCGTTCGATCTCCCGGTGAACGTCGCGCGGCTCGCGCTGGCCGCTTCGTGCCTCTTCGAGCATCCGTTCGATGTGCAGATGGGCTTCCATCGGAACGCCGCCCTCCGTGCGAAGCAGTCCCTGGGCGCGCATCTCGGATACATTCGTCTGCGCAGACTGGGTCGTGAACTCGTAGATGAACTTCATCAGCGAAAGGTCCCACAGGTCGTCGGAGCCGGTTATCACCGCCTCCAGCGGCTTGCGCTCCTTGTCCAGCCGCTCGACGATCCTGCGCGTCACTTCTTCGACCGTGCCGGAGACGACGGCGGTCTCTGCGCCCTCGTTCTTGTAGTGGTACATCAGGCCCGGGTGGTCCGGCCCTATCTCCTCGGCAAGGCGCTGCAGGTAGCGGTCGGCGTTGTCGCCGAAGCCTTCGTGGCGCAGCAGATAGTACGGCGTAACCACCCGCGGACGCTCCGCGCGCACGACACCCTCGCGCACGACCGATTCCTCGTGTCCATCCTGAGGGGCGTCGAGGTCCCGGTACGAGGGGTCGGTCACCAGGTAGTAGCGAACGGAGGTCGACCCGAACGTCGCGAGCCCCTGCTGGGGAGGCCTGACGACACGGGTACTGGCGATGGCCTCCATGAGGCGTACGTCCTGCTCGTCCATGCCTCCATTATAGTCCGAGGGTCGCCGTGCTGGGACGCATCAGGCATGTCATTCCGCGCGTAACGCCCAGCCTTAACGATCCGTCGCCTTGACCATCTCCACCGGGGCTGATAACCATGAACCATCACCTGTTGGAGGAAGTTCCGTGGGCAAGTACCTGTTCGAGGCGGATTACACCCAGGGAGGCACCACCGGCCTGCTGAAGGAGGGGGGCACGCAACGGCGGGCAGCTCTCGCGGAGGCCATCGAAAGCGTCGGCGGCACGCTGGAGTCGTTCTACTATGCGTTCGGGAAGAACGATCTGTACATCGTCGCTGACCTTCCCGGTGACGCGGCGGCGGCAGCTGTCTCGTTGCACGTCGGCGCCGCCGGCGCACTCACCGTCAGCACCACCGTGCTGGTGACGCCGGAGACGATAGACGAAGCGATCGGCAAGGACGTGGCCTACCGGGCTCCGGGAGCCTGATGCACGTGCCGTCCGCATGAAGCGGGGGTTCTAACCTGCCCCTGCGTCATGCGGACGCGAGCACAACCCGCTGCTGAACCGCTCAGCGGCGCAGCCCGGCGCCCCTTCAGCATCGTCGTGGTGGACATGGACGCCGGGCTGCGGATGATGGGGACCGTCGAAGTCGTGCCCGGGGCGTGCCTGTTGGAATGCGCGTCGCCGTCGTCGTCCCTGCCGTACCTGGAACAGCACGCCTCCCGTTGTTTGCGGAATCCGCCAACTAAAGAGCAAACGTATAACTGAAGCCGTAAGCTATAGAAATTATCTATATCTTGACGTATTCGAGGTCGTTCGGCTCTCCAGATCTGCTTTTCCATTTGCCGCAGTACGTCCAGACCGATATACTGCGGAGACTCCCGTCTGGACCCCCTTCCCTCTCATCATGGCGCCCCACGCGAGGGGAACGATTCCGGCGCGAGCAAAAGATTTCGTCTATGACAGACTACGACGTTGCGGTCATCGGTTCGGGCCCGGGTGGATATCCCGCTGCGATTCGAGCCGCCCAATTGGGACTGAGCACGGTCTGCATCGAACGCGAGTTCCTCGGAGGCATCTGCCTCAACCTGGGCTGCATCCCTTCCAAAGCGCTCCTCCGCAACGCGGAAGTGTTGAGCACCGTCCGCAACGCCTCTGAGTACGGCATCGAGGTGAGCGACGTCACGGCGAACTACGCGGTCGGCGTCGCCCGCAGCCGGAAGGTCGTGGAGCGCCTCACCAAGGGCGTCGCTTCCCTCTTCCGCCGCGACGGGGTTGCGTATGTGGAAGGCAACGCGACCATCACCGGGCCCCGCGAGCTCTCCGTGGATGGTGAACGGATCGGTTGCCGGAACATCATCATCGCAACGGGAGCCCGGCCTGCCCTTCCCCCGCCCCTGGCCGCAGATGGCGAAGTAGTGGTGACGTACAGAGAGGTCATCGTCGACGAACAAGTCCCCGGTCGAGTGGTGATTGTCGGCGGCGGAGCTACCGGCATCGAGTTCGCTTACCTCTACAACGTCTACGGCGCTCAAGTGACCCTGGTCGAGTTCCTGCCGCGCATACTGCCGAAAGAGGACGAGGAGATATCGCAGGCGCTGTCCCGCGCTCTGGGAAGCCAGGGTATACGCCTCCTTACCGGCGCTTCGGTCACAGCCGTTGCCGTGCAGGACGGCACTGCGCGGGTAACCGTCGCTGCAGCGGACGAGACGCTCCAGCTCGAAGCGGACCGCGTTCTCGTTGCCGCGGGCATAACCCCGAACACGGACGGGCTCGGCGTTGAGAATGCTGGAGGCACCCTGGAGCGCGGGTTCATCCGGGTGGACGATCGCCTGCGTGTGAACGGAGCGAACGTCTATGCGGTGGGCGACGTGAACGGACGCCTGCCCCTCGCTCACGTAGCGCACGCCGAGGGCGTCTACGCGGCAGAGCACATCGGCGGATTGGACCCTCCTGCGTTAGACTACCCAGGCATGCCTCGCGCCACTTACTGCAACCCGCAGGTGGCGAGCATAGGGCTGACAGAGTCGGAGGCGCGTGAGCAGGGCTATCCGATAAAGGTGGGCAAGTTCCCATTCCTCGCGAACGGGAAGGCGCTCGCCGTTGGACACAGGGAGGGATTCGCTAAAATCGTGGCCGACTCGTCCACCGGGGAGTTGCTCGGCGCGCATCTGATAGGACATGAAGTAACGGAGCTGTTGGGCGAACTGAGCATGGCCCGGCTGCTCGACGGAACGGACGTCGAGATCGGGAGGCTGGTGAACGTCCATCCCAGCATGTCCGAGGCAGTGAAAGAAGCAGCGCTGGCCGCCGTATAGCGGAGCGGCGGGCGGCAGACCGACATAGAAGTACGGCCCACAGGCCGAGTGGAGGGATCTATGAGCGATGGGAACTTTGACTTCGCCCTGGCGATAGGAGGCGAGGCCGGTCAGGGTATCGCTACGCCGGGTGACACGCTCGCCCGCATCGTCGTACGGCGCGGGTTGAACCTGTCCACCTACAACGCGTACCAGTCCATCATCCGAGGAGGGCATATCTTCCTCACCGTGCGCGTCTCTGACAGGGAAGTGCGCAGCCACGGCGACAAGCTGGACATGCTGCTGGCGCTGAACCAGGACACGATGAACCGGCACCTGCGGTTGCTCGGCTCCGGCGCAGCGGCCCTCTACAACAGCGACACGATCTCTCCGGGCGACTACGCGGACGGCGTGCAGCTGTGCCCGCTGCCGGTGAACGACCTCACCGGGTCGCAGCGGTCCGGACTGAACCAGAACACCGTGGCCCTCGGCGCGATGATGCACCTGCTCGGCCTCGACTTCGGGCTGCTCGAAGCGAGCATCACCCAGCAGTTCGCCCGCAAGGGCGAGGACGTGGTGAACGAGAACGTGCGGGTCGCTCTTGCGGGATACACGCACGCGCAGGAGAACTTCACCCCGTTCCCGATGCCGATGCCCGAAGGCGGCGAGCCGCTGGGTGTCTGGTCCGGTAACGAGGCGCTCGCGATGGGCGGCGCCGCGGCGGGCGTGAAGTTCTACGCGGCCTACCCGATGAGCCCGTCTACAGGCGTGCTTCACTGGATGGCGCAGAACGCCCGGAATCTGGGCATCATGGTGCGGCAGGTGGAAGACGAGATCGGCGTCGCGAACATGGTCGTCGGCGCTGCCCACACCGGGGCCCGCGCGATGTGCGCGACCTCCGGCGGCGGCTTCGCCCTGATGACCGAGGCGATCGGCGCTGCGGCGATGATGGAGATACCCTGCGTGTTCATCAACGTGCAGCGTGCAGGGCCGTCCACCGGCGTCCCCACCAAGACCGAGCAGGGTGACCTCTGGCAGGCGCTCGGCGCAAGCCAGGGCGACTTCGAGCGGTTCGTCGTCAGTCCGAAGGATGCCCTCGACGCCTACAACACCGTGCCGGAGCTGTTCAACCTGGCGGACAAGCTGCAATGCCCCGGCATCATCCTGTCCGACCTGCTCATCTCTGAGGGCAGGTACAGCATCAATACAAGGGACATCAACTTCCACCCCGACATCGACAGGGGCGAACTCATCACGGAAGGCACCTCCAACGGAGACGCCTACATGCGATACAAGGACACGCCAAGCGGCGTCTCCCCGCGAGCGGTGCCGGGGACCGAGGGGCACGTGCACACCGTAGCGACGGACGAGCACGACGAAGACTCGATGCTGCTCTCCGACGAGTTCACGAACCCGCACCGCCGCCGCGCGTCCGTTGAGAAGCGCGCGCGGAAGTTCGAGGCTGCGGCCAGCCTCATCGCGCCCCCGGAGATCGAGGGCCCCGCGAACGCGGAGGTGACGCTCGTCGGCTGGGGCTCCACCGCGGGCGTCATCCAGGAGGCTATCGAGCAGCTCGCGGACCGCGGCATCACTGCGAACCAACTGGCGGTCAAATGGCTCATCCCCCTGCACGCGGACGAGATCACGGCAGCCCTCACGAGCGCCAACAGGTTCATCATCGTAGAGAACAACTACTCCGGCCAGTTCGCCCGCTACATGCGAAGCGAGACGGGGCTGAGCGCCTACGGCCACATCCGCAAGTACGACGGTGAGCCGTTCGCTCCTCACCACATAGCAGACGGCGTCGCAGACCTGCTCGGCAGGGATGGCGGCGTCTTCGTCCCCTACCAGGAAGTCATCGTCTAACCAAGGAGAAGACACCATGACCACCATTCAACTGACAGCACGTGACTTCAAGGGCAAGATCGACCCTGACTGGTGCCCGGGTTGCGGTGACTTCGGCGTGTTGAACAGCCTGCAGCGCGCAGCCGCCGAGCTTGGCCTGCGCCCGCACGAGATCGTGACGGTCAGCGGCATCGGCTGTTCGTCCAACCTGCCGGGCTACATCAACACCTACGGGGCGCACACGCTCCATGGACGCTCACTCGCGTTCGCCACGGGGGTGAAGATGGCCAACCACGAACTTACCGTCATCGCCACCGGCGGCGACGGCGACGGCTACGGCATCGGCGGCAACCACTTCACCCACACCGCCCGCCGCAACGTGGACCTCACCTACGTGGTGATGAACAACCAGATCTACGGCCTCACCACCGGTCAGGTTTCCCCGACCAGCAGGGTGGGGCAGAAGACCAAGAGCACCCCGTTCGGCAGCGTGGAATACCCCATCAACCCCATCACCTCCGCCATCATGAACGGCGCGACCTACGTTGCGAGAGGCTACTCCGGCGACGTAAGGCACCTGACCGAGCTCATCAAGGGAGGCATCGAACACCAGGGGTTCGCCCTTATCGATATCTTCAGCCCGTGCGTTACCTTCAACCTGGACAACACCCACAACTTCTTCAAGGAACGCATCAAGAAGCTGGAGGACGAGGGCCACGATGCCACTGACTGGGCCGCTGCCTGCGAGAAGGCGATGGTCTGGGGAGACGAGATCTACATCGGTAAGTTCTACCACCTAGAGAGCGAGAAAGAGTCGCTCACGGCGCTGGAACCCGTCCTGCGCGACGGGCCCGTCGCCAAGCGCACCGGAGGACTCACCGAGGAGCAGGCCGACCGCATCGTGCAGCGCATGCTGTAGCGCGAGAACACAACACCCATCGACGAGGGCCCCCCCCAAGAAGAAAAAAAGCCCGGATACAAATAAAACCAACCCCCCACAAAACCCCAACACGCACACAATAAACGAATTATGAAAACACCAACCCCACAA
>VXQP01000041.1 GCA_009838965.1 Chloroflexota bacterium | reverse complement strand
ATACGCCCCCCCCCCATATCAACACCTCTATATGCGTCGTCTGCGTCAGATGGTAAAATCACCCAGCCCCCACCCCCTCTCCCAGCGGGAGAGGGGAGCCAGCCAGGGCGTCCCGAAAGATGTTTCGACTCCGCCTGCGGCTGGTAATCTTAACGCCACTCCATGCAAGCACCTCGCCAGCGCAACGAGCCGTCCGAGCGTCAGAGGCAGCCCAGGGTTCGGGGCGGGACGTTCTCCGCGCTCCGCTACCGCAACTACAGGCTCCTCTGGTTCGGCACCATCTTCATGAGCGCCGGCACCTGGATACAGCAGGTGACGCTCGGCTGGCTGGCCTATGAAATGACGGGCTCGCCGGTGCAGGTATCCATCGTCCTCGGACTGCGCGCCCTGCCCATGCTCGGCGCGCCCATCGCCGGAGTCATCGCCGACAAGTTCGACCGCCGCATCGTTCTCCTGCTGGACCAGAGCTACCTGGCCTTCCTCGCGATCGGGTTCGCGCTCATCCTGCAGGTGGGCCTGCTGGAGCTATGGCACCTGCACGCGTTCTCATTCCTGACAGGTGCGGGCTGGGCGCTGAACAATCCCCTCCGGCAGACGCTCGTCGGCAATTCGGTGCCGCGCGAGCGGCTGATGAACGCCATAGCGCTGAACTCCATGGCGTTCAACTCCATGCGGATGATCGGCCCGGGCGTCGCGGGCGGCATGATCGCTCTGCTGGGGCCGGAGGTGAACTTCCTCCTGCAGGCGGTGATGTACGGAGCCGTCGTCCTGCTCGTGATCCCGTTCCGCGCCGAGTTCGCCGAGGGGCGGGAGGGACGCAAGCAGCAATCGCCGTTCGCCGACCTGCGAGAAGGGTTGGCCTACGTCGTCCGGGAGCCCGTGCCTCGTTACGCCATCGTCCTCAGCCTGATCCCGACGCTCACGCTCATGGCGTTCATCCAGACCCAGATGCCGGTGTTCGTGGCCGAGGACCTGGGCGACTCGGAAGGCGCGCTGCTCGGCTTCATGTACGTCGGCATGGGCGTGGGCGGTTTCGTTGGCGCGGTGCTGGTCGCGCGGTTCCATACGGTGCAGCACAAGGGGGTGCTGTCGCTCGTGGGAGTCGCGGGAGCGGCGGTGGCCGTGCTCGCGCTCTCGCAGGTGGACGTCTGGTGGCAGGCCTGGGGGATCCTCGTGGTGCAGCAGCTCTTCTTCATCATGGTGATGACCACCAACAACACCATCCTGCAGTCCGTCACGCCGGACTACATGCGGGGACGTGTGATGGGCATCTACATGCTGGACGTGGGGATGCAGCCGCTCGGAGGCGTTATCGCGGGCCTGCTCGCCGAGGACTACGGCGTGTCCACGGCCTGGCTGATGGGGGGCGCGGTGGGATTGGTGATGGTCGTTCTCGTCACCGCTGCTGCACCGCAGTTCAGGCGTCTGCGGCTGTAGCGAGCGCCGCCGAGGCAGCCCGGGCAAGCTCCGCGTCGCGCTCGGAAGGGATGGTGCGCAGGTCGAGCAGGACGCGCTCGTCCTCGATGCGTGCAACCACGGGAGGCGACCCGGCCCGGAGCCGCCGCGCGAGCTCGTCGGGCCCTCCCACTGACGATGCGTCGATGCTGACGAGCCGCGACGGGAGTTCGTCCGTCGGCAGGCTGCCCCCGCCGAGCCTCGACGAGCCGTCCACGATCGTGGCCCGGTCCCCGATCCGCTCAGCGACGACCCTCGCCCGTTCGCTCAACTCCTCCTGTGATGCCGAGATCATGCGCCAGACCGGTATCTGTTGCATCGCGTCGCCCCGTATGTAGTGGAGCAGCGTGCGGTGCAGCGCCGCGAGCGTGAGCTTGTCGGCGCGCAGCGCACGTGCGAGCGGGTGCGCGCGCAGTGCGGCCACGAGGTCTGCGCGTCCGGCGGCCAGCCCCGCCTGCGGACCGCCGAGCAGCTTGTCGCCGGAGAAGAAGACCAGGTCTGCGCCTGCCGCGAGGCTCTCCTGGGGCATCGTCTCGTGCCCGATGCCGAACTGCGCCGTATCCAGCAGCGCGCCCGAGCCGAGGTCGTGCAGGAGAGGCACGCCATGTGCCGTGCCCACCGCTGCGATGTCCACCAGCGACGGCTCATGGGTGAAGCCCGTCACGCGGAAATTGGAGCGGTGCACCACCAGCAGCGCGGCGGTCTGCTCCGTGACGGCGCGCTCGTAGTCCGTTGCGTAGGTGCGGTTGACCGTTCCTACTTCCACGAGCCTTGCGCCGCTCTGCACGAGCACGTCCGGTATCCGGAAGCCGCCGCCTATCTCGCTCGCCTCTCCACGCGAGACGATGACCTCCCGACCCGCAGCGACCGCCGCAAGACCGAGCAACATCGCTCCCGCGTTGTTGTTGACGGCTATCGCGTCCTCCGCGCCGGTCAGTTGGCGCAGTAGACGCGCGACCGCCCCGTATCTGCTGCCGCGCTTGCCGTCCTCCAGGTCCAGTTCGAGGGTCGAGTAGCCCTCCGAAGCGGCGGCGGCAGCGCGGATGCTCTCAGGAGAGAGCGGAGCGCGTCCCAGGTTCGTGTGCAGGATGACGCCGGTGGCATTGAGCACATGCACGGGCCAGTCCGCCTCGCTTTGCTGAGTCGCCTTCGCGACGTCGCGCGCTACTTCTTCCGCGGTCGGCGGGGCCGTGCCATCCACCACGGCGGCGCGTGCTTCGGCGATGCGCTCGCGCACGGCGGAGGTGATGATGTCCTGGCGGTAGCCTTCGGCAAGCAGCGCCGCGACGGCAGGCTGTGCAAGCACGTCGCTCACGGCCGGCAGGTTTCGCAGTGCGTTCTCGACCATGCGCTCATGTTATACCCCTATAATCGTATGGAGCGTGCCGAGGTGGCGGAATGGCAGACGCCGCGGACTTAAAATCTGCTGTCCATAAGGGCGTGTGGGTTCGAGTCCCACCCTCGGCACCACTATCTCAAGCCCGCAGGCTGCCCGCGTTGACCATGATGCCGACCCCACCCTACACTTGTTCCCGGTGCCTTCAGCCATATCGGAGCGCGCTTCCGGGTCATGGCGCATAATGGCCGGGAGCGGAAGAAGCCATACCACGTTATGCAGAACACTGACGCAACGCCCGCCCCCGATCCGGGAAGCGGGGATGGCCTGGAGGGCATCGCTCTGCCCAACGACTATCTCCCCCAGGTTGCAAAGGCGCTGGCTCACGATCGCGAGCGGGCCACCACCTACTTCAAGCACACCCTCATAGGCGACCCCGAGGCCGACGAGACGCTGGAAGCATGCTCCTCGCTTGAGCGGGCCGAACTGTACCTCTTCGTCCAGGCGGGGATGGACGGCGATAAGGCCGCTCTGGCCGACGCTCCCACTGCCCTGCGGGAGTTCTTCGAGCGGGTGGACTCCGTTCCGGACTGGTTCCACGAGGCAGACCCCATGCCGGGCGTCCGGAGCTTCCACCGGAACTCCTCTCTGACCCTGGGGGCGATGGTCGGCGGCGTGCTGGTCGAGGGGTTCACGACGAACATCAGCAAGTCGTTCTTCCTGAGCGGACGGCTGAGGGACCAGGGCGTCAGGCGGCTCAAGCAGAACAACCGGCACATGCTGGAGATATTCATGCCGGGCGGCATGGACAGGCAGGGCGACGGCTTCAAACTGTCGGTCCGCATCCGGCTGGTGCATGCGCATATCCGGCGTCTGCTCGAGGAGTCGGGAGACTGGGATACGGAGGCATGGGGAGTGCCCGTCAGCGCCGCGCACCTGGGCTTCGCCATCTCCGCTTTCTCGGCGCGGTTGCTCCACCATGCCAGGAGACTGGGCGCCCGGTTCAGTGATGAAGAGAAGGCGAGTTTCATGCAGGTATGGCGGCGGACAGGGTATGTGATGGGCATCCCCGAGGCCATCCTCTACCAGGACGAGGCCGATGCGCTGAGGACGTTCAAGGTCGGCCGCATGTGCGAACCTCCTATCGATCTCGAGTCCATCGCAATGGCGAACGCGCTGGAAAACTCGGCGCCGGTGGTTATCGGGATCGCAGACCCTTCCCAGCGGCGCAGCCTGGCGAAGTACGTCTACAACGTATCCGGCGCGCTCATCGGCAAGGAGATGGCTGCCGCCCTGCGGTACCCCAAGCGCAACACGTTCGGCGTGCTGCCGCTGTTCCGACTGGACGTCCGGTACAAGCATCTGCTGGCCAGACTCTTCCCGAGTTACGCCGCCCGGATGAAGCAGAATGACTTCACCGGCATGCTCGGGGCGTCGGCTTACGACGAGGCAGGGCTCACCTATGGGTGGCCCGACAACGTCTACGCGGAACGATCGAGCCGATGGTAAGGGCCTTTGGGACGCGTAGAGGCTCTGCTTTTTCAGGTTGTCCGTCAGTACAGATGAACAGGGGCGCTCGTTGAAACCTGGGGTACCTGTATACCAGTCATATTGACTAGTGCACTGAACGAACCTATACTCCGGCACGGTTGTGATGCGGACGAGGCTTTTGAAAAGAGCATTCGTATAGTGTCATAACACGAGGAGTAGATGAGGCCGTAATTGGCGTCTAACGGCTTGCAATTTACGGGTAACGGACAGTTGATGTTCGATGATATCATTCTACCGACAGACTATATCGCCAACACAGAAAAGACACTTAAATATGACTATGAACGCACAGTGAACTATCTCAAGCATACACTGATGGGCGACCCGGAAGTCGACCAGATGTTGGAAGAATGTGCCTCCCTGGAACGCGCAGACATGCAACGGTTCATCCACGCAGGTATGGAGCAGGACGAGAGCGTTCTGCTCGACGCCCCTGCTGTGATACGTGAGTTCTTCAAGGGCCTGGAAACCCCTCCGGACTGGTTCGATCGCGAAGCCACCCGCCCAGGCATCAGGAGCTTCCATCGAAACTCGCCACTGATACTCGGGGGCATGGTCGGCGGCGTGCTCGTGGAAGGGTTTGCCACCAACATCAGCAAGTCGTTCTTCCTGACGGGCCGTATCCGGGACCAGGGCGTCAGGCGGCTGAAGCAGAACAACCGGCACATGCTGGAGATATTCCTGCCCGGGGGTCTGGACAGGCAGGGCGACGGTTTCAAGCTGTCGGTCCGCATCCGGTTGGTGCATGCGCAGGTCCGCCGCCTGCTCGCCATGTCTCGGGACTGGGACCACGAAGCCTGGGGCGTGCCGGTCAGCGCCGCGCACTGCGGCTGGGCGCTCAGCGCCTTCTCGGCGCGGTTGCTGTACCACTCGATGAGGTTGGGAGCGCGGTTCAGTCCCGAAGAGCGCGCGAGTTTCATGCATGTCTGGCGGTATTCCGGTTATCTGATGGGTATACCGGAATCCATCCTCCTGGAGGATGAAGAGGACGCGTTGAAGCTGTTCAACGTCGGGCTCATGTGTGAACCGCCTCCAGGTCTCGAATCGGTCGTCATGGCGAATGCGCTGGTCAATGCGGCGCCTCTGGTTATCGGCCAGTCGGACCCGGCACAGCGGCGTGGACTTGCGAAGTACGTATACCACGTGTCGAGTGCCCTGATCGGCAAGGAGATGGCACGCGATCTCAGGTACCCCAGGCACCAGACCTTCGGCGTGCTTCCGTTGTTCCGCATGGACGTCCGGTACAAGCGGCTGATGGGGAAGCTCTTCCCGAAGCGTGCGGCCAGCATGAGGTCCAGCGATTTCACCGGACTGCTGGGGGCGTCTGCGTACGACGACGTTGGTATCAGCTACGCAACGCCTGATCAGGCTCATGCGGAGGAGTCGTCCTTCTGGTAGGGGTGCCTTCCAGCCCTACCGCCGCACCTTCGCCCACGCCACCACCAGTACGCCCAGGGCAGCGAGCCCACCCATCAGCAACAGGTCCAGACCGGTGACGAATCCGAGCACGGCGTAGAGCGCGAGTCCGAACCCCGCTCCAACGCCCGTGTTCCGCAGGATGAAGATCATCGCAACCCCTAACGTCATCGAGGGCAGGGCGATAAGCCACGCAGCGCCGAAACATCCGCCTGCAAGCGTCGCGAGCCCCACACCGCCCGGCAGCCGCGATAACCCCAGCAACGGCCAGTTGTGCCCCGCCATGGCCGCAGCGAGCGCGGGCAGAGCGAGCGCGTCCTCCGCTCCGATGAGGTTTGCGATGGCGACTGCCGCAGCTCCCTTGCCGGCGTCCCCCGCGAATACCAGCACTCCCCATCGGCGCCCGACCTGCCGGAATACGTTCGCCGTCCCTGCTATCCGCGTGTCCACCTCGCCTATGGCGATGCCCTTCCGCCGCGCGGCCAGGTACGCCCACGGGAGCGAACCGAGCAGGTAACCCGCAACGACGGAGACTGCGACGGCAGCGTAGACCGGCATGAGCGCAGTCTACCGCACGAGTCGTCGTCACCTGCGGGCTGTGATAGTCTCCCTGCGTTAATCTCCACTGACACAGGACCGATATGAAGGCGATCGCAGTAGACACCGGCGGCACGTTCACGGACATGGTCGTCCTGGACCAGGACACCGGAGCGCTCGCGGTCCTGAAACTTCCCTCGACACCAGACGAGCCCGGCAGGGCGATCATCGACGGCATCCGCGAGACGTTCGCCAACGGCGTCGCCCCTTCCGACGTGCTCTCCCTCTCCCATGGCACCACCGTTGGCACGAACGCGTTGCTCACCGGCGCGGGCGCGCACGTCGGGCTGTTCGTTACCGAAGGCTTCGGTGCGATCAACGACGTCTGGCACCTCGCGCCCAGCGAAGACTCCTCGCGTGCCACGAGCGTTTACGTGGAGAAGAAGCCGCCCGTGCTTCCGCGCTACCGCCGCGAGGCGAAGGAGCGCGTGAACTACCAGGGCGAGGCCGTCGTCCCGCTGGATGAGGACGCTGCCGTGGAAGCCGTGCGCTCTCTCGGTCGGCGGGGAGTCGAGTCCATCGCCGTCGTCCTCCTCTTCTCCTTCCTCAACCCTGAGCACGAGGAACGCATCGCCGAGATCATCGAGCGCGAACTGCCCGGCACGACGGTCTCGCTCTCCTCGAAGGTACTGCCGCAGATGCGCGAGTTCCCCCGTCTCAGCACGACGGTCGCGAACGCCTACATATCCCCGAAGATGGGCACCTACCTCGCTACGCTGGAGGAGCGTGTCCGCGCCGAGCAGGTGACGAGCGACGCCCTCTACGTGATGCAGAGCAACGGCGGCGTCGCCCGCATAGGCAGCGTGACGCCGGTGACGACCGTCCTCTCAGGCCCGTGCGCCGGAGCGATGGCGGCGATGGCCGTCGCGTCCACGGCGGGATTCGACAACGTCGTCTCGCTGGACATGGGCGGCACGAGCACGGACATCGCGCTGGGCCAGCAGGGCCGCGTGCTCGAAACGACGAGCGGACGCATCGGCGACTGGGAACTGGCCGTTCCCATGCTGATGATCAACACCATCGGCGCGGGCGGCGGAACCATCGCAACGGTCGAGTCCGGCGGCGGGCTGCGCGTCGGACCGGAGAGCGCGGGCGCCGACCCCGGCCCGGTCGCCTACGGCAAGGGCGGCGTGCAGCCGACCGTCACCGACGCGAACCTCGTGCTCGGCTTCCTGAACCCGGAGTCGAAGCTCGCCGGACGCGTGAGCCTCGATCGCGATGGCGCGCTCCGCGCGGTCGCGGAGATGGCCGGCCGGTTGGGGCTCGGTACACTGGAGACGGCGGAGGGCATCATCCGCATCATCAACGCCAAGATGGAGGAGGGCATCCGCGCCGTCTCCACGGAGCAGGGCTACGACCTGCGCGACTTCGTGCTCGTGGCCTTCGGCGGGGCAGGGCCGGTGCCGGGAGGCCGGCTGGCCGCGGACCTCAAGATGTCGAAAGTCATCGTCCCGCCCGCACCCGGCGTCACGTCGGCGCTCGGCCTGCTCATGGCCGACCCCCGTCACGACTACGTCCGCTCCCGCCTCCGCCTCATGTCCGAGCTGGACGCAGCTGAGCTGACCGCTATCATGCAGGACCTCCGTGCGCAGGCTGAGGCCGAGTTCACGTCGGAGGGCTACGCGCTGGACCAGCTGCGGCTCGAGTTCGGCATAGACATCCGCTACCTCGGCCAGGGCTATGAGCTCACCATCCCGCTGGGCTCCGACAGCCAGGTCTCGCAGCAGGACGTGACCGCCGCGCGGACGCGGTTCGACGCGACCCATGAGCAGATGTTCGGCCACGCTGCGGCTGACGAGGAGGCGGAAGCCGTCAACTACCGGCTGCGCGCCTCCGCCGTCGTCCCCAAGGCGACGCTCAAACAGCAGGCGCACGCTGACACCGACTCCCGCGTCGCTCGCGTGGGCGAGCGGGACGTCTGCTTCGACAGCGCGCAGGGCATGGTCCCCTGTCCGGTCTATGACCGCGCGCTCCTCGCTCCCAGCCATCGCTTCGACGGCCCGGCGATCGTCGACCAGTTGGATTCGACAACCGTCGTCTACCCCGGCCAGCGCGCCCTCGTGGACGACTACCTCAACATCATCATCGACGTGACCTAAAGGGAGGTTCGCCGTGGCACGCGTTGATCCCATCACCTACGAAGTCCTCAGGGCCCGGCTGGACGGCATCGTCCGCGAGATGGAGAAGGCGGTCTTCCGCACCGGCTACTCCACCATCGTCCGCGAGTCGCACGACTTCAGCTGCGGCGTGCTCGACAGGCAGGGGCGGCTCGTCGGCCAGTCGTTCCACCCCGGACACATGGCCGCCTATCCCGAGTCGATCAAGGGGCTGCTGCAGTTCTACAGCCCCGACGACATGGCCGAGGGCGACGCCTTCCTCGCGAACCACCCTTACTACAGCGGGTGCCCCCACGCCAACGACATGGTCATCATGACCCCCATCTTCCACGAGAACGAGGTCATCGGCTTCGCCGCCAGCATGGGGCACACGCCGGACATCGGCGGCGTGTCCGCGGGCAGCCGCAACGCCACCTCCCGCGACATCTTCGGCGAGGGTCTGCAGATCATGCCCGTGCGCTATATGCGCAACTACGAACTCGTGCAGGACACCGCGTCGTTCGTGCGCGCCAACAGCCGCGTACCGGAGATGATGATCGGCGACCTGTCCGCCAAGGCCGGCGTCTGCTTCACCGTCGGCGAGGAGCGCGTTAAGGACGTCCTGCGGACCTATGGCAAGGAGACGGTCCTCCAGATGTTCGAGGACCTCGGCGAGCGCACGGAGCAGCTTGCCCGCGACTACATCTCCCAGTGGAAGGACGGCGTCAGCGAGTCCGAGACCTGGGTGGACGACCCCTCCAACCCCGGCAAGCCGATCCGCCTGCACGCTGCCGCCATCAAGGAGGGCGACCGCCTCATCGTCGACTTCACCGCCACCGGCGACCAGGCCGCCGCGCCCATCAACGTCCGTGAACCGTTCATCCGCGGCCTCGTCTACAACGGCGTCATCTGCATGACCGACCCCTACCTGCCCATCAACCACGGCCTCGCGAGCGCCATCGAGTGCCGCTTCCGGCCCGGCAGCATCATCTCGCCGGAGTTCCCCGGCCCGGTCGGCTTCTACTCGAAGACCATGGCCATCGCGGAGAGTGTCATCATGACCGCCGTCGCGAAGGCCGCCGGACAGCCTACGCTCGCCCACGGCTCAACGCAGAGCTCCATCGTCATCGGCTACCAGGGCGACGGCGACCGCCAGTACGTCCAGTACGAGCTGATGTACGCGGGCGCCCGCGCATTCGACGGCGGCGACGGCTTCTCCGGCGTCGGCGCACGCGCCAGCGGCGGACGCTTCACGAGCGTCGAGATCATCGAGTCCGAGTTCCCGGTGGACATGACCCGCTTCGAGGTGCTGCCCGACACCGGCGGCGACGGCAAGTCGCGCGGCGGTCCCGGCTATGTGCGCGAGTACAAGGTGCGCTCCGGCGGCCGTCTCTCCGGCGGCGCGGCCAAGCGCGAGGCGGCCGGGATGGAGGGCGGCGGCAACGGCTCGAACGCCTACGTCGTCGTGCATCCCGGAACCGACCGCGAGGAGCGCTACCCCGGCATCGCCTCCAACCTTGGCATGCAGCCCGGCGAGGTGTTCAGCATCGAGACGGGCGGCGGCGGGGGCGTCCTGCCTCCCGCCGAGCGCGACCGCGAGCTCGTCAAGGGCGACATCCAGGACGGGCTCATCACGCCGCAGAAGGCGATGGAGGTCTACGGCCTCACGGAGGCGGAGGTCGCCGAAGCGCTGGCGGACTGAGCCCCCGGGTAACCGAGTACCTGCCGTCCTGCACCTTCCTCTCAGGGTGTAACATACGCCCAACTGACGGCGGAGGTGTGCGATGGCGTTCGATCTGCTCATCAAGGGCGGCCTCGTTGTGGACGGTACGGGCGCTGCGCCCCAGGTTGCCGACGTCGGTATCGTGGACGGGCGCGTCGCCGCCGTGGGACGGCTGGACGGCCCGGCGTCGCGCGAGATCGACGCCAGCGGCTGCGTCGTCACCCCCGGTTTCATCGACCACCACACGCACTACGACGGCCAGGTGACGTTCGACCCGCTCTGCACCTTCTCCTCCTACAACGGCGTCACAACCGTCGTCAGCGGGAACTGTTCGCTGACGCTCGCGCCGGTGCGAGAGGGCGACGAACCCGCGCTCGCCGGGATGCTCGCGAAGGTCGAGGCCATCCCCTACGACGTGTTGATGAACGGCGTGCCCTGGGGCTGGCGCTCTTTCGGCGACTACCTCGGCTCGCTCGACAACAACCTCGGCATCAACTACGGCGTCATGGTCGGCCACTCGGCTGTCCGCCGCTGGGTGATGGGCGATGATTCCCAGGAACGCGAGGCCACCGGCGACGAGATCGAGGCGATCCAAGCCGCGGTGCGCGAGAGCATCGACGCGGGTGCGCTCGGCATCTCGTTCGACCGCAACGCGCGCCACGTCGGCATGGACGGCAGGCATCTGCCTTCGGACGTAGCGTCCATCGACGAGTTGTACGCCGTCGCGGGGGCGTTGCGCGACCTCGATACCGGCGTCATCCAGGTCGGCGACCCGATGGACCTCGAACTGTCCGAGGGCATCTGCACGAAGATGTCAGAGCTGAGCGGGCGTCCGGTGACCTACCTCACCATCGCGCAGAGCGTGCTCCGACCGAACCACTGGCGGGAGCATCTCGCCCACCTCGCCGAGGTCGCTTCCACTACATCAGCCCGCATCTACCCGCAGATCAACCCGCGCCCCGGCCTGCGCTTCTTCCAGATGGACAGCGCGGAGTTCTTCAACTTCATGCCTACCTGGAAGCGCATCATGAACAGCACCACCGCGGAGCGCGTTGCCGCCTTCTCCGACGCCTCGCTCCGCCCGCAACTCGCGAAGGAGGTCGCTGAGCGTAGCGACAGCACCGCGCTCGGCTTCTCCGGGCGCTGGGACCATGTCGTCATCGTTAAACCCGCGCTGGAGAAGAACAAGGGCCTCGCGGGTATGACCGCCACGGAACTCGGCGTGCAGCGCGGCGTCAGCGCGATGGACGCCTTTCTCGACCTCGCCGTCGAGGAAGAGATGAAGACGTGGTGCGCCCGCAATCAGCAGAACAACGACGACGAGGCGATGGCCGCCATCCTCAACGACGAGCACACGCTCATAGGTCTGTCGGACTCCGGCGCGCACGTGGTGCGGGAGGACGGCTACGGCTACGCCGTCCACTTCCTGAGCCACTGGGTGCGCGACAAGGGCATCATGCCGGTGGAGGAGGGCGTGCGGCGCCTCACCTCGTTCCCGGCGGACATCTTCGGCACGCCGGGGCGCGGCAGGCTCACGCCCGGCAGCAAGGCCGACGTGCTCGTGGTGGACTACGAGAACCTCGGACTCGACCCCTCCGAAGAAGCCTACGACCTCCCCGGCGGCTCGATGCGGTTGAAACAGGTGGCGCACGGCATCCCGTACACCATCGTCAACGGGCAGGTGCTGCTGGATGACGGCGTGCACACCGGCGCGCTGCCCGGCCAGGTCGTGCGGAACTCCCGATACGAGAAGGGGAGGAACGGCAACGGAGCAGCGGGCTAGATCTTGTCCTGGGTAGTCATCGGGCTTGCGGGTGCGGCGGTCTCCGGGATCGTCAGCATCTTCGATAAGACGGTCATCTACCGCTACGCCACCACGCCCCACACGCTGCCGCTGCTCATCGGCATCGCGCAGACGTTCGTCGGGGTCGTCGTGCTGGCGGTCGTCCGCGTGCCGGAGGGGGCAGAGTGGGAGCCCGTGTTCTGGGCGCTCGTCTCCGGCGTGGTCTTCGGCCTCAGCGCGCAGTTCCTGATACGCGTGCTGTACTGGAATGAAGTGTCGCGCACCATCCCCGTCTTCCAGAGCTACCCCATCTTCACCGCCGTCTACGCCTTCTTCTTCCTAGGCGAGGAGCTGGGCGTGGTCGACTGGCTCGCGGTGGCCGTCGTTGTCGCTGGGTCGGTGCTGATCTCCTTCCGCCCCGGTTCCGGCTCCATCCGCGGCATCCTGCTGGACAGGGCGTTCGTGCTGCTCATGATCGGCAGTGCCATCCACGGCAGCGCTCACATATTCGGCAAGGTTGCGGTGGACGAGCTGCCGGTCCTCTTCACGCACGCGCTGCGCTCCCTCGGGCTCGGCGCCGTCTTCTTTGCCTTCAACCTCCGGAGCGGCTCTGTGGACGACGTGCGAACGTTCGTCCGCACCCGCAGCCCGGCGCTGCGGTTCGTCGCCATGAACGAGCTGATCATCGCCACCGTGGGGCTCCTCCTGCTCCTCTGGGCGCTGGCGCTCGGCCCTGCCGCCCTCGTTACTGCGCTGTCCGGTGCGCGCGCCTTCTTCCTCGTGGTCTACAGCACGGCGCTCGCCCTCGTCTGGAAGGGCGCGCTCGGTGAGGTCACGACCCCGGGCGTCATCGCCATCAAGATGGTCTCGACCATGCTCATCGTGGCCGGCGTCGCAGCGATCGCGATGGGGAGTGCATAGCGGATGTCATGGGTAGCAGTGGTGCTGGCGGGCGTGGCGCTCGCCGCGCTCCTCAGCGTTCTCGACAAGACAGTCATCCACCGCTACGCCCGCATGCCGTATCTGCAGCCGCTCGTGATCGGCATCACCATGATGCTCATCGGGCTTCCGCTGCTTGCGATGACGGGCATCCCCTCCTCGGCAACGTATGAGGCTGTCCTCTGGGCCATAGCATCAGGCGTCTGCTATGGCCTCGGAACGCACATCCTCGTGTACACGCTGTACAGGCAGGAGGTCTCCCGCGTCATACCCGTCTACCAGACGTATCCCATCTTCACCGCGCTCATCGCGTTCTTCTTCCTCGGTGAGCGGCTGGGTGCTTTCGAGTGGTTGGCGATGCTCGCCGTGGTGGGAGGCGCTGTGCTGCTCTCCTTCCGCCGTGACGAGTCCGGCTGCGGCTTCCTGCTGGACAGGGCATTCCTGGTGCTGATGCTCGGCAGCGCCATAGAAGGCAGCTCCTTCGTGTTCGGCAAATCGGCGGTGAACGATCTGCCGGTGCTGTTCACGCACGCGCTGCGGCTGATATCCCTCGGCAGCGTGCTGCTCGCCTTGAACCTGCGCCGTCGCTCTCTGGAACAGGTGCTCTGGTTCGTGCGTACGCGCAGCCCTGCGCTCAAGTACGTCGCCCTCAATCAACTCATCATCTCCAACGCAAGCCAGTTCCTCTTTCTCTGGGCGCTTGCGCTCGGTCCCACCATCCTCGTTACGGCGCTCTCCGGCCTCCGGGCCTTCTTCGTGGTCGTCTACGCCATCGTCCTCGCCCGGGTGTGGCGCGGGGCACTGGGTGAGGTGACGACGCCCGCCACGATCACGGTCAAGCTCTTCTCGTCGGTCCTGATCGTTGGCGGCGTCACTGTCATCGCTTTAGGGAGTGGGTAGCCGATGTCCTGGGTGATCATCGTGCTGGCGGGCGCAGCGCTTGCCGCCTGTATCGGCATCCTCGACAAGACCATCATCCATAACTACGCGCGCACGCCGAGCACGGAGCCGCTCGCCATCGGCTTCACCATGCCGCTCGTCGGGACCACGCTGCTTCTCGTCTTCGGCATCCCGGAGTCGGCCACGTTGGAAGCCGTGCTCCTGGCGCTCGCCTCCGGCGCGTTCTATGGCCTCGGAGCGCACATCCTCATCCACTCGCTGTATACGCGGGAGGTCTCCCGCGCCATACCCGTCTACCAGACCTACCCCATCTTCACCGCACTCATCGCGTTCTTCTTCCTCGGCGAGCGGCTGGGCGCCGTCGAATGGCTCGCCGTGCTCGCTGTGGTGGGCGGCGCGGTGCTCATCTCGTCCGGCCCCGGCGCGTCCCGCGGCTTTCTGCCTGACAGGACGTTCATGCTGCTCATGCTCGGCAGTCTCATAGAGGGCAGCTCCTTCGTTCTCGGCAAGTCGGCGGTGAACGAGCTGCCCGTGCTGTTCGCGCACGCGCTGCGCATGTTTGCCCTGAGCAGCGTCCTGCTCGCCTTTAACTTAAGGCGTCCTCCGCTGGACGACCTCATCTCGTTCTTCCGCACCCGCAGCCCCGCCCTCGGGTACATGGCCGTCAACCAGTTCTTCGTCGCCAACGCGAGCCTCTTCCTGCTCCTGTGGGGACTCTCCCTCGGCCCGGCCACGCTCGTTACCGCGCTCTCCAGCCTGCGGACGTTCTTCCTCGTCGTCTTCACCATCGGCCTCTCGCTCGTGTGGCGCGGCGCGCTCGGCGAGGTCACGACGCGCGGCACAGTCACGGTGAAGCTCGTCTCCACCGCCCTCATCGTGGGCGGCGCCGTCGTCATCGCCCTCGGCAGCGGATGAGGGGGTCCTCAACGAGAGACGCCTCCCGAGAGATTTCTCGACTCCGCTGCGCTCCGCTCGAAATGACAATGCTACACCTGTCTCGTTAGTCCATCGCCTCGGCGACCTGTGCAAGAATGAACAGACCCTCCCCGATGAGCAGCGCCACGCCCACACGCCGCATCACCCTCTACCCGTCCTTCCGCGGATGGTGGATCGTCGGCGTCTCCTTCCTCGCGCTCTTCACTCACGGCGCGGCGACCAGCTACCTCTTCGGCCTGCTCGTCGTCCCGATGGAGAACGACCTCGGCTGGAGCCGCACGACGCTCACCGGCGCGCTCACTGTTGCCACGTTCGTCTCCGCCGGGCTCGGCATGGTGCTCGGCCCGCTGTTCGACAGGAGCGGCGCGCGGCTCGGCATGACGCTCAGTGCTTTGTTCGGCGGCGCGTGCCTCCTGCTTCTGGCGTTCACGGACGTGCCCTGGGCGTACTACGTGCTGCTCGGCGTCGGGGTCGGAGCGGCGCGGACGGGACTGGAGATCGTGGGCCCGCGTACGGCCATCGCCAACTGGTTCGTGCGCCGCCGCGCTGCCGCGTTCGCCTGGTCCAGCGGCGGGCGCGCAGCGTTCGGCTTCCTGATGGTCCCGGTCTTCGCCATCCTCATCGAACAGACCTCGTGGCGTGCAGGGTGGGCCGTCCTCGGCGTCGTCGAGATATTCATCCTCGCCCCGCTCGTCTGGTTCATCGTGCGGCGCAGGCCCGAGGACCACGGGCAACTCCCCGACGGCGATCTGCCAGGCGCGATGCGGCTGGATCGCTCCGACCGCTCACGCACCGTATCGGACGAGGACAGCTGGACGCTGCGGGAGGCCGTCCGCACACGAACACTCTGGCTCATCGTCATATCGATCATGCTCACCGGCTTCCCGGCCACCGGAGTCATCGCCAACATGGTGCCGTACTTCATCGACGAGGGTCTGACCTCGACGTTCGCGTCCAGTGCGTTCGCGTTCTTCGGCTTCGGCGCGATGCTGGGGCGCCCGTTCTGGGGGTACATCTCCTCGCGCTTCGGCGTGCACGCCAGCCTCACGCTGTGGGGGTTCGGCTACTCCCTCTCCATCGCGCTCTACGTTCTGGCGGACACGCCCGCCACCCTGTTCGCTGCCGCGTGGCCGATAGGCCTCGTCATCGGCGGCTCGCAGCAGCTCCAGTCGCAGGCGTGGCCGGACTACTTCGGTCGCAGGCACGTCGGCGCGATAACGGGCCTCACCGTCCTGCTCGTCACACCCGCGATGGCGCTGGGCCCGGTCGTCACCGCACTCGCCTTCGACCTTACGGGGAGCTACGAGCCCGTGCATACGGCCTACGTGGTGGGCGCGTTCTTCGCGGGGTTCTTCTTCCTCGCCGCCCGCCGCCCGAGAAGGAAGTCGCGGGCGCCCTCTCCGTCAGGAGAGGGGGCCCGCTGAAGCGCGACGGGTGAGGGCTTTGCGGTGGAGGGGTGGGGGGTGTTGCGACTACGCCTGC
>VXQP01000027.1 GCA_009838965.1 Chloroflexota bacterium | reverse complement strand
CATGTGAGTTGCCCTCGTCGAATCGGTGACACGCGCCCGTTGCGCGGTCAACGCACCCCTCCCTACGATGGGTGCATGACTACCCAACCAGCTCCCGTGCCCGACAACCCCGTACTGCCCGACGCTCTCCCGCCGGAGGACAGGGCGTACGTCGAACGCCTCGAGCGCGCCCTCCGCTGCGGCGTCCCCGGATGCTCCTGCGCTGACCCCGGCAGGTTCCACTGCCCCTCCCACGACAACCCCGAGGTCCCCACACTCCGCATCACCCACGGACCGCGCGGCGTCTCGTTCCAGTGCACCCGCTGCCCCTTCGAGAAGGTGCTGGACGCCCTCGCCAGGCGCGGCCTCATGCCCCGAACGCACCTCTACTCCACCGCTGGCGCACAGGAAGCCGGACTCCAGCCCCTCAACCTCCTCATCCAGCAGCCGCCCGACTGGCTCTGGCCCAACCGCATCCCCCTCGGCAAGCTCACCCTCATCGCCGGATACCCCTCGTCCGGCAAGACCTCCATCGCCCTCGACATCGCCGCCCGCGTCTCGCGCGGCGCGCCGGCCCCCGACCAGCCCGACACCCTCTTTCCATTCGCCCCCGTCGTCCTCGCCCTCTTCGACGGCAACCCGAAGTCCGACGTGCTCCCAACCCTCCGCCTCTTCGGCGCCGACCTCGGACGCATCTACCTCGCCGATCTCCTCTCCCCCATCCACCCCATCGACTACTACCCCGATGACCCGCCCAACGATGACGACGAAGAAGAGGACCGCGACTGGGGCGCGAAGGACTGGGACGACGACGAAGAGGAAGACGACGGCGAAAACCTGTTTGACAACGACGGCAATGAGATACGCGTTCCCCGCCGCCGTCCGGTCGGCGTCAGGGTTCCGCCGCCGCTTCCCTGGAAGCCGCCGAACGCTGCATCGGACTTCACCGCACCTTGGCCCAGCCTCAATAAGGTCATGAAACGTCTCGCCAACCTCATCGAAGCCGGAAGCGCTGCCCTGTTGATCGTCGATCAGGTCGAGGACCTCGCCTCGATGCACCGCGCCCACGTCACGACCGTCCTCGGCATGCTCAAGGCCCTCGCCGCCCGCTCCGGCGCAGGCGTCGTCGCCCTCACCCACAACCCAGCACCCACCTATCCCCGCGCCGTCTCTGCGATGCAGAGGAGGCTCGCCCAGGCGTCCGTCGTCTTCACCACCGCCCTCGTGGAACCCGGCGAACGCCGCTTCCTCATACCCCTCCGTCCCGCCATGAGCGACGACGCTCCCGCCATCCCCTTCGTCCTTCCCCCTTCACCCGTCGTTCCCGCGAAGGCGGGAATCCAGAGTCCCTCGTCCCACGGCCTCGCCGTCTCCTGGCGCAAACCCGTCTTCCCCGCCCACATCAACGCCCTCGCCGACCCCAACCGTGACCACGGAGCGAGGGCCCGCGCCGCCCGGTCCCTCCTCGTGCGCGCCCTCGCCGACGGCCCCCGACCCGCCGCTCAGGTCGAGCGCGAAGCCGCCATGCTCGGCATATCCAGGTCCACCCTCGTCCGCGCCCGCGTGCTCTGCAACGTCAAGGCCGTCCGCGTCAGCACGCCGGGAGTCCCGAGCGGCCCGGGCGCGTGGTACTGGTCGCTCCCGGACACCCATGCCCAACAGAACAGCACGCCCGCCGCGCCCGCGGAACTTTTGAACGGATGAGATTGTTGTTGCTTCAAGCGCAGGAAGCAGGCCGCGGCCATGAAAATGCCTGTCAAAACTGGAACAAGAATGTCAAAAAGGACACCACGGCCACTCGTAAAACCGGGGAACAAGGATCTCATCGCAGCCCCCGTTGACATCCTTGTTCGGAGCGGGGCTTCAACTGTCTGCTCCCCTCGCCCCCTGGGAGAGGGGCCGGGGGTGAGGGTTGTCCGGGATAGCGCGGGGTTCTGCCGCTCAGCCGCCGACCTTCCTGGTGAGGTTGCGCCCGAACTCCTGCATGATGCCGTCCGTCTTGCGCTTGATGATGCCCTGGCCGAACTCGCCCAGCTTGCCCATGATGTTGGCGTCCGAGCGCACGACGAGGTTGCTCCCGCCGTCGCCCGCGTCCTCGACCGCCATGTCGATCTTCACGCGCACGTTGCCCGGCACCTTGCGGTCCGCGCCCTCGCCGGTCATGGAGACGCGCATCGCAGCGTCGTCCCGCGAGTCAACCGACAGCTTGCCCACGAGCCCCAGCGCGACCGGCCCGACGCGCACCTTCACCGTGCCCGTATACGTCCCGTCCACCTCCGCAACGTCCGACGCGCCGGGGATGCACATGCCGACGGCGGGTATGTCCGTCACGAACGCCCAGAGCGCGTCCGGCGCAGCGTTGACCTTGTAGGTGTAGTTGAAGTCCATGGGATGCCTTTCAGGGAGAGAGTCGCCCCGCGCGGCGGCGGGGCCTCTCCCATGATAGCGCATGATGGGCGATGCGCAGGGGCAGGCCGGAGGCTCGTGGTACGCTTCATTCCCATGAGGCCGCTCCTTCGACTGCTCCCCATCCCTGCCCTGCTGATCGTCGGGGCCTTTGTGCTGGCGGCGGTTGCGCCCTCTTTCAATGCCGCGCTGCCCGCGCTGGAGCTGGAGCGCGTCTTCCCTGCGCTCACGTTCGAGCGTCCGGTGCTGCTCACGCATGCGGGCGACGGCTCAGGGCAGGTGTACGTCGTGGAGCAGCACGGCGTCATCCACCGCATCGACCCGTCGGCGCCGGAGGGGACAGACGTGTTCCTCGACATCAGCGAGCGCGTGAGCCGCCAGGGCAACGAGGAGGGGCTGCTGGGGCTGGCGTTCGACCCCGGCTTCGCGGAGAACGGACGCTTCTACGTCTACTACAGCGCTGCGTCGCCGCGCCGGTCGGTGCTGTCGCGCTTCGAGGTCGAGACCAACGGGGGACTGGGCGACCCCGGCTCCGAGTCCGTGCTGATCGAGGTGCCGCAACCGTACCGCAACCACAACGGCGGCATGATCGAGTTCGGGCCGGACGGCATGCTGTACGTCGCGCTGGGCGACGGCGGCTCGGCGGGAGACCCGCGGCGGCACGGGCAGGACCTCGGCACGCTGCTCGGGACCATCCTCCGCATCGACGTCACACAGCCGGAGGGCGGGGCTCCATACGCCATACCCGGCGACAATCCGTTCGCCGGGCGCGGCGATGCTCGCGGCGAGATATGGGCGTACGGGCTGCGCAACGCGTGGCGTTTCTCGTTCGACCGGCAGACCGGCGACCTGTGGACGGGCGACGTCGGCCAGAACGCGCTGGAGGAGGTCGACGTCGTGCGACGCGGCGGCAACTACGGCTGGAACGAGATGGAGGGCTCGCGCTGCTTCCGGCCCGCGTGCGACCCTGACGCATTCGAGGCGCCGGTCGCCGAATACGGCCGCGACATGGGCTGCTCCATCACCGGCGGGTACGTCTACCGCGGGCAGCGCCTGCCGGAGTTGCGGGGCGTCTACCTGTACGCGGACTTCTGCTCCGGCCGCATCTGGGGACTCCGATGGGATGGCGAGCGCGTCACGGAGCAGGCGCAGCTCGCCCGCGCGGAGTTCCAGATACCGTCGTTCGGCGAGGACGAGGCGGGCGAGGTCTACGTGCTCGGGTTCGACGGGGGCGTCTACGGGTTCGCAGGGCCGCCCGGTCAGGCGACGCAGCAGCCAGCACCAGCGCGGACGCCGACCCCGGTCCCCCTGGCAACGCCCGCGTCAACGCCTGTTCCAGCCGCCCCTGGGACAGCCGCTCCGACTCCTCTGCCCACGCCCACGAGCACGCCCGTCGGAGGGCCAACGCCGGAGCCTGCGGGCGGCGCACACATGCCCTCGATGTCGTCCGGCGGAGGCGTCGGGGTGATCGTAGTCGTGGTCGTTCTGGCCCTGCTCGTGGGCGCACTCGTCTACGCCGGGCGGCGGTCGAGGAGGAGGAGGAAACGCTAGCCCGCCGCCCCCCGGCGGAACATCTCCACCACCTCGTCCGCGGTTCGAACGCGCGCGAAGATGGGAAAGATGCGCTCCATGAAGAGTTTGAGGTTCTCGTCCGGGCCTGAGCAGGCGTCGCTTACGACCACGATGTTGAAGTCGAGGTCGCGCGCCGAGTAGGCCGTGCTCGCGACGCCGATGTGGATCGCGCCGCCGAACAGGACGATGGTGTCGATGCCGCGCGTGCGCAGGCTCAACTGCAGGTGCGTCTGGTGGAACGAGCTCCACCGGTGCTTGGGGATCAGGTAGTCGTCCGGCGTCGGCGCCAACTCGTCGATGACCTCGGACGTCCAGCTGCCGTGGTGCACGTTGCGGAACGCCGCCGTGAAGCCCTGCTCCGGGTCCGGCCAGGGTTCCAGCGCGTAGTTCGTGTCGGAGTAGATGAGCGCCGAGTCCATCCCGTCCGCGCGGTGGTCGGCCTTCGGGTAGAACGACGGGACGCCGAGCGCCGACGCCACCTCCCGCACCTTCACGCAGTTGGCCACGATCGGCTCCATCCTGCGCTGGTTCTCCTCGCTGGAGCCCCGGAAATAGACGTTGAGCATGTCGAAGAACACGAGTCCGGTCTTCTTCGGGTCGAGCGCGTCGTAGGCCATCGTCATCCTCCTCGGGCTGGCGTCGGGAACACTCGTAGGCTATGGCGGGCTTACCCCGGCGTCAATGCGGCGCCGGTCATACGACCTTGCGCGCGAAGAGAACGCAATGCTCCATCGGCTTGGGGTCGGTGAAGTAGATGACTCCGCCCAACTTCACGCCTTCCTCCGGGATCACGTCCAGTCCCAGATCGGCCAGCAGTGCGAGCACCTCGTCTACGTCATAGAGCTGGAAGGTCCTGTCTTCCCCGTAGTGCCTGTCGTAGACCGTCGCTATGCCCCTTCCAATCTTGAACATGAGCTGGAGGACGCCCCCCTTCTTCAGGAGCCGGGCGAACTCCGGCAACGTCACCCCCAGCGCCGTCTCCGGGTCGATGTGCTGGATGACGGCGTTGCACAGGATGAAATCGAAGGACGCATCCGGGTACCCGAGCGGCTCGCGAAGGTCGGTGACCGACACACGTCCGGCGATCTCCGGGTGCAGCCTGAGCGCCTCTGCGATGTTCTCCTCTATCGCGTCCACGCCGTAGATGTCGTATCCCTTCTGCCAGTAGAGGAAGACGTCGCGGGCGCCCCCGCCGCATCCGGCATCCAGCCCGCGTGACCCGGCGGGCACCAGCTCCATCATGCGGTCGATCAGGGAGGTATCGTCCCTGAGCCCCGGGTGGGAGACGTTGTCGTAGACAGACTGGATAAAGTTGTGGGCTACCTCGGCGTAACGCTGCGCGTGACGCGCGTAGAAGGCCGGAGAGTAGTCAGCATCCGCACTCATCGTTGAACATCGCCAGACGAACTGTGGGCGACAGCTTACCCCATCTCTTCCGCGGATACGGTAGGCTGGCGCCGGGAGCAAGGAAGGGAGGCCAACGATGAGAACGACCACACGCCTGCGAGAGCTGCTCGCGTCGCCCGGCATCGTCCCCGCGCCCGGGGCGTATGACTGCCTCAGCGCTGCCGTCATCGAGCGCGCCGGGTTCCCGGTCGTTTACATGACCGGCGCGGGCACCTCCATCTCCCGCACCGGCTATCCGGACATCGGCCTCACAACGATGAGCGAGATGGTCGCGAACGCGGCAGCAATCGCCCGCACCGTGAGCGTCCCCGTCATCGCCGACGCGGACACCGGCTACGGCGACGTGCTGCAGGTGCAACGCACGATACGCGAGTACGAGCGGGCGGGCGTCGCAGGCATCCACATCGAGGACCAAGAGTCGCCGAAGCGCTGCGGCCACCTGGACGACAAGCGGGTCGTGCCGCAGGAGGAGATGGTGCGCAAGCTTCACGCAGCACTCGACGCCCGCGAGGACGACGACTTCACGATCATCGCCCGCTGCGACGCGCTCGCCGTCACCGGCTGGGACGACGCGCTCCGCCGCTGCGAGGCGTACGTCGAGGCGGGCGCGGACGTGCTCTTCCTCGAAGCGATACAGACGCGGGAGCAGGCAACGGACGTGACCGGCCGGTTCGACGTGCCGGTGCTCTACAACTTCGTCGAGACAGGGAAATCTCCCCTGCTGCCCATCGCCGAATTGGAGGAGTTGGGGTTCAAGCTCGTGATCTTCCCTATCAGCGCGATGCTCGCCGCGCTGAGGACGATGACCGACCTCATGCGGGAGCTGCGCGAGACCGGCACGACGGCGCACCTCGTCGCCGACCGCATGGTCAGCATCCAGGAGTGCTTCGAGACAGTGGGGCTGTCGGACATGCTCGCGCTGGACGCGACGTATGCCGGTTCTGTGAGGTGAAGCTCGCCGTTCGCGGTGAGCCGTACAGAACGCTACCCCCTCTGCCTTATGTCCCGCCGCTGGAACAGCACGAATGACAGGCCGAAGATGACCACACAGAGTGCGATCAGAACGGCGGCGTTCCCCCAGTCCATCCCGGTGTTGAGCGGGTCGCTGCCCAGGTAGTAGTGGAAGGGCGACAGCCACGCGATGCCCGCAAGGCCATCGTTGATGGCCGTCAACGAGGTCAAGAGGTGGAAGGCGAGCGCCGCACCCGCAGCCCCGAACACGGCGACCGAGGTGCGTCCCAGACCGGCGCCCAGGGCCAGCGCGAGAGCGCCGAACACCAGGCCCACGAGCACCTGGAGCGCGGACGTCGCGGCTATGTTGCCTATGGACATCCCGAGACCGCCGAGCACCGACCCGAGGGCCACTCCGGCGAACGTCGCCACGCCGACGGCGATACCGAACAGCACCATCGTCACGGCTTTCTCCAACACGATCCTGGAACGGCTTATGGGGTTGGACAGCAGCAGCGCCATCGTGCGGCGCGACTCCTCACCGGCGAGCGCTCCTGCGCCCATGATCGCCGTGACGAGGATGACCGAAAGGGGGGCCATCAGGCCGAACGTTTCCAACGTGTACCAGCCCTCCGGCGTGCCCAGTTCCCCGCCTCCGAAGAGCGCGATCAGCTCCTCGGGGAAGTCGTGGAACGCAGCCCTCGCTTCCTCCGGCAACGACGCGTACATCGGCCCCAGCAGGACGCCCATGACCAGGAACATCGCCGCCGACGTAACGATGAGCAGGGTCTGGTAGTCCGAGAGGGTCTTGACCCATATCGACGAGACCCTGGCTGAACCGGCAAGCCGGCCGATCATCCTGTTGAGGAGCGGGTTGCCCCGGACCCTGTCCAGCAGCGAGGTGCCGACGGACTGGCTTCGCAGGTCACGGCGGTTGAACCCGATCACGGCGGCGGCCAGCAGGGCGATGGACGCCGCTGTCAGCACCGCCAGGTGTCCCCATGCGATGCCGTTGTAGACCGGCTCGCTGCCGTCGAAGTAGTACCAGGGGAACGCCTTGCGCAGGCCTTCCAGTCCCTGGACGAGGGGCAACAGGCCCACCGCGAAGAACGACAGCACGAGGATGCCCGACGCCGCGCCCGTCGCCGTATCGCGATTGCCGGTCGCGGCGCCGATGGCCAGGGCAAGCATCCCGTAGAAGAGGGCGTTGACGTACAGGTGTACCGCCAGGGCCTCTACCTCCAGGCCGCCGATCTCAACGCTCAGCAGAGCAGCCATCGGGTGGACCGTGATCCAGATGGCGGCGACGGCGAGGGCCGTGAGCAGGACGAGGGCCAGCGCCTTGGACAGCAGGACGTGCGTACGGCTCCTGGGGTTCCCGAGCAGGATGTTCATGGTACCGTTCCGCTCCTCGCCTGCGATCGCCGCGCTGCCCATGACCAGCGCCATGACGGCCACAACCAGGGCGCCGAACGACCCGAAGACGTAGCTGATCGCCAGGCCCCCGACGTCGACGTCGTCCCCAATCCCCATCAACGAGCGCCACGCCTCGGGCAGCTCGGTGTAAACGCTGAGGTCGACTTCCCTGTAGGACGCCATCCCGAACAAGAGCAGCAGCGTGAGGCTCGCCGCCGAGATCGCCCACCCGCGCCAGCGGTCCCGCGCCACCTTGAGCGATATGCTGGAGAGCGCCATCACCCGGCCTCCTCGTCGGTGTGGTAGTACGTGAGGAATATCTCCTCGAGGTCCGTCTCACTCGTCCTGATGTCCTCCACGGCGTACCGGTCCGTCGCAGCCTTCAGGAGATCGCCCATGTCGCCGTCGAAGGACATCTCGACGTGGGCGCCGCTTGCGACAACGTTGCGCACACCCGCCACGCTCTCGAAGACCGAGGCGTCCGCGTCCGAGTCGAGCACGAACTCCACCCGGCGCATCGCCTTCGACCTCAGCTCCGCAACCGACTCCACAGTGATGAGGTAACCGTCCCGGATGATCCCGACACGGTCTGCGACACGCTGGACCTCTGAGAGCGTATGGCTGGACAGGAAGACGGTGCACCCCTGTGCGGTCACCTCGCGCACCATGTTCTGAAACTCCCGCTGGACCAGCGGATCGAGTCCGGCTGTCGGCTCGTCCATGATGAGCAGGTCCGGCCGGTTCATGAAGGCCTGGATGATTCCGACCTTCTGACGGTTGCCTGTCGACAGGTCCCCCACCTTTCGAGACAGGTCGGAGGCCAGTCGCTCGGCCAGCGCGTCGACATGGGACCAGTCGACGCCGCCGCGCATGTTCGCGAAGTACGTCAGGGTGTCCCGGCCTGTCAGGTTCGGGTAGAGAGCGAGGTCTCCCGGGATGTATCCGATGTGCCTTCGGATCTCCACGGCATCCCGGTGCACGTCCAGACCGAGGATGGTCGCAGTCCCGGCAGTGGGCCTGATCTCATCCAGCAACGTCCTGATCGTCGTCGTCTTTCCCGCACCGTTCGGTCCGAGGAAGCCGAAGACCTCGCCCTCCCTGACGTCCAGGTCCACGTCCTCGATACCACGGTTCCTGCCGTAGTACTTCGTCAGTCGACTCGTGTGGATGGCCTCCCTTGTCGCAGTATCCGCCGTCGTTGCCATGTGGCTGCCTCCTACAGATCACCGTCTCCCTCGATCCGATACGGCGCACTCTCCTCAGCGGTCGGGTGACTGGGTTGCAACAGCACCCCCGCTGGCTGCCTGCAGGCGTTCGACTCCCCGGTTCATTATCTCGAAGGCCTGAGCAATCACTTCGAGCTCGTCTATCGATAGGAACGCCGCAGTCTTCTCGATGGCCAGATAGTCGCTGCGTTTCATCGCCTCGACGGTCTCTCGTCCCTCATCGGTCAGGCGGGCCAGAACAACTCGTCTGTCGTTGGGGTCGGAAACCCGCTCCGCCAGACCCTTCCTGACCAGCCGTTCCACCATGTTCGAGGCGTTGGGAGCGGCCATCCCGTGGGCCTGCGAGATGTTTGTGATCCGCGCAGGGCCGGAAGCGAGCGTATAGAGGACACTGATCTGCGGAAGGGTCAGCTCAGCCTCCGTTACAAGGCCTTGGGGTTCCATCAGACACGAGGCTGCCAGTGACTCCGACAGTCCGGCGATCCGGGCAACCAGCTCCTCCCTTGCTGCCATGAACCTCTCTCCCTATTGAATTTATTGTTACAGTAACTATTATCCAGATGATGATTATCATTGTCAAGATGATAAGTTTGATAGGCATACTGAGCCTACGGCGCCCTTGCAGCATGCCGCACCCGGCAAGCCCCTCGCACCACGAACGGCTATACTGCGCCCGACCTGTCGTGACGCAGAGGAGGCTGTTCCATGGCTCCCTACAAACGCATCTCCGGAGACTCCCACCTCGAAGTGGCGAACGAACGGTGGACGCACCGCATCGACCCCGAGTTCCGCGACCGCGCACCCAGGACCGTGAAACTCGAGACCGGCGCGGACGCGACGCAGTTGGAAGACCTGCCCCCCACCCAGAACCCGATGGACCTCTACGGCGGCAAGGGGCGCGACATCTGGTACCCGGGCGGACAGACCTACGAGTCCACTCCCGGCACCGGCTCGCCGCAGCAGCGCGTACAGGAGCAGGAGACAGACGGTCTGGATGCGGAGATACTCTACCCGGCCGTCGTCTGCGGCCCGCGTCTCTGGATGCAGGTGAAGGACGACGCCCTCCACCGGGCGCTCTTCCGGGGCTGGAACACCTGGCTCGGCGAGGAGTACTGCTCCGAAGCGCCGGACCGCCTGCTCGGCATCGGCGCGGTCCCTGCCACCGGCATCGACGACGCCGTCGCCGAGCTGGAACACTGCAAGTCGGTTGGACTGACCGGCGTGCAACTGATGACGTTCCCCAACGGCGGCGGCAAGCCGCTGCCGGAGGACGACCGCTTCTGGGCCGCGTCGCTCGACCTGCAGATGCCTGTCTCCATCCACGTCGAGCTCGACCGGACCGGCAAGCGCGGCGGGAAGATGCTCGACTACCCCGCCGAAGACGACCGCGTAACCACGGAGCTCGCGTTCCAGGTTCAGCGGTTCGCCGCACGGGGCGGCGGCACGAACGCGGTGCAACTGCTGCTCTCCGGTCTGTTCGACCGCTTCCCCGACCTGCGCGTCTGCCTCGCCGAGACCTCCATCGGCTGGGTGCCGTTCTTCCTGGAGATCGCGGACGTGCGCTACAACCGGCACATCCACTGGGCGCAGACGATGAACGGCTTCACCCCTCTCAGGGCGATGCCGAGCGAACTCATCAACGAGTACTTCTACTGGGGCTTCCAGCAGGACCGCTCCGGCGTCGACCTGCGCCACCACATGAACGTCAACCGCCTCATCTGGGCGGCGGACTTCCCGCACCAGGAATCGGACTGGCCGAACTCGGACATGGTGATGGAGCACAATTTCACGGGCGTTCCGGAAGACGAGGTCTACAAGATGATCGTCCAGAACGCCGTGGACTTCTTCCACCTGCCGGAGCGGAACTAGGACCTGCCCCAGGCACCAGCCCCGAGGGGCACAACTGAACGGAGGGCCACCGTGAGCGAAGCGGACGACCTGCAGAACGACCTCGTGACGGCGTCGACCATCATCGAGTGGGAGTTCGGCGACATCATCGGGCACGTTGGGGTAAGGCTGCCGAACGACGAAGGCATCGCAGTCAAGATGCTGCGTGCGCCGCAGCTCCCCGGAGCGGAGAACTGGATGATGCAGTTCGACATGGACGGCAACAAGCTCTCCGGCGACGGCACCGTGCCGGGCGAGGCCGCGATCTACACGCGCATCTTCCGCGCGAAACCGGAGGTCAACGCCATCGTCCACGCCCACGCCAACATGTGCATCGTGCTCGGGCTGGCGGGCGTTCCGATCGAGGGCGTCCACCTCGCCTCCGCGAAGTTCGGCGAAGGCCTCCCGGTATACCCCGTGCCCACCTACGTCTCCGACGACGAGGACGGCGACGCCATAGCACGGACGCTGGGCGACGCGCCCGGCCTGACCATCAACGGCCACGGCATCGTGACCGTAGGCAAGAGCATCGACGAGGCATGCTTCACGGCTGTCCACATGGAACGCACCGCCAAGATCATCCAGGCCGCGCGCCTGCTGGGCTTCGACCAGGTCGACGGCGCGTTCCGGGAGGAGATGGCCGGCAACGCCCGCAAGATGAGCGAACGCCAGGCCTCCATCAACCGGCCGAAGGTCGAGCACTCCGACGACTGGCGCTACTACACGAGGAAACTCGAGCGCGGCGAACCGTGGAACCGTGGCTGGACCTAGCCTGATCGCCCCTCGGCAACGCAGGCGCACGAGTTTCTTCTGGCCGTTCGACGCCTACTACGGCTGGGCGATCGCGTGGACGGCGCTCATCGTCTCCTTCGCGTCGTCCGTCTTCTACGGGCCGGTGCTCAGCGTCTGGTTCGAGCCGATCCGCGAGGAGACGGGCTGGGATTCATGGGAGATCGCGGCGTCGTTCACCATCGGCAGCTTCTCCGGCTCCATCCTCACTGCCGTCATCGGCAGGGTCATGGACCGCTACGGCACGCGCACCATCATGGCGCTCTCCGGCATGGTGCTCGCAGGTTGCATGGTGGGGCTGGCGTTCATGCAGGCCCCGTGGCAGATGTGGCTCTTCTTCGGCACGGGACGCGCGTTCGCCATCGCGGGCGTGCAGGTCGGCACAACGGTCGCCATCGCCAACTGGTTCATCCGCAAGCGCGGCAGGGCAACCGCCTTCGCCGGGTTCGGTCTCCGCGCGGGGCAGGCGCTGGTGCCGCTCGCGGCGGCCGCGATCATCGTCCTGCTCAACTGGCGCTGGGCGTACGGCCTCCTCGCCATCTCCGCCATCCTGCTCGTCACCGCGCCCGCGCTCGTCTATCTCAGGCGCAGACCGGAGGACTACGGACTGCTGCCCGACGGGGAGCCGCCGCCTGAGCCAACGAGCGGCGGCGAGGGTGAGACGCGCGAAACGGAGGCCCAGTGGACGACATCCCAGGCACGGAAGACGCTCGCCTTCTGGCTCATCCTGCTCACCACCTCCATCATGTTCTTCGCGCAGACCGCGACGAACCTCCACGCAGCGCCGCATTTCCAGACGCGCGGCATCCCCTTCGAGAACTCGGTGGTCATCGTCTTCATATTCGCCGCCATCTCGGCGGTGATGACCGTACCCTGGGGCTGGGTGATGGACCGCGTCCACGTGCGCTTCGTCATCGCGATGGTGTCGCTGCTTTACTTCGGTTCCATGCTCGTCATCATCAACGCGCATACGTTCGCGGGCGCGATCCTCTTCGGCATCGTGTTCGGCGTCGCGCAGGGCGGCTGGACCGTCAGCCAGCGCATCGTCGTGCCGAACTACTTCGGACGCCGCTCCGTGGGAGGCATACGCGGCCAGATGGGGCTGATAACGGCGTTCATCAACCCCGTGGGGCCGCTCGCCGCCGCCTGGATACGGGACACGACCGAGAGCTATGAACTGGCGTTCACCATCTTCGCGTTCATGTTCCTCGGGGCCATCGTCATGATGCTCATCGCCAGCCCGCCCGTCCTGCGCGCTGCGCCGGTCCGTCGCACGGTACGCAACGCACTCCTGCTGTGGGCAGTGCTCATCGCCGTGTACGCAGTGGTCCGCCACCTGCTCAGCAACCGCGAAGACGAGTGAGCCGCATCCCGCACGGATGCTAGAATGTTCCTCGCGTGCCGGTCGCACGACCGGCGCTCTCCGAGGGCCACCGTAGCTCAGTGGCAGAGCAGCTGTTTCGTAAACAGCAGGTCAACGGTTCGAATCCGTTCGGTGGCTCCAGAACACCACGCCGGCCTACTCTTCTGTGTTCAGAGCCGTGACGGACTGAGGATTCTTCAACAGGCCACTTTGGACCGCGAGGGCTACCATCTCCTGTTTCGTCTTGATCCCCAACTTGCTCTGGGCGTTGTGCATCGTATTCCGGACGGTCGATGGGCGAACGCCCCTGGACCTCGCTATGTCCGCATACGACTGTCCCTGTGCGAATGCCAGCAGGGTATCCAGTTCCAGGGTGGACAGCTTCCGGAGGTGCTCCTGCGCGGCAGCGTAGTCAGCCGTAGTCAGGGCTGCACTGAACACGCGCCGTATCACATCCCCGGGGATGCGGTACTCGCCTGCAGCGACGTCGCGGATGGCGGCAAGGAGCTGTTCCCTCGTAGCGTGCTTCTTCACATACCCGGCGGCGCCTGCGGCAACCGCCTGGACCACCGCGTCCTCTTCCGTATTCGCGGTGAGGATCAGGAGCCGTGTGCCGGGCAGCAGTTCAGCGATCTCCCTGCACGCGTCTATGCCGCTCCTGGCCGGTAGCCAGACGTCCATGACGATCACGTCGGGGTTCAGGTCCAGCGCCATGCTCACCGCAGATTCGGCGTCCCCGGCCTCGCCCACCGTCTTGAAACCGCCCGCGCGGTCGAGCATCTCGCGGAGGCTGTCCCTCACTACCTCGTGGTCGTCCACGAGCATCACCCTGATCGGTTCGGCCGGAGCCATTACCTCGGCGTTCTGTGTCGTCACGTCGGCAGCCTCCTCTGCGCGGTGTCATACGGTACCACGCAGGTGATAGCGGCTCCGCGTCCGGACCCGCCCGGATCAACCTCGAGACTGCCGCCCGCCCGCTGAGCATCCCTCTGCATATTCCTCAGTCCATGGCCCCGCTCGGCGTAGTCGGCGGGCATGCCGAGGCCGTCGTCCACGATGGACATGCGCAGATGATCGACGTTGAAATCAAGGGAGATGGTGATTGCTCCAGCCTGCGAGTGCCGGAATGCATTCGTCAGCGAGTTGTGGGCTATGGAGAAGAGCAACGCGCGGGTGGCGGTGGGAAGCCGCGGTTCGTCGCCGGACTGGAACACCTCGATTGGCAGCGAGGTGATTTCGGTGAACGTCGCCGCATGCGATCTGAGTACGCCGTTGAGCTCTCTTCCCTCGAAGATCAGGCCGATGTCGATGGGGAGCCGCACTTCCCACATGGCCGATCTCGACAGGGCGTAGGTAGCCTCGAGCTTGGAGATCAATTCCTGGTTCGATCTGTCCGCGAGGTCGATGGCGGTCTCGAGTCCCCACCCAATCATGTATGCGGACTGCGCGATGGTGTCATGGATTGCCTGCGAGAGTTCGATCTGTTCCTCCCTGAGTGCCTGCTCCCGTTCTATCGCGTTCCGCTTGTTCATCCGCTCGTGCCTGGAGATCTGGTTGACGATCATCACAACCGTGTAGAAGGAGACGATCCTGGCGGCCAGGAGGAGATCATCTCTATCTCCATCTCCGATGTCGAGGCCGGGTTCCGCCAGCACGCTTACCACCGCGTACGTCACGGACGCGAGCGTGGTCCAGACGAGACAGAGCCGGGTGGACGTAAAGACGGACGCGAAGATGGCGAGAGCCGGGTAGTAGAGCAGGAAGAGGGCGCTGTTGAACCCCCTGAAGGCGGCTATCACACCGGCGATGAACATCATGTCCGCGATGCTGAGGGCAAGCAGCAAGCGTACGGACACCGCCTGGTTCCTCCGGATGCGATAGTGCACGCAGGCGTTACCCACCAGCGGGATCAGGACGACCAGCGTTTTCAGCAGTATGGTGTAGTCCAGGGAATCGGTGCGGTAGTACACCCCCACCATACAGGCAATCAAGGCGACCCACCGGACCCAGACTGAGACCATTACTCCATAGCGTAGTTCGCCGGTGTCAACCGCAGTGTTTCCGAGACGGCTTACAAAGAGCGCATCTGACCGCGTAGTGGAGATGTCCAACCCTGGCATGTGTTCAATCCTAGCCCTCTTTCCCAAGCCAGTATGCGCTTGCCAGCAACGCTAACGCAATCGCGGCTCCCAGCGCAATCAGCGCAACAGACTCTATCAAGAGTCCCACTACCAACACTACGACCGCAAGTGTCGCTAGCACGATCGCGGGGACGAGTGCGCTTAGCATGGTTACCTGTCTCTCAACGTCCAGAGGTCTGTTCTCTCTTCACGCTGCACTTGGGCTGCTCCGAGTATGGAACAGACCGTTGAGTCTGCCAATAGATAAACGTCTATTCACTGGTGATAGAAACGTCCAAATAGGAGTAGTTATATTCGCCTGCAGATAGTGCGCTATTCTCGTGGTTCTATAGGGGGAATTCGTCTATCCTGTATCGATTTTCAAGATGATTTCTATACCGCGTATTGACTGTCCATCCCTCTGTGATTTATTGTCCCAATATCGCGCCGTATACAGCGCAGACAGTACCTCCATAACGTCACCTGAACGGACCGAACCAGACAACATGGAGGCCAGTTGCGGAGCCCCGGTGCAGAGGGAGAGCAGACCCTGCGATGACCTACTGGGTGAACGTGGATTTTGAGGTGCGCACAGCGCGGATCCACACGAGCGAATGCCCGCACGTGGATGAGTACGGCAAGAGTCGGGGCACGGTGTTCTGGAGGAAGTTCCGGACGCTTGCTCTGGCGCATGAGGCGGTGTCAGCCGTCATCGGCAATGGAGATATCCAGATATGTGATGTTTGCCACCCCGGTCCAGCCTAAAGTGAGACGGATGAGGGACAGCGGCGCGTGAAACCACGCACCCCTCCGTAACGTATCATCCGGTGCATGGACGATAACCCCAGCCCCGCACCCGTACGCGGAGCGCTCATCGCCGGAGCCGTTACGGCTATCGTGGCCGCGCTCGTCTCGCTGCCGTTGCACTCGCCGCACGACGCCCTCCTGAACTCGGCGAGCGTCACGTGGGGCGTGCTGCTGCTGGCGCTCGTGAGTGGCCTCGTCTACCGGAGGCTGGACCGCTCACCGAACGCGGTGCGCCGCTTCGCCGTCGTCATGGCGGTCGGCTTCCTGGTATGGGTGGCCGTCGCATTCGCCGCCGGGACGATGCTGACGCGCATGGTCTCGTTCAGCGTGCCGCTCGCCGCGATAGCGTTCGGCGGCATCGCCGTGCTCACGCCCCTGCTCTCCCGCACGCCGCTCGTTGCGCGGTGGCCCGTCGTAGTTGCGGCGCTCATCGTCGCTGCTGCCGTCGGGATCGGCTTCGCCGGTCAGGGCGACCAGGAGAGCGGACGGCTGGAGCTGCCGCCCCGCGCCGGGCACGACACCTATAGAATCGACACATAGCACTTCAGGAGTTTGCCGATGCCCGCTTTCGCCTCTCGATGCTCGAAACTCATCCTGCCCCTGGCGCTCGCTGCCCTGCTCGCCCTCCCCGCCTGCGGCGCCGACC
>VXQP01000089.1:16222-16579 GCA_009838965.1 Chloroflexota bacterium | reverse complement strand
ACGACAGCCAGGTGGATGCCAGCGGCGGCCAGGTGATCAGTTTCACCCTGCAAGGTGAAACATCCTTCTCCTACGTTGTCACCGCACCGGCCTCGGCCCAGACATACAACTTCTCCGGCGAGTTCAGGGACAGTGACCGTATGGACACGTCCATCGGAGGCACTCCCAGCCTGAGGGTCGGCGCACCTCCACCTCCACCTCCGCCTCCGTCTCGGCCCCCCAGCGGAGGCGGCGGTGGCGGCGGAACGTTCACGCCTGCTCCGACGGCGACGCCGCCGCGCGCCGCGACCGCGGCCCCGGTGCCACCACCGACGCCGCCACCAGTTACAACCGCGACGCCGCCGCCGGTCCGGACCC
>VXQP01000089.1:0-16212 GCA_009838965.1 Chloroflexota bacterium | reverse complement strand
GGGGGTGGGGGGGTGCACGGACAAGCCTGGCTCCCCCGCCGACCCCGACGCCAGGGCGACGGCGACGCCGGTGCCACCACCGACGCCGACGCCTGTTCCAACGGCGACGCCGACGCCGGTCCCGCCCGCTCCGACAGCGACGCCGACGCCTGTGCCTACGGCCACGCCGACGCCGACTGCGACGCCGACACCGAGGCCCACGGCCACGCCTACGCCCCGGCCGACAGCGACGCCGACGCCGGTGCCACCCACGGCGACGCCGGTGCCGCCTGCGCCGACGGCCACGGCAACGCCTGCGCCGACGGCCACGCCTACGCCAACCGCGACGCCGGTACCGCCTGCACCCCCGGTCGTTCCGGAAGATGAGGGCGGCATACCGGTCTGGGTGATCTTCCTGATCGTCCTGGCCGTGGGCGCCGTGGTGGTGGTCGGAGGACTCGCGATGCGGTCCCGGCAGCGGTGACCCCGCGTTGAGACTGACGTGAGCTGAACAGGGGGCATCCGCCCCCTGTTCTCTTGTCGGAGGCTCACCCCTCGTTCGTGGAGACAGAAGCGGATGGCATCGTCGAGAAAAGGGCAGGCCGTGGTGGCGATCGCGGTTGTGGCGGCGCTGGGGCTGTTCGGGCTGGGCGCCGTTTCCGCGCAGGGGGCCGCTACCCGGACTTTCGACACGTCGACCGTGGCCCCCGGCGGCACACTGGTGGTGACGGTCGCGGTGCTCGACTACGGGGGCTTCGGACGCGTCACCGAGACCCTGCCCGCAGGGTTCACGTTCGTATCCAGCACCCACCCCGAAGACCAGACTGGCGTCGACGGCAATACGCTCAGGTTCACCCTCCTCGGCGGGGGCACAACTGGGTTCACCTACACGGTGACTGCGCCAACGTCCGAGGGCACGTACACGTTCGCGGGGATGCTGAGAGACGCAGACAGGATGGATCACCGGATCGGCGGAGCGTCGGAGGTAACGGTCGGGATCTCCACGCCCACACCCACGCCGGAACCGACGCCCACGCCCACGCCGTCGCCGACAGCGGAGCCGTCGCCGACTCCCGCGCCGACTCCTACTCCAAGGCCAACGTCGACGCCAACACCGACGGCGACACCCACCGCCGAGCCAACGCCCATGCCGACCGCGACGCCTGCGCCGACTCTCACGACGACGCCCACACCTTCGCCGACGCCGACGGCAACGCCGACTCGCGCGCCGACGGCGACGCCAACGCCCGTTCCGGCGGCAGCGTCGACCGCGACGCCGACGCCGAGCCCGACGGCCGGGCCGACAGCGACGCCGATCCCGAGGGTGCCTGTGGTCCCGGTGGATGGAGGCGGCGGCATGCCGGCCTGGGTGATCCCCGTGGCCGTCGTTGCCGCCCTCCTGCTCCTGATCGCGGGGGTGGGTGTGTTCATCACCTCGAGGCAGCGATGACGATGCCCGGCAGGAGCGGCTCGCCCGCAGGCGCGTGGTACACTTCCGCCGTCGATTTCCCAGGCAGGGCGGTCGTCCGAGGTAGGGCGTTGGACGAAGGCGAACGGTTACAGGCGGAGAACGAGGCACTGCGGGCCCGGATCACGGGACTGACCGGGGCCATCCTCCGCATAAACGAGGCGCTCGACGTGGACTCCGTCCTGCAGGAGGTCGCGGACAGTGCGCGCTCGCTCTCCGGCGCCCGCTACAGCGCGATCACCACGACAGACGGGACCGGCGCGTTCCAGCACCTCGTGGTCTCGGGCATGTCGGAGGAAGAGTGGCGGAGGATGTACTACGAGACGCCCGACGGGTGGAGGGTGTTGTGGTACCTGAGCGGTCTGCGGGAGCCGCTGAGGACGCGGGACTTCGTCGAGCACATGGCGTCGGCGGGGTTCCCGGAGTTCCCGTTCCCGATCGGGGCGTTCCTGGGCCTGCAGATCCGGGAGGGCGAGCGGCACGTGGGGCACATCTACCTGGGGATGGACCCTGGAGGGCCAGACTTCACCCAGGAGGACGAGGAGACGCTGCAGATGTTCGCCGCGCAGGCGGCGACGGCCATCACCAACGCACGGGTCTACGGGGAAGAGCAGCGCCTCAATGCTGACCTGGAGGCCCTCGTCAACACGTCCCCGGTGGGCGTGCTGGTGTTCGATGCGAAGACGAGAGGCGTGGTGCGATTCAACAGGGAGGCGCTCCGCATTGTCACCGGCGCTCGCGGGACGGCCCTCGCGTTCGATGAGCTTCTCCGGACGGTGTCCTACCGGCGGATGGACGGGGGCGCCATCGCCCCCCAAGAGCTCCCGCTGGAGCGGGCGGCCACAAGCGGGGAGAGCGTCAGGGCGGAGGAGGTGGTGTTCCGCCTGCCGGACGGCACGGAGACGAGCACGCTCGTCAACGCCACTCCCATATGGTCGGAGGAGGGAGAGGTCGACTCCGTTGTCGTTACGGTCCAGGACATAACGCCCCTGGAAGAGTTGGAGCGTTTGCGTGCCGAGTTCCTTGGCGTGGTCAGCCACGAACTCCGTGCGCCGTTGACGTCGATAAAGGGCTCCGCCGCCACCGTGCTGAATGCCTCGTCCCCGCTCGACCAGGCGGAGATGCTCCAGTTCTTCCGCATCGTCGAGGAGCATGCCGACCACATGCGCGATCTCATCAACAACCTGTTGGACCTGACGCGCATCGAGGCGGGAACGCTCTCCATCGCCCCCGAACCGATCGACGTGGCGTCGGTGATCGAACTGGCGAGGAACGCCTTTCTCAGCGGCGGCTACAGGAACAGCGTCGAGATCGACGCAGCGCCGAACCTGCCGAGGATACTGTCGGACGGCCGCAGGATCGTCCAGGTGCTGCACAACCTCTTCACCAACGCATCCCGGTACTCGCGCGAGTGGTCGTCCATCAGGGTCGCCGCGTGGCTGGAAGAGCTGCACGTCGCCATCTCCGTCACGGACGAGGGTGTGGGCATACCCGCCGAGTTCCGGCCGTACCTGTTCAGCAAGTTCTCCCGCGCGGAGTCCGCCGACCGACAGCATGAGCTGGACGGCCACGGTCTGGGCCTAGCCATCTGCAAGGGTATAGTGGAAGCGCACGGTGGCCGGATATGGGCGGAGAGCCCCGAGCAGAGCCCTGGCACCCGGGTCGTCTTCACGGTGCCCGTCGTGGACGAGGCCGCCGGCGGTATCGCATCGCCGGGAGAGGAGGCGGCGTCCGGCCCGGCGCAGGAGACGTTGCAGTCGGAGCGCATCCTCGTTGTCGACGACGACCCGCAGATACTCCGATACGTCCGCAACACGCTATCGCAGGCCGGCTACGTCCCCACGGTCACCGGCGACCCGGAGGAGATGGGAGGCCTTTTGGAGGCGGTGGATCCCAACCTCGTCCTGCTGAACCTCGTGTTGCCCGGAACGGACGGGTTCGAGTTGATGAAGGGCATCCCCGGAGAGACCCCGGTCATCTTCCTGTCCGGCCGCGGCAGGGGACAGGACATCGCCAAAGCTTTCGAGATGGGGGCCGCAGACTACGTGGTCAAGCCCTTCTCACCCACCGAACTGGTGGCCCGGGTGAGGGCAGCCCTCCGAAGACGTTCGTCCTCCTTCCAGCGACAGCCGTACGCGGTGGGGGACCTCACCATCGATTTCATGGAGCGCACGGTTTCAGTCGCGGGCCGTCCCGTGTCGATGACCCCGACCGAGTACAAGCTGCTGTACGAACTTGCCGCCAACGCCGGACGGGTCGTGACGCACGATCAGATCATTCAGCGGGTCTGGGGCGAAGAGCACACGGTCGACGAGCGCTTGCTGCGCTCGTACATAAAGAACCTGCGTCAGAAACTGGGCGACGACGCGAGGAACCCCTCCTACATCTTCACCGCGTCCCGCACCGGCTACCGGTTCGCCGAACCCGGCGCCGCCCGGATCGGCGCAGCGGAGGTCCGAGCGGACGCCGAAGGGATGGCATGAAGCGGGAGGGCCTCGTGCTATTCTCAGTTGCCGTCTACTCGTGAGGTGAACCGGAATGCGTTCGAGCGGTCGTTTTGCGTTCTGCGGGCTGTTACTCGTCCTGTCCCTGCTGCCGGCTTGTACCGGGGAAGGGACGGAGGACGGCGTCGCTACTTCCGCCCCCGGGGCCACGGCCACTTCTCAACCGGAGGCCGACGAACCAGCGGCTCCGTCCGAAGCAGAGGCTGAGAAGGTCTACCGGATCGGTATCTCGGCGGACCTGACCACCACGAACCACTGGGCCTACCTGGGGCCGGACGGGACGATATGGAACGGCTACGTGCTCGGCGGAAGCAAGCCGGCGCTCTACGCGTATTCGGCCCAGAGGTACGACTGGGTCCCATCGGTGGCGGCCGACTTCCCCACTCCGCTCGCGGAGGAGGAGGTGGCAGGCGAGACGTTCTGGACCACGGAGGTGGAGCTGCTGGAAGGCGTGAAGTGGAGCGACGGCAGCGATGTCACCGCCGAGGACTTCGCTTTCACGGCCAATACAGCCGCGGAGATGCAGCTCACCGGCAACTGGCCTTCCATAGTGGACCCGGAGTTCTTCGACCACGCCGAAACCGACGGCCCGTACCGGCTCAAGATCTTCTTCAAGCAGAAGCCGGGCCTGGCGCGATGGCAGTTCGGGCTGGCGTTCATGCCCATCTTCTCCAGGTCCTACTGGGAGCCGGTGGTGGCCGAGGCGCGGCAGGCCGGTGACACCACCGAGCAGCAGAAGGTGCTGTTCTCCCACGTCCCCGAGGGCGAGCCGAGCGCCGGGGGCTTCATCTTCGACCAGTGGGAGCGGGGCGCCTTCGCAGAGAAGGATGAGAACCCGGACTACTCCTTCAGGGGGACGGAAGTCGCGCTGTATGCCAGCGGCGCATACTCGGCCATCACTGCCGGGCTCAACGATTTCACGGCCTACGGTGAACCCGGCGGCGAAACGGTGCTGGAGTACGTGGAAGGCCCGTTCGCGGCAAGCACCATCTACTCCATCTACGGCAGCCAGGACGCAGCCGTTCTGGCCCTCAAGAAGGGCGACATCGACTTCATGCTGAACCCGCTGGGGCTGTCCAAGGGGCTGCAGGAGCAGCTGGCGGGAGAGGACGGCCTGACGACCATCGAGAACGCATCCGACGGCGTCCGCTACCTGGGGTTCAACTTCCGCAGAGCGCCCATGGACAGCAGGGCCTTCCGGCAGGCAGTTGCAACCCTGATAGACAAGGAGTTCCTGGTGGACACCGTGCTGCAGGGCGTAGCCATCCCCATATACACGATGGTGCCGGAGGGCAACGGCGCCTGGTACAACGCCGACGTACCGCTCATCGGGAAGGGGCTTACCCGCCAGGAGCGCGTCGATAGGGCTGTAGAGCTGCTCAAGGCAGCAGGGTTCACCTGGGAGACGGAGCCCCGCGTCAGCGAGGACGGTAACTTCATCGAACAACAGGGTGAGGGGCTGAGGATGCCCAACGGCAAGCCGGTACCGGCGATGCAGGTGCTCGCCCCCAGCGCGGGATACGATCCGCTGCGTTCCACGTTCGCCATCTGGATCGAGCGGTGGTTGAGCGAGGTGGGCATCCCCCTACGCGCCAATCTCACCGGGTTCAACGTCATCGTCGAGAAGGTGTTCGACCAGCAGGACTTCGATATGTGGATCCTCGGCTGGGGCCTCTCTCCCTTCCCGGACTACCTCGAATCGTTCTTCCACAGCCGACATTCGGAGCTGGAAGGGTACAACCCCGGCGGGTACAACAACCCCGACTTCGACCGACTGGCCGACGGACTGCTCGCCGAGACCGACCTGGAAGCGGCGCGTCAACAGGCTTTCGAGATGCAGGCATTCCTCGCAGAAGACCTGCCCTACGTGGTGCTGTTCGACACCCCCATCGTCGAAACCTACAGGAGCGAGCGGATCGACTTTCCCTACACCGAAACCTGGGGCGGTCTGCAAAGCGTTTCCGGGATGCCCACGCTGGTGGACTTCAGGTAGCCTTCCCGGCAGTGCGATAGCACCCGGTACGGTCGCCCGGACGGACAGCGGGGAGCAACCACTCTGAGCACCGCGTTGAGAAGTCAGAACCGATGACAGGCTATCTGGTCAGGCGAGCCGGGCAGATGGTGTTGACGCTGTTCCTCATCATCACGTTCACTTTCTTCCTGGTCCAGGCGCAGCCGGGGGACTACGCTTCCTTCTACGTGCTCAACCCCGACCTCCCGCCCGAAGTGAAGGACGAGATCAGGGCCGCGTTCGGGCTCGACAAGCCGGCGTGGCAGCAGTACGTGATCCATCTCAAGAACACCTTTACGGGCAACCTCGGGGTGTCCTTCGGGAACTTCCCGCGGCCCGTGCTGGACGTGCTGGCGGAGCGGGTGCCCCGGACGCTCGTGCTGTTCCTCACCGCGACCGCTGTGTCCTTCTACATCGGGTTCTTCCTGGGGAAGGCTATCGCCTGGCGCCGGGGCGGCCTGTTCGAGTACGCCGCTACCATCTCGGGAGCGATGCTGTTCACCGCCTTCACTCCGGCTTTCGCCCTGATGATGATCTGGGTGTTCGCCTTCAGGCTGGGCTGGTTTCCAGTGGGCAAGTTCCTGGACCCCCTGGTATGGCGGGGGGCCGACGTCAGCGCCAACTATGTCTTCGGCAATATGCTTCTCAGCGCGGCGGCCTTCATCACCTTCGCACTGCTGGTGATGCTGTGCCTCAAGAGGTTCGGACGGAGAGTGCCGTCGGTGGCGGCCGTTCCGATAGTCCTCGGCGGCGCGCTGGTCATCATGGCGGCCTGGGCCCTCTCGGGTATCGGCGGGTTGGCCCTGGATATCGTGAAGCACATGGTGCTGCCCGTCGCCACCCTCACGCTCATATCCTTCGCCGGGACCATGCTGCTGACCCGCAACAGCATGCTGGAGACCATCCGCGAGGACTACGTGATGGCTGCGCGGGCCAAGGGCCTGCCGGACAAGCAGGTGCGCGACCGCCACGCCGCCCGGAACGCGATGCTGCCGATCGTGACCAGCCTGGTCTACAGCCTGATATTCGCGATAGACGGGAGCGTGATCATCGAGAGCGTCTTCTCCTGGCCCGGCACCGGCTTGACCCTGCTCCAGGCGGTGAGGAGTGAAGACCTGCCTCTGGTCATGGGGGCCATGCTCTTCATAGGGATGCTCTCGCTCCTGGCGCACGTCATAGTCGATGTCCTTTACGTCTACCTCGATCCCAGGATCCGCTACCAGTGAATACCCCAGGACCGGTCAGCCCCATACCCACTCCGGAGTTCGGGGTCGAACCCGGCCGCGGCAGGGTGCGTTTCGTGCTGGTCCGACTGCGACTGATGTGGCGGTCGTTCAGGAACGGCTGGGGGATATTCATGGAGAGCCGGATGGGCAGGGTGTCCCTGTTCACCATAATCACCTTTGCCCTGATGGCGGCCGCTCATCCCATACTGATGGCGTTCGTCTGGGACCCCGCCACCTACGACCCCGTGACCGGCTACTCCTTCGACCAAGTGGAGCAGCCGGCTCCGCCGAGCTGGAAGCATCTCCTCGGGACCGATCCGCTGGGGCGGGACGTGCTGAGCCAGCTGCTCTACAGCACCCGCTCCGAGTTCGTGCTGGGGATAACCGCCGCACTCGTGACCGTGGGCATCGCGACCTTCGTCGGGGCGGTGGCCGCCTACTACGGCAGGCTGGTGGACTCCTTCTTCATGCGGCTGGCCGACCTGATCATCGCTCTACCGGCCATATCGTTGCTGATCGTGTTGAGCGCCCTGTTCCACCTGAACCTGTTCTACCTGGCGCTGATAATCGGCGTGCTGGGCGGGTTCGGGGGAACGGCCATCATCCTGAAGTCTCAAGCGCTCAGCATCAAGGTGAAGCCCTTCATCGAAGCCGCGCGAGTGGCCGGCGGCGGCCACTTCCACATCATATTCGTGCACATCATCCCCCACCTGTTGCCCCTGGCCCTGCTCTACATGATGTTCACCGTCACCAGCGCCATCTTTGCCGAGGCGGTGCTGTCGTTCCTCGGCCTCCTGGACCTGAGGATGAGCTGGGGAATCATGATCCACACCGCCAACACCGGCGGCTATCTGCTGGGCGGCACCCGGTATTGGTGGCTGATAGTGCCGGCAGGAGCATCCATCACCCTCCTCTGCAGTGCGTTCTACCTTGCAGGGCGGGCCCTGGACGAGGTGGTGAACCCCCGGTTGAGGCGGCGCAATGACTGACCGGCGCGACCCCTTGCTGACGGTGGACGGTCTGAGCCTGAGCTATCAGACCAGGCAGGGAGAGGTGCAGGCCATCCGGGACGTGAGCTTCGAGTTGGCCCGAGGCTCCGCGTTGGGGCTGGTGGGTGAGTCAGGCTGCGGGAAAACCTCCGTCGCCAACTGCCTCATGCGCCTGCTGCCCGACAACGCGCGGTTGTCGGCCGGCCGGGTGCTCCTCGACGGGCAGGACGTCCTGCTCCTGACCGAGGAGGAGATGCGGCTCCGGCGGTGGCGGCGCATCTCCATGGTCTTCCAAGCCGCCATGAACGTTCTGGACCCCGTGTATCGCGTGGGCCAGCAGATCATCGAAGCCATCGAGACGCACGGCGTCGAGTCCACCGACTCTGCGGCCAGGGAGCGGGTGGCCCGCCTGTTCCGGATGGTGGGACTGGACCCCCAACTGATGGAGCGTTACCCCCACGAGTTCAGCGGTGGCATGCGCCAGCGGGCGGTCATCGCCATGGCCTTGTCGTGCGACCCCGACCTGATGATTGCCGACGAGCCGACCACTGCCCTGGACGTGATAGTGCAGGACCGGATACTCCGGGAGCTGAAGGCCATCCAGCAGCAACTCGCCATGAGCATCATCTACATCAGCCACGACATAGCGGTGGTAGCGGAGGTGACGGACGTGGTGGGAGTGATGTACGCCGGGCGGCTGGTGGAGATGGGAGACACATCCGACGTATTCCGGGCCCCCGCGCATCCCTACACCGCGGCGCTGATGTCTTCGTTCCCCAGTGTCAGCGGGGAGAGGCGTTCGTTAACCAGCCTTCCCGGCGAGCCGCCCAACCTCTCGGACCCGCCCCAGGGCTGCCCGTTCCATCCCCGCTGCGCCTACGCCACGGACGTATGCCGGACCGAGTACCCGCCCCAGGCCAGGTCCGGCAGTCATTGGGCTGCCTGCTGGCATCCACTGGACGCAACGCTGGTCCCGCAGAGCTGACGGATGGAAAGCGCAAGCAACACTCCTGAGACTCCGAACGCCCAAGCCACCGGCTCTGACGCTTCAGACGGCGAGCCATTGGTGGCCGTTCACGGCCTGACCAAATTGTTCCCGGTGGGCGGCGGTCCGTTCCGCAAGCCCTCGAGCTTCATCCATGCCGTCGACGACGTCAGCTTCCAACTGGGGCACGGAGAGAGCCTCGGGCTGGTGGGAGAGTCGGGCTGCGGCAAGACGACCGTAGGCAAGCTGCTGGTGAAGCTGCTCGAGCCCACCGACGGCGAGATACTCTTCCGGTTCGGTGACCCAGATGCCCCCGTGGCTGAGGCTTCCTGGGACTCCGCCGCCATCAAGGGACGGCTGTTGCGCTCCTTCCGCAGGCGCGTGCAGATGATCTTCCAGGACCCCTATGAGTCCATGAATCCCCGGCGGACCATCTACGACATCATCTCCGAGCCGCTGTCGGTGCAGGGCATGGGGGACGTTCAGTACCGGGTCGACCGCGTGCTGGAGATACTGACGCTGGTGGGCCTTACGCCGGCAGGAGCGTTCCTGTTCCGCCATCCCCACGAGCTTTCGGGCGGGCAGCGCCAGCGGGTAGCCATCGCCCGCGCGTTGGTGATCCGGCCATCATTCGTCGTGGCCGACGAGCCGACTTCCATGCTCGACGTTTCCAGCAGGGCGGGGGTGATGTCCCTGATGCAGGACCTGGCCACTGAGCTGGGGGTAGCCTACCTGTACGTTACGCACGACCTGGCGGTGGCGCGCTATATGTGCCACCGCATCGCCGTGATGTACCTGGGGAAAGTGGTGGAACTGGCTGAGACGGAGGAGCTGCTCCGCAATCCGCTGCATCCCTATACAAAAGCGCTGTTGTCTGCGGTGCCCCTGCCTGATCCGGGACGCCGCCGCCAGGCGCCGGATATACGCGGCGATCTTGCCACGCCGATAGACCCGCCTTCCCGTTGCCGCTTCTACGAGAGATGCCCCGCCGCCACTGCGCACTGCCTGGACCATCCGCATCCCCCTATGGAGGAGAAGAGCCCAGGACACTTCGTGGCCTGCTACGAGGTCTGAGCAGCCAGCCTCAGGTGACCGAAGATGACCTGTGCGAACGGGTCTCGTTATACGCGTATGCAGGCGACCGAATGCCCGGGGCTCTTCTCTTCGAGTGGAGGTACCGTGGTGCGGCATTCATCTATGGCCATGGGACACCGTGTGTGGAACACGCATCCTGTTGGCGGGTTCAAAGGACTGGGGATGCTTCCCTCGAGGATGATCCGCTCCCTGCTGCGCTCAGCCCTGGGGTTCGGGATCGGTACTGCGGACATGAGCGCCTTCGAGTAAGGATGCAGCGGCTCCTGGAAGATGCTGACCCTGTCGGCTATCTCCATGATCTTGCCGAGGTACATCACCGCTACACGGTCGGAGATGTGGCGCACCACCGACAGGTCGTGCGCGATGAAGAGGTACGTGAGCCCGAACTGCTTCTGCAGGTCTTCCAGCAGATTGATGAGCTGCGCCTGTATGGAGACGTCCAGCGCGGAGACCGGCTCGTCAGCCACGATGAAGTCCGGCTGCACTGCCAGGGCCCGGGCGACACCGATACGCTGGCGCTGTCCCCCACTGAACTCGTGCGGGTACCGGTCTGCCATGTTGGGGTTCAACCCCACGGTACGGAACAGGTCGGCAACCCGCGCCAAGTATTCCTCTTTCGTCTCGACCAGCTTATGCACTCTCAGCGGCTCACCGACGATGTCGCCGGTCTTGATCCGGGGGTTGAGCGAACTGTACGGGTCCTGGAAGACGACCTGGATGCGCCGGCGCATCGCCCGCATGGCCCCGCCCTTGAGGGTTCCGAGGTCGACACCGTCGAACGTGATGTGACCGCTCGTGGGCTGGTAGACCTGGAGTATGACGCGCCCGATGGTGGTCTTGCCTGAGCCGCTTTCCCCCACGAGCCCCAGCGTCTCGCCCCGCTGGACGGTGAAGCTCACGTCGTCCACAGCCTTCACTTCCCCAACCTGGCGCTGCAGGATGACGCCCGACATCACGGGGAAGTACATCTTGACGTCGCTGACTTCCAGCAGGTTGTCCTGGCTCGACGCTGCTGTGGTGGGGGCAGGGGAGGTCTGTGTCATGCTTGTGTCTGCACGAGTTCCAAGGGGCCGAACTCGTGTCCTTTCCAACACGCGTATACGTGTTCGGTGCCGTCCTTCGACGAGAGGGGAGGCATCTCGGCGCGGCAGTGGTCGTCCGCATGGGGACAACGGGGGACGAAGGAGCAGCCGGGAGGCAGCCGGTCAAGGTCCGGCGGCATCCCTTCGATAGACGCCAGCCTGTCCTCGCGGTCAACATCCAACCGGGGCACGGAGCCCAGCAATCCGCGCGTGTACGGGTGCTTCGGCGTCTCATATATCTCGTCCGCGGTGCCGCGTTCGATGATCTTGCCCGCGTACATCACGTTCACGCGGTCCGCGTACCGGGCAACCACTCCAAGGTTGTGCGTGATGATGATGACGGCGGTACCCAGCTCGGTACTGAGATTCTTGATGAGTTCGAGTATCTGGGCCTGGATCGTCACGTCGAGGGCGGTAGTTGCCTCGTCGGCGAGGAGCAGTCGCGGGGTGCAACTGAGGGCGATGGCAATCATCACCCGCTGGCGCATCCCGCCACTGAACTGGTGGGGGTAATTGCTCAGGCGGCTCCTGGCGTCCGGTATACCGACCATCTCCAACAGTTCCACGCTCCGGCGGACCGCTGCCTCCGGCGAGTACCCCATGTGGAGTTCGACCGTCTCCGTGAGTTGTCGTCCTATCGTCAACACGGGGTTCAAGGAGGTCATCGGCTCCTGGAAGATCATGGCGATCTTGTTGCCGCGGATGCTCCTCATCTGGCGTTCCGTCAGCTTCATCAGGTCCTGGCCTTCGAAGATGACTTCCCCGCCGACGATCCTGCCGGGCGGGTTCGGAATGAGCCTGAGGAGCGACAGAGCGCTCACGCTCTTGCCACATCCGCTCTCGCCGACGAGGCCCAGCGTCTCGCCCTCCTGCAGGTCGTAGCTCACGCCGTCCACGGCTTTGACGATGCCGCCTTCGGAGTTGAACTCGGTGCGAAGGTCACGCACCTCCAGCAACGTACCCAAACAGCAACTCCCTTCTGACTCGTTCGTTCCTACAGTCGACGGTCTGCTAAGAATCGCCTCGCCGCAGACGCGGGTCGAGCACGTCGCGCAGAGCGTCACCGAGCAGGGCGAACGTGAACACGACCGCCGACAGCGCGATGCCGGGGAAGATCACCATCCACGGCGCCGCTTCCATGTAGCCGCGCGCACCAATGTTCAGCATGCCGCCCCAACTCGGCGAAGGCGGGGGTATACCGAGGCCGAGGAATGCCAGCCCGGCCTCTGCAACAATCACGCCGCCAAGCGCGCCCGTAGCGAGGACGAACACCGGGCCGAGCGTATTCGGCAGGATGTGCCGCAAGACCATGCGCAGCAGGCTCACCCCGATCGTCACCGCCGCCAGCACGTACACTTCTTCCTTCACGCTCAACGTACTCGAACGCGACAGGCGCACAACCCGAGGCACGATGGCAACCGATAACGCGAGACCCACGTTGAGCAGCGATGCGCCCAGGGCGACGACGAGCAGCATGGCCAGAATGATGAAGGGGAACCCCATCAACACATCCACCACCCGTTGCACCACGAGGTCGAGTTTGCCTCCCAGGTAACCCGAAAGGACTCCGATGACCATGCCGACCACCGTGCCCAGCCCGATGGCGAGGAACCCCACCTGGAGCGAGATGCGCGCACCGTAGATGACCCGGCTGAAGACATCGCGGCCGAGGTTGTCGGTCCCCATGATGTGGGAGGCCGAAGGAGCCTCCAGCCGCTCAGCCGCGACCTGATCGCGGATCGGGTCGTGGGTGGCGATCACCGGCGCGAACAGCGCGATGAGTGCGAGCAGAATGAGTACGACGGCGCTGATGGCGCCCGCCGGTTTCCGGCGGGCGAACCGCTTCAGGTTCTGCGCCACCGTGCGCTTCGGCCTCGCCTCCTGGACCAACTGATCGAAGGCTGACTGGCCCCCTGCTGCTGCTTCTATCGCCATCCTGTCCAGACCTCCCAGTCCACCTACGAATACCTGACCCGCGGGTCAACGTACGAATACGCGATGTCGACCACGAGATTGAGGCCGAGCATGAAGAAGACGAGCATCATCGCCAGGCTTTGCACAACGGGGAAGTCCCTGCCTACCGCGGCTTCGACGATAGCCTGGCCAAGACCGGGGATGCCGAACAGGTTCTCCAGGATAACGGTGCCCCCCAGCAGTGTGCTTACCTCCAGGCCTCCCAGCGTGATGACCGGGATGAGCACGTTCGGCAGGCTGTGCCGGCGCACCACCAACTGCTGGCCAAGCCCTTTGGCCTTTGCGGTCCGCACGTAGTCTTGGGCAAGCACTTCCAGCATGCCGGAGCGCGTGATGCGTGTCATGTAGGCACTGAAGCGCCAGGCGAGAATCAAAGCAGGCCAGATCATGATCTGGAGATGATGGAACGGGTCCACCCATATGTTGGAGTAGCCCAACGGGGGTGACCAGCCGATCTGCGTCACCATGAAGAGCAGGAGCAGGAGCGCTATCCAGAAGTTTGGCATCGATTGACCGAGGATCGCCCCCATGCGGAGGACATAGTCCGGCCACTTGTCCTGGTACAGGGCAGAGAACACCCCGAGCGGCACGGCGACGATTATGGAGAGCAGCACCGTATAGACGGTGAGTTGGAGCGTCACCGGCAGGCGCCGGGCGATGATCGAGGAGAGCGGCTCCGTGGAGCGGATCGACTCTCCGCCGAACTCTCCATTGACCATCGACCAGGCCCATTTGGCGTACTGGATGGGGAGAGGGTCGTTCAGGCCGAGCTCCTCACGGAGCTCCCTGATCTGGGTCTCGGTGTACCCGCCGCCACCCTCGACGGCTTCCTGCCCGAGGATGGCAAGCGCCACGTCTCCCGGCAGAACCCTGAGTATCCCGAAGATGAGGACGCTCGCGAGCAGGAGCGTCGGGATGAACAGCAGCACTCGCCGTGCTATGTACTTCTGCATCCCGCGCCCCTCAGGCTCGCTTTCCTATGCGGCTCTTCATCCGTTGCCCTTACTTGTCCAGCCAGACTGTAGCGAAGTCGAGGTTCCGGCGGTAGTTGTCGATAGGCACCTGGATGCCCTTCACGTATTCGCGGACAACCGTGTGGGTATTCTCGGTGTAGAGCCATGCTCCGTAAGCCTGCTCCACGGCGATGTACCGCTCCATCTCCCGCGCGATCTCGATCCGCTCTTCGACACTGCCCGCACCCGCCAACTGGACGAAGAAGTCGTCCACCTTCGCGTCGTTGTGCTTCGGGTCGGCTGTGGCGCTGGTGCCGGCACTGGACGTGATCGACCCGTATTGGCTGGGCAACGCGAGTGTCGGGCCGCTCATCACCATGTCGTACGAGCCTTCCAGCGTCCTGGCTGCCCGCGTCGCGTCGTCCACGAGTTGCAGGTCGATACTGATGCCGAGGTCTTCCAACTGGCCGACCAGAGGCTCACAGACGAATCCCCACAGCCTGCGGCACATGAACTCTGCATCGAAGCCGTCCGGGTAGCCCGCCTCGGCCAGCAGGGCCTTCGCCTGCTGGCGGTCGGCGTCCTTGGTCGCGGGGTTCCAGCCACCCGTTTCCATCAGGCCCGGGTTCGCCCATGCGGTGTCCGGGTCGAACATGCCGGTCATCTTGCCGAAGCCTCCGAAGGTGACCTGGACGAGTTCCGGCCGGTCGAGCCAGAGGTGTACGGCCTGCCTGACCCGTACGTCCTGCAGCGGCCCCTCGCGCAACGTGTTGAAGGCGAGCGCCCAGAAGCTGGACTGGGCCATCTCCAGGATCGTCACCCTTTCGGTGCCGAGGGTGGAGAGGATGGCTGCTTCCCGCTCCGGGGTGAGCTGGAAGCCGGAACCACGGGCTGTGGCGTCCAGCCGTCCCGTTCGGAAAGCGGTGTCCATACCGGACGGGTCGGGCGTGATGTAGAAGTCGATGCCGTCGAGGTAGGGGAGTTGGTTCCCATCCTCGTCCGTCTTGTAGTACTGGTCGAACCGGCGCATCTTCGCGACGCTGCCGGGCCGGTACTCCTCCAGGTAGAACGGGCCGAGCGCGACGAGTCCTATGTCGAGCGGGGAGACGTTGACGTTTCCCGCGTCTATCTCGGGCTGCATCAGGTGGCGGGGGTGGGCGATGATCTGGTTGTCGACCGCGAGCAGCTGGTCGAAGTCGAAGACCGCGCTCGAGAGGTTGATGACGACGGTGACATCATTCGGGGCCTCGACGCTCTCTACCCACCGTGCGAAGTTCCAGCTGACGGGGCGCCTCGAGTTCTCTCCGACCGTTACGCCGAACACGGCCAGCTCCAGCCAGAACTTCACGTCCGCAGCGGTGAGCTTGACGCCGTCGTGCCAGTAGACATCATCGCGGAGCGTGAACGTCCATGCCGTTCCATCGGCATTCTTGGACCATTCGGTCGCTACGCCCGGGCAGACCGCCGTACCGTCGTCCGGGCATTGGCGGATCATGTTCCCCATGCCGAAGATCGACCCCGCCGGCATCAGCACGCTGATACTGCCGGACCGCATCGGGTCCCAACCGCGAGGCGGGTCGGCGCGGGTGGAGAAGTTGGCGATACCCCCGTATCGGGACTTCTCCTCCATCATCATGGCCGTCGGGGTGGGGGCGGGTGCTGCGTCGCCGCCGCTGTCCGACGGCGTTGGAGTTGCCGCGGGCGCCTGCGTGTCCGGCGCCCTGGTGGGGGTGGGAGTCGGGTCGTCGTCTGACGCGCAAGCGGCCAGCACCATGGTCAGGGCGAGGATGCTCGCTACGGGCACCAGTGTCTTGAGTGCACGCTCTCTGATCATCATCGGAATCCTCCCTGGTCCACTTGCCGTTCCCTTACTCCGCTGGTGCAGGCGCGACGAAGGTGATGGGCGCGGTTGCCAACGAGCCCATGCTGCCTTCGGCTCTCACGGT
>VXQP01000059.1:7743-16661 GCA_009838965.1 Chloroflexota bacterium | reverse complement strand
GCCCCCTACCCTGCCGCTGCCCCCCCCTCCTCCCCCGAAACCGGTGAGCCGTCGCGGTAGAGCACGCTGTTGCCCACCACCGATGGCACGCGCTGACCCGGCGTGAGCACGCCCACGAGGTTCAGCGGATCCGACCCCGACACGCGCACGACCTCGCCCGACGGTGCGCGGCGGTGCACCGCTCGCAGCGCGTCGACCGCCTCCGGCAGCGCGAACTGCTCGCCCACCAGACCAGCCACGAACCGTCCTCCCCGCACCTCGCCCCGTGCTTCAGCACGTCGGTACACCCGCACGAGCGCTCCCCACGGCGGGGCCATCGGTTCGCGCGCCAGCAGCTCGCGCAACATCACGCCGTAGCGCCGCAGCAACTGAGCCGCACGCGCCTCGACAACGTCTTCCTCCGGCTCGGCGACGGACGACTGCAGCAGCGACCAGCGGCTCCCCGCACGTCCGAGCGCGGCCTGCGCACGCACGCGCGACGTCCCCGACCAGCGCGACCGACGTTGCACGCGCTTCGCGGCGCCAGAGACGAGCCCCCGCAGCGCGGCGAACCCGTCTGCCGTCACCCGTCCCGCTGCCACCAGCAGCCAGAGCGCCTCCTCCACTTCCGATGGCAGCCGCCGCGACCCGCGCACGATGTCCGGCATGAACGACGCACCGCTCGACTCGAGGTACGCCAGCACGTCCGCCGCGGCGCCGATAAACACCGTATCCGGGTCGGGCGGATCGAGCAGCCATGGCACGTCCTCTCGCACGGCCAACGTGACCGGCCCGTTCCGCGAGAGCGCAGCCGACGGTGGAGGCCCCGTACGCCGCGCGAACCGTCCCCACGCCAGCTCGCCCCCGAGCGTCAGCGCGTCAAGCGTCGAGGCGTGGAAATCGGTCAGCCGGTTCATCAGCAGCCCGCTCTCCCACGCCGCCGCGGCAGCCTCGAAGCCCTGTAACTGCTCGACGACCTCGATCAGCCCCGCGTCGCCTGCGAGGCGCGTCCCCGGCGTGGCGTGCTGCCACTCCAGCAGGAAGCGGATGAAACTCGCGACGGGCACCGGCTCGATCTCGCGCCGCAGCCGTCCGATGGTGCTCCGGTGGATGCGCGCCAGTATCCGGCGGTCGCAGAACTCCTCTTCCGCCGCACCCGGACGGAAGCGCCCGCGCAGCAGCACACCCTCGGCTTCCAGCCTTACCGCCGCCTGCGACACCGCGCTCTCGTTCAGCGCCAGCCGTTGTGCCAGCCCGCTCACCGTGAACGGCCCTGACGACTCCGCCCGCCCGCGTACGACCTCTCCCACTGCCTCGACGTCACCATCCTGGTACGCCGCGCTCACGACCTCTGCGCGCTCGACGGCGTACCACAGCAAGCGCCCTTCCACGTCCAGCGTCCGCACCCGGCCCGCCTCTGCCAGCGACGCATACCATTCTCGCCACGACTCCGCGTCGTCCGGGTGCTCCGCAACGTCGTCCTCCGCCAGCACCATGAGCGAAAGCAGCGCGTCGTGCAACTCGTCCGAGTCGCGTATCGCGGGCCAGGCATACGCCTCCTCCTCGGCGATGGCGTCGGGGCTGAGCGCGCCGAGGTCCCGCGAGTCCTCCGGCAGCGCGCGCCGGAGCGTGACGGCCCGGGCGCGGCGCTCCTCCAGCGGCGCGTCGTCCAGGAACGCGTACGGCATCGCGTTCAGCAATTGGTGGGAGAACGCCGACGGCTGGAGCGTGTCCTTGCCGAACACCTCTATCTCGCCGCTCTCGATGGCCTCCAGCACACCCACCATCCCCTCAGCGTCGAGGGCCTCGGTCAGACAGTCGCGCAGCGTCTCGAACACGAGCGGGTGGTCCGGCGGCTCGACCCTGCCGTCCACCGGCATGTTGTCCTGGCATGCCGCCGCCGCGGGGAACACCGCCGCGAGCAGGTCGTCCGAGCGCATCCGCTGGATCGGCGTCGGCACCCGCTTCCCGCCGACCTGGCGCAACAGCGCGAGCGACCGCGACGCCGTCCACCGCCAGCGCAGCGGAAAGATGGGCGACTGCAGCACGGCCTGCGTCAGCACGTCCTCCGCCGTCGCCGGTTTCAGGTAGCTGAACACCTCCTCGACCGGGAACGAGTGCTGGGGCCCGAGCGAGATGTTGATGCCCTCATCCGTCGCCGCAGCCTGCAGCTCGAAGTTGAACCCGGCGCAGAACCGCTTACGCAGCGCCAGCCCCCACGCGCGGTTGATGCGGCTCCCCAGCGGCGAGTGCACCACCAACTGCATGCCGCCCGCCTCGTCGAAGAAGCGCTCCGCCACGATCTTCTCCGCCGTCGGCACGATGCCGAGCACGCGCTTCCCCTCCTCCACGTACGCCACCACCTGCTCCGCAACCTCGGACGACGCTCCGCTCTCCATCACGAGCGCCAGCGCCGTCTCCCGAACGTGCAGCCGCTCATCAACGTCGCGCCGCAGCGCCGACACCTCGTGCGAGAGTTCGACCGTGCGCCCCGGCGCCTCGCCCAGCCAGAACGGGATCGTCGGCGGCTGGCCCTGCGCCTCCTCAACGCGCACCGTTCCCTGCTCGATGCGGCGTATCTTCCACGGCGTATTCCCCAGCAGGAAGATGTCGCCCGCCATGCTCTCGATGGCGAAGTCCTCGTTCACCGTCCCCACCATCGTGCCGTCCGGCTCCGCGATGACACGGTAGTCCGCCGTGTCCGGTATCGCGCCTCCATTGGAGACGGCCATCATCCGCGCGCCCCGCCGCGCCTTCACCTTCCGGTTGACGCCGTCGCGGTGCAGGTACGCCGTCGTGCGGCCCCAGCGCCCCGCGACGCCCTCCGACAGCATCCGCGCCACGTCGTCGAAACGCTCGCGCTCGAGTTCGCGGTACGGGTACGCCTGCGTCAGCAACGAGTAGAGCGCGTCCTCCTCCCACTCCTCCATCACACACGACGCCACCACCTGCTGCGCAAGGACGTCCAGCGGCCACGGTGGAATGCGCAGCGCGTCCAGCGCCCCGTCCCGGATGCATCGCAGCAGCGCGACCGTCTCCACGAGCTCGTCGCGCGTCAGCGGGAAGAAGCGCCCCTTCGGCGTACCGCCGAGGAAGTGACCGGACCGCCCGACCCGTTGCAGCGCGACCCCGATGTTGCGCGGCGAACCGATCTGGCAGACGAGGTCGATGTCGCCGATGTCGATCCCCAGCTCCAGCGACGCGCTCGCGACGCACACGCGCACGCGCCCCTCCTTCAGCCGCTGCTCCGTGTCGTACCGCGTCTCCCGCGACAGGCTCCCGTGGTGCGCGGCCACGTTCTCCTCGCCGAGCCGGTCCGACAGCAGGTGCGCGACACGCTCCACAAGGCGGCGGGTGTTCACGAACACCAGCGTTGTCCGGTGCTGCTCCGAGAGCTCCACCACCTGGTCGAGCGTCTGCGCCCACTGCTCGTGCGTCGCGATGGGCCCCAGTTCGAAGTCGCGCGGTAACTCGATGGCCACGTCCATCGCGCGCCGGTGCCCCGTGTCCACGATCTCGCATCCCGCCGCCGCTCCTGCCCCTTCCGTCGTTCCTGCTCTTTCCGTCATTCCCGCGGAGGCGGGAACCTCGCCCCCCTGTCCGCCCGTGAGGAAGCGCGCCATCTCCTCGATCGGCTTCTGCGTCGCCGACAGCCCGATGCGCGTGATCGGCGCCTCCGCCAGGTGGCAGAGGCGCTCCACCGACAGCGCGAGGTGCGACCCGCGCTTGCTCGGCGCGACCGCGTGCAGCTCGTCGAGGATCAGCGTGCGCGTCGTCCTGAGCGCGTGCCGTCCGCGCTCCGACGTCAGCAGGATGAACAGCGACTCCGGCGTCGTGATGAACACGTGCGGCGGCCTGCGCGCGTGGAGCGTCCGCTCCTTCTGTGGCGTGTCGCCCGTCCGCACCGCGACGCGTATCTCCGGCAGCGGCTGCCCCATCTCCTCGGCGAGTGCGCGAATCTCCTCGAGCGGCGCGAGCAGGTTCCGCTGGATGTCGTTCGCCAGCGCCTTCAGCGGCGACACGTACACCACCTGCGTCTCATCCTGCAGTCCCGGCTCGTCCCCATCGTCCCCCAGCGCCTGCTTCACCAGCATGTCGAGGCTCGTCAGGAACGCCGCGAGCGTCTTGCCGGAGCCGGTGGGCGCAGCGATGAGCGTATGCCGGCCGGACGCTATCGCGGGCCAGCCGAGCGCCTGCGCGTCCGTCGGCGCACCGAACCGCCGCTCGAACCACGTCCGCACGATGGGATGAAACGCATCGAGGCTCATGCCCCGAAGGATAGCAGTCGCACCGGCGCCGTCTACGGGCAGATGTCACACTCGTCTCCTGCCTGCTAGCATCGGCTCCGTTATGCCCCCGAACCTAACCCTCATACCCGTCGACGGCCTGCCGGAGATCGCGGAAGGCGACGACCTCGGACGCCTCATCGCGGACGCGTGCAACGCACAGCAGACGCCGCTCGCCAACGGCGACGTGGTCGTCGTGACGCAGAAGATCGTCTCGAAGGCGGAGGAGCGCGTCGCCGACCTGCGCGGCATCGAGCCGTCGGCCCGTGCGCGCGACTTCGCGCTGACATGGGAGAAGGATGCGCGCGCGGTCGAGGTCATCCTGCGCGAGGCCGTCCGCATCGTCCGCATGGAGGGCGGCGTGCTCATCACGGAGACACGCCACGGGTTCGTCTGCGCCAACTCCGGCGTCGACGCCTCCAACGTCGGCAGGGGCGGCGATTACGTCGTCCTGCTCCCGCTCGACCCCGACGCCTCGGCACGCCGCATCCGCGACACGCTCCGCAACACCACCGGCGCGGACGTCGCAGTAATCGTCTCGGACACGTTCGGACGTCCGTGGCGCGAAGGCGCGCTCAACGTCGCCATCGGCTGCGCCGGCATCGAGCCGCTGCTTGACTACCGCGGCGACGTGGACAGCGACGGGCGCGAGCTGCGCTCGACCGTTATCGCGGTCGCCGACGAGATCGCTGCGGCCTCGGAACTCGTCATGCACAAGCTCCACCGCGTGCCGGTCGCCGTCGTGCGCGGCTACCCCTACGAGAAGGGCGACTCCGGCATCCGCCCCGTTATCCGCGAGCAGGGCAAGGACCTCTTCCGCTGACCCGCGCTCGCGAGTCGCGGTATCATATCCCCATGACGAATGACGACCGCCTTCACATAGGCGACTTCTCTTTCTCCTCACGCCTCCTCGCAGGCACCGGACGCCACCGGAGCAACGACGAACTCGTCGCCTCCATCGCGGCATCCGGCGCGGAGATCGTCACGGTCGCCATCCGCAGGCTCAACCTCGAGAACCCCACGGAGCCGACCGTCCTCGACCTGCTCGACCACGACCGCTACACCATCCTCCCCAACACCGCCGGGTGCGCGACCGTCGAAGAGGCGCTCATGATCGCCCGCCTCGCCCGCTCCCTCGGCCTCCCTAACTGGGTGAAACTGGAGATCATCCCGGACCCCAAGTACCTCCTGCCCGACCCCATCGGCACGCTGGAAGCAGCGAAGGCGCTGCTCGCCGACGGCTTCACCGTCCTCCCCTACATCCACGCCGACCCGGTGCTTGCGAAATGGCTGGAGGAGGCGGGCTGCGCGACCGTGATGCCGCTCGGCTCCGCCATCGGCTCAGGTCAGGGTATCCACACCGCCGAGGAGATCACCATCATCATCGAGCAGGCGAGCATCCCCGTCGTCGTCGACGCCGGGCTCGCGGTCCCCTCCCAGGCGTCGCAGGCGATGGAGATGGGAGCGGACGCCGTCCTCGTGAACACCGCCATCGCCCGGGCGCAGGACCCTGCCCTCATGGGCGAGGCGTTCAGGCTCGGCGTCGAGGCAGGACGCAAGGCCTGGCTCGCCGGGCGCATCGAAGCCCAACGCTACGCCCAGGCCAGCAGCCCGCTGGAAGGCGTCATCCGTTCCACCACCTAGAGAAGGACTACCTTTGAACAACGCTTCCCCCTCCGCCTTTTCCCTCCCCATCGTCGCACTCGTTACGGACAGGAATCTCGCAGGAGGACCGGATGCGCTCCTTGACGCCGTCGCACAGGCCGTCGACAACGGCGTGAACCTCGTGCAGATGCGCGAGAAGGACCTGCCGGACGCCGTGCAACTCGCGCTTGCACAACGGTTGCGCGAGGTGACGAACGGAAAGGCGCTGCTCTTCGTCAACGACAGCGTCAGCATCGCCGAAGCCTCCGGAGCGGACGGCGTGCAGCTCAGCGAGAACTCTCGCAGCATCACGTCCGCCCGCGCACGGGCGGCCCGCCCGCTCCTCATCGGTCGCTCGGTGCACGGCGTCGACGCTGCGCGGGAAGCGGCTGCGCAGGGTGCAGACCTCCTCGTGGTCGGCACCGTCTACGACTCGCCGACGCACCCCGGCCAGCCACCCGCGGGCGTAGGACTCATCGGGTGGTGCGCGCAGACCGGAGTCCCTGTCATCGGTATCGGCGGCATCACCGCGCAGAACGCCAGTGCGGTCATGCAGGCCGGCGCGTCGGGCGTGGCCGTCATCAGCGCCATACTCGGCACTCCCTCTCCCGCCGACGCCGCAGCCCAGCTCGCCGCAGCCGCCAGCACCACTGTGCCTTCTGCCTAGTCTGCCCGGCGCGATAGCGCAACGTCCTCCCAAGCGTTACGCTAGTGAGCGAAGGCTGCCCGCCATGATCACGCTCACCATAAACGGCGCGACCCACGAGCTCGATGCGCCCATCACCATCGCGCAGTACCTCGACACGCTCGGACTCGCCGGGCGCTACGTCGCGGTCGCCCGGAACGGCGACGTCCTGGAGCGCGGGACATTCACGAGCGTCACATTGGAACACGGCGACCGCGTCGAGATCGTCCGCCCGGTCGGCGGCGGCTAGTCCTTCGTCACCCTACGCTCAGCACGACCACGCCGCCCACGATCATCACGACCGCCAGCGTCTTCAACCCCAGCGTGTCCCTGTCGAGCGGTTCGTTCAGTACGTTCCAGAACCGCGTGCTCAGCGCCACGCCGAGCATGAGCGTGAACAGCGGACGCGACGCCGACAGCACGCTCACCGACGACACCTGTCCGAGGTCCAGCGCGACGATGAACGAGAGTGCGGCCAGGGGAGCAAGCAGTCCTTCCGCAAGCACCAGCATCGAGAACGTGTAGAGGTCCCGCGACGCGGTGGTGAACTGGCGCACCGTCGCGGGGCGTGCCGCCAGCAGGAACATAGCTATGCTCATCGTCCCGGAGCGCACCGCCTGGATCGCCCACACGTTCATCTCCCGTGTCGCCTGCTCGCTTACCACGAACGCCATCCCCAGCGAGAAGCTCCCCCCCAGCAGCAGGAAGAACGCTCGTCCCCGCGCGATGCGGAACAGCCCCTGCTCCGGCCTCGCTGACACCAGCACCGCTCCGAACACCACCACCAGCACCGCGGCCCACTGCAACGGCGCCAGCACGTCGCCCAGGAACAGCACAGCCACGATGGCCGCGAACACCGGCGCCATCTGCTGCACCGGCACCGCGCGTGACATCTCCTCCAAGCGCAGGGCGTGGAAGAAGAGCGCCAGCCCCAGGCCCCACAGCACGCCGCTCGCCATCGCCCACGGGACGCCGGAGCCGCCGTCGAAACCCACCGTCGGGATGACGAACGCGAAATAGATGAGGGAGATGCTCGCCTGCATCACCCCGAACCCCACGTTGAACGCGCCCGCGCTCGGGTAGAGGTTGGTCGTCAGGCGTTTGTCCAGCACCGTCACGACTGCAAAGAGGATGGTGCTGATGAGCGCCGCCGTAACCCAGGTCATGCGCTACTCCGGTGAAGGGTCGACCGCGAACGTGCCGGCAAAGGCCCTGCCCTGCTCTCACGCGACGGCGCCAGCGGCCATGCTACCACGCCCCATTCCCGCTCCCGTGCATCCTCACCATCCCCTGTGACATACTCCCCGACACCCCACTTGGCAGGAGAACACCTCATGCGGCAACGGCCATTCGGCAGGCTAGGTACGGCAAGCGCACTCACCCTCGGCGGTGGCGGTATCGCCGGGATATGGGGCGAGACCACCCGCGAGGAGTGCGTTGCCACCGTCCGCGAGGCCGTCGATTCCGGCATCGATCTGCTCGACCTCGCGCCCTCCTACGGCAACGGCGAGGCCGAGGAGGTCATCGGCGAGGCGTTCGGCGGCGCGCTCCCCGGCGGTGTGCGCGTTACCACCAAGTGCCGCGTCGGCGACACTCCGCCCTCCGAGGTCTACGACCACCTCTCGACCAGCCTGAACGGCAGCCTCGAACGGATGCGGCTCGACCATGTTGACGTCATGTTCGTGCACAACGCCGTCACCCTCGACAGCGAGGGACACGAGCGCCTGACGCCGGCCGCCGTCATCGCGGAGGCAATCGCGCCTGCGTTCGAGCGGCTCATCGCCGAGGGGCGCGTCAGCCACTGGGGCCTCACCGGCATCGGCGAGCCCGATGCCCTCATCCACCTGCTGAACAACGGCCCGCGCCCGGACTACGTCCAGTGCATCGCCAACCTGCTCGACTCCCCCGGCGGCCTGCTGCGCGGCGGTATAGCCGCCCGCCCACGCGACATCATCGCGGCCGCCAACGCCAACGGGACCGCTGTCATGGGCATCCGCGCTGTCCAGGCCGGAGCGCTCACCGACGCCATCGACCGCCCGCTGCCCGACGGCCACACCGAGCTCGCCGATTACGACCGCGCCGCTCCGTTCCGCGCCATCGCCGCCGAGGCCGGCAGGTCCGCAGCCTGGCTCGCCCACTGCTACGCGCTCTCGATAGACGGCATCGGCACCGTCGTTCTGGGCGTGAAGAACCGGGAGGAGCTCCGCGAATGCATCGACGCCGAGTCCGCCGCTCCGCTCGATCCCGCCCTCATCGCCCGCATCGACGCAGCCGTAGGCAGCACAGCCTGATCCCTTCCCCCTTGACGGGGGAAGGTTAGGATG
>VXQP01000059.1:0-7733 GCA_009838965.1 Chloroflexota bacterium | reverse complement strand
CCCGATATCAACCCCTCTCTATTCGCCGGCCGCGTCTTATGTTTATACCCCACCGGCGGGGGGTGGCGTCGTTCCGGCGGCGGCAGTAACGACGGAGCCTTGGGTCTCCCTCAATGCGCGCGGATGAACTCCAGCACCAGCCGGTTCCACGTCTCCGGCTGCTCCCAATACGCCGAGTGTCCCGCGTCCGGCATGAGCGCGAACTGACAATTGGGGATGCGGGCGGCCATGGCCTGCATCCGGGGCGGGGCCGCATAGAGGTCGGCTCCCCCTGCAAGCATCAGGGTGGGCGTTCGGACCGTCTCAAGCAAGGCGAGCGTGAAGTCGTTGCGCATCTGCTCCCGCCGCGCCGCCTCCTGCTGGCTGTCCCGCTCGATCTCGAGCCAGCGGTCGACGCCGTCCGGGTTCGCCACCCGGTATGTCGGTCCTATCTCCCTGAACCACACCGGCAGCGATTGGAACTCCGGTATCCGTCCGTACCTGCTGCCGATCGCCGCGTACTCCGCGTCCCGCTGGATCGGGCCTCCGCTGCATGCCACAACCAGGCTCGCGAGCCGCTCCGCGTGGGACACCGCATAGTCGAGTGCGACGTACCCACCCCCGCCGGTGCTGATGAGGTGGAGGCGCCCCAAGCCCAGGTGCTCCACCAGTGCGTGCAGGTCATCGCTGGCATAGGTCGTTTGCTCCGCGCTTGAGGAGTCCCGCGACCGGCCCCAGCCCCTGCGGTCGTACCTGACGCACCGGTAGCCGGCCTCGTCGAATGAGGGCATCTGGTACTCCCAAGCCTCGGTGTTTCCTGTGAAGGCATGAAGGAAGACGACCGGCGCGCCGTCGCCGCCTGCGTCTTCGTACCAGAGGCTTGCATCGGGAAGCTCCAGGTAGGGCATGAGCGCCTCACCTCACCAGCGCGTAGCAGTGGAAGTCCCGAGGCTCGGCGCTGATGTTGGGGTGGATGCTCCAGCGCTGGAGCGTGCCTTCCCGGACAAGGCCCGCTTTCTCCAGCACTCGCGCTGAGGCGTGGTTATCGACGTCGCACACCGTCCAGATGCGGTAGACCCTTGGCTGATCGAGCGCCCACTGCACGATCGCCTGTGCCGCCTCCGTTGCGAACCCTCTGCCCCATTCGGACCTGGAGAGGTGGTACCCGAAGCTGACTTCATAGTACCTGCGCTCCTCTTCAGTGCTGAGAAAGTCATCCTTCCGGGCGGTCCGTATCGTCATCGACATGAGCCCCATGAGCCTGCGGTCCGTCCTGCCTTCGATGACCCATGCGTTGAACGTGGCGGCCTGCAGAGCCTTCAAGAGCAGGCGGAGGAAGGCGCGGGTCTCTTCCACACTCTCGTGGGGCCGCCAGGACAGGAACCTCGTCACCTCGGGGTCGCTAGCATACCGCTCGAAGATGGAAGGAGCGTCCTCCATCACGGGCGGACGCAGCCGCAGCCTTGCGGTCTCTATCGTTGCTGGAGGGTTCAACGTGTGCTGGTTCATCGTGGGTGAAGAGATGCGTGCTCGTATCAAGGAGATTGTATCGGCTCGGGGAGCGTGTGAGCGTCGCGCCATCCGCCCGTTGCCCTGTCCGCGCTGCCACTCGTATCGGCACAGCGCAGTGGTAGGGCGCCTGCTCCCCTCTCCCGTTGGGAGCGGGGTTGGGGGTGAGGGTTGCCCTTGTGACACGCGCCCGTTGCGCGGACGAGAACCCCCTGCCTACCATGTCCGCATGAACGACATAGGACGCATGGCTCTGGTCGCTCCCGCGTAACCCTGTGCAACAGGATGAAACACCGGGTGATGACAACCAAACTTGAAAACCGTTGCACCCCTTGGTCTTCTTGGTCGCGGGAAGCAGGCCATGGCCTTTGAAACGCCCCCGACCAAGGAGACCAAGAAGCTCAGATCGACGCCCTCCTCCACTCGTAATCTCAGACCAAGGGGCTCAGAATTCGCGACTGCTTGGACGCCTTGGTCACACGCTCTATCCCCCATCCTGTCCGCCCATGTGACATCCGCCCGTTGCCCCGTCCGCATCACCCCCACTACGATCCTGTCCATCCTGTCCATCGATGTGAGTTGAAGTGACCACCAACCTGCCGGCGCTCAACATAAACCGCGACCGCCTCGATGCCGATCTGAAGCGCATCGCAGAGTTCACCGACCCGGACCTGCCGTACACACGGCGGGCGTTCTCGCCGTACTACGAGGCTGCGCGTGAGTGGCTCGCCGGGCGCTTCCGCGACGCCGGGCTCGACACCCGCGTCGACCCCGCGGGCAACCTCATCGGACGCCTCGGCGGCGGCGCAGGTCCCGTGCTCATGCTCGGCTCGCACACCGACACCGTCGAGTCCGGCGGGCGCTTCGACGGCATCGTCGGCGTGCTCGGCGCGCTGGAGGTCGTCCGCTGCCTGCGCGAGTCCGGCGTCACGCTCTCGCGACCGCTGGAGGTCGTCGACTTCGTCTGCGAGGAGCCGTCCGTCGTCAACCTCAGCCCGCTCGGCAGCCGCATCATGGCCGGCGACGTGACCGCCGACATGGTGGCGGAGGCAACAACGCCGGACGGCGGCACGCTCCCGGACGCCATAGCGCGGCTCGGCGGCGACCCGTCACGGCTCGACGAGGCCCGCCGGAAACCGGGTGACATCTACGGCTACCTGGAGATGCACATCGAGCAGGGCCCCGTGCTGGAGCGTGCGGGTATGGAGGTCGGCGTCGTCACCATCGTCGCTGCCCCGTGCCGGGCCGTCGTTTCGCTCACCGGCGTCGCCGACCACGCGGGCGCAACCGCGATGGCGGACCGGCGCGACGCCCTCGCGGGCGCAGCCGAGCTCACGCTCGCCGTCGAGCGCACCGTCAGCACGCCGGACATCGTGCAGGAGAGCGTCGGCACCGTCGGCTTCCTGCGCGTCAGCCCCAACATGGTCAACGTCATACCGGGCCGCGTCGACCTCACCGTCGAGGTCCGCAGCACCCAGACCGAGGCGCTCCTTTGGGCGCGCGAGGAGATCGAGCGCTCGCTGCGTGAGATCGCGGACCGGCGGGGGCTCGGCGCAACGCTGGAATGGCAGCATCTGGAGGAACCCGTAACCATACCCCTGGGGATGCAGGAGGTCGTGGCGGAATCCGCCGAAAGCCTCCGGCTGCGGACGCTGCGCCTGCCGAGCCGGGCATCGCACGACGCCGCCCGCCTCGCGCCCGTCGCTCCTGTGGGAATGGTGTTCATCCCCTGCCTGGATGGGCGCAGTCACTGCCCGGAAGAGTGGGCGGAGCTGGACGATATCGTTATCGGCACGCAGGTGCTCGCAGGAGCGCTGCTCAGGCTCGATGCCCAGTCCTGACGCATCGTTAATCTGAGCTGCACAGATTCGTAACATAAATGCTTGATTCCGCCATTCGGGTGTCGTATACTGTCACCGTCGGCTGAATCGTGGCGCCACCAGAGGACTGCCGGAAACCAAGACAAGCGCACGGCGAAAGGATAGAGGTAGGAGAGATGTTTCGACTGATCACAGGACTGTACCGCGCGATGGAACAGGGAGCCGTCTTGGCGCTCATCGCGGAGCGCCATGCCAACGACCCTGCCACGATGGCCGACGCGATCCGCGCACTGTTCTACACGCGAGAGCTGGTCGCGGAGCCGGTAACGCTCACCCCCGACGTCGAGGTCGAGGAGCTGGTGGCCGCGTAGGCCCCACGCTCCACGGGGTGACGAGAGGATAGGAAGGAGGGCGAAAATGATACTACTCAGGGCATGTGCCAACTGCGGCGGCGACGTTCAGTGCCGCAACGACATCGATGGCATCGAGTGCCGCTGCCTCCAGTGCAGCCGCCCGCTCGACCTGAAGACTGCCGCCGCCCTCATCATGGAGCAGCGCAAGACCGCTGCGTAACCGGCACGCACATACCGGAACCGGAGGGCCGGGGCGTTGCCCCGGCTCTCTTGTTCTGCCCGTCGCTCACTCGCCCGCCGCCTCCGACAGACGGCGCAGGTCGTGCTTCGCGTCCAGAATATCGCCCCACAGGTCGCCCACGTCCGCCAGCCGTTGGTGCACGGTGTCGATGTTGAAATCGCTCGGGTAAACGTCGGGCAGTTCGTCCCAGCGGAGGGGCACGGACACAGGCGCCCCGGGCAGCGGCCGCAGCGAGTAGATCGACGCCATGTTCTTCCCCATCACGTTCATGTTGTGGTCCAGGAAGATCTTCCCCGCGCGCCTGCTCACGCTCCACTCCATCGTCAGGTCGCGCTGGCGCTGGCGCAGCAGGAACCGCCCGATGAGCTCGCACGCCTTCCGCGTCACCGCGTAGTCGTACTCGCGCAGGATGGGCACGTAGATGTGCAGCCCTGTCTTGCCCGACGTCTTCAGGAACGACGAGAGCGATAGCTGGTCCAGCAGGTCCTTGAGCGACAGCGCTACCTCGGCGCCCTTCGCGAATGCACGCCGGTTCAGCTCCGGCTCTTCTCCCGCCTTCTCCTCGCCGGAGTAGATGTACGGGTCGAGGTCGAACACGATGAAGTCCGGGTAGTTCAGCACGCTCTGCCGCAACTCCTCCTTCGAGCCGGTGAAACTCTCCCGCAGGTGTACGGCATCCGGTTCGATGGCGGTGCGGGACAGCCACGGGTGCAGTTCGAGGTCGGCGAGTTGCGCCAGCCAGATGAGCGTTGCGAGATTGTTGACGGCGAGGTAGTCCACGTCGCCTTCCGCCGCCGTCGAGAAGAGCCGCACCGTCTCCGCGAACGGCGGCAGGTCGTGCTCCCACCGCTTCTGGTAGAAGCTCCCGCCGTCGATGCCGTTCGGATAGCGCGTCATAGTCAGCGGCCTGTCCCGGAGGTGCGGGAGCAGGTAAGGAGCGACCTGTGCGTAGTACCGAAGCATGTCGCCCTTCGTCACTGCCGCGCGGCTCTCCGTCTCCGGCCAGAACACCTTGTCCATGTTCGTGACTGCGAACCGCTGCCCGCCTATCTCGACGTGGCCGTTCTTGCGGATGCGCGCCAGCTGCTCGACCACGTCGCGCGACTCGGTGTGCGCGTCCGACGCCGGCGCTGTTCGCTCCACGACCGACGACACGGGCTCCGGCGTCTCACGCACGATCGCGCGCGGCTGTACGTCGTCCCGCAGTCCGAGGAAGACAGGCGCTCGCAGCACGCCGTCGCCCGTCCACTGCGAGAACTTCACCTGCGCCACACGCTCGGGCTGCACCCACGTCACCTGCAGGGACTCGAGGTCGGCGGGAACGGCAGGGAACGGACATGCCTCCGTCTGCAACGGTTCCAGCGCCGCCAGCGTGCTGCGGAGCGTCTGTTGCGTGAAGCCGCTTCCTGCGCGTCCGGCGTAAGTGAGCGTCCCGCCGTCGTAGTAGCCGAGGGCGACCGCGCCGAACGTCTCCGCCCGCTCGCCCTCGCCCTTCGTGTACCCGGCGATGACGAACTCCTGCGAAAGCACCTGCTTGATCTTCAGCCAGTCGCGAGAGCGCTCTCCGGCGTTGTAGCGCGAGTCCCTGCGCTTGGCGACGATGCCTTCCAACCCCAGCTGCTCCGCCACGCGGAAGAACGCCTCGCCCTCCCCATCCACGTACTCCATCGACCGGATGCGCTCGCTCGGCGGGACCGCGAGCCGCAGTGCGTGCTTGCGCTGCTGGAGTGGGGCCTGCCGCAGGTCGCGCCCGTCCAAGTAGAGGACATCGAACGGGTAGTAGGCGACAGTGGCCGCCTTGACGGAGGCACTCTCCGCTCCGGGCACCTTGTACATGCCTGCATTGTTCTGCAGCAGCACGAAGTCCGGCAGGCCGTCGTCTCCCAGCGCGACGATCTCGCCGTCGAGGACCATATCGCGGTGCGGCAGGACGGAGAGATCGTCTGCGATGCCTCGGAAGTTCTTCGTCATGTCCTTGCCCGTCCGGCTGATGAGCCGCACGTTGCCGTCCTGCAGGAACGCGAGCGCACGGAAGCCGTCCAGCTTCGGCTCAAACAGCCAGCCAGGCGAGGAGAAGACGCCGTCCACGGCGTGCGCGAGCATCGGCTTGAGCGTCCGCGGCATGCGCGCGGGCTTGCCGAACGAGACCACGCCGGCGGCGAGCGACGGGTCCGGCAGCCTGCCTGATCTCAGTTGCTCCAGAGTCAGCCCGCACACGACCGACGCGCCGTCGTCGAGGACGTCGCGCTCGGTGTCAGTGTGAGCGTCCTTGTGCTTGATGAGCAGCCACTCGTTCGGGCCGCGGGTCGTGCGCACGAGCGTCCACGAGCCCTGGAGCTTGTGGCCGCGCAGCGTGAACGACAGCTTCCCTGCGTCGAGACCGGCGAGCATCCGGCGCTCCGCCTCCTCGCGGTCGTGCCAGCTGAGCCCGCCCTCGTCCGGGGAGTAGATTCCCATGTCCCAGACGATGACCTGCCCGGCACCGTAGTTCCCATCGCCGATGACGCCCTCAAACGAGGCATAGTCGAGTGGATGGTCCTCGACGAGCACCGCGAGGCGTTTCTCGGTGTTGTCGGTCGACGGCCCCTTCGGCACCGCCCACGACTTGAGTGCGCCGCCGAACTCGAGGCGGAAGTCGTAGTGGAGACGGGAGGCGGCGTGCTTCTGGACGACGAACGTCAGCGCGCCGGGCCGCTGCTCCATTGCGTGTGGCGCGGGCTCATTCGTGCCGCTGAAGTCGCGTTTCTCTTCGTATCGTTCCAGGGTCATCGCGTTCCTGATGCTATCTCAGGCGCCTATCCTTCGCCGCCTCTACTCGCCGGCGCGTTCCGGACCCGTGCCGCTTGCGCCGAGTGCGTCTTCTCCCTAAAGTATGCATGCCCGCTATGGCTTGTGAGGTAACGTCTCGATGAGTGGTCGCACGCTCGTGATTACAGCCGCTATCTGGCTGACCTTGGTTATCTTCCCCTACCTCCTCGGAGTCGTCTGGCTCGGAGGGGCGCTCGACAAGAGCTACGTCGTCGCGTTCATGATCTGGTTCGTCATCGCCGCGACGCTCTCTGCGGCGGCGTACGTCATGCACGTCCGCGAGTCGCAGCAGCAACACTAGAAGCACATACTCGTCCCTCAGGGAGGCTGACATGCTCACCCAGGAGATGAACGACCGCGTCACCCGCGTAGGGCCGGGAACGCCAATGGGCGAACTCATGCGGCGCTACTGGCACCCCATCGCCGGAAGCGTGCAGTTGGACGCAGACAACCCCACCAGGGAGATACGCCTCCTCGGCGAGGACCTCGTCCTCTACCGCGACGCCAGCGGCACCGTCGGCCTCATCGAGCCATCCTGCGCACACCGCAAGGCGAACCTCTCCTACGGCATCCCGGAGATTCAGGGCATCCGTTGCGCCTACCACGGCTGGATATTCAACGAGACCGGCCAGTGCGTCGACCAGCCGTCCGAACCGGAAGGCTCCAAGTTCAAGGACAAGGTGCGCATCAAGGCGTACCCCGTGCAGGAATACGCAGGCGTCGTCTGGGCGTACATGGGCCCTGACCCCGCGCCGCTGCTCCCGCGTTGGGACGTGCTCGAGTGGGAAGGCTACAAGGAGTGGCAGGTGCACGACCTGCCCTGCAACTGGCTCCAGTGCCAGGAGAACTCGCTCGACCCGCTCCACTTCCAGTGGCTCCACCGCTACTTCGGCGGCTGGATGATGAACCGGGGAAAGCCGCCGGAGGAGCGCGACGCGTGGAACGCCATCACCGGTGCGAAGGGCCGTGAGCACAAGAAGATCGGCTTCGATGTCACGGACTACGGCGTCATCAAGCGCCGCC
>VXQP01000019.1 GCA_009838965.1 Chloroflexota bacterium | reverse complement strand
CTTCCACACCAGCGACTCCTCCTGCTCCCACCCCAACCCCCACGCCCGACCCCGCTGCGGGAGCGATCGTCATCGAGTCGATCGTTTTCGAGGACAAGGACATCGTCCTCACGATGGGCCCTGAGGCAGGCGCCGGACTCGAGGCTGGAGAGGTCGTCCGTTCCACGGAAGGTGACGGACTGGTGATCCTGCTCGACCCCGGAGACAAGATCTTCGTGAGGGAGATCCGTCAGAGTGACGACGCCGTCGAGCGCCACCAGTTCGCCATGCCCGACCTGTTTGTCGGCTTCCCACTGCACGAGATCGATGCGGGCGGGCCGGTGAACAACTGGAAGTTCACCTTCTACGACGAGGGTATCTACGTCATCAAGGATGCACACGACCACGGAAGAGCCCTCATCGCCGTCGGCGACGTCGATCTGGGCGGCTACACACCCGTCACGTACATCCTGGACGAGATACGCGTGCGCGACGACGTTTGGGAGCTCCGCATGGGTGACACCGCCCTCTGGGGCTACGAGCCCGAGCAGCGCGTTCGCACCGACGAGGTCGGCGATATCACCATAACCCTGAACGCCGGCGACAAGATCGTTTTCCCGGACGGCCTTACCGGCAGCAGCGGCAACGCCGCCACCTACTTCGTCACCATCGACGAGATCGGACTGGACGCCGAGGTGCCGCCCGGCGCTGACACCAACCTCGGCATTGAGCTCGTGTTCCCCGAGCCCGGCACGTACAGGCTGTACGACTCGTCCGACCCGAACCACACCAAGGGCAACTTCTTCATCGTCGTCAACCCGGCGCCGACCGGGCCGCTGCCGACCACCTACATCCTCGACGAGATCCGCGTGCGCGACGACGTTTGGGAGCTCCGCATGGGCGACACCGCCCTCTGGGGCTACGAGCCCGAACAGCGTGTTCGCACCGACGAGGTCGGCGACATCCGCATCTTCCTGAACGCCGGTGACAAGATCGTTTTCCCGGACGGCCTCACCGGTAGCAGCGGCAACGCCGCCACCTACTTCGTCACTATCGACGCGATCGGACTGGACGCCGAAGTACCGGCCGGCGCTGACACCAACCTCGGCATCGAGTTGCTCTTTGAGAAGCCCGGCGTCTACCGCCTCTACGACTCCTCAGACCCCGACCACACCAAGGGCAACTTCTTCATCATCGTGGTTGTCCCGACAGGCCTGCCCACGACGTACATCCTCGACGAGATCCGCGTGCGCGACGACGTCTGGGAGCTCCGCATGGGCGACACCGCCCTCTGGGGCTACGAAGCAGAGCAGCGCGTACGCACCGACGAGGTTGGCGACATCCGCATCGCCCTGAACGCCGGGGACAAGATCGTCTTCCCCGACGGTCTCACCGGCAGCAGCGGCAACGCCGCAACCTACTTCGTCACTATCGACGCGATCGGACTGGACGCCGAAGTACCGCCGGGCGAGGACACCAACCTCGGCATCGAACTCGAATTCCCTGAGCCCGGCGTCTACCGCCTCTACGACTCCTCGGACCCGGACCACACCAAGGGCAACTTCTTCATCATCGTCCAGTAACTCTTACCGGTGCTGCAGCGCTGCTGCAGCACCGAACCAACGACGCGAGCTGATGCGGGAAGAGGGCTATGGAAACGCAGGAGATGAACGACCTGCTGACGCTCGTGGGGCCGGGCCAGCCTGCGGGTGAGCTGCTGCGGCGCTACTGGCACCCCATCGCGGTCGCACGGGAACTCACGGACGAGCAACCGACCAGATTCGTGCGGCTGCTGGGCGAAGACCTCGTCCTCTTCCGGGACAAGTCAGGCCGCGCGGGCCTCCTTGCGGATCATTGCGCGCACCGCAGCGCTTCCCTCGTCTACGGCCGTGTCGAGGAATGCGGCATCGCCTGTGCCTACCACGGCTGGCTGTACGACACGGAGGGGAACGTCCTCGAGACCCCACCCGAGCGGAACGAGGCCATCATGCGCTCGGTGAAACAGACAGCGTATCCGGTCCAGGAGCTGGTGGGCCTCTACTGGGCGTACCTGGGACCCCTGCCCGCGCCGGTCATCCCGAAGTTCGACGTATGGGCGAGGCGCGACGGCACGCGCAAGATATGGGTGCAGCCCATGCTGGACTGCAACTGGCTGCAGCCCACGGAGAACTCGATGGACCCCGCCCACGCGCACATCCTGCACCAGGGGTTCCGCAAGGTCGTCAGCACAACCCGAGGCAATATCGACGACGTCGCGCAGTTCGATTTCTATGAGCTTCCGTACGGGCTGATGAAGAAGCGCGTTCTCAAGAGCGGAGTCGTCGACGAGCACCCGCTCATCTTCCCGAACATCCTCAGGCACTTCAGGGAGACGCAGATACGAGTCCCCGTCGACGACAGGCATACGCAGATATTCATCATCGACTTCTACCCTACGGCCGACGGGAGTGAACCGGACGACGATGACCCTGAGGTGGAGTACGTCGCCCCGTTCAAGTCCCCGGCAGACGCGCTGCACCCCTTCACGCGCTTCGAGCTGAGACCGCCCTGGCTCAAGGCCCACAACGCCCAGCCTGAGGACCACATGGCCTGGGAGACGCAGGGCCCCATCGCCGACCGGACGAGAGAGCACCTGAGCTACTCGGACAAGGGCATCGCTCTTCTGCGCAGGGTGCTGCGGGAGAACATCATGAAGGTACAGGCGGGCGAAGACCCCAAGGGAGTGATACGCGACCCGGACCACCCGATCATCGACACCAACCTGGACGAGTCGCTGCGGTTGGAAGGGAGGCGTGACGACTCCGTGTTGGAGTCTGTAGCCATGCCTGCCGGAGTGCCCGGCCCCTTCCAATGGAACGAAGAGGGCTCCTAGCCCGCCCCGGCCAGACCACGACTCGCAGAAGCCCCGGTTGCAGGAGATGAACCGACGTGCCGCCTCTTTCCTTGAAGATGGCAACAGGCGATTACGGACATACCCGTCCGCTCAAGGACGGAACGGTCACCTCCGAGTGGGTAGAGTTCGAGCACGTCGAGGTGCCGAACATCATCAACGCATTCCGCCGCATGATCCGCGACCTCGAGTTCGACGTCTCGGAGATGGCGCTCTCCACCTACCTCTGCGCTCGGGCCCACGGGATACCCATCACCGCGCTACCCGTCTTCCTTGTGCGTGCGCTCCACCACGGCTCCATCGTCTACAACGTCAAGTCCGGGGTCCGTACTCCAACTGACCTTCACGGGCGAAGAGTGGGCGTGCGCGCCTACACGGTGACCACCGGCGTCTGGAATCGCGGCATCCTCCAGTCGGAGTACGGCGTGAACCTCGATGAGGTCACGTGGGTCATCAACAGCGACGAGCACGTTGCCGAGTACCAGACTCCGCCCAACGTCGAGTCGGCGCCGTTCGACAGGAGCCTCGCCGATCTGCTGCGCGACGGGGAGATCGACGCGGCCATCGGCGTGGCGCCGTCTGTAGAAGCCGGGTTCGCTCCGCTCATCCCCGACGCCCGCGAGGCAGGCATCTCCTGGCTGCGATCGACCGGCGTCTATCCGATCAACCACACGCTGGTCGTCCGCAACGAACATCTGGCAGCCAACCCCGGGCTTGCCGCCGAGCTGTTCGGACTGTTCAAGCAGGCGAAGGAGTGTTTTCTCCCCACGATAGACACAGCGCCAGCGCTGGCAAATGAAGACGCACGCGCCAGAGACATGCACGGAGTTCTCGGAGGCGACCCTCTCCCGTTCGGGGTCGAGGCCAACCGGGCTTCTCTGGAGACCTTCATAGGCTTCACCGTCGACCAGCAGGTCATCCCGGAGGCCATATCCCCGGAAGAAGCGTTCGAACCGAGCACGCGAAAGCTCGAGGGGTAGGAGGCGGAGCGATGGCAGACCTGCGATTGAAGACCGCCACCTTCCCTCACGGTCAGTGGGATGGACTGAAGGATGGGCGGGTCAAGCCGGAAGGCATCGAACTGGAGCACGTTCAGGCCAGCCCGAACACGTACCGGCGCATGGTACGGGACCTCGAGTTCGATGTCGCCGAAGTGGCGCTGACGACCTTCGTTGCGGCCAAGTGGTTCGGGATCCCCATCACGGGTATCCCCATCTTCTCGAACCGGGACGTGACCATGAGCCCCATCTCCTACAACGTCCGGTCGGGCATCAAGAGCCCCAAGGACCTGGAAGGCAAGCGTATCGGGCTTCGCTCCTACACAGTGACGAACACTACCCAGTGCCGCGCCCTGCTCAACTACGAGTTCGGTGTCGATACGGACTCCATCCGGTACTCGGTGAGCGAGGACGCGCATGTGGCGCAGTACGTCAACCCGCCGAACGTCACGCAGATCGCTTCGGATAAGACGCTGGAACAGATGCTGACGGACGGCGAGCTCGATGCGGGGCTTCAACTCGCGGTCGAGCCGGGAGGTGACATCCGGCTGCTGTTCACCGAGGAAGAAGCGAACGAAGTAGGCCTTGGATTCTTCGAAAGGACGGGCGTCTATCCCATCGGACACGTCATGACGATCAAGAACGAGGTGCTGCGAGAGCACCCATGGGTGGCTCCGGCGATGTTCAGGGCTTTCGCTGAATCGAAGGACCTGTACGTGGACTCCCTGTCGAGCATCGCCGACCCGGGACACCGCGACCTGCAGGCGCTACGCAACCGCGAGCTCGTCGGCGGAGACCCTTTCCCGATGGGCATGGCGAAGAACCGCAAGGCGATGGAGGCGATGCTCCGGATAGACGTCGACCAGCACATCATCCCTGAGGCAATGAACGTCGACAGCCTTTTCGCGCCCAACACGCTGAACCTCGATTAGCACGCGCAAGCCTGCTCGATGTTTCGAGTCCGCCGCCTGTGGCTGGCAGGCGGCGGACCATGTGCTGGTCATCCGAAATTCGCGCCGAGGCTGATGGAATCAGCGCGAAGAGCGCCGTGCTCGAGGATAGCGACTAGCCCTGTCCAACCTCCGCCTTCGCGGTCCGCCCGCGACGGGTTCCGGCTGCGCCGCCGCCATTCCGCCTTGTCCTCGTCGGAGATGTCAGGTGCGCCGCCCCCCAGGTGCGCAAGCCAGTTGATGCGTGCAAGGTTCTCGAGCGCAAGGGCACGTGAGACCGCCTGCTCAACCGTCCTGCCGGCGACGACGATGCCGTGGCCGCGCATCATCACCATGTTGTGGTGTGCCATGAGGTCGAGGAACGGCGCGGTCTCCTCGGGCGTGTGCAGGGTGATCGAGCGGTCGTAGACGGGCGCCTCGTTGTTGAGCGCGATGCGCATCGCCCCCGGCTCGTAGCCGCTGAAGATGGGCCGCAACTCGACCCTGTTCATGGTGCAGAGCAGGACGCCGGGAGGGTGCGCGTGGATCACCGCGTTAACGTCCGGACGGTACTTGTAGAGGTCCGTGTGAAGGTATATCTCGCTGACGCGGTTGACGCCGCCGTTGTCTCCGACGGGCTGCCCCTCGAGGTCCACGCGCATGATGCTCGTCGGCTCGGCGAAACGCAGCCCTCTGTCACTCTGAGGCCGACCCCTCACCAGGATGTTGTCGGTGCCGGGTTCCCGGGTGCTGACGTGGCCGGTAGAGCCTTTCACGAGGCCGTGCTGCGCCAGGATCTGGCACGCGAGTGCGACCTTCTCTCGTAGCTCGTCGACGCTTGGCTGGCTGGATGCTGCCTGTGTCATGGGATTTCCCCTCCTACTGGGATGTGGTCCTCGCGCGCCAGGCGGCGCACTCCTGCTCGAAGAGCTCACGGATGCGTGGGTCTTCGTCCTCGAATTCGATCTGCCCCTGGCCCGCCCCCGCCCGCCTTCCACTGCCTGTAAACCCGGGATTCCCTTCCCGCAGGACGAGGTAGCGCGCCGGCTCATCGCTGACGTTGAAGTGCTGATGACCGCCGTGCCCGTTCGACATCAGCGAGCCCGGCTTGAACTCGATCCGCGACCACTCTGCGTCCGGCCCCGGCATGACTCCTGGGGGCCACTGAAGGTCGTACCCTTCTCCGGTGAGAAAGAGGTAGCTGACATCTGTCGTCTGGCCCCTGCTGGGGTCCTCATACGCCATCCCGAAGCCGTGCCCCTTCTTGTACGAAGCGGTGGGGAACTCTGAGACGTGACAGACATAGCGTCCTCCGGCCATGATGACGTACATGTTGGAGCCCGGCCCCCGGTAGGACCACTGGTCCAGCGACATGTGCGTAATGCTGGGGATGAAGTTCGCGGCCATCAGGCGGTTGGCGACGCGGACGGTCTGACCGCTGAAGTACATCTCGTCGCTCGGATCGAAGCGGTCAGTGAACGCCTTCGGCGTGTTGAACACGAAATCGGCGCTGGCGAAGAGGTTGAAGACGTGCGGCATGTTGGTGGCCGCGTACAGGCGCACTGGGTCCGTGCCGCTCCCGTTGTGCAGCTCGTGCCACGCGTTGAGCGGTATCGCGAAGGCGCTGTCAGCGTGCCACTCGAACGTCTGCCGGGGTGTCCCGTCGTACCAGAGGGTTGTTGCCCCGCGCCCGGTGAGTACGTAGAAGATCTCCTCGTACATGTGGCGTTCGAGGTTAAGCGTGCCGCCCGGCGGGATCTCGATCAGGTAGCGGATGCCTCCCTGGTTCTGCACCAGGCGCTCCTCGGACGGATGGTGCGTCAGATCGAGCAGTGCGGCGTCGCAGCCTGTGCGCTCCCAGGGCGCCAGCTCCTCGGTGAACACGCTCGGCACCGTATGCTGCGTGATGATCTTCAGCCCTTCGTCCTGTACCCAGCGTTCGAAGGGGGTCAGCGTCCAGGCATCGTTGCGCTCGTTGGTCATGGTCCTCTCCTGGCAGTTGCTACTGCGCGACCGCCGATTCGTGGCCGAGCCAGACGTTCGGTGTCGTCCAGACTCTGCCTTCGCCCCAGCCCTCCCAGGCCTTGGGGACGTATCGCTCGCCGTTCCACTCGCGCGACGGACCAACGTCGATGATGCCCTCGTGGGAGCGGAACACGCATATCGGGTCGCCGCCGTCCTGGACGATCTTGATCTGCTCATGGAGGAGCCGCCGCCAGATAGCGATGCCCATGTCCGACACGCCCAGCCGTTCGACGGTGCGGTCAGCTATCGGCCCCTGCGTCTCCCACGCCATCTCGTCCTGGCTGGGAAAGCTCTCCAGGTGGAAATCACCGTTCTCGTCTCGCACGATGTTGCGAGTAAAGGTCGGTTCGCCGGTTACACCGTCGAGCGTGCCGTCGGGCGTGGGGGTGAAGTAGATGATGTATATCTGCGTATGCGTATCGTCGACGGGTACGCGGAACTGGAGGTCGATGGGCCACGCCGAGGCTTCCTCAGGGGTGGGGCTGCCCGTCGCGCTGGGCCGCTCGGTGGCATGCCGAAGGATGTTGGGGAAGATGGCGGGATGACCGAGCTGCTCCCACGCGATATCCCCGTCTCCTCCGAAGGTGCGCCGCTTCACGATACCGAAAGGGTGCTCCTGGAACAGGTAGGTCTCGGGGGGCCGGAGCTCTCTCCCGTGGAACTTGCCCTTCTCCACCATCCTGCGCAGGTGCAGGTAGTAGGTGTGCGCAGGGTCCAGTGAGTTCTCCTGGCACTGTAGCCAGTTGCAGTTCAAGGGTTCGTGGACCTCGACGGTGCGGTTGCCGTCCTCGCGCGCCAGCACGTCCCACCTGGGCAGCAGGGGTGCAGGAGCGGGGCCGAGGTACGCGAAGAGCAGCCCGCCCAACTCCTGCACGGGGTAGGCGGTGTGGCGGAAAGCGTCTCTGGTCGTTTCCTGCTTCGGCTCGAAGGGCTGCTCAAGGCACCGGCCCTGCTCGTTGAACAGCCAGCCGTGGTACGCGCACCGTATGCCCTCCTCTTCGATGTACGCATAGTAGAGCGACGCTCCCCGGTGCGGGCAGTGCTCCGCGACCAGCCCATGGACGCCACGACGGTCGCGGTAAACGACAAGCCGTTCGCCGAGCAGAGTGACACGTCGCGTGGGCTTATCGGCCGTGACCTCGTTCGTCGTACACACGGGGTGCCAGTACCGCCGGAGCAGGTCGCCTCCTCCCGTGCCCGGACTGACGCTCGTGAACAGTTCGTTCTCTTCAGCCGTCAGCATGTCCCGCCTCCTGCATCCGGCAGATCTTCATGACGCTCCGGCTTCTTCCCAGCGTATGATAGGGGCCGGAGCGTCCAGCGCAAGGGAGGAGGAATCATGGGAGCCGTTCTGCGAGTGGGGCTCGCCGGCCTGGGCAGCGTCTCACGAACGATTCTCGGAAGCGTCGACACGATCGAGAACGTGAAGCTCACGGCGGTCGCGGACATCAGGCAGGAGCCGCTGGACGCGGCCCGCGAGAAGTACGGCGTCGAGACCTTCGACAGCGTGGAGGCCATGTGCGAGAGCCCCAACGTCGACGCCGTCTGGGTATGCACGCCCAACCTCTTCCATGCCGAGCACACCATCATCGCCGCCGAACGCGGCAAGCACGTCATCTGCGAGAAACCCATGGCCGTGACCCTCGAACAGGCGCAGGCCATGGTCGACATCGTCGAGCAGAACGGCGTCCGCTACGTGCAGGGTCACTCCAAGATATTCGACCCTCCCATCCGCCGGATGCGCGAGGTCGTCTCCAGCGGCGAGTTGGGGCGACTCGTCCAGCTCAACACCTGGGAGTACAAGCCGTGGATATCGGGCCAGCCGCGCCTGGGGTCGGAGGTAGACTCCAGCATGGGCGGCGGGGTGCTCTACCGGCAGGGCCCGCACCAGACCGACATCGTCCGCGGCATCGGCGGCGGCATGGTGAAGAGCGTCCGCGCTGTCACAGGCCGCTGGAACCCGTCCTTCCCCCTGGCGGAGGGCGACTACACGGCATTCCTGGAGTTCGAGGACGGCGTCGCCGCCACGATGGTATTCAACGGCTACGGCTACTTCGACATCACGGAGATGACTTGGGGCATCGGCGAGGGCGGCCAGCGCCGGAACGTCGACATCCCCGCTGTTGCAGAGCGTTACGACGGCTCCGTGGAGGCCGACGTCAAGTATGACTTCGCCGGAATACGCGCCGAGCGCGAGCGGGCAGAGCGGGTGTCGGGCCGCCGCAATCAGCCCTTCTTCGGCCTGACCATCGCGAGCTGCGAACGAGGCGACATCCGCCAGTCCCCGGACGGGTTGTACATCTACGACGAGAACGGCAGGCGCGAGATAACGTTCGACAACAGAGGCCAGGGCCGCGGCGAACTGACTGAGCTCCGCGACGCCATCAGGGAGGAGCGCCCGACCTTTCCCGACGCGCGATGGGGAATGGCGAGCCTCGAGGTGATCCTCGGCATCCTGCAGTCATCCAATGAGCGGCGGGAAGTGACGATGTCGCTTCAGACGCCGGTCCCGTACTAGCGCTCGCTCCGGCGCCGCCCTTCAGTTTGCGAGACGCCACGGAGCTGACCGATACACTCGGATATCGTAGTGGTATAGTTGTCCTGCGACGCCAGTCGTCGCTGTCCGGGTTTATGACGCTGCCTTCCGCTCCCCGATAAGCCCTCCTTACAGCCTCCCTCAGCACCGGACAGTCCACAGTCGGTAACGAGTATCGATGACAGGAGGCATGGCGATGTTGAGCATTGCACAGAATGAGAAGTTGACCCGGGTAGGACAGGGAACGCCGATGGGTGAACTCATGCGCCGCTACTGGCAGCCCATCGCCGCAGCCGGGGAGCTGTACGAGCGTCCCACCAAGGCCGTCCGCGTCCTGGGCGAGGACCTCGTCCTTTACAAGGACAGGTCCGGCACGCTCGGACTCATCGACCGCTTCTGCCCTCATCGCCGCGTCGACCTCTCTTACGGCATACCCGAGGAGCACGGCCTCCGATGCATGTACCACGGCTGGATGATGGACGAGACCGGCCAGTGCATCGAGCAGCCGTTCGAGGAGACCGTCCACCCGGACGGGCGCTTCAAGGAGAAGGTGAAGGTCGCCGGCTACCCCGTTCGCGAACTCTCCGGGCTGATCTTCGCTTACCTGGGGCCGCAGCCGACGCCACTCCTGCCGCACTGGGAACCGCTGATCGCCGAGAACGTCGCCTGCGACATAGCCATCACCGAACTCCCCTGCAACTGGCTCCAGTGCCAGGAGAACTCCCTCGACCCCGTGCACACCGAGTGGCTCCACTCCTACTGGACACGTTACCAGCAGCTTGCGGCAGGCCAGACCGTAAACGTGCGCGGCGAGTCCGCACCCCACGAGCGGATAAGCTTCGACCTGTTCGAGCACGGCATCATCAAGCGGCGTGTCCTGCGAGGGCTCGGTGAGGACCACGACCTGTGGAAGGTGGGACATCCCATCCTGTTCCCCAACATCTTGCAGGTCGGGTCCCCGCAGAAGCTCACGATGCAGTTCCGTGTCCCTGTGGACGACGAGCATACGTTGCACATCTCGATCTACATCTTCCGCGCCGCCGATGGGGCAGTCGTGCCCAGGCAGGACCCGGTGCCGTACTACTACAACCCGCTTATAGGCGAGGACGGCCGCTTCATCACCGACGTCACCTTCAATCAGGACTACATGGCGTGGGTAACGCAGGGGCCGGTAGCTCGCCGCGACCTCGAGAAACTCGGCGAGTCCGACAAGGGCATCATCATGTTCCGCAAGATGCTGAACGAGCAGATGGAGATCGTGCAGGATGGCGGCGACCCCATGAACGTGTTCCGCAGCGACCTCGACGACGCGCTAAAGCTGCCCGTGGAACCGAGCAGGGGGTTCGTCAACGGCGCCCCCACGAGGTATGTCCCGCAGGAGGCAGGTCCCAGCGTCGCTCACGCCGACATCGAGCGCGTGCTCGCCACGTACGTGTAGGGCTGCCGAGCGCGCCCGGGTTCCCCAGTAGAGAAGGGGTGCCGTCGGAGGATGCTTGAAGGCAAGTGGGCCGCTGCCTATGATGCGGGTTGATTATGCGATTGGCCTGTGAAGGAGCGTGACATGCTGAGCGCCACGGATAACGAGCTGATGACGCGGGTCGGAGCAGGTACTCCCATGGGGAACCTGCTCCGCGAGTACTGGATACCCTTCCTCTTCTCCTGGGAGATCGAGGCCAACGGGTCGCCGGAACGGGTCCGGCTGCTGGGCGAAAACCTCTTGGCGGTACGCGACTCCTCGGGCAGGCCGGGACTCATCGCGGAGCAGTGCCCGCACCGCGGAGCTTCGCTCTACTTCGGACGCAACGAGGAGAACGGGCTCCGGTGCATCTACCACGGCTGGAAGTTCGACGTGGCGGGCAGATGCGTCGACATGCCCAGCGAGCCGCCGGACAGCAACTTCCAGTGGAAGGTCCGGACGCCGTCGTATCCGGTGGTGGAACGCGCCGGCATGATATGGACGTACATGGGACCGAAGGACGAGCCCCCGCCGCTGCCCGCCCTGGAGTGGTTGGACCTGCCGGAGGACCACATCGTCGCGTCCAAGCGGGTGCAGTACTCCAACTGGGTGCAGGGCATGGAGGGAGACCTGGACCAGAGCCACGTCTCCTTCGTGCACTCGCGGCTCAACCTCGACCCGAACTCCCCGAGGGCGGGAGTGGACGCCATACGCCACTACGACACACACCCCCGGTTCCAGGTGGTCGAGACCGACTACGGCGTGTGCATCGGCTCCGGCCGCAAGGCGCCGAACGACGAACGCTACTGGCGCATCAGCCAGCACCTGATGCCCTTCCACACCATGACCGGCCCCTACGGGAACAACCCGACGCGGAACTGGCGCGCATGGGTGCCCATCGATGATGAGAACGTCTTCGTCATCGGCGTGACCTTCCACCCCCTGAGGCCGTTCACCGGGGAAGAGCGCGAAAACCTGCTCACGAAGGCCGGAGTCTGGAACATATCGCCCCAGAACCGCGCCCCGGTCTCCAGCGCCCCGTTCGGGCGCTGGCGGCCCGCACTCTCCATCGAGAACGACTTCCACCAGGACCGGGAGATGCAGAAGTTCGAGACCTTCTCGGGCATCGCCGAGTTCTGGGCGCAGGACGCCGCGCCGCAGCTCAGCATGGGGAAGATATTCGACCGCACGCAGGAGCACCTCGGGACGTCCGACCTCGGCATCATCTCCATGCGAAGGCGTCTCATCCGGACCGCCAGGGCATTCGCCGAGACCGGAGAGACTCCTCGCGAGGTGCTGGAGCCCGAGGTCTACGCGATCAGGTCGGACGCGGTGCTCATACCCGCCGAGGAGTCCTGGTTCGAACACACGACCGAGCGTCGCAAGGTGGCTGCCGGCAATCCGGACTGTCCGGCATAGCGATCCCGGCACGGAGGCACGATGGACGGACCTGAACTGCGGTTCGGCGTGATCGGGTTGGGGCGCGCCGGCAGCGGGATGCTGTCCGCGCTGGCGAAGCATCCCGACATCAGGGTCACAGCTGCAGCTGACCTCCATAAGCAGCACCGCGACCGGTTCGAGGCGGACTTCGGCGGCGAGACGTTCTCCGACGCCGAAGACCTCTGCAGGAGTGCGAACGTGGACGCCGTCTACATCGCCACGCCCCACGGGATGCACGTGGAACACCTGCAACTCGCCGCAGCGAACGGAAAGCACGCCATCGTTGAGAAGCCGATGGCCCTGACCCTGGCGGACTGCGAGGCGATGACCGTTGCCGCCGAGCAGGCCGGGGTCGTGCTCGTTGTTGGCCACACGGCCAGTTTCAACCCCATCGTGCAGAAGATGCGTGGCCTCGTCGTTGATGAGGAGTTCGGGCGCCTGGGCTTCATCACAGCGTCCGCGTACACCGACTTCCTCTACCGTCCCCGGCGTCCCGAGGAGCTCGTCACTGCGTTGGGCGGCGGCATCATGTACAACCAGGTGCCGCACCAGGTCGACGCCGCGCGATTCATCGCGGGCGGCATGGCTCGCAGCGTGCGTGCAGCAGCGTTCGACCTCGACCACGAGCGGCACACAGAGGGCAGTTATACGGCGTTCCTCGATTTCGACAATGGCGCAGTAGCCACACTCTCGTACAGCGGCTATGACCACTTCGACTCGTCCGAACTGGCCAGCGGAAGCGCTTCGAAAGAGGCTGCGGGCTACGGTAAGACGCGCAGAGCGCTGCGTGCGGCACGGTCTTCTGAGGAAGAAGTGTCGATGCGCATCAACACCGGCTACGGAGGAGAACAGCCCGTGGCGCGGGCGCGCGCCGCTCAGGGAACGCCGTCGCTGCTTCAGGGCGAACTCGGTTCATTCCTCGTCACATGCGAGGGAGCTGATCTCCGGATGCTTCCTGACGGCGTTGGGGCATACACGACCGACGGTTTCAGGCTGATCGATCCCGATCCATGGCGAGGCGTCCAGGGTCGCGGCGCGGTGATCGACGAGTTGTACTTCGCCGTTACCCAGGGTCGTCCTCTCGTACATCACGGCCGGTGGGCAAAGGCGACCATGGAGGTCTGCCTCGCGATGCTGGAGTCCTCGCAGACCAGACGCGAGGTCATGCTCCAACACCAGACCCCAACCGTCGATCAGCGATGAGGCCACCAGCTGCGACGCTGGAGCGTTGGTGGACTGCATACTCTGATAGCAATCCTCTGTTCGCTGCAATAAGATGTGCAGGCTTCGTCGTTGAGAGTGAGGTTTGTGCAGGAAGGTAGGAGGTAGCCATGCTGACGAGGGAAGATAACGAACTGATGTGCCGCGTCGGAGCCGGGACTCCCACGGGAGACCTGATCCGGCACTACTGGATCCCTGCACTGATGTCGTCGGAGCTACCCGAACGCAACGGCCAGCCGCTCCGCGTGCGGTTGCTTGGCGAGGACCTCGTCGCCTATCGGGACACTGCCGGAAACATCGGCATGGTCGATGACCGCTGTCCCCATCGTGGTGCGGGCATGTTCTTCGGACGCAACGAGGAGTACGGCCTCCGGTGCGTCTACCACGGGTGGAAGTTCGACACCACGGGAGCGTGCATCGACATGCCCAACGCGCCTGAGGGCGAGACCTTCAAGAACAAGGTCAGCATCAAGGCGTACCCCTGCCAGGAGCGGAACGGGGTCATATGGACGTACATGGGCCCCCGGGAACCCGCTCCTCCCCTGCCGGACCTCGAGTGGAACATGGTGCCGGTAGAGCACCGCCACATAGCCAAGCGGCTGCAGATCAACAACTTCGTGCAGGCGTTGGAAGGCGACATCGACAACTCCCACAACTCCTACCTCCACACGAAGTTCCCGTTCCAGATGGCCCAGCCGAACGAAAAGACCATGGGGCCCTACTACAAGGAGATCGACCGCTGCCCGGTGTTCGAGGCGATCGACACAGACTACGGCGTGCTGATCGGATGTCACCGCAACGTGGACGAGGACAACTACTACTGGCGGATGAGCCAGTTCGTGCTGCCCTTCTACACTATGACCGGCCCGTACGGGAAAGACCCGCTGCGCGCCTTCCGCGCCTGGATCCCCATCGACGACGAGAACACCATGGTCTTCGGGGCCACGTACCACCCCAACCGCCCGCTGACCGAGGAGGAGCTCGACAACATGGAGAAGCGCCCCGGCGTCTACAACATCGGCACCGTGGGCTTCATGCCTCCAGACCCGACGCTCCCCGGGAGCCAGTGGCGACCGCGCCAGAACATCATGAACGACTACTGGAACGACTACCATGCTCAGCAGACCGAGCGCTGGTGCGGCATTCCCGGCACTTGGGCACAGGACTCCGGCATGCAGGAGACGATGGGCCCCATCTATGACAGGACGAAAGAGCACCTCGTCTCAACGGACTCCGGGATCATCCATACCCGCTACCGCCTGCTGAACGCATCCAAGGCCTTCCGCGACACCGGCGAGTTGCCACCGAGCGTGGACGACCCCACGCTGTTTGCGGTCCGGTCTGCGGCTACCGTCCTGCAGAAGGAAGAAGACTGGGTCGAAGCGACCAGAGAGCACCGGATCGCTCTGCAGCCGGTCAACTACGCGGGAGCCTGAGCGCCTGAGGCCGCACGTTGAGTGAGACCGACGCCTCATCGGTGTGCCACGTCTGCGGGCATACTAATGGGATTGGCTCGCGGTTCTGTGCCGGATGTCGCACGCAGCTTCTGCCCGCTTCCGACTCTCCGCTGGTCGCTCGGTGGCGCGCCCGCGCGAGGCTCCGGCGAACGCTTATCCGGGCTGCAGCGGCGGTCCTCGCCCTGCTCGTTGTAACGTGGGCTGCCGTCGAGAATATCGGGCTGGCCCGCTTCCTCTCTGACCCCGCGTCAGACCTGACGTCCGAGCTTCAGCTCGGTGGTTGGCCAACCGGAGGCGGAAGCCCGCTGCGAGCGAACGCGATGTCCGAAGCGGCCACGTCGCTTGCCGGTGAGGTGGCTTGGAAGGCAGACCTCGGCGCCTCTCCGGGAGGCGGCCCCGTCGTGCTGGAAGACGTCGTGTACGCAGGCAACGTCGACGGATGCATGCACGCGTTCTCCGCCTCGGACGGCGCTCCCCTTTGGGATAGATGCCTTGGAGCGCCGGTCAGCTCGACGCCATCCATCGCCGGGCACCTGATCTACTTCGGCATGCTGGACGGACGAATCACAGCGCTCGACCGTGATGACGGCAGCGAAGTCTGGACATTCCGGGCCGATGCCCCCGTACGCTCCTCTCCCGCTGTAGTCGACGGCGTCCTGTATGCGGGCTCGAGCGACCGCCGCCTCTATGCGCTCGATGCGCTCACCGGCGAAGAGCGGTGGAGCTTCGCCACGGAAGGACGTATCACCTCCGGCCCTGCGGTCAACGAACGACTCGTCGTTGTCGTCTCCCAGGACAACCTCGTCCATTTCATCGATAAGCACACCGCGAAACGGTGGTTCGACTACGAGACGTCGCTCGCCGACGGTTCCGCAGCGATCGCGGGAGACTCGGTCTACGCCGCAGACATCAGCGGGACCGTCCGGCGCGTGCGCTGGGAGAATCGCCAGTGGCCATTCGAGAAGTCGATTCGAAACATTCGCCGCTGGATGTTCCGGTGGGGGATGTTGGACGAACTACCGCCTCAGAAGGGCGTGGTCTGGGTACGTCAGGAGAGAGGGGAGAGCTTTATCCAAACCCCGGCGGTTGACTCCGAACGAGCCTACGTAAGCACCGCGGGCGGAACGGTGTTCGCCTACGACAAACAGACGGGCGACACAGTATGGCAGACCCACCTGGGTGCATCTGCGGCAACCTCTCCCACGGTGATCGGAGGCGAAGTCGTCGTCGGGACACAATCGGGCACGATAGCCTCAGTTGACGCTGCGACAGGAGAGATACGATGGCGCATCGAACCGGGAGGTGGTGCGATCCTCGGCGTCGCGGTTGGCGCCGATGCGCTCTATGCGACCGGAGCGAGTGGTTTGTTGGTCGAAATCCGTTGAATTCCAGCGGAATTGTTTTGTCACTTGCCTATCATGCCCTGATAGTTTTGTGAAATCAGTCACACGTAAGCCTCATGCACTCCGATTTTTGTTGACAGCCCATACGCCCATTCCTAGAATGCGCTCGCTGTTGGATGCCCAAGTTTGCTCTTCAGAATGGCACGTGAGGGAGGAACTCCGATGCGAATCATTCCAGCCGTCTGCGTTCTGATGCTCACGGTCGCACTGGTTGCCACGGCATGTCAGGGCGAAGCGGGACAGACTGGCCCCGCCGGTCCCGCGGGACAACAGGGACCACAGGGAGCCGCCGGCCCTGCCGGGCCTGTTGGACCCGCCGGCGCCGATGGCGCTCAGGGCCCTCCCGGTGACCCCGCCCCCGCCGCTGGCATCTCGCTCGAGAAGGCCGTCTACACCCTCGGATCCGAGCGAACCTTCACCGTCACTGGTTGGGGGTTCCAGCCTGGCGAGTCCGTCC
>VXQP01000060.1 GCA_009838965.1 Chloroflexota bacterium | reverse complement strand
GTAGGGGGCTAGTCATTGTCGTCCATCTCCGGGTCGTCCCAGACGTAGTCCGGGTCCTCGAAGAGCCCGGGCGGCATGAGCGACGGCAGGCCTTGTTCGGCGAGCGCGGCCTCGAATTGCTCGCGCACCCAGGGGTCTTCCTCGATGAACGGGACCTCCTTGTTCAGCCCGCCGTCGTAGCCCATGAGCGCCTTGGGTGGGAAGACGCGCAACTGGCGGTTCTGCGTTCCGCCGGGGTTGAGGTGCTGGTGGAACCAGTTGTTCGGCGGGACGAACACGCTCGCGTCCGTCCACGGGCAGACGATCTTTTCACCGCCCTCGGGGTACATGACGGCGAAGCCGCTGCCGGGAGAGACGCCGACGATGGTGACGCCGGGACCGTGGCGGTGCGCGGCGCGGTAGCGCTGGGGCGGCAGAACCATCATCCCGGTGCGAATGGCGGAGTTGGGGAAGGTGATGCCGGCACCGAAGGCGCGCCGGTTCCGCCCTCCGTAGGCCCTGAGCTTGTCCCAGACGTTGAGGTCGGGGAAGAAGTTGGCGTGCCACTGGTGGGTCTCGTGCTTCACGCCGCCGCGGTCCACCGTCTCGCGCACGGCGTAGGCCTCCGCTGAGAACGGGTTGCCCTCACTGCCATACAGCTCGGTGGGGTCGACGAACCCGTTGTTGAAGAAGAACTCCTCGCGTGGCTGGATGCTCATCGCCAGCGGCAGGTAGCTGACGTGGAGCGTGAGCGCGGGCTGGTCTCCCCGCGCGTTGCTCAACTGGTAGTAGTAGTTGGACGGGATGCGGAAGAGGCTGCGCTTCTGCCACTCGAAGTTGATCTGCGGGTGGCCCTCAGCCCAGATGGTGGCGATACCCTGTCCCTCGACGACGTAGACGATCTCCTCGGCGGCCATGCGGAAGGGCGGGATCGTCTCACCGGGAGGGATCTGCAGGACGTGGGCCTCGGTGACGCCCTGGTGGCCGACGAGGTTGAGCACCGCGCCGGGACATCCGCGCAGGTCCCACCAGCCCAGCTCTATCGTCCGCAGGTCCTCGACGTAGTAGCCGGTGAAGACCGGCACGTCCTGCGCGACCAGCCAGCGGTCGTAGGGCGACTGCCACCAGCTGTTGGTGGACTTCCTCTCCGCAGGCGCCGTCGTCATGACAACCCTCCTTCCAGGCTCGCGTCACGCATCCCGACCGAGGGCCAACGTTACGTCAGCCCTCGGTCAGAACCTCGATCACGTTCTTACTCGATAGGAACGAGTTCAGAGGAGACGTTGCACCACGGCTCCTCCAGGGCAGGACCGCAGAGGACCGCCGGAGCAACCGCCAGAAGGTCACCGGTGACGGCGTCGTGGAGGCGGAACGAAACGGCCTCCCACTCGCCGTAGAACACGAAGTCCCTGGCTGTGCCCCGGAAACCGCGCTCGAAGGCCACGGCGAACGCACCGTGCACGTTGGCGAACAGTCCGCCGAGGTCTTCGTCGTAGCCTACGTCCAGGACGGAGGTGACGTCGGTTTCAAGCCCTGCGGCTCCCCAGACCATGCGGATCTTGACTTCCTGTTCGGGCTGAAGCCCGGCGCCGACGAACCAGACCCCGTGGTCGCGGATGCGCTCCTCCGGGTACTTGATGAAGGTGGGGTGGATCTGGAAGACGACACCGGCCTTCGACCCTTCCTCCATCATCTGGGCCCTCGACGCCGCGTCGGGCGACCCGCTCGCCGGGAACGCAGGCTGCAGCGCCAGTATCAATGCGATAAGCCCCAGCAGCGCAGCGGCGCTCACCAGCAGCCTCCTCGAACGCAACCATGTGATAGTGAATACCTTGCTCATCGGAGCACCTCCTGGTTTCGATGCGTTACTGGGGGACGGCTCGGCGCACCGGCGACGCGTTTCGTCCGCTCGTCGGTCCGACCGTCCGTCTGTCGATTCCCATTCATGCTTGCGCTCTCTCCGTCGGGGCGATCGATCTGCCCTGAACGTCACGGGCGCGCATATCCTGCCGGAGCCCCACACGCAGTGCGAATGCCCGCATCACCAGCGCCACGCCCATCGTCATCGTCATGATGACCAGCGTTATGATCCCTGCCCTCTCGACCTGCCCGAGGTCGGAGGAGCCCAACTCCAGCGCAAGGATAGAGAGGGTGATCGTATCCCGCGAGGCCAGCAGGATGATGCTGGACGTGGTGTTCGCGGCCGATATGAAGTTCAGCATCCCGATCAGCACCATCGTCGGCATGATGACCGGGATGACGATGCGGAAGTAGGTGCGGAACCATCCGGCCCCCGAAACACGGCTCGCCTCTTCGAGGTCGGCCCCCAATTGCACCAGCACGCCCTTGAAGATGTTCGTTCCCGTGGTGTTGCCCGAGATAATCACGACCAGGACCAGCGCCCAGATGGAGCCGTACAGCCACGTCAAGCCGGGCACGCTCAGGAAAAGCATCAGCAGGCCCAGTGAGGACAGGATGCCGGGGAAGGCCGCCGAGACCCAGATGATGGAGTCCAGCGACGTTCTCAATCGCCACTTGCTGCGCACGATGAGGTACGCGATGATCGAGAAGAGCAGGGGGCTGCCGACGCCGGCCACAACGGCAAGCGTGATGGTGGTCCGCAGCCCGGTGAAGAAGAGTTCATCGGAGAAGGTGTCGCGCCAGTGGTCGAGCGTCCACGTGGGCACCGCGTTGAAGTAGCCCACGTGGGTCATGAAGCTCCCGACGATCAGCACCAGGATGGGCAGCGCCGTCAGCACGATGAGCAGCCCAAGGATCGCTGAGAAGAAGACCCACTTCCATCCCCCCAGGTCGATCAGGCCGGGGCTGAACTTACCGGTGATGGTGGTGTAGTGGCGGCGGCGCGTCACCCAGCGCTGTATCGGGAAGATGAAGCCGATGACGACGAGCGTCAGGCTCGCGGTAACGACGGCCTGGCCGTAGTCGAAACTCTGCGCCTGCAGGTAGATGAGGGTGGAGTAGACGTAGAACCCCCATCGCGCGCCCAGCAGCCACTCCGTCTCGAACCCCTGGAAGACGCGGATGAGGTGGAGGGCGAACACCAGGATCAGCGGCGAAGCCATCACCGGCAGCGTCACTTTCAGGATGGTGCCGAGCTTGGACGCGCCCGAGACGCGCCCGGCCTCCTCCAAGGCCTGGTCCATGTTACGGAAGGCAGGCGTGAACAGGATCACCTTGTAGGCGATGCCGTCCGCCATGATCCGCGCGAAGACGATGCCCTCCAGGCTGAAGATGTTGAAGGGGCCCCTGTCGACGAACGGGAGCGCTTCCAACGCCACGTTCACGAAGCCGCTGGTGGGGGCGAGCATCATCATCCAACCGATCGTGCTCGCCAGGGCCGGGAACATGTAGGCGATCCAGAAGAAGAACTCCAGCCCCTGGGAGAACGGGATCTTGGTCCGCGCGAGGACCATCGAGATCGCCACCGAGATGGGGAACGCGATGATCATCACGAGGAACCAGACGAGGAAGGAGTTCCACAATGCCGTCGGTATGCGCGGGTTCCCGAACGCGGTGGTCCAGTTGCCGAAACCGAACTCGCGGGGCGGGACGAATACGTCCTTGGAAACGTCGAAGCTGAACCAGAAGAGGATCAGCATCGGCAGGATCAGGTAGACGCTGAGGGAGATGATGACGAGCGCCATGATGAACGTGCCCATCTCTGCCCTGAAGAAGCTCCTGAGGGCAGAAGGGGGTGCAATCGTCGCAGGCGATGTCATCTCTTCCTTTGATTCCTCGTATCCGGTGGTCCTTGTGCTGGGCTTGCCGTGTTCAGCATGTCTGCGTCACGGCGCCCAGGGGGTGCGGAACACACCCCTGGTCGCCATGACGCATGGCCGCTCTAGTTCGCCGTGTAGAGGATGCCGAGATCGTCGTAGAGCGCCTGCAGGTAGTTGAGCGACAAGGTCCGGTCATCATCGTACTCCGGCACGCCCTGGTCGACGACGAACACCTTGCCCTCGTCGAGCAGGCTCTGGAGTTGCCCGACGCGGTCCCACAGTCTCTGCTCAACCTTGCCCTGCGAAACGTCCGAACGCAGTTTCGGAGCAGGTGAGAGGTTGCGCGTGAAGTTGACGTCCGTCTCCATGCCGTCCTGGCTGTACCACCAGTTCAGGAAGAGTTGGGCAGCCTTGGGGTGAGGCGCCTTGTCGAGCACGGTGCCGGTGCCGCCGACCTCAGCCGACAGCCCCTCCTCCATGATGATGTTGTCCGTGATGGAGGCAACGGGCAGGCCCGACGCCGCCAGCGGACGCAGCGCCACGTCGCAGCCCAGGGCGATGGCGACCACGGCGCGAGCGACCAGGTCGGCGCAACCGTCGGCGGCCGAGAAGTCCAGGACGTTGTTGCCGACGGCAGCGTTCCTGGTGACGGCCTCCCAGAACTCCTGCCCCACGCCGCGGTGTATGCGCACGCGCGCGGTTGCTCCGGTGCCCTGGGTCGCGAAGCCGGTCATGGCGATATCGCCCGCCCACTTCGGGTCGGCCAGGTCCCACCACGACGTGATCGCGGCGGCTTCCGCTGCGCGCGGGTGGTCGGTGCTGTACCAGACGTCCGTGAAGTTATCGATGGAGAGGCTGTCGGACATCGAGTACGTGGCAGAGACGTCGGACCACCACACCTTCGGCGAGAGGTGCCAGTGTTCGGGGGTGCGGTTCAGGATCGTCGGCTCGATGATCAGCGGCTCGACGGGAACGAGCGCCTCGGCATCGATCAGCCGCTGCGTCGACGAGGTGCCCGCGACGCTGTAGTCGACGGTGTAGCGCCCGCGGGAGCGCTCGGCCAGGATACGGGTGGTGTTGGCGTTGCCGCTGCCCGTGCTGGCGATGACCCTGATGTCGAACTTCTTCTGGAACTGCGCAAGCGTGTCCCGGATGTGCCGGGAGTCGGTCCCGCCCAGGCTGATCACGATCTCTCCCTCGGCCTGAGCGTCGGCGACCAACTGGTCCCACTGCGCCTCGAACGACGTGTCCGGGGTTGGCGTTGGTGTGGGTTCAGGCGCCGGCGCAGGCGTTGTACCGGGTGCCGGTACAGGCGTGGCCGTAGGCGTCGGTGTGGGAGGCACGGGCGTCGGCGTGGGATCTTCAGACCCACAGGCCGCCAGGCCCAACATGAGGCCCAGAGCCGCCAGAACCAGCCAGACTCTCTTGCTTCCCCGATGCAGTGTACGCATGGTTTCCCTCCCACTTTCGGTTTCCGCAAGGATTCGCGGAAAGATGCCGCTGTCAGCGGCGTACAAGCGGCGCGCACGCTAACACTCGACGCTGTGCAAGTCAACGCATACGCTTCCCGCTCGCGTGCATGGTGTGGGGAGGACGTGGCTCGTGGCATACTGGGCGCGATGGCGATCTACACCGAAGCAGCAGGCCGCATGACGCCGGAGGAGCGCCGCATCGTCGCGTCCACGGGCGTCGCGCACGGGCTCAATCACTCGATAGACCTCGTTTACGGCGCGGTGCTCGCCGTCATCCTGATCGAGTTCGGTACCACCAATGCGGTGCTCGGCGCGCTGGCGACGGTGTCCTGGCTGGCCTATGCGTTCACGGCGATACCTGCTGGAGAGATGGCCGACCGGCTCGGCTCGCAGCGCACTGTGGCGCTCTCGATAGGCGGCGCGGGAGTAGCCGCGCTGATGGCGGCGGCGGCTCCCAACGTATGGGTGCTCGGCGTGGCGCTCGTGCTTATCGGGATACTGGGCGGGCTGTACCACCCGGCCGGGCTGTCGCTCATCACCCGAGGTGTGCGGAGTCGTGCGCGGGCGCTGGGCATCCACGGGGCAGGAGGCAACCTCGGGACAGCGCTCGCCCCGCTGCTGACGGCAGCCGTCGCGGGGGCTTGGAGTTGGCGGGCAGCGTTCGTCGTGTTCGCCGTGCTGTCGATAGCCGTATCCATCGCGGCTTTCCGGTCGCCGCCGGACGGCGAGGCAACGCGCAGCGACCGCCCGCGCCCGCGCCTGCGCGCGCAGAGCCTGCTGGTGCCGCTCGCGCTGATGTTCGTCATCAACGCGTGCTTCGGGTTCGTCTTCCGCGGACTCACCCTGTTCCTGCCGCTGCACCTGAGCCAGAACCTCGGGTTCGACGTGTTCGGTTTCGAGCCGGTAGTCATCGGCGGCGCGGCGGCAACGATCGCGCTGCTGTTCGGCGTTGCGGGGCAGTATGCCGGTGGTGAACTGGGGGAGCGCTTCCGGCGCGAGCGGCTGCTCGTGCCCGCCGCTGCCCTCACGGTCCCGCCGCTGCTGGTGATGGGCCTGTGGGACGGCTGGTTGCTCCTTATCGGGGCGTCGGCGTTCGTGTTCTTCAACTTCCTGGCGCAGCCGACGGCGGTTGCGATGATCTCGGACTATGCGGCGGAGCGCCTTCAGGGGCGCATGTACGGCCTCACCTCGCTCACCGGCTTCGGCGTGGGAGCGTTTGCGGGTCTGGGCGGCGGGGTGCTGGCGGACGGGCCGGGCGTTCAGTGGGTGTTCGTGATGCTCGCCGGCGCCGCAGTGCTCACGGTCGTCTGCGCCATGGCCATCAACGTCTATGTGATGACGCGCAGCGAACCCGAGGGTATCTCGCCCGTTTGACCCCTATCCTGTTCCAAGCGTACCGTTCTGCCCACCGGCGGAGGTGAGCCATGACGAACAGCGCCAGTGAGAGCCGTATCGAGGAGATGGACCTCCTGCTGCAGGAGGTGCGCAGCCGCAACGCCATGCCGCTTTGGGAGGTGAACGCACAGCGCGGCCGGCCGACCGTGCAACCGTTCCTCTGGCGTTACCTGGACTACCGCGACCTGCTCTACCGCGCTGCCGACCTCGTGCCGATGGAGCTGGCGGAGCGGCGCGTCTTCGTGTTCAGCAACCCCGGCATCGACAAGCACTCGGCCACCTCGTCGCTGTACGCGAACCTGCAGATCATCAAACCGGGCGAGATCGCGCCGTCGCACCGGCACTCGCCGTCGGCGCTGCGGCTCGTCATTGAAGGGCAGGGGGCGTACACCGCCGTGAACGGCGAGAAGAGCTACATGGACCCCGGCGACTTCGTGACGACGCCGAGCTGGACGTGGCACGATCACGGCAACGAGGGCGACGCGCCGATGGTGTGGCTCGATGGCCTCGACGTTCCGTTCGTGCAGTCGCTCGACGCCAACTTCTATGAGCAGTACCCGGACAGCACGCATCCGCTCACGAAGCCGGACGACCTCTCGCTGCGCATGTTCGGCGCGGGGAGCCTCAAGCCGACGTGGGAGCGGCGCGACTCGCCGAACTCGCCCATCCTCAACTACAAGTTCGAGCGCACCTATGAGGCGCTGAAGGCGCTGGCCGATGACACGGACGGCAGCCCGTACGACGGCGTCACGGTCGAGTACACGAACCCGCTGAACGGCGGGCCCGCGATGCCGACCATCGCGTGCTTCGCAACGCTGCTGCGTGCTGGTCAGCGCACGCAAGCGCACAGGCACGTCGGCGGGACGATATACCACGTCATCGAGGGCAGCGGGAGCAGCATCATCGCCGGGACGCGGTTCGACTGGGGCCCGAAGGACACGTTCGTCGTACCGTCGTGGCACTTCCACGAGCATACCGCGGAAGAGGAGGCCGTCCTCTTCTCCTACAACGACAGCCCCGTCCTGCAGGCGCTCAACCTCTACCGCGAGGAGGCGATGGACGCCCCGCACCAGGAGGAGACGGAAGTCTTCTCGTCCTAACCCCAGACGCGGGCGGCGGTCTCCAGGATGACGTCCAGCTTGCGCCACTGCACGTCCTCGGGCACCGTCTCGCCGCCTCCGCCGCTGGCGAACCCGCACTGGGGGCTGAGGGCCAGCTGGTCGCCGTCGACGTAGCGCGACGCCTCATCGATGCGGCGCTTCAGATCGTCCATCGTCTCGATGTCGGTGCTCTTCGTGGTCACGAGTCCGAGCACGACGATCCTGTCCTTCGGCACGAAGCGCAGCGGCTCGAAGCTGCCCGCGCGTTCGCTGTCGTACTCCAGCATCAGCCGCTTGTGGTTGAGCTGGGTGAAGAGCTGCTCTGCGATGGCGTCGTAGTGCCCCTCGCGGTGCCACTGCGCGACCATCCTGCCGGTGAGGGGGTCGATGGCGCGCGAGTTGCCCCGGCAGAGGTGGATGCCGCACGTGGCCTCAATGCCCTCGATGACGCGGTTGTCGGCGGCGATGGACTGCGTCAGGTTCTCCTCAGGGTCCTCGCCGCGCGAGCGCATCGCCGCCAGCGACGGCTCGTCGACGTAGGCCGTGTAGCCCGGTGCGTCGATGTGGACGTAGGGGCATCCCGCCTCGACCAGCTGGCGCACCATCTCGTGCTGTATCTCCGCGACGTGCTTCCTGAAGTCGTCCAGGTCCTCGTAGACGCCCTCCGACGCCTGCCAGTCGAAACGCTGCGCGACGCGGTCGGGGCCGATGAGCGTCACCTTGGCGGACGTGCGCGCCGTGCCTGCCGCGAACAGGTACTCCTCGAGCGGCAGGTTGCGGGTCAGTGTGAGGCGCTCGACCGCCGGGCTTCGGGTCACGACAGGCGGCCCCGCGACCTGCGGGCCGGACTCTACGCGTTGCTGCTGGTCGGATCGGTTGCCCTGCTGCCAGCGCCGGTATTCCTCGCGAGACTCAGGCGTGTCGTAGCCGGAGACGGACGCGCCGAAGCTGTCCTGAAAGTTGCTGCGGCGGAACTCGCCGTCGGTCACGATGGGGAAGCCGATGCGCTCCTGTTCCGCGATGACCTCGCGTATCAGCTCGTCCTCCAGCGCCGTCAGCTCGTCGGACGTGGCCTCGCCGTCGTCGACGCGGGCCCGCAGGTCGAGCAACGCCTGCGGCCTGCGCAGGCTGCCGATGTGGTCCACGCGCAGCAGGTCCAGTGCTCCCATGTCGTGCCTCCTTGCAGGTGGGGTCGGGGTGAGCGTATCACGCGCTGCGCGGCCTTGCGCCTCACGGTAGAATGCGCCCAGCGTCATACGAGAACGCGGGGAGGACTGCGATGCTCAGCGCTGAGGAGAACGAGCTCATCACGAAGGTGGGGCGCGGCACGCCGATGGGCGAACTCGCGCGCCGCCTCTGGACGCCCATCCTGCTCGCGGAGGAACTGCCGGCGCCCGACTGCGACCCCGTCCGCGCTCGGATACTCGGCGAGGACCTCGTTGCGTTCAAGGACAGCAAGGGCCGCATCGGCGTGCTCGAGCCGTGGTGCGCGCACCGAGGGGCGGACCTCTTCTACGGACGGAACGAGGAGGAGGGCCTGCGCTGCGTCTACCACGGCTGGAAGTACGACGTCGAGGGCACATGCGTCGACGTGCCGAACGCGCCGGAGGGCGCAACGTTCAAGGAGAAGATACGCGCCCGAGCGTATCCGGCGATCGAGCGCGGCGGCGTCATCTGGGCGTACCTCGGCCCCCGCGAGAACGGCGTGCCGGAGTTCCCGGAGATGGAGTGGACGCGCGTCCCGGACGACCAGCGCTACATCTCCAAGATGTTCCTGGACTGCAACTACCTGCAGACGATGGAGGCCGACATCGACTCCAGCCACCTCGGCTTCCTGCACAGCTACGTCAAGAGCGGCACGGTGATAGACGGCCGCGCCAACGGCATCGAGGACCTTACCGCCGCCGACAAGGCGCCCGTGTGGACGGTGACCGACACCGAGTATGGCGTGATGCTGACCGCGCGGCGAGACGCGGGTGAGAACTACTACTGGCGCGTGAACCAGTGGATGCTCCCCTTCTACACCATGATCGCCGCACGCCCCGGCGACCCCGTCCTCTGCCAGGTGAAGGTGCCGGTGGACGACGAGCATGCCGTCGCCTTCCGCGTGCGCTGGCACGCCGAGCGTCCGCTGACGCCGGAGGAGCTCTCCATCTACCGCGACAAGGGCGTCCTCTTCCCGGAGATGATCCCCGGCACGTTCCGCACGAAGGAGAACAAGTACAACGACTACCTGCAGGACCGTGCGACGCAGCGGCACTACTCGTTCACCGGCATAAAGTCGATACCGGCGCAGGACTTCGCGGTGACGGAGGTGCAGCACGGCGGGCCCGTGTCCGACCGTACGCGCGAGCATCTTGTGAGCAGCGACACCGCTATCATCCAGGTGCGGCGCCGGTTGATGCGCTCCGTGCGCCAGTTGATGGAGGGCCAGGAACCGCCGGAGACCCGCAACGGCGGGGCGTTCCGCGTCCGATCGCTGGACATCGTGCTCCCGAAGACGGTTGCCATTGAGGAGGGCGGTCAGGAGTACATGGTGTCGAAGGTGTAGGGGGCGAGGCAGGCGTTGACAAAAGTGGCTCACGCCCGTGCCGCCCCGCTCGCCTTGTTGCTCCTCGCCCTCGTCCTGCTCACCTCCTGCACGTCGTCGCCCTACGACCCTGCGGTCGTGTCGAGGGGGAAGGACGTGTTCGCGGCGACCTGCGCCACCTGCCACGGGGCTGGAGGCGAGGGCCAGGCGAACTGGCACATCGCCAAGGACGACGGCACGCTGCCCCCGCCGCCACTGAACGGCGACGGCCACACCTGGCACCACGGCGACGGCCTCCTCTACCGCATCGTTCGCAACGGCGGTCAGGAGTTCGAAGATCCGCGCTTCAGCAGCTTCAAGAGCGCCATGCCGGCCTTCGGGGAGCAGCTCAGCCACGACGATATCGTCGCGGTGATCACCTACCTCAAGAGCCTGTGGGGCGACAAGACGAGCCGGGGCATCTCCATCGTGGAGTCCCAGGCGCGGGCCAGCGAGGACGATCCGTTCCCGCCGTCCGGCGGGTAGGCGGGGACGTTGCGCGGCGGGTTACAATCCCGCCGTGGCAAGGCTCTACCGGTACTCCCAGTGGGATGGCTCGCAGCAGCCGTTCGAAGCCGACGCCGATGCGCTCCTCGACGCGCTGGCAGAGGACGTCATCGACCACGGCGACATCCGCCGCGCGCTCCGCGACCTCATCCGTCGCGGCGCCAACGGCGACGACGCCCGCCTTCCCGGACTCGACGACCTCCTCGAACGCCTGCGCTCGCGTCGCAACCAGACGCTCGACCGCTACGATCCCGACTCCGTCATGCGCGACCTCAAGGAGCGGCTCGACGACGTGCTCCGGACCGAGCGCGCGGGTATGGACCGCCGCCTCAGCGAGATCGAGGACAACCTCGCGAACATGAGCGGTGAGGAAGCGGAGCAGGCCGGTCGGTTGCGCGACCTCTTCAAGCAGCGAGCCGACCGCAACCGCGAACGGCTCGATCAGCTCCCCGAGAGCACGGCGGGCGCGCTTCGCGAACTCCAGGACTTCGACTTCATCGACCCCGAGGCGCAGCGCAAGTTCCAGGAGCTCATGGACGAACTTCGCAAGGAGATGCTCGGCTCCGTCGCCTCGGAGATGCGGCAGCAGATAGAGAATATGGACCCGCAGCAGATGGCCCTGATGCGCGAGATGCTGCGTGACCTCAACCAGATGATCCGGGACAAGCTCGACGGGCTGGAGCCGGACTTCGACGGCTTCATGGACAAGTGGGGAGCCATGTTCGGCGACGACCCGCCCCGCAGCTTCGACGAGCTCATGGAGATGCTCGCACGCCAGATGGGGCAGATGCAGTCACTCCTCGACAGCATGTCTCCGGAGCAGCGGCGCGAGCTGTTCGAGGCGATGAACGCCGCCATGGACCCCGAGACCGCCGATGAGCTGGCCGAGCTCGCCGCGAACCTCGGCCAGATGCTCCCGTTCAACGAGTTCGCCGGGCAGCGCCTCTTCCAGGGCGAGGAGAACATGACCCTCGAAGAGGCGATGAACGTCATGGGCGAGTTGCAGTCGATGGACGACCTCGAGGCGCAGATCAGGCAGGCGATGCGCCGGGGCGACCTCGACGAACTCGACGCCGGGATGCTCGAAGCGCTGCTCGGCGAGGAGGCCCGCCAGGACCTGGACCGGCTCGCCGAGATAGCGAAGCGGCTGGAGGAGGCGGGCTACCTGCGGCGGGACGGCGACCGCCTGGAACTGACGCCCGCAGCCGCGCGGAAGATAGGACAGAAGGTGCTGCGCGACCTCTTCGGCGACCTCCGCAAGGGCCGGGCCGGCGACCACGAGCTTGCCGTGCGGGGCACCGGCGGCGAGCACACCGACGAGACCAAGCCCTACGAGTTCGGCGACCCGTTCGAGATCCACCTGCACCGCACCGTCATGAACGCCATCGAGCGCCAGGGCGTCGGCACGCCGGTGAAGGTCGGCATCCAGGACTTCGAGGTCAAGCGCACCGAGCACGTGGTACAGGCCGCCACCGTCCTGCTTATCGATCAGAGCAAGTCGATGGGCATGTTCGGCTCATGGAGCGCCGCCAAGCGCGTCGCGCTCGCACTGGAGGCGCTGATCCGCGGGAAGTTCCCCCGCGACCGCTTCTGGATGGTGGGCTTCTCCGACTACGCCGTTCCCATCAAGACCGACGACCTCCCGACGCTCACGTGGAACATGTGGGTCTCGGGCACGAACATGCAGCACGCCTTCGCCATGTCACGGAAGCTGCTCGCTCCCTACAAGAACTGCTCCCGGCAGATCCTGATGATCACGGACGGCGAGCCCACGGCCCATCTGGAAGGGACGCGCTCCTACTTCAATTACCCCCCGACCTACCGCACCATCCATGAGACCCTGCGCGAGGTCCGCCGCTGCACCGCCGAGGGCATCACCATCAACACCTTCATGCTGGAGACGAGCTACTACCTCCTCGACTTCATCGACCGGGTCACCCGCATCAACAACGGCCGCGCCCTCTACACCTCGCCCGGCAAGCTGGGCCAGTACGTGCTCGTCGACTACCTCAACAACCGCAAGCGCCGCATCGTCAGCTGAAATGTCATGCCGAGCGCAGCCGAGGCATCTCTCGGGTGAGCATCCGGGGGGTGAGGCCTTTTCCCACGCCTCGCTTGTGTAGAATGAGAGTAGGCGCCGGTGTCCGGCGCAATCCTCACCAGGAGCCCCCATGGCTACCACGCGAAAGAAGCCCGCGACCAGGAAACCCTCCAGGAACGGACGACCGTCGACGCTCGGCGCGCTGCGCGAGAGCGGCTACGCCGTCACGTCCGTCCGCGACGAGCTGCGCAACAACCTGATGAAGCGTCTGCGCAACGGCGAGCCGGTCTTCCCCGGCATCGTGGGCTACGAGGACACGGTCATCCCGCAGGTGGAGAACGCCATCCTCGCGGGGCAGGACATCATCCTGCTCGGCGAGCGCGGGCAGGCGAAGTCCCGCATGATCCGCGCGCTCGTGGAGCTGCTCGACGACGAGATTCCCATCGTGAGGGGCAGCGAGGTGAACGACGATCCGCTCGCTCCCATCTCGCGCTACGCCATCGAGCTCATCGAGGAAGAGGGCGACGACACGCCCGTCGAGTGGATCGGGCGCGACCGGCGCTACGGCGAGAAACTCGCGACGCCCGACATCTCGATCGCCGACCTCGTGGGCGACGTCGACCCGATACGCATCGCGGAGGGCCGCTACCTCTCCGACGAGCTCGCCATTCACTACGGGCTCATCCCGCGCACCAACCGGGGCATCTTCTGCATCAACGAATTGCCGGACCTCGCGGAGCGCATCCAGGTCGGCCTCTTCAACCTGATGGAGGAGCGCGACGTCCAGATTAAGGGCTACCTCGTGCGGCTGTCGCTCGACGTGCTCGTGGTCGCGAGTGCGAACCCGGAGGACTACACGAACCGTGGGCGCATCATCACCCCGCTGAAGGACCGCTACGGCGCGCAGATACGCACGCACTACCCGCGGGAGATCGCACAGGAGATCTCCATAATGGACGTGGAGCGGAACGAGTTCCCGGGCGCGGAGGAGCCCATCGTCGTGCCGGACTACATCAAGGAGCTCATCGCGGAGTTCACGTCGCTCGCGCGGCGGCATCCGGAGATCAACCAGCGTTCCGGCGTGAGCGTGCGCGTCTCCATCGCCAACTACGAGACGGTCGCTGCGAACGCACTGCGCCGCGCCATCTCGCAGGGCGAGGGGCAGGCCGTCCCGCGCATCACGGACTTCGCGTTCATCATCGCGTCCACGCTCGGCAAAGTGGAGTTGGAGACGATGGAAGAGGGGCGCGAGGCCAAGATCGTGGACGAGCTCATCAAGCGCGCGCTGCTCAACGTCTTCGACCGCCATTTCGAGCCGCACGAACTCGACGAGCTCGTGATGGCGTTCGAGGCCGGGCAGACGTTCGACACCGGTGCGGACCTGCCGGCCAGCGTCTACCTCGAGGAGATGGGTCAGTTGGAGGGGTTCGCGGGTGCGCTGAGCAAACTCGGCGCGGGCAGCAGCGGGCCGGAGGCGGCCTCGGCGGCCGAGTTCGTGCTGGAGGGCCTGCACCTGAACCGCCGCCTGAACCGCGATCAGCTGGAGGGGCGGTTCCGCTACCGCGTCTAGACCCGGGGAGGGCAGAAGGGAGGAACGCACGTCATGTCCAACGAACCGCAATACGACGTCATCATCATCGGCGGAGGCGCAGCCGGCCTCGCCGCGTCCATCTACTCGGTACGTGCGATGCTCAAGACGCTCATCATCGAGAAGAAGGCCGTGGGCGGCCAGATACTGCTCACCGGCGAGATCGAGAACTACCCCGGCTTCCCGGAGCCCATAGACGGCCCTGAACTGGCGATGCTGTACGAGAAGCAGGCCGAGCGCTTCGGCGTCGAGTTCGAGTACGACACGGTAGTCAGCCTCGACGTGGCGGGCGACGTGAAGCGCGTCGTCTGCGAGGACGGCGAGTACACGGCGAAGGCGCTCATCATCGCGACGGGCGGCGAGCACAACCAGCTTGGCGTACCGGGCGAGGTGGAGTACTGGGGGAAGGGCGTCTCTTACTGCGCGACGTGCGACGGCAACTTCTTCCGCGGCATGGACGTGACGGTCGTCGGGGGCGGCGACGCGGCGATAGACGAGGGGCTTTACCTCACGCGCATGACGAACAAGGTGACGGTCGTGCACCGTCGGGACGCGCTCCGCGCGAGCAAGATCCTGCAGCAGCGGGCGTTCGACAACCCGAAGATGGAGTTCGTCTGGGACACGGTCGTCGACGAGATCAGGGGCAACGGCGACGTGAACAGCGCGGTCCTGCGCAACCTCAAGACCGGCGAGGTCATGGAGCACACCACGCAGGGCGTGTTCATCTTCATCGGCTTCCACCCCGTGAACGAGTTCATGCAGGGCGTGCTGGAGCTCGACGCCGCCGGCCACGTGCTGACCAACCTCCAGATGGAGACGAACGTCCCGGGCGTGTTCGCGGCGGGCGACGTGCGCCAGTTCTCGGACCGGCAGCTCGCCAACGCCGTCGGCGACGGCGTTGCGGCAGCCCTCGCGGCCTACCGCTACATCGAGGGCTAGGCTGCGTCCATAAGGACGCTCTGTCCCCCTGCTATCCTTGCCTCCCACACGCTTGGAGGAGGCATACGCATGACCATCGGTTGGGGCATCGTCAGCACGGGAAGGCACCCGGACACCAAGATGGCGCCTGCCATCAACGAGGCGGACGGCGCATCGCTCGCCGCCGTGATGAGCCGGGACATCGGGCGCGCGGAGGCGTTCGCGCAGAAGCATGGCGCGGCGACTGCCTACGACGACCTCGACGCGCTGCTGCGCGACCCTGCCGTGGACGTGGTGTACATCGCGTCGCCGAACGCGCTCCACGCGGAGCAGACCGTCCGCGCGGCGGAGGCGGGCAAGCACGTGCTGGTCGAGAAGCCGATGGCGCTCTCCGTGGACGACGCGCAGCGCATGATCGACGCGTGCGACGCCGCAGGCGTGCGGCTGGGCGTTGGTTTCCACCTCCGTGCGCACGAGGGACACCAGCGCCTGCGGACGCTCGTGGCTGACGGTGCGCTCGGCAGAGTGGCGTTCGCCCATGCCGACTGGTGCCGGGGCGTGCGTGGCCAGGAGGCGCCGCCACCACGTGAGGGCCTGCAAGCGTGGTGGGACGACCCGTCGCTCATCGGCGCGGGCGCATTCATGGCGACCGGCGTGCACTGTGCCGACCTGCTCCGCTACGTCCTCGACGACGACGTGGCCGAGGTCTCCGCCGTGAGCGACGCTACGCCGGAGAAGCCGCTGGAGGAGTTGGTGACGCTGGCGCTGCGCTTCCGGAGTGGGGCCATCGCGACGTTGCTCACGGGGCGTCGCACGCCCGACTACGAGCGCAACGACGTCACCGTCTATGGCACGCTCGGACGCGCCGGACTCCATTCCAGCATCGACATGAACCAGGCCGGAGCGCTCGCGGTCCGCACCGACGCCCTCACCGAGGATGAGACGTACCCGGAGCACCCCTTCGCGCTCTACACGAAGCAGGTGCAGGCGTTCGACGCTGCGGTCGAGGGCAACGGCGAGCCGCTCGCTACCGGCCTCGACGGCTTGCGCGTGGTCGAGATCACGCTCGCGATGGTGGAGTCGGCCCGCACGGGCTCACGGGTGTCGTTGGGCTAGGGGCGTGGCGGCCCGCCGCGCCATCCCTACCTCTAACCCAGCCGGCACGCTAGACCTACGGCAAAGCACGCAGCCCAACCTCGGTCAGTAAGCCGTGGGGCGCGTGTTAGCGTTAAATGCTGTGTCTTGCGATAGGCACTCCTTTGGCGCGGAGGCATCGAGCGAGGGAGCATGACATCGAGCGGGTCTCGCCAGATCACCTGTTCCCGCTGCGGACGGGAGTATCCTGCCGCCTTCTGGCGGGCACACGAACATAACGCCGACCGGGCGCACTGCGTCGAGCCGGGCTGCGCTGAGTTCGCGGTTGGTTACGCCATCAGGGGCATGAATCCCCTCTGCGGGACGCATCTCGTGCAACGGCGTCGCCGGGAGCACGAGGTGCGGTTCGTGGACGGCGGCATGTGCACGGCCTGCAGGGGCTATGGGCAGGTTGCGCCTGAGGGGGAGTCCAGCGGCCTTTGGGAGCGCTGCCCGATGTGCTGGGGCTCCGGGTACCTGGATGAGGAGAGGCTCAGCCAGGAGCGCAGCCGCACGGAAGAAGAGCAGCTCGCCGAGTACCGTCACCGCTCGGAACTGCGCCGCGAGATAGAGGAGGGCATAGCCCGCCGCCGCGAGGAAGAACGGCTGCTCAACGAACGGCGACGCATGGAGATCGAGCGTGCGAGGCAGTATGAAGAGTCCCGCCTCCGGGCCCTGTCAGGGCAACCTCCGGAGAGCGGTTCCGGCGACGGAGAGGGCGAGGACGGTGGGGACGACGGTGGCGGAGGTGACCGCGACGGGGAAGGCGGCGGTGGACGACGTCATGGGCGCGGACGTTGCTGCACCGTCGCGCTGGTCCTCACCATCGTTGCGCTCGTGGTCGCCGCGGGGGGGGGGGGGGGGGGGGGGGGGGGGGGGGGGAGGGGGGGGGGGGGGGGGGG
>VXQP01000088.1 GCA_009838965.1 Chloroflexota bacterium | reverse complement strand
AAGCCCTCTTAGGCCAGCTAGTAGGGCCGCGTGGGCTCGGTGATGTGAAAACCACACTAGGAGCACACGCATGCCTGAACTCACGAAGATCGGCTTCATCACGTTCGGCGAGGGCGCGGCGGTCGCGCTCGCCAGGGCGGGCGGACTCTTCGAGGCGCAGGGGCTCGAGGTCGAGGTGACGCGCACCCCGAGTTCCACGGAACAGATGCGCGGCCTCATCCAAGGCCGCTGGCAGATCGCGTCCACCGCGTTCGACAACGTGCTCGCGTGGTCGGAGCGGGAGGGGCCGGAGGTCGTCGCCGTCGCCCGGGCAAGCTCGGGGGTGGACCTGCCCGTCTACGTTCGGCCCGAGATACAGACGTGGGACGACCTGCGCGGCAAGGCGCTCGCAGTGGATGCCGTGGACACGGCCTACGGCCTCGTCCTGCGCCGCATCCTGCAGGAGCACAGGCTGGAGCTCGACCGCGACTACACGTTCGTCCCCGCCGGTGCGACGGGCTACCGGCTGGAGTCGATGGAGAAGGGCGAGACGTTCGCGGGCGTCCTCAACCCACCCTGGAACGCTCGTGCCGAAGAGGCGGGCATGCGCCTCATCGCCCGCCACTCGGACGTCGTCCCCGGCTACCCGGGCGGCGTGATCGCCGTCAGCCGGCCGTGGGGCGAGGCGAACCGCGGCATCGTCGTCGGCTTCCTTCGCGCGCTGCTCGACGCCGCCCGCTGGGCAGCCGACCCATCCCGGCGGGGCGCCGCCGTCGCGCTCCTCACGAGCGCCACGGACCTCAGCGAGGAGCGGGCCGCGCGCGCGTTCGACGACATGCCCGACTCGCTGCGCCCGGAGACGGAGACGTTCGCCATCCCGCTGGAGATACGCCTTCGTTTCGGCCTCACCCCGCCCCACGGGCCGGACATCGCGTCCTACCTCGACCATTCCTACCTGGAGGAGGCGCAGGCGTAGCCCGCCTCCGTCGTTCCTGCGGAGGCAGGAACCTCGCCTGATGCAGGAGGGCCGCTTCTCTTGGGCACCCGGTCTGGTCCCTTCCCCCTTGATGGGGGAAGGTTAGGATGGGGGTGAACTGCCGGGCTACGGCCATCCTGTGACATCTGCCCCTTACGCCAACCCGCACCCTCCCGTACCCTGTTCTCAACGGCCTGCGCCGCTCCTGACCGTACACCCCGCAGGGGGTGTCGGAAACTGTCGGATTGTGTCGGTTCACTGCCGGTTCTTGTCGGATTATCTGTAGGAAGAACGACGGTTGCTGTGGGTGCCCAAGGGTCGATTACGAGTGGAAACCGGCAAGAATCGACAGATTTGAGAAACGCCGTTGCCTGGAGACAAGTTCTTCGCCCCAGCCAGGCAGACCTCGCGCCATTCTCCCGTTGACCCGCCGCGTCCGGCGCACCTACACTAACTCCGCTCTCGGGGGTGCTCATGGCCCGTGCGATATGGAAAGGCGCGATAAGTTTCGGGATGGTCGCCATTCCGATGAAGCTCTATATCGCCACCGAGAGCAAGGACATCGGCTTCGTCCAGCTGCACGACTCCTGCCACACCCGCCTCAAGCAGAGGCGCTGGTGTCCCTACCACGAGCAGGAGGTCGAGTACAGCGAGGTCGTCCGCGGCTTCGAGTTCGCCCGCGACGAGTACCTCGTGATGGAGGCGGAGGACTTCGACAACCTCCCGCTCAAGACCACTCACACGATCGACATCCTCCGGTTCGTGGACATCGCCACCATCGACCCCGTCCACTACGAGAAGAGCTACTACATCGAACCCGAAAGCGTGGGAGTGAAGCCGTTCGCTCTCCTGAAGAAGGCGCTGGAGGCCACGGACCGCGTCGCCATCGCCAAGGTCGCGCTCCGCAACAAGGAGCACCTCTGTCTCATCCGCCCGTACGTCGATGGCCTCATCATGGAGACGATGTACTACCCGGACGAGATACGCGGCACTGCCGAGCTCGACCTGCCGGGCGAAGTCGAACTCAGCGAGGCCGAGCTGCAGATGGCGGTGATGCTCATCGACCAGCTCACCGGCGAGTTCCAGCCCGGCGAGTACCGGGACGAGTACCGGGACGCGCTCCAGCAGGTTATCGAGGCCAAGCTCGGCTCCGGCGCGCCCATCTCCGCAGCCCCCGAGGCCCCACAGGGCAAGGTGCGCGATCTCATGGAAGCCCTGCGCGCATCCATCGAAGCAGCCCGTGCCCCTACGCCTGACGCCGAAACCGAGGAACCTGTCGCCGCGCGCAAGGCGAGGAAGGCCTCCTGATCCCATGACGACAACCTCGCAGACCGGCTCCGAACGCGCTGCACGCGCCCTCGGTCTGGTCGAGCCCATGATTCCCACCCCCTCCCCCGAGCCGACCGACGCGCCCGACCGCCTCTACGAGATCAAGTGGGAGGGCATTCGCGCCATCTCCGTCGTCAGCAAGGGAGATGTGCGCATGCACACGCGCGGCGGGACCGACATCACCGCCGCGTTTCCCGAAGTCGCCGACGCGCTCCGCAACGCCGCCGGGGACGCGAGCGTCGTGCTCGACGGCGAACTGGTCGCGCTCAGCGACGAGGGCATTCCCCAGCGCTACGCCGTCGTCGAACGCTGGCTCGCCGGTGCCGACGCCAGGCGCAGGACGCCCGTCAACTACGAGGTTTTCGACATCCTCCACCTGGACGGCGAGTCGCTCCTGAACCACCCGCTCTACGAGCGCAAGGCCCGCCTCCACGATGCGCTGCACCCCAACGCCACCGTCCACGTCTGCCACTTCGAGGAAGGCGAGGGCGTTGCGATGTACGCCGCCGCGCGGGAGCTCGGCCTCCACGGCATCGTCGCCAAGGACAAGCACAGCCTCTACGAGCCCGGCAAGCGCTCCCGCCACTGGCTCTCCACCAAGAACGCCCGCACCATGAACCTCGTCGTTGGCGGCTACACCTTCAGCGGCAGCAGGCAGCCCTTCGACTCGCTCCTGCTCGGCGTCTTCGAGGACGGACGGCTCCGCTTCACCGGCGCGGCAGGCGCGGGCACCGCCCGCGGCGACCAGCGACTTCTCCACCGGATGCTCTCCCGGTTCCACACCGACCGCTGCCCCTTCACCCAGGAGCCCGGCGTCAGCCTCTTCTCCCACTGGTGCGAGCCGTCACTCGCGGTCGAGGTCGAGTACGGGGAACGCGCGCCGGACGGGACCTTCCTCTTCCTCGTCTTCAACTCCCTCCGCCCGGATATCAACCCCCGGGACTGCGACGCCCTCTCACTCGCGTCCTAACGACACCATCAGAGCCCGCTGAGCCACTCCACCAGCACGCCCGCCGCCTCCACCCACACGTCCTCCCGCGAGCGCCCGCTCGACTTGAGCACGGCGAAGCCGTGGTCCGCGCCGTCGAGCAGGTGCACGCGAGCGTCCGTTACGAGCGCGGCGACCGCCGCCAGCTCGTCCGGCGAGGCGAAGGGATCGCGCGTGCCGGAGCAGAACAGCGTTGGACACGCGACGCGCGGCAGGTGCGCCGTCCGTGGCTGCTCCGGCTTGCCCGGCGGATGCGCCGGATAAGCGAACAGCGCGAGCGCGTCCACCGGCACACCCTCCGACGCCAGCACCGACGCGATGCGTCCGCCCAGCGACCTCCCGCCTATGGCGGTCCGTGTACCACCGGTACACGCCTCCAGCACGGCGCGCCATGTCGCGAGGAGCGTCGCGGGACTGTCCGGCCTCCGGCTCCCCGCTTCCTGGTACGGGAACTGGAAGCGCACGAGCGATATCCCGGCATCCGGCAGCCGCTCAGCGAGCCGCTGGCCGAACGGGTCGCGCAGGTTCGAGCCGGCGCCCGGCGCGTAGACGAACGTCCACGCCGCGCCGTCCACGGCGTTCCGCAGAACGCTCACCCCGCCGGCGCTGTCCAGCGTCTCACCCACCGGACTCCCCGCCTCCCTGGCCGCCGCCGGCGCCGCCGCGTTGACGGCCACCCTGACCGCCGCCGAACAGCCCGCGTCCAAAGCCGCCGCCGCCGCCGCCAACATTCACACTTGCCGCAGACAGGCTGCCGTCCGCCTCACGCTGCACGAACGCCGTCACGGTCACGCCCGCAGCCAACTCGGAAGCCGCTTCAGCCGCCGTCGCCGTGATGCGTACGGGCGTATCGTCCGCCACGGCGAACTCCGCCACGGCGGCTTCCGCCGCACCGTCCGCCGTCTCCAACGTGAGCACACCATCCGCGAACGATGTGATTGACCCCATGACTACAGCCGCAAGCCCGCCGAACCCCCGCCCGCTGGTTGCTCCCTGCCCCGCGCCGCCTACGATGACGGCCGCAGCCGCAAGCCCGCCCGACTCGTCCGGACGCGCGACCACCGACACCTCCGCCCCTTCCGCCAGGTAGTCTGACGCCTCAGCCGCAGTCTTCGTCACGTTCACCGGCGCATCCTCCGGCACCGCGATGGCAGCCTCCCCGTCCGGCGTCTCCAGCCGCAGCATCCCGTCGCCGAATGACGCCACCGTGCCGGTCAGCGGTTCGGCGTTTCGCGCTCCCTCCTCTGGCGCCGCGCCGGGCGCGGCGTCGACCGTGCCTCCAAGTCCCATCTCCTGCAGTACCTCCGGCGGGATCATGCCGGAATCGATAGCCATCTGTATCTGGGCGCGCGCCATCGCCGCCGCTTCGGGGTTGCTCTCCAACTCCCGTCTCTGCTCCTCAGGCAGAGCCGCGATGAAGTCGTCAGCCGTAGGCTGCCCGCCGGACTGCCGGGCGCGCCCGGTCGTCACCGCAGCACCGGCGTCAGCAGCGTCCGTACCCGGCGCCACAAGGTCCGCCGTCTCGGTCGCCTGCTCCTCTTCGTCCTGCGGAACGAGCTGCGCGGCGCCGTAGCCCGCACCCGCTCCGACGACGGCGAGCAGCACCAGCACCAGGAAGAACCCCTTCGCACCCATCAGCGTGGACCTCCGTTACTCATGCCGCAGCGCCTCTATGGGATGCAGCTGTGCCGCCCGCGCCGCTGGATAGATGCCGAAGAAGAGCCCTATCGCCGCCGACACCACCAGCGCCAGTGCCGCGATGTCGCCGCTGAACACCGTCGTCAGCTCCGAGCCCGCAAGATTGAACCCGTCCAGCACCCGGGAGGCCACGACGCCCGCCCCGATGCCCAGCAGTCCGCCCCCGATGCTCAGCAGCACCGCCTCCGTCACGAACTGCGCAAGGATGTCGCGCCGCTTCGCGCCCAGCGCCTTGCGGATGCCTATCTCCCGCGTACGCTCCGTCACCGACACCAGCATGATGTTCATGATGCCGATGCCCCCGACAACCAGCGAGATGCCCGCGACCGCGCCCAGGAACACCGTAAACGTCTCCGTCGTCTCGCTCAGCGCGTCTATAACCGACTGCTGCGTGTCGACCCGGAAGTCGTCCGTGTCCGTGATCTCGTGCCGCAGGCGGAGCACCGTTGCTGCCTCCTGCTGCGCCTCCTCGATCCGTTCGCCGTCCGCCTGCACGTTGATGAGCGAGACCGTGAGATCGCCCGCCGCGGTGCGCTGGCCGCTCAGCCGGAAGAATGCCGTCGTCAGCGGAACGAGCACGCGGTTGTCCTCGTTCCCGAAGGCGGTAGCCCCCTTGCTCTCCAACACCCCGATGACCGTGAAGCGGATGCCGGAGATGGCGATGTCCACGCCTACCGGGTCGCGCTCCTCGAACAGGTCCTCCGCGGTCTGCGAACCGAGCACCGCCACGTTATTCCGGTTCAGCACGTGCGCCGGTGAGATGAACTCGCCCGACGCGACCTCGAAGTTCCGCACGTCCGCGAACTCCGGTGTGACCCCCGCCACCTGCGTGAACGTGTCGGTGGAGCGGTACGTCACCGGACCGCTCACGGACACCTCCGGCGCGACGCTCACGATGGAAGGCGCGAACACGGGGTCCACCAGCGCCAGTGCGTCGTCCAGCGTCAGGTCTCCGTCCAGCGGACGCACGTAGAGCAGGTTCGAGCCGAGCGATTCGATCCTGTTCGTGATGTCTTCTTGCGCGCCGCGCCCGATGGACATGAGCGCGATAACCGCCGCCACGCCGATGATGATGCCAAGCAGCGTCAGGCCCGTCCGCAGACGGTTCCCGCCGATGGACGACCATGCCGTGCCGATGAGCGCGATCGGCGTCATGCCGGTGCGCCCTCCGCGGCCTCCGCATGCAACGGCTCCGCAACCGGCTCGTCGCCCACCACCAGCCCGTCACGCAGCGAGATGATGCGCCGCGTGTGGCGCGCTACGTCGGCCTCGTGCGTCACCAACGCAACCGTCAGCCCTTCGTCGCGGTTGAGTCGCTGCAGGATGGCCATGATCTCGGCGCTTGAGCGTGTGTCGAGCGCGCCCGTCGGCTCGTCCGCGAGCATGATTGCCGGGTTCTTCACCAGTGCCCGTGCTATCGCGACCCGCTGCTGCTCGCCGCCGGAAAGCTCCAGCGGACGGTGCTTGTAGCGGTGCCCGAGCCCTACCGATTCCAGCGCCTGCAGTGAACGGGCACGCGCGTCCCGCCGCTCGCCGTACTGCAGCGCCAGCTCCACGTTAGCCAGCGCGGAGAGCCGGGGCAGCAGGTTGTAGGTCTGGAACACGAACCCGATCTTCTGGTTGCGGGCCGCCGCCAGCCGGGCGTCGCCCCAGCGGCTCACCTCCTCGCCCTCCAGCAGGTAGCTGCCCGAGGTTGGCGCATCGAGGCAGCCGATGATGTTCATCAGCGTCGACTTGCCCGAACCGGACGGCCCCATGATGGAGACCATCTCTCCGTGCTCCACCGCGAGGCTCACGCCGTTCAGCACCGGGACATCCAGTGCGCCCAGGCGGTACGTCTTCCGCAGATCGGTCACTTCTATAACCGCGGTCATGGCTATCCGCCTCCGCCGCCGCGGATCCGCCTCGCCCCGCCGCCGAACACGGCCCCGAACGCTCCGCCGCCGCCCTGTGTCGCCGACGCGGGTTCCGGCATCACCACCTGCTCGCCCTCCGACAGTCCATCGATCACCACCACCCAGAAGTCGTCGCTCGGGCCGAGCATGACCTGCCGCTCCTCGACGACACCATCGACCGAAACGCGCACCACCGGCGCGATGATGCTGCCGCTCACCGACGACGTCGGTATCAGCAGCTCACCGGCATACTGCGCCAGCACGATCTCCGAGACCGCGCTCAACCCGTCGCGCAGCGTCAGCCCCGCCGGAACGTCCAGCCGTACCGTCACGGGGAACGTCACCACGCCCGTCTGCCCGGACGACGCTGCGCCGATCTCGACGATCTCGCCCGTCAACGTCTGCCCCTCCAGTGCGCTCAGGCTCACCGCCACGGGCATCCCCACCGACACCGCCAGCACGTCTATCTCATCCACCGATCCGTCGACCTCCACCACGGACGGGTCGAGGATGGTGACCGACGGCGCCTGCTGACCTTGTTCGCCCAGGCGGTCACCCGCCTCCATCGAAACGTCCTCGACGATGCCGGACACCGGCGCGGTCAGCACTGCGTTCCGCACGTCCTCCCGCGCCTCTGCGAGCGCGTGTTCCGCCACCGTTATCTCCGACTGCAGTAACGCCACGTCAAGCGATTCCGTCTCGATGGTCAGGTCCGCTGCCGCCTCCTCATCCGCCGCGAGTGCGTTCTCCGCCTTCTCCACCGCCTGCTCGGCCGCCAGTGTGTCCCGCGCTGTCTTCGCCTGAGTGTTCTCCAGCGCCGCACGCGCATCGTCTACCGTCGCACGCTTCTCCTCCACCACGGCGCGGGCGTCTTCCAGCGCCGTCCACGCCTCCTCCATCTCGTGCTCCGCGCACCTGCCCTCGTACGGCGGGCCGTCGGGACAGGTCCCCGCCAGCCTCCCGACGTACAGCGTCTTCCACGAGAAAACGACCAGCTCGTCCCACAGCGTCGACAGGTCGTCGTCGGGCGGGTCCATCCAGGACAGATCGTGGTTCAGCACCTGCCGGTCGTCGAACAACGCGTCCAGGTCCAGCTGCCACCCGCTGAGTACTCCGGCGGGGTCCTGCGCCGTGTTCACGCTCGACCCCGGTACCCCCAGCCACTGCACGAACGTATCCGCGTACTCCTCCGCGTACTCGTCCACCACGTCGAGCTCGTCCTCCACCGCGTCCATCGCGTCCTGTATCGCGTCGCGCGCATCCTGCTCGTCCCTGGCCGTGTTCTTCATCGTGAGTTCGAGGTCGGCCTGCGCGTTCTCCAACGCCCGGCGGCTGAGCGTTACCGCATCGCTTGCCGCCGAGATCTCGGACGCGTCCGGGAGACCGAGCGCATCGGCCAGTGCCTCTTGGGCGTCCCGCAGGTCCACCTCCGCCTTTGCAACGTCCCGCTCCAACGACGCCATCGTCGCCGCGTTCAACCGAGCGAGCACGTCCCCCTCCCGCACGACGCTCCCCACACTCACCAGCACCTCGCCCACCTCGCCCGCGACCGTGAACGACGCCTCCTCGCGCATCGGAAATACCACCGTTCCGCTCGTGGCGACGGCGTCGGTCAGTGTCCCCCGCTGAACGGGGACCAACTGCTCGCCCTCGGCGAGCCCCCCAACCGGAGTGGTCGACCGTTCAGGCGCGTAGTAGAACGCGGCGAGCCCCGCCCCGACGAGAACAGCAAGCAGTACCGGGACCTGCCAGACGTAGAACGGGCCCGCCTTTGCGGACAAGAAACGCATACTCAGCCCTTTCCTCTCACACCTTTACGCAGAATGCTTGTGAACGGATTCATGCCGGGCGTGCCCGGCGAGCGCCCTCTAGTACTCCGCGTCCGGGAGCAGGTGGGGCGTCCCTGTGTCCGGTGTGACCGCACCCGCGTTCAGCACGCACGCCAGCATCGAGTAGTAGCCCGCCGTCGCCGTCAGGTCCGTGACGGTCCGCGTCCCGAACCGTTCCTGCGCCTGCTGGAACAGGTCGTCCGGCACACGCCCCTTCTCCAGGAGCGAGCTCACGTACCGGAACACCAGCTCCTCGTCGCCGGAGAGCCCGTCCGGCGCGGTGCGGTCGCGCACCGCCGCGATCGTCTCGGCGCTCAGCCCTTCGCTCTCTCCTATCGGCTGGTGGGCGGTCCATTCGAACTGGCAGTTCCACTCGCGCGCGACCGTGAGGATCGCCAGCTCGCGCAGCGCGCCGGGAAGCGTATTCTCGAAACGGATGTACGTCCCCACGTGCGCGATGCGCTGGGCGACGTCCGGACTGTTCAGCAGCACCGTGAACGGCCCCACCACGTGCCCGCGGCTTCCCGCTATGTAGTCGTAGTGCTGCTGGTGCTCGGGGGACACTTGTTCGCGGGTCGTGACCCGTGGAAATCGCGCCATGGCGTGCTCCTTTGTCTGGATTTACAGGTAGCCCAACTCCATCGCCCGCTCCTCGTCCAGCAACGCCTCCGACACCTGCCTGCCGGAGCGTTCGTCGTGGAACGGCTGCCGGTACAGCACGCCCTCGTCGCACAGATCGCCGATGGCGTCGCGCTTCTCCTTCGCCGTCCCGGGGATGGCCTGCCGGGGGTCCTGGCACCAGGAGTCGATGATGCGCAGGCTCCAGTAATGCAGAGGCGCGGGCCCGCGTTGCACCATCGCCACGATCGCCGCCTTCAGCGTGTCCGGGTCGACGCTCTCCACTTCCGGCGTTTCGTAGTAGTCCGTCTCGTTGCCCGCCGCTGCTACCAGATCGTTGCTCACGCTCTCCGGCACACTGCAGATGATGACGCGCTGGCCGAAGCGGTTCTTCACCTGCGTCACCAGCCGCATGTAGTCCGCGTCGCCGGACACCATCAGGAAGACCTTCTCCTTCCCGCTGTTGTCCGCGTCGAACGCCTCCACCATCATGTCGAGCGACAAGGCCATGTCGGCCGCATTCTTGACGCGCTCTATCTGCTGCCCGCCCTTCGTCACCAGCGACCGTTTCACCGGGATGTTGATCGCCTCGATACCGCACATGGACAGTTGCCGTGTTATCTCGGACGGGTGCTCGCTGAAATCGGCGTAGGCCCGCATCATCGTGGGCCGCCCATACTTCTGCGCCTTGTCCACTATCTGCCGGAAGTCCGGCTCCATACCGTAGTGGTTCAAGAGGCCATAGCGCAGGTTCTCCAGATCGATGAAAACAGCTACTTCCCCAACCATAGAATCAACTCCCTTCATCCAGATGTCCGTACTGGAAATGCCAGCTTGTTCACAAACCGGCGCGCATTGTACGCCACTGCCGCGCGCTGTCCAGTGATGCTCCGCTCTTCGCCATCGCTGATGCGTCCGGTGCGTCAACGCCGACCGCCAACCCGCCCTGCCTCGCGCTATAATGCGCCCACCGCACCCGATGCGTGCGGGCACGCGCCTGAGCGCAGGAGCAACCCATGCCAGAGATGACCGGCGGACAGGCCCTCATACGCTCCATGCGCCGCGAAGGCGCGGAAGTCATCTTCGGCCTGCCCGGCGTCCAGATGTACCACGCGATCGACCCCATCCTCGATGAGCCCGGCATGCGCTTCATCACCGTCCGGCACGAGCAGGCCACCGGCTACATGGCGGACGGCTTCACCCGGGCGGGCGGCGGCACCGGCACCGCGATGGTCGTCCCCGGCCCCGGCCTGCTCAACGCTTCCGCCGCCATCGGCACCGCCTACGCGGCCTCGTCACCCATCCTCGTCGTCTCCGGGCAGGTGCAGAAGGACCTCATCGGCAAGGACGTGGGCATACTCCATGAGGTCAACGACCAGATGGATGCGATACGCCCCGTGACCAAGGCGGCCTACCGCGTGCTCAATGCCGCGGACGTGCCCGCCGCCGTTCATGAAGCCTTCCGCCAGCTCCGCACCGGACGCCCGCGTCCGGTCGAGATCGAGATACCGCCCGAAACGCTCTCAGAGGTCGCGGACGTCGACCTGCTGGAGCCCGGCAACTACCGCCGCGACGCCGCGTCCGACGCCGACATCGAGCGCGCAGCGCGCGTGCTGGCGGAAGCGAAGAACCCCATCATCTGGGCGGGCGGCGGCGTCATCTCCTCCGGCGCGTCCCAGGCGCTGCTGCGGGTCGCCGAGCACCTGCAGGCCCCGGTGATGACGACGCACGAAGGCAAGGGTGCGGTCCCGGACTCCCACTACCTCAGCATGGGCACGCTCAAGTCACGCGCCGACGACTTCCGCAACCACCTCCGCCACCACGACGTCTTCCTCGCGGTCGGCACCCGCTTCGCCACAGCGATGCTCACCCACAACCCACAGATCGTGCAGATAGACGTCGACCCCGATGAGATCGGCCGCAACTACCCCGGCAACACACTCGGCATAGTCGGCGACGCCAGGGGCTCGCTGGAGAAGCTCGCCGGCGCGCTCACAGACGCCATGCCTCCCGCCGAGAGCAAGCGCGAGATGCTGGACAAGCTGCGCGCGGCGCGCTTCGGCCCCCTCCGCGTCGAACCGCTCGACTCCTACATGAACGCCGTTCGCGCCGCCATCCCGCCGGACGGGATCTTCGTCGCCGGCATGACCCAGCTCGGCTACTACAGCAGGCTCTTCTACCCCGTCGAGCAGCCCGGCACCTACCTCAACTCCTCCTACTTCGGTAACCTCGGCTTCGCCTGGCCTACCGCGCTCGGCGCGAAGACCGCGCAGCCGGACAGGCCCGTTGTCTGTGTCTCCGGCGACGGCGGCTTCCTCTTCAACTCGCAGGAGCTCGCGACCGCCGTCCAGTACGGCATCAACGCCGTCTGCGTCGTCTTCAACGACCACGCCTACGGCAACGTCATGCGCGACCAGGAGGACCGATTCGGCGGCCGTCTCGTCGGCTCCCAACTCCACAACCCGGACTTCGTGAAGCTCGCCGAGGCCTACGGCGCGCGCGGACTCCGCGCCGAAACGCCCGCCGCTCTGGAAGAAGCGCTCCGCGACTCCATCGCGTCCGACGACGCCCCCACCCTCATCGAGGTGCCCTTCGGCCCCGTCCCCTCGCCGCTCTAGCCTCATGTCGCCAACGCAGATCACCATCGACCTTCCGAACGTCAGCGTCGCCGCACTCCGCGCCGGGAACGGCCCGCGCCTGCTCTACGTCCACGACGAGCTCTCCTCCGCGTGGACGCCGTTCCTCGACCGCCTCGCGGAACGTTTCGAGGTCACCGCCCCGGAGCTGCCCGGCTTCGGATGCAGCGAACGCCCGGAGTGGGCCGACACGCTCGACGACCTCGCCTTCACCGTCGCCGACCTCGCCGACGCCCTTGCCCCCACGGCCATCGTCGGCGCGAGCCTCGGCGGATGGCTCGCGGTCGAGGCCGCCGTACGCGGCGCGCCCGCATCAGCGCTCGTCGCCGTCGGCGCGCCCGGCATCGACATCCCCGGCGATCCGCCCACTGACTACTTCGTGCTGCGGCAGGACGAACGGCCCGCCCTCTTCTTCGACGACCCGGAATGCGCACCGGACGTGGACGAGGACTCCGCCATCCGCAACGAGAGTATGACCGCCCGCCTCGTCTGGCAGCCCCGCTACGTCAACCCCGCGCTCGCCGGACGCCTCCACCGCGTGCGCATCCCGGCGCTCGTGGTCTGGGGGGCGAACGACCGCTTCCTCTCCCGCGCCCACGGCGAGGCGCTCGCGAGCGGAGTGCCGGATGGGCGGCTCGCCGTCGTGGACAACGCAGGCCACTTCCCGGCGCGGGAGCAACCCGACGCGACTGCCGCGCTCGTCGCCGCGTTCCTCAATGACCTCCCTTCTCTCCCCCAGGGAGAGGGCAAAGCGCTTCAGCGCGCGGGTGAGGGTTGATGCAGTTCGTCTACTTCCACCTCATGCCCTGGCCACACCTCGACGAGTCGTTCGAGAGTGAGCGCTCCGCGTGGGTCACCTACTCCAACGCCCACTTCGACCCGGAGCGCGGCGCCGAGGTCTACGAGCAGTACCTCTCCCAGCTCGTCTACGCCGAGGAGTTGGGCTTCGACGCCATCGCCGTCAACGAGCACCACCAGACCGCCTACGGCCTCATGCCGTCGCCGGATGTCATCGCCTCGTATCTCGTCGCACGAACGCAGCGCGCGAAGATCGCCATCCTCGGCAACGCCACCCCGCTCCGCGACCACCCCCTGCGCGTCGCCGAGGAGGTCGCGATGATGGACGTCATCAGCGGCGGAAGGGTCATCTGCGGCTTCGTGCGCGGCATCGGGCCGGAGTACCACAACTTCACCATGAACCCGGCCACCAGCCTCGAGCGCTTCCGCGAGGCGCACGACCTCATCGTCGAGTCGTGGACACGCCCCGGCCCGTTCCGCTGGGAAGGGAAGCACTACCGCTTTGAGTACGTGAACCCGTGGCCGCGCCCGCTCCAGCAGCCACACCCGCCCATCTGGATACCGTCGCAGGGCAGCGGCGAGACCATCGGCTGGGCGGCGGAGCGGCGCTACACCTTCATCGTCACCTTCACGCCGTTCCGCAACGTCGCCCGCTTCATGGGCCAGTACCGCGAAGCGGCGCAGTCGTTCGGCTACGACGCCGCGCCGGAGCAGATGGGCTGGGCCCTCCCTGTCTACGTCGGCTCGACCGACGAGGCCGCCATCGACGAGGCGAGGCCCCACGCCGAGTACCTCTTCAACCAGCTGGTGCGCCGTCCGCTCCCCGTCTTCTTTCCGCCCGGTTACCTCTCCGAGGACTCCGCGAAGAACGTCCTGCGCGCCTTCTCCGCCATCGGCACGCAGCGCACCACCATCGAGCAGTTGGACGGCAACTCACAGATCATCATCGGCTCCGCCGAGACCGTGACGCGCCGCCTGCGCGAGTGCATCGACGAGTCCGGCATCGGCACGCTCGTCCTGCTGCCGCAGTTCGGCTCCATGCCCCACGAGCAGGCGATAGGCAACATGGAGCGTATCGCGGAGCAGGTCATGCCCGCCCTTCGCAACCACGTCAGCGCCGTCTACCGCTGATCGCGATTAGGCTCCTCGTCGTTCCTGCGCAGGCAGGAACCTCGCAGCCCGGTGTGGGTGAGAGGAGGACTTGTCATGTTGAGCGGAGCGCAGCGGCGGGTGAGGGCCCTCGGGGTGTGGGGGTGTGGATTGGCCCCCTCTCCTGAGGGAGAGGGAAACGCGCTTTAGCGCGCGGGTGAGGGCCCTGCGGGTGAACCGGCCCGCCTGCGGCGCCCGTTCAGCAGCGTTCCCACCGGCGTGTACCGCACACCCCACTCATAGACGACCAACAGCACGCCCGTCGTCACCGCGATGAGCAGCAGCAGCTTGAGCGCTGACGGCAGCGCCCACTCGAAGGACAGTCCCTGCAGCGCGATGATCAGCGGCAGGTGCATCAGGTAGAGCCAGTACGAAGCGTCCGACAGGTAACGCACGCGCGCGTTCCCTGCTCCCAGCACCGCGCGGAAGAGCCCCATCAGCCCCAGCGCCATCATCCAGGCATAGGCCGCCTGGAAGAACAGCGAACCCCAGCGCGCTCCGCCTTTCGCCGTGCCGCCGTCCTCGGGGAACGTCAGCACGAGGCCGGCCAGCAGCACGACCAGCGCGAGCGGCAGCGTCAGTTGCCACCAGCGCCCGATGCGCGCCCCGCTCTCGTTGCGGCCGAAGTAGACGGCCCCGAACCCGAAGAAGACAGCGTAGTACGCCAGTACGTGCGGCGCGGGGAGAAGCCCCGTGAACGTGTCCGCCCCGAACTCGGGGTACGCGCCTTCGACGCCCATGAAGTATTGCGCCGCCATCGTCACCGGCACCGCCCACAGGTACAGCGCCGGGGTCACTACGAGCCGCTCCGGCAGCCGGGACAGGCTGAGGCCCAACCGTCCCGCGGCCCACGCGATCAGGGCGAATGCTCCAACCAGCCACACGAGATACCAGAGGAACCAGAGGTGGCTGAAGACGTCGTAGGTGAACAGCCCGCCCCACTGCTGCACGTAGAGCGCGTCCCAGTACCACGGCACGAGCAGACCCGTGCCCTCGTCTACGTCCGCGTGCGGGTCATCGCGGTACGGCGCCACTCCGCCCGCCGCGTCGGTTCGCTCCCCCGCGGCGTCGGCCTCCTCATCTGCCCCGGCTGCGTCGTCCGCCGCCTTCGGCCGCTCCATCGCTTCGGTCAGGAGCTGCACAACCTCCTCGCGGCCCGCATCCAGCACCGCCTGGTCGTATGACAGCCCGAGCAGGCCCACGTAGTACGCCGTCGTCCCGGGGTCCGCGAGGCTGCTGTGGATCGGAAGGGCGCCGTTCGGATGCCTGGCATGGGGGTCTCCGCCGCGCTCCAGCAGCAGGCGCACGACCTCCACCCGGCCCATGAACGCCGCCGAGTGCATCGCCGTGCTCCCGTCGCCGTTGAGCGTGTGCACCTCCGCGCCGTTGTCGAGCAGCCACTCCGCCACGTGTACGTGGCCGTGCAACGCCGCCCAGCCCAGCGGCGTCGTGCCGAGGGCCGGGTCGGGAACATCCAGCGGCGCGCCCGCTTCCGCGTGGCGCTCCAGCGCCGCGACGTCGCCCCGCGACGCGGCCTGCCACACGTTGTCTTCTGCTACGGTCTCCGTTTCGGCTGCGGCCCCGTCGTCGACCGCCTTGGACGCGTTCTCCGCGTAGCCCCACGCTGTCCACGTCAGCGGGATGACGACGATCATCGCGACCACCAGCGGCAGCAGGACCCGCCGCGCGCGGTGGGTCACCAGCGCCCGCAGCCCGCGCTGACGCCACAGCATCGCCGTGAAGAAGCCGCTCATCAGGAAGAAGACCGGCATCCGGAAGCCGTGGATCGCTGCTACCAACACGGCGAACGGCGTCCCGTCGCCCTCGACCGACGCGTCGCTGACCGCCCACCCGCCGGGGATGAACGCCAGCGCTCCATGCAGCACGATGCCGAGCAGCATCGCGAACGACCGCAGCGCGTCGAGGTCGTGCCGCCGCTCCATGCTTCCCGTTGCCTGTTTAGCGTTCGTCATGCCGCATCTCCGGAGTCCGGCGGGATTCTAGTAGAAGCGGACCTCGTTTGTGACGCCTGAAACGGTCGATTCGTGGCCAGTTCTGGTGACCTGCCCTGCCGAACCACCCAATGTCATCGAAACGTCACTGAGTCCGGCTGGAACGTCATGCCTATGTAATCAGAAGGGATGGTAGTCTCCGAGGACGCTGGCGCAGATGACCGCTCGCGCCCGAGAAAATGGACCCCGTAGGACCAAGCTGAGTGAAACGCTCCCACATCGCCTTCATCGCCATAGGGGGCGGCCTTCTGCTGTTCGCAGGTTCGTTGTATGTGGTTGACCAGATGGTCGACAACTGGTCCCTGCTGCCATTGATTGCCTCACTGGTGCTTCTGTTCCTCTATCCCGTTCTGCTGATCGGCCTGATGTGCCGGTGGCGGAGCCTGCCGGTTGCGCGTTTGCACCCGTGGGAGGTTTTCCTGCTGCTGAGTGTACCGGCATGGATGGGCTGGCTCTCTGCCTTGGCCACGCTCACAGCCGGATGGCTGCCGCTGCAGTGGCTCGTCGTCTATGTCTCCTCCGTCGTGACGACGGCGGTCCTGGTGGTGCTGATTGCAACGTACCCATGGGTGCGCCGGTACGGCCGCGAACTCCTCAAGCTCCTGTGGGAAGTCAGCATCGTCCTGGTGGTCGGGACTCTGGCCTTCTGGCTGGCGCCTCTCCTGTTGGGGTATGGCCATAAATGGTGGGGGGTCACGATTCTGGCGCTGCCGTTCGGGAGCGACTACTGGGACGCGCTCTATCACCTGAGTGCTGACGGACTGTTCTCGCTGGTTGTGCTGGTCTGGTTCATGCGCAGGGCCGCCGCACGGACCAGCAGGCTGCACGCCTTCCTGCTGCTCGCGCTGGCAGGCGCCAGCCTGTCGTTCCCCTATCAGGGGTTGCTGGATGACATCTTTCTGGACCGCAGCTACGACCAGCATTTCGCGGTCGTGCTCTGGCAGGTTGCGACACCGGTGGGAATGAACATCCTGCTGCTCTGGGCGCTCATCCGCTACCACGTCGACACGCCGCCTGTCCGAGTTGTTGCGGCTCTCATCGCTCTGCCCGTATTGAGAGAGCTGACCCTGCTTGCGCCGCTCGCGGTCGAGCAGTGGGTCCGTTGGGGCTGGTGGACAGACGGCGCAGTCTGGACGCTCCGGATTGTGCTGGAGTTACTGCCGGTGCTCGTGCTGGGCTACTGGTTCACGCGGCCGCGTGCTGCTCGTAGTGAGGGCGCTCGTGGACCTGCGTAGACCCCGGTTGCCTCTTCCGCTCATGGTGAGCCTGTCGAACCACGCCAGTTCCCCTGTGCGAACGCTCACGCTCCTTGCCCCGTCGTTCCTGCGCAGGCAGGAACCTCGCAGCCTTCTCGGGACGCTTGCGCTCCTTGCGCTCGCGCTCGCGGCGTGCAGCTCCGCCCCGCCGACCGTCGGCGTTGTGGAGACCGGCGCTCGCCCCACGCCGACACCAACGCCAACCGTAACGCCCACCCCGGCGCCAACCCCCACTC
>VXQP01000092.1:10209-17479 GCA_009838965.1 Chloroflexota bacterium | reverse complement strand
AGACGGGGGCGGGCATCCCCGGCGGTGGCGGCGGCATCGTCACCGAGGACAGCCCCCGGTGGGCGCGCGAGTCTCCGCGCCCCGCGCAGGTGGAGTCCGTCGGCGACCGCTACGTGCTCGCGGCGCAGGCCGGGATGGAGTTCTCCGGCTGCCAGGTCACCGTCCGCGACGGCGCGCTCGCCATCGTCGAGGACTAGAGATACACCTCTCCCTCGAGGGGAGAGGTCGCCGCACCAGCGGCGGGTGAGGGTGAACCGGACGGAACACAGTTCCGTCGTTCCTGCGAAGGCAGGAACCTCGCCCGATGGAGGGGCATCCCTTGTGGGTGCCCTGTGTCCCCACCTCTCCCGGGTGAGGGTGGAACCTATGAACGACCCAGGATCGCCCCCGCCTCCTCCTCTGGCACCCCGAACTGCCGCAGCACGCTCTCGGTGTGCTGGCCGAGCGTTGGGGCGGGCATCCGCACCTGCCCCGGCGTGGCCGACATCTTGACCGGGATGCCAAGGTTGTTCACGACCCCGGCCACGGGGTGCTCCAGCGGCGCCACCATCCCCCGTGCGAGCACGTGCTGGTTCGCAAAGACCTCGTCCATGCCGTAGATGGGCCCCGCGGGGACGCCCGCCTGCTCGAAGATAGCCAGCCACTCGCCGGAGGTCCGTTCGCGCGTCGTGCGCTGTATCTCCTCGGCCAGCGCCTCGTAGTTGCGGACACGGTCCGGGTTCGCGGTGAAGCGCGGGTCGCTCAGCAGGTCGGGGCGGTCGAGGGCGGCGCAGAGACGCTCGTAGTTCGCCTGGTTCGCCACGCCGATGTTGAAGTAGCCGTCGGCGCTCTGTATCGCCTGGTAGGGGGCGACCAGCCGGTGCGCCGACCCCTTCGGGCCGGGCACGGCGCCGGAGCCCCAGTACTCGGCCGCCTCCCAGACCGTCAGCGCGATGGCGGCCTCGAGCAGCGACGTGTCGATGACCTGCCCCCGGCCGGTCTTGAGGCGGTGGATGTACGCGGCGAGGACGCCGTTGGCCGCGAACAGCCCCGCGCTCAAATCGGCGAGCGGGATGCTCACCTTTACCGGGGGGGAGTCCGGGTAGCCCGTCACGCTCATCATGCCCGACATGCCCTGCGCGAGCAGGTCGTAGCCGGGCCGGCTTGCGTACGGGCCGGTCTGCCCGAAGCCCGAGATGGAGACCCAGATCAGCTCCGGGTGCGCCTCCCGCAGTTTCACAGGGCCGAGGCCGAGCCGCTCCATCGTGCCGGGACGGAAGTTCTCGGCGACGACGTCGGCCTGTTGGGCGATGCGTCGGAAGACCGAGCGGTCGACCTCGTTCCGCAGGTCGAGGACGATGCTCCGCTTGTTGCGGTTGATGCCGAGGAACGCCGCCGACTCGCCGTTGATGAACGGCGGGCCCATGCGACGGGAGTCGTCGCCGCCCGGCTTCTCCACCTTGATGACGTCCGCGCCCATGTCGGCGAGCAGCATCGTGCAGAACGGCCCGGCCATCACCTGCGTGCAGTCGAGGACCGTGACGCCCTCCAGCGGCATCGGAGGCATGGTTCTACCTCCCCTGGAAGCGCGGCGGGCGCTTCTCCATGAAAGCCCTGTAGCCCTCCTGGCCGTCCTCCGTGTCGAAGATGGAGAGAGGCAGCCAGCGCTCTTCATCGGTGAGGGCTGTGAGACTGGGTTTGGCCAGGACCGTCCGGATGATGCGTTTGTGCGCGGACTGTGAAAGTGGGGCGTAGGTTGTCATCTCCCTTGCCAGGCTGTACGTCTGCTCGACCAGTCGATCGGCCTCGACAACCTCGGACAGCAAGCCGATGCGCAGCGCCTCCTGCTCGTCGATGCGGCGAGCGGTCAGCAGCAGGTTGGCGGCGTGTCCGGGTCCTACGAGGTGTAAGAGTCGCCGCATCTCGTTGTAGCCGACCAGCACCCCGATCTTCGCGACCGGCACCCCGAACGTGCTGCCGGTCGCCGCGATGCGGAGGTCGGCGGCCATCGAGAGTTCGCAGCCTCCGCCGACGCATATCCCGCGAATCATGCAGATGACCGGCTTCGGCATCTGCTCGACCGCATCGAGTGCCCCCTCGAACGCGTCGGCGTACTCGCGGGCGAGGTCGCTGTTGCTGCGGTGCGCAGGAAAGTCCTTGATGTCGGCGCCGGCGGAGAACGCCTTCTCCCCCGCGCCGGTGAGGATGACCACCCGCACGCTCTCTTCCGCGCCAAGCCGCAGCGCTGCGTCGCGCAGCAGCCCCCACATCTCGAAGTCGATGGCGTTGTGCTGGCCGGGCCGGTTCAGCGTGATCGTCCCGACCCCGTCCGCAACGTCGACGAGTACCTTCTCGCTCATGGGGCAGCCCCCGTCATTCCTGCGCTGCCCGTCGTCGTTCCTGCGGAGGCAGGAACCTCGTCCCCTGCAAACGGGGACGCAGTCCTCGTCATTCCCGCACCGGCGGGAATCCAGGGTGCGCGGGCAGCGCACACGGCGGGGGGACGTGGCGTGGCGTGGCTTGTCATTCCGAGCGAAGCAGAGCGGAGCCGAGGAATCTCTCCCGCGCCTGTTCCCCTCTCCCTTGAGGGGAGAGGGTTAGTGTGATGGTGAACCAGTGGGGTGTGGGGTGCGATAAGAGTTGCGCGCAGCTCGCTCATGGAGCGCAAGTATAGCGGGTTGGCCAGCGGTCGCTCCCGCCTACAGGTCCTTGCTGACCAGCTCCGTGTAGTACTTCCAGACGCCGCCGACGAGGACCGGCGGCATGTTGGCGAGCGGGCGGGCGAGGTGCGGCGCCTGGCTCATCGCGGCCTGTCCCGCGGCGAACTCGTCCATGCTCTCGTCCGGGATGCCCTTGTAGTCTGGCCCGAACGCGGCCAGCGCCACCCAGTTGAGGCGCGACTGCTCCTCCAGGTGCAGCATGTTCATCACGGACTGCTCCACGTTGCGGCCCGTCGTCACCGCCCCGTGTCCGCGCAGCAGCAGTGCGGGGCTGCTGCCGATGGCCTCGACCACCTGCATGCCGTCCTCCTCCGTGATGATGAGCTTGGAGTGCGGGAATACCGGGATGTCGTTCCGCACGAGCTGGTGTCCCTCGTTCGACATCGGCTTGAGTTTCACGTCGTTCAGACCGAGCACATTCGTGTAGCGTGGGTGCGTGTGGACGACCGATAGGACGCCCGGGCGCTCGCGGTAGATGCACGAGTGCATCTTGACCTCGTAGCACTGCGACGTGCCCTTGGGTCCGTCGATGAAGTTGCCGTCCATGTCGACGACGATCATCTCCTCCGGCCTCACGACGGGGAGGGCGTCCGTCTCGTAGCCCCGCCCCTTGACGACGAAGAGGTCCGGCTGGTTGGGGACGCGCATGCTGACGTGTCCGAGGGAGGCGAGGATGTGCGTGGCGAGTCCCATCTCGGCCAGAACGCGGTTGGCGATGGCGACTTCCCGTTTGACTTCGTCGAGTTCGCGTGACATGGGGGTTCCTCCGTTATTGAGACTTCCCCGCTTGTTATCACCGGCCGCATGGCGCGTCAAACGCAGGGTTCCCGTCGTTCCTGCGGAGGCAGGAACCTCGCAGCCCTGCCCGTCGTCATCCCGCACAAGCGGGAATCCAGGGTGCGCGGGCAGCGCACGTGGCGGGGGTGGGTGGCGGAACCTGTCATTCCGAGCGCAGCCGAGGAATCTCTCGGGTGTCTGCTCCCCTCGCCCTCTGGGAGAGGGCAACGCCCTTCAGCGCGTGGGTGAGGGCTCTCTGGCGCGGAGCGGGGCGACTGTCATGCTGAGCAGAGCCCGCGCTTTAGCGTGCAGCATCCTCTCGGGCTCCCCTCGCCTGTGGGAGAGGGGCTGGGGTGAAAGTTGTCTACGCCACCGGCGCGTGGTACTCGAACACCTCGGCTGCGGCAGCAGCCTCTGCCACGAGCGCGCCCACGTCCAGCCGTGCCTCGTGCTCCGCGATCTGCTCGGGCCGCACGGCGGTCGCCGGCGAGCGTGGCACGAACAGCGTGCAGCAGTCCTCGTCCGGCAGGATCGACGTCTCGTACGTGCCGATCGCCTGCGCCTGGTCGATGATCTCGCTCTTGTCGAGACCGACAAGCGGGCGCAGTATCGGCATCGACGCGGCCTCGTCGACGGTCGCGATGTTGCGCAGCGTCTGCGAGCCGACCTGCCCGAGGCTCTCGCCGGTGACGAGCGCCTGCGCGCCCTCCCGCGCCGCGATCGCCTCGGCGATGCGCACCATGAAGCGCCGGTAGGCGATGACGCGCAGCGGCCCGGGGACCTCCAGTATCACGCGGCGCTGCACGTCGGCGAACGGCACGAGGTGCAGGCGGGTGTCGTACTGCCACGCGTTGAGCGACTCCGCAAGCTCCTTCGCCTTGTCGCGGGAGCGTCCCTCGACGAGCGGGAAGGCGTGGAAGTGGACCAGCACTGCCTTGCAGCCGCGCCGCATCATGCGCCACGCCGCGACAGGCGAGTCGATGCCGCCCGACATCATCACCGCGACCTTCCCGCCGGTGCCGACGGGCAGGCCGCCCGCGCCGCGGTAGTCGTCCGCGTACACGAAGGCGTCGTCGCGCCCGACCACCACGCGGAAGTCGGCCTCCGGGTGCCCGAGGTCGACCCGCGCGCCGGATGCCTCGCGTATCTCGTCGCCAAGGCGAACGTTGAGGTCGTGCGAGGTGAGCGGGAACGTCTTGTCGGTCCGGTTCGCAGAGATGCGGAAGGTCGAGAAGGAGCACGCCTGCGCGGTCTCGCTAAGCAGGGCGGAGATATGGGCGTACTCGGGCTCGGTACGTGCGGCGAGGCTGAACTTCACCGCGCCGAACACCGTCGCTGTCCGCGCCCGGACGGCCTCCCAGTCCGCCTCGGGCGCGAGGCGCATGCGCACCAACATGCGTGTCGGCCAGACGCGCTCGACGCCGAGCCCGGCGGTCGCCCGTTCGAGGTTCTCAACGAGGCGTCGCACGAACATCGGCTGGTTCTTGCCCTTCAGCCCGATCTCGTGGAACCGGACGAGCACGTCACGCGGCTGCTGCACCCTGACCCTCCTGTCAAAGGGGGATTGTAGCGGGCGGACTGGTTTCGTCGTTCCTGCGAAGGCAGGAACCTCGCCTGCGGAAGGCGGTCTCAGGCGGCCCGGTCCTCGACCACGAGGTTGCGCCCGACCGCCCGGAGCGCCTTCATCACCGAGCTGATGTGGGAGCGGTGGTCGGGGTCCACCAGCTTCCGCACTGCGGACTCGCTGAGCCCGAGGCGCTCGCCCAGCGCTACGTTGGTGATGTGCTGCTCCCGCATCGCCGTGTAGAGCGCCAGCTTCGCCGCAACGATGGGCGGTACGGAGATGACGTCCTCTTCTTCGAGGGCAGGGCTGGGAATGGGTATCTCCCTGTGAAGGTAGACGTAGGCAGCAAGCGCAGCGGCGAGAGCGTCCTCGGCTTCAACGAGGGTCTGCTCGCGGGTCGGCCATCCCGTGTGGGCCTCGGGGACGTCGCGGAATTCGGCGCAGAGGAAGCCGCCCTCGTCGGGGAATATCCGGCATGGATAGGCGTAACGCATGGTTCAGAACTCCTGACGGTCTATGCCAAGGTCGCGGAGCATGCCATAGAAGGTGCCGGGGCGTATCTCTCCGTGTGGCAGTATGGTGAATCGCGTTCCCACATAGACTCCCACGTGGCTGCCCTTACCAACTCTTGGGTCAAGCAGGAATTCTTGCCCCGTCTTTCTGGCGTACGCCCTCGCGCGCCTGACGAACTCCCTATCGTTCACCGCAAGAGCATCGCACTTAAAGGTGCGACTATGCAACCTGGGCCGGATGAACGGGGATGCCGAATGCGCCGAAAACGTCCCGTATCACGCGTGGCGCGCAGCGGTGGGTGTGGGATAATCGAACTGCGATGGCAGATGCGGAACTGCAGATCGACCTCCCGGATGCGCCGGCAGATTCGCTGACCTCGGAAGACCTGCTGGACATCTACGCCACCATGCTCCTCGTCCGCACACTGGATGAGCGGGTGTGGGCGATGAACCGGCAGGGCAAGGCTGCCATCGTCGCGTCGAGCCAGGGCCACGAGGCCGCACAGCTCGCCTCCGTCTGGGCTCTCCGCAAGAACGCGCCGGACTTCTTCTGCTTCACCTACTACCGCGATCTTGCAGTAACGACAGCTCTCGGCCTGACAGCGGAGGAGTCGCTGCGCGGCTTCCTCGCGAGGGACGGTGAACCGCTCTCCGGCGCCCGCCAGTTCCCCCAGCACGGGGCTGCCCCGGAGCTGAAGTTCATCAACCACTCCAACGTCATCGGCACACACGTTCCCCAGGCCGTCGGTTGGGCGCTCGGGGCGAAGATGCGCGGCGAGGACACGGTCGTGGCGTGCTTCTTCGGCGACGGCACCACGAGCCAGGGCGAGGTGCACGAGGCGATGAACTTCGCCTCCATCCACAAACTGCCCATCGTCTTCTTCGTGGAGAACAACAAGTACGCCATCTCCGTTCCCATGTCGCGCCAGATGGCCATCGAGCGGTACGCGCTCCGGGCCGAGGGGTACGCGATGCCGGGTACGACGGTCGACGGCACCGACGTGCGCGCCTCGTACCAGGCGGCTTCGACCGCGGTGCAGCTCGCGGCGATGGGCGGCGGGCCCAGCATCGTCGAGTTCGACGTCGAGCGTTACCTGCCGCACACGAGCGACGACGATGACACCGTCTACCGCGACCCCGCGGAGATAGCGGAGGCGAAGAAGCGCGACCCGCTGGAGAAGCTGCACGCGCTGCTCTCCGGCACGGGGATGCTCTCCGAGGAGCGCGACGCGGCGATGAAGAAGCGGGCGCGCGACGAGGTGAACGTGGCGACGGACGCCGCGGAGGCTGCGCCGTTCCCCAGCGACGAGGATGTGTTCCGCCACGTGACGAGCGAGACGTAGCGATGGCAGTGGTCACCGTCATAACCCGTCATTCCCGCGAAGGCGGGAATCCAGAGTGCCCGGCAGGGCACGCCGCGGGGAATGCGTGCTGGGGTGAAGGTGAAGGACTAGCGTGAGAGAGTAACGATGGCAGTCGTCACCGTCATAGAAGCGATACGCGACGCGATGCGTGAGGAGATGGAGCGCGACGTGTCCGTGTTCGTGATGGGCGAGGACGTGGGACGCAGGGGCGGCGTGTTCCTCGCCACGAAGGACTTCCTGGACGAGTTCGGCGCGGGGGGGGGGGGGGGGCACCCCCCCCCCCCCCCGGCGGAAAACCGCCCGACCGGGCGCGGCGCGCGCAACCGCCCGCCGGGGCCGCGAGAGCTAAATAAA
>VXQP01000092.1:0-10199 GCA_009838965.1 Chloroflexota bacterium | reverse complement strand
TGCTGTGTGGGCGTTTGGTGTGTGTGGGGGGGGCTTGCCTCCCTTGGGTGCGGGGGCGGGGGGGGGGGGGTGTGGGGGGGGGGGGCCCCGCCCCCCCCCCCCCCCGAGGCGTCGATAGCCGGCATCGCGGTCGGCGCGGCGCTCTCCGGCCTGCGTCCCATCGCGGAGGTGCAGTTCGCGGACTTCATCTGGCCGACCGTGAACCAGATGATCGGCGAGGCCGCACGCATCCGCTACGGCTCCAACGGCAAGCTGAACGTGCCGATGGTGCTGCGCTCTCCCTACGGCGGACACGTGCGCGGCGGGCTCTACCATTCCCAGAGCGTCGAGTCGTACTTCGCGCACACGCCAGGCCTGAAGGTGGTCGCCCCAGCGACCCCGTACGACGCGAAGGGGCTGCTGAAGGCCGCGATCCGCGACGACGACCCGGTCATCGTGCTGGAGCACAAGCGCACGTACCGTTCGGTGCGCGGCGAGACGCCGGACGAGGACTACGTCGTGCCCATCGGCTCGGCGGAGGTGAAGCGCGAGGGGACCGACGCCTCGATCATCACGTACGGGCTCACGCTCCACTACTCCATGCAGGCTGCTGCCGAGCTGGAGAACGAGGGCGTCAGCGTCGAGGTCGTCGACCTGCGGACGCTCCGGCCGCTCGACACCGAAACGGTGCTGGAGTCGGTGCGCAGGACGAGCAAGGCGCTCGTGGTGCACGAGGATAACGCCGCCGTGTCGGTGGGCTCGGAGGTGAGCGCGCTCATCGCCGAGCACGCGTTCGAGTACCTGGACGCGCCGGTGATGCGCTGCGCGGGGCCGGAGATACCGGCGATGCCGTTCGCGCCCACGCTGGAGGCGGCGTACATGCCCACGGCCGAGAAGATAGCCGCGAAACTCAGGGAACTGGTGGCGTACTGAGCATGATCAGGATCATCGAACTGCCGCAGGTGGGTGAGTCGGTGACGGAGGGCGTCATCGGCAAGTGGCTCGTGGAGCCGGGACAGCGCGTCGAGCGATACGACCCGCTCGTGGAAGTCGTCACCGACAAGGTGAGCATGGAAGCGCCGTCGCCGTACACGGGCGTGTTCGTCCGCGCCTTGGCCGAAGAGGGCGAGACCGTGCCGATGGGCCAGCCGATCTGCGAGATGGAGGTCGAGGACGAGGAATCTCCCGTCGTTCCTGCGGAGGCAGGAACCTCGCAGCCCGGTCCCGCCGCGTCCTCTGACCCCCTCTCCCTCGAAGGCGAGGCCGAGGGTGGACCTGCCGGGGATGCGGAAGACGCCCCCGCTGACGACGACGCCGGACGCGTTGGCGGCGCGTGGGCGATGCCCGCCGCACAAGGTGCGGACGCGCAGGGCGCCGAAGTGCCGGAGAGCGGGCAGGGCAGCGGGCAGGGCGAGGAAGCCGGGCATCACACGTTCGAGTTCATGGACAGCGTCCGCAGCGTCGGCCCCACCGGCTCGGGGGAACGCGGAGAGGGACGCCCCGACGCACTGCAGGAGCAGGCGCTCGCCGAACGAGAGCACGAGGCCGCAGCCCCGAGCGTTGCGGAGCCGGACCGTAGTCACGTCATATCGCCGCTGGTCGCGAGGCTGTCGGCGCAGTACGGCATAGACCTGTCGACGGTCCGGGGTACCGGCACCGGAGGCCGTATCACCAGCAAGGACCTGCTCGAAGCCGTCAGTCGTATGACTTCCGGCGCGCAGGAGGAGGAGGCAGAGGAACACCTCTCCCTTGAGGGGAGAGGTCGCGCTGAAAGCGCGGGTGAGGGTGAACCGGAAGCGGCTGAGGCTGCTGCCGAAGCAGGGCCAGTGGAGGGTTCGGAAGCGTCCGAGGAAGAGGCAGAAGACGTCGAAGAGGAAGCGTCGGAGCAGCCCCTGTTCGAGGAAGAGGCGGCGCCCGAGGAAGCCGCAGACGAACAGGTAGAGGAGGAGGAACCGTTAGAGGCGGTTGCTGAGGAAGCGGAAGAGCCGGCGGAGGACGCGGCGGCGGAGGTGGAGGAGTCGCCCGTCGTTCCTGCGGAGGCAGGAACCTCGCAGCCCACCGAGCCGGAGCCGGTTGCCGAAGACACCTCCGTGATGCCGCTGACGCCGGTCCGCCGCATCATCGCCGAGCACATGGCGCGCTCCTCCCGTGAGATACCCGCCGCGTGGTCGATGGTGGAGGTGGACGTTACCCGCCTCGTGCGGACGCGGGACGCGCTCAAGGCCGCGTTCGAGACCCAGCATGACGTTCCGCTGACTTACCTGCCGTTCGCCGCCGCCGCCACCGCGGCGGCCCTGCGGGAGCACCCGCGCCTCAACGCGCGCTGGGACGACGGCCACATCACCCTCAACAACCGCGTCAACCTCGCGGTCGCCGTCGCGACCGAAGCGGGACTGATGGTCCCTGTGCTGCGCGACGCCGACACGCTGACCATCGCGGGCATCGCCGCAGAGTTGCGTCGGCTGACCGACGGCGCGCGGGCAGGGACGCTCGGCATCGAGAACGTGCAGGGCGGAACGTTCACGCTGAACAACACCGGCGCGCTCGGTTCGGTCGTCTCCGTGCCTATCATCAACCACCCGCAGGCCGCGATCATGACGACGGAGGCCATCGTGAAGCGTCCCGTCGTCGTCGAGGGCGACGCCATCGCCGTGCGCTCCATGATGAACCTCTGCCTCACCTTCGACCACCGCGTCTGCGACGGCGCGGAGGCTGCGGCCTTCCTGAGCGCCGTCAAGGCCCGCCTCGAAGTCATCGACGAGAGCATCGGCCTGGGGTAGGGCGCACGCGCGTGTCGTTCCTGCGGAGGCAGGAACCTCGCCTGGGATGTCTGATCCCTTCCCCCTTGATGGGGGAAGGTTAGGATGGGGGTGAACCGGGCGGTGAGACCGTCTGTGCTCCCCTCTCCTCAGGGAGAGATAACGCGCCTTAGCGCGTGGGTGAGGGCCCTGCGAAGGGGTACTCTGAACAACTTGACGAGGAGTAACGATGCCTGAGTCCGAGATCACCCTGCGCTACGGGATGAACCCCCACCAGACCCCCGCGAGGGCATTCGTCGAGCAGGGCGCGCTCCCGTTCGAGGTCCGCAACGGCTCGCCGGGGTTCATCAACCTGCTGGATGCGCTCAACTCGTGGCAGCTTGTCCGCGAGCTCCGCGCCGCAACCGGCATGCCCGCCGCAGCGTCGTTCAAGCACGTCAGCCCAGCCGGAGCAGCCGTCGGCGTGCCGCTCAGCGGCACCCTCGCGCAGGCGTACTTCGTCGACGGCGGTTCCCTGTCCCCGCTGGCCGCCGCCTACGCCCGCGCACGCGGCGCAGACCGCGTCTCGTCGTTCGGCGACTGGATCGCCCTCTCGGACGTCGTCGACGAGTCCACCGCCCGGCTCATACGCCGTGAGGTGTCGGACGGCATCATTGCGCCCGGCTTCACGCCGGAGGCGGCGGATCTGCTCTCCGGCAAGCAGGGCGGACGCTACTGCATGCTGGAGGCCGACCCCGACTACGAACCCCCCGACGAGGAGACGCGCACCGTGTTCGGCGTGCGGATGCGGCAGGGCCGCAACGACGCCTCCGACTGGGCGACGCAGCTGTCCAACGTGACCGGTGCCGGCGACGGGCTGCCGGAGTCCGCGCAGCGCGACCTCATCGTGGCGCTCGTCACGCTCAAGTACACGCAGTCGAACTCGATGTGCCTTGCGCTGGACGGGCAGGTCATCGGCAACGGGGCAGGGCAGCAGTCGCGCATCCACTGCACCCGGCTCGCCGCGAGCAAGGCGGACACCTGGTGGTTGCGTCAGCACCCCGCGACGCTCGGGCTGCCGTTCAGGGACGGCATCGGGCGACCGGAGCGCGACAACGCCGTCGACGGCTTCCTGCGCGACGACCTCGCGCCCGCCGAGGACGAGGTCTGGCGCGCCGCGTTCGCCGAGGTACCCCAACGCCTCACGCCCGCCGAGCGCCGCGAGTGGCTCGACCAGCTTACCGGCGTTTCGATGGCGTCCGACGCCTTCATCCCCTTCCGCGACAACATCGACCGCGCGGCGATGAGCGGGGTGAAGTACGTCGTGCAGCCTGGCGGCTCCGTCCGCGACGACGACGTCGCCGCCGCCTGTGCTGAGTACGGCATCGCCATGGCCATCTCCGGCGTCCGCCTCTTCCACCATTAGGGTCACGGCAGGAAGGAACAACACCTTATGGAACTGACCCTGCTCGGCACAGGCACGCCCCAACCCAGCCCGCGGCGCGCGGGTCCCAGCAACCACCTGAGCATCGGCGCCGAGTCCGTCCTCGTCGACACGGGCACCGGCTGCGTTCGCCGAATGGTGGAGATAGGGGAGGACACCACCGACCTCGACTACATCTTCCTCACCCACATGCACTCGGACCACACCATCGACCTCGCCCACGTGCTGCTCACCGGCTGGATCCGCTACCGCAAGCGACCGTTCACCGTCGTCGGCCCGGCGCGGACGAGGGACTTCGTGGAGCGGCTCGTCCACGCTTTCGAGGAAGACATCCGCATCCGCCGGCTCCACGACCGCGTGGGCGAGGACGTCATGAACGTGCGCGTCGTCGAGGTGGACCACGGCGACCACGTTGAGGGCGACGGCTGGCGCGCCACGGCGCTCGAGGTCAAGCACGGCTACGTGAAGCCCGCGCTCGGGTTCGTCTTCGAGGAGGACGGCAGCAGCCTGGTCGTCTCCGGCGACACGGCGGTGAGCGACGCCATCGTCGAGGCTGCCGCGTCCGCTGACATGCTGCTGCACGAGCTGATGTACACGCAGCCGCACCGGGGCGGGCCCGCGCCCGACGGACGCGACTACCACGACGTCGACCGGGAGAACCTCACCGAGTTCGCTCGGCGCATCGCCAACTCGCACACCTGTCCGCACGGGCTCGCCGAGGTCGCCGCCCGGTCGGAGGTCCCGCACGTTGTCGCCACGCACATGGGCGATGTCGATGAGCCGTGGTCGCGCGAGGTCATCAGCGCCAACTACGACAGGACGCTCACCTTCGGCGAAGACCTCATGCGGTTCACGGTGTAAGGGAGCGCGTCGGGTTTATAACTTCCAGCTCGACGGCCGTGTCAATACATAGCCGTCGGCCTTGGTTACGCGGTCAGAGAACTGGCTGTCCCTGAGTGCGCTGCGGCCAATGGTGAAGAAGCCTCTCGCTGCTTGGCGGAGACCGGCGGAATGCCGGCCCGGCGGGAAAGCGACCACAACGCGCTTTGTGGGATAGCGCTCGTTGATGGTGCGAACAGGTCCGGCCAGGTCGCCATCTCCCGATACGACGAGAGCGATATCGAACAGGTCGTCGTGGGCATCGCTAAGCAGTTCGACCGCGATGTTCACGTCGGTCATCTTTTCCTCGTAGGTATGCTCGATAGCTCCGCAGGAGGAGCAGCGTCTCCTCTTGGCGAGATGGTAGCCATAGTGGATGTGCAGGTCGGGAAGAGTGGCGAGGGCCTCCAGGTAGGTGTTTTGCCGCCTCGGCTTGTTGATGTCGAGGGGCTCTGGATACACGACGGCGGTGAAATAGCGGATCGCCACCAAATGCTGGTCGGCTCGCAGCAGTCCCTGGGACAGGCGGCGAAGGTCCAGCCAGTAGTAGCGTCGCCACCTTTGTCGCCTGAGACCTTGGTAGAGATTGAGTCCATCAACGTAAACGGAGACCCTCTGTGTCATGTGCTCCCCATGTAGTGGGCAGTACGTGCTTGACATGCAAGGCACGTCGGGTGTGAAATGGCTACACTCCCCCAGTGATAGGATCACTGGGCCGACGCCCCCAACCGGGGGCGTCTCTTCATTTATGGGCGATGACTGCTCGGATGTCCACCCCGGGATGACAGTGGTATCGGAGATGACACCTCGGCGCGGCGAAGTGCACTGGCTCGGCGAAGGCATCGACTACGCGTGGGCGTGGGGGCTGCAGCGGGAGCTGCTCGAACAGCGCGTTGCCGGCGAGCGCGGGGACACGCTGCTGCTGCTCGGCCATGCGCCGGTCTACACCGCGGGACGGCGCTCCGTGCCGGAGGACGTGCTCGCGCAACTCGACGCGCCGCTCGTCGAGACAGACAGGGGTGGGCAGACGACGTACCACGGGCCGGGGCAGCTCGTGGGCTATCCCATCGTGTCGCTCGCCGACCTCGGGCTCGGGCCGAGGCGGTACGTCGCGGCGGTCGAGAGCGCGCTGATCGCCGCGCTGGCTGAGTACGGTATCCCCGCGCATCGTGAGCAGGGGCTGACCGGCGTCTGGACGGCGGCGGGGAAGGTCGCGGCGATAGGCGTGAAGGTCTCGCGCGGCGTCACGATGCACGGCTTCGCGCTGAACGTCGCCACCGACCTGCGGGCGTACGACGCCATCGTGCCGTGCGGTATCGGCGACAGGCCGGTGACGTCGCTGCACGTGCTCCTGGGTAGGGCGCCCGATCTGAAGGAGGCGGCGTACGTCGTGGCGGAGGCGCTCGGCGCGTCGCTCGGCATCGCCTGGCGCGCCCGTTAGCGGGCGCGTCGTCATCCCGAGCGCTGCACTCCTTGTTTGTCATTCCGAGCGCAGGCATCGGCAGAGCCGATGGCGAAGCCGAGGAATCTCTCGGGGAACGTCCGTATAACACACAACTTCCCCACATGCGTTAGGGGCTAACGTGCATCCCTTTTTCATGTACGGGCAGGTTGCCGCTCCCTAGAATTGCTCCATGCCCGCGACCCGCGAACTGCTCGCGCTGCAATCGGTGGACGGTGAGCTTGCCGCCCGCCGTACACGGCTGAGCGAGATTGCGCCGCTGCTCGGCGATGACTCGGCGATACGCGCACTGACCCGGCGCCTCGCGTCGGAGCAGGCCGAGGTCGACTCGGCGCTTGGGCGCCAGCAGGAGTTCGACTCGGTCATCGCCGGTTTCACCGAGCGCGTGGACGCCGCCGAGAAGAGGCTCTATAGCGGCGTGGTCGTGAACCCCCGCGAACTGCAGGACCTCCAGGCCGACGTCAACATGCTCAAGCGGCAGCGGGGCCACGAGGAGGACGCGCTCCTCGAAGTGATGGTGGAGCTCGACACGGCGCGCGGCAACCGCGACGCCTCCACGAAGGAGCTGGAGTTGCTGAAGGCGTCGTGGGCTGCGGAGCAGGAGTCGCTCACCGCTGAGAAGCAGCGGCTGGAGGCCGAAGTGGCCGACTTCGAGCGCCGGCGCGCCGACACGGTCTCCCGCACCCCGCCGCCGGAGGTCGCGCTGTACGAGCAGGTGCGGAGGAATCACACGCGCCCGGTCGCGCAGATGCACAACAACGCATGCAACGCGTGCCGCGTCGGGGTCCCGATGCGCACGGCGCAGGAGGTACGCACCTCTTCGGCCCCGGTTCGATGCCCGAACTGCGGGCGCATCCTGTTACCGGAGTAGAGCGATGCGAGCGATAGGCTATTTCACCGTGGACACGGAGGCGCGGAACGTCCGTGCAGCCAGCGAGGCCCGGATCCGGGCGTTCCAGGAGTACTGCGAGACGAGGCGGCACATCCCGCACGGGACGTTCGCTGACCTCAAGGGCGACGGCGGCGGCGAAGGCTGGCAGGAGATGATGGACTTCATCCGCGAGAACCGACAGGGCTACCTCGTCGTGACACCGGACGCCGCCCACCTCGGCCCCACGCTTGAAGAGCAGGTGGAGCGCGTGCTGGAGATGGACGCCCTCTCGTCCAAGGTCGTGTGCGACGACCTCGACCTGCCGGACCCGTTGCAGAACGCGCTGCGCAACTCCCGGAAGTCGGCGCAGCGGAGCGAGCGCATCAGGGCGGGGATGATGGCGAAGGCCGCGAAGGGGCTCGCCCTTGGCAAACCGCCCTACGGCTACTACGTCACGGCGGACGGCGCGTTCCACGTCTCACCGAAGGAATCGGAGGTCGTCAAGTCGATCTTCCGCCTCTACCTGGCGTCCGGAGGCAGCGTACGGTCGGTCGCCGCCGACCTGAACGCGCGGAACGTGCGCACGAGGAGCGGGCGCCGCTGGAGCCTCGTGACAGTGCGGGACGTGCTGCGCAACGCCGCGTACATCGGCACGTACCACCGGTTCGGGATGCGCATCCCCGGGAGCTATGAGCCGATCGTCTCGACGTTCGAGTTCCGCCGGGCGCAGGACCGGCTGCAGGAGCGGAGCCCGTCGCAACGCACCTCGCGCCCCGCGCCCGTGTTCCTGCTCTCCGGAGTGCTCTACTGCCGTCACTGCGGCAAGCGGATGATGGGCATCGTGCGCCGCCAGACGTGGCACCGGAAGGACGGCGAGCGGGCGCGCGCTCAGTACCGCTACTACCAGTGCCAGTCGCGCATCAACCGCAACCAGTGCGGCTACCGTACGATGAAGGCCGACGAACTCGAGGAGGAGGTCGTGCGCGTCGTGCGCGAGCGGCTGGCGGCGGGCGAGCGCGGCGACGACCCCGGCGACGTCTCGTGGCTCGCGGGCGACAAGGCGCGTTCCGAGGCGACGATGCACTCGCTCGACCGGCAGTTCATGGAGGGCGTGCATCGCGCGGCGAACGGCACGATGTCGCTGTCGACGCTGCGAGGCGGCCTGGAGCAGCTGCGCACGATCAAGCACGACCTGGGCGAGCAGGTGCGCCAGGCGGGCGACAGCGGGGCGGCGCGCGCCCGTCTGGAGACGAACGTCACGAAGATACTCACCGAGTGGGACAGGTTGCCGGACGCAGAGCGCCGCGACCTGCTCCGTTCCGTCGTCTCGAAGGTCACCGTCAAGCGCGGCAAGCCGGAGGTCACCCTCCGGTAGGCTCTCGTCGTTCCTGCGAAGGCAGGAACCTCGCCCCATCACCTCTCCCTCGGGGAGAGGCCGCCGCCTCTGGTGGCGGGTGAGGGCGCTCGCGCAAGCGTATACTGGTTGTGTCAAGAGGGCCGGGCGGCCGCTCCGGCGTCGCCGGGGAGGAAAGTCCGGACTCCGCCGGGCAGGGTGCTGGGTAACGCCCAGGCGCAGCGATGCGACGGAAAGTGCCACAGAGACCACAGCGCCGATGGCCCCGCTGATGCGGGGGACAGGCAAGCGTGAAACGGTGCGGTAAGAGCGCACCAGGTCCCGGTGCAAGCCGGGATGCTGGCAAACCCCACCCGGAGCAAGGCCAAATAGGGGGACGTCTCCGCTCTGCGGAGCGCAGCGCCCGGCTGCAGTCCCCGGGTAGGCCGCACGATCCCTTCCGGCAACGGGGGGACCAGATAGATGGCCGCCGCCTCGCAAGCGAGGTACAGAATCCGGCTTACAGGCCCTCTTGGCGCTCGCCCGACCACGGAGGCAACGTGAGTATCCTGACTTGGCTCACTCGTCGGCGCCAAGGCACCTGCGAGCACGTTTGGCAGCGCCGCGATGGCATCTGGTGCTACACCTACGAGGCCCTGCTTCTGGATGGCGGGCGCGTGATTCGATGTATGGTCTGCGGCACCGAGACCGACACACAGGAGCGAAGTACGGTCCATACGCAAAGCGACACTCTATAGTTGCGCAGACAACACTCCACCGGTTATCATGTACGCAAACGCAGGGACGCGCGTCCTGCAGGCGCTCACAGAACGAACGGGGACGAGCCCCGGCCTCCTAGTGGCCGGGGCTCTTTTGGTTAAGCGGTGGGGAAGGTTCCCGTAGGGGCGGTTCGTGGACCGCCCTGGCAAGCATCACGAAGGACTGACAACGGAACGGAAGACACGCCATGAAGAACGAAGTCCGTTATCCAGAATATCGGGACGATCCCGCCGGGTTCGTCGAGAACGTCCTCGGCGCGGCGGGCAAGCCCTACTCGAAGCAGCGCGAGATGCTGAACGCCGTCGCGGGCTCCCGCCGCGTCTCCGTCGTCGGCGCGAACGGCTGCGGCAAGGGCTGGGCGCTCGCCCGCCTCATCCTCTGGTGGGTCGAGACCCGCGCCCGGGCGAAGGTCGTCGTCCTCTCTTCCACCCAGCGCCAGGTGCGCGAGGTGCTCTGGCAGGAGCTCGCCGCAGTCGTAGACGCCGCAGGCGACGCCCTCAGCGGCAAGCTCACGAAGGGCAGATACTTCATCTCCCCCGACCGGTTCGCCATCGGCTTCGCCACGAACAACCCGGACAACATCCACGGCTTCCACTCGCCGGAACTGCTGCTGATCGTCGATGAGGCCCACGCCGTCCGTGAGTCCCACTTCGACGCAGCGCTCCGTCTCAACCCGGTGAAGACGCTGCTCACCGGCAACGCCTTCTCCACCT